>DATJID010000086.1:0-12891 GCA_035493515.1 Binataceae bacterium (SeqCode) | reverse complement strand
AGCCGGCGCGGCGCCCGTCCGCCCATGCTCCCCCACCTTTTTGGGTCGCAGCGACAGGCTGATATATTTCGCGCCGGCCCGCGTGGCCCTGTTCCATCCGGCTATCCAGAAGCTCGTGAGCTGGTTGCAGTGCGCACATTCGATTTCAATCTGCGCATCGTAATCGGACTTGTCGTTGCGGGTGTTTACAAACAGCCCCGCCTCGTTTTTTCGACGTTCGTAGCTCATTTCCTCATCTCCTCCTCATCCCTTCCTTGGACTGTCCTTTGACCGTCTTTGTGACCACAGGTGGGCAAAGCTGTCCCTGCTTGAGAGACAGCCTTCTGAAAAGCCGTGGATTTGTGGGCGTTAGCGGACGCTAGGGGATAGGCGTCCGGAGTCGCTAGCGAATCGAAAAACCGCCGTCGATTAGAAAATCCGCGCCGGTCATGTTGTCGGAGGCCGACGAGGCGAGAAAAATCACCGCGCCCTTGAGCTCCTCGGCCTCGGCGAAGCGGCCGCGCGGTGTGCGCTGGATCATCTCCTTGAGCAGCCATTCATACTCGGGGCCGGTGCGAAGCCATTCGGTCATGTCGGTGGAGACCCATCCGGGGGCCAGCGCGTTGACCTGGATGTTGTGCGGGCCAAGCTCGATCGCAAGCGAGCGCGTGAGTTGGGCGAGGCCGCCCTTGGTGACCGCGTATGACGGAAAGACTCCGCTGCCGAAAGCGGAAGCGAGGCTGGTGACGTTGATTATCTTGCCGCCCTTGGCGCGCTTGATCATCGATTGCGCCGCGTACTTGCAAAAAAAGAAGGCCGCGTTGAGGTTGACCGCGAGCACGCCGTCCCAGTCCTCCTCGCTTGTGTCGACCACGCTGGTGAGGGTCGCATAGGCAGCGTTGTTGACCATGATATCGACCGGCCCGAGCTGGCGTTCGACTTCATCGAAAGCGGGCTTGAGTTCGCGGCGTTGCTTGAGATCGACGCGGAGCGCTATCGCCGGGACGCCCAGCGCCAGCAGTTCCTTCAGTGTCGCCTGACTTTTGTCTTCGTCGCGGGCGAGGATCGCGACCGCCGCTCCAGCCTCGGCCAGTCCCAGCGCCAGACCGCGTCCAATCCCGCGGTTCCCGCCGGTGACGATCGAAACCTTGCCGCTGAGATCGAAAATCTTCCCCAACCTGCTTTCGTACGTCTTGGCGGACGCCATCTAGTGATCCTCCGTGGCAAAAGTCCTGTACGGCGCGCGTGCGGCCGCCGTCGCGATGCGCGCGCCGGCGCGTCCGCCGCAGGCATCGTGCTTGCGTTGGACGTAGCCGCCGCGGGACCCTATATTGGCCTGTCGGAGTTGGCCAAGTCGAGCGCCACGGTGCGCGCGGCGGCGATGCGAAATCAGCAGGGCAGGTGAATCACGATGGGACTGAGAACACCGGAGCAGTACAAGGAATCGCTGCGCGACGGGCGAGCGGTTTATTTGCGCGGCGAGAAAGTCGCCGACGTCACCAAAGATCCCGTGATCGGAATCGCAGTCGAACACGCCTGTATCGACTACCGGATGACGGAAGATCCGAAGTACCGCGCGCTTGCCGTGATGCGCGATGCTGGTGGCGAGTACAGCCGCTACTTCCATCTGCCGCGCAACGCCGATGACCTGCTCAAGCGCAGCGAACTTATCGCGGCCTCGACCCGCGAGGGCGCGACCCTCGTCGTGCTGATCAAAGAGATTGGCACCGACGCGCTCTACGCACTGCATATCGTGGGCGAGCGCATGGCGGCCGCCGGCAAGCCCGAGTACCGCGAACGGATCGCGAAGTATCATCGCTACTGCCGCGACAACGATCTCGCGGTCGCGGTGGCGCAGACCGACGTCAAGGGCGATCGCTCGCTCGGACCCACCGCGCAGGACCATCCCGACTATTATGTGCGCGTGGTCGAGGAACGCCCCGATGGCATCGTGGTACGCGGCGCCAAGGTCCACACCTCCGTCTCGACCAATACCAATGAGGTCATCGTGCTGCCGACGCGGGCGATGAAAGCCGAGGACAAGCCTTACGCCGTCGCCTTTGCCCTCCCGATCAACACGCCGGGGCTGAAGCTCATCGCGAGCCCGCATGGCTCGAGCCCCAAGAACCAGTTCGAGCATCCGCTGAGCGCGGGACACAAGATGATGGAGACGTTGACCGTGTTCGACGACGTCTTCGTGCCCAGGGACCGCGTGTTCCTGTGCGGCGAGATCGATTTCGCAGGACTGCTGGCTCTGACCTTCGTCCGCTACCATCGCTTCACTGCGGTATCGTACAAGCTGCCGCTGCTCGAACTGATGGCTGGGGCGGGCTACGCGATCGCGGAGGCCACTGGCGTGCTGCGCGCGGCCCACGTGCGCGACAAGCTGACCCATCTGGCCGCCTATCACGCGACCGTGCGCGGCCTGATCGAGCATGCGGCAAACTCCTGCACTATCGAGGACGGCCTCGCGGTGCCTAACACGCTGCTCACTAAC
This sequence comes from Binataceae bacterium (SeqCode), assembly GCA_035493515.1. GTDB lineage: Bacteria > Desulfobacterota > Binatia > Binatales > Binataceae > JAKAVN01. The sequence goes on along the minus strand of DATJID010000086.1, from coordinate 10,415 downwards.
ATCGCCAAGTACCATTTCGCGCACAACTATCATCAGGCGGTGCAGATCGTGCAGGACCTCGCGGGCGGACTGCTGGTGACCGCGCCGGCGGCCGAGGACCTGACCAGCGAGGCGACGCGCGCGTACGTGCTGAAGTACATGGGCGGCGCCAAGGGCTTCGACGCCGAGAAGCGCCTGCGGCTCCTCAATCTGATCGGCGATCTGACGGCGTCGGACTTCGGCGGCTACCAGGAAGTGCTGGCGGTACACGCCGAAGGCGGCTTCGAGGCGGAAAAGCTCCAGGCCTATCGCGAGTACGATTTCAAAAGCGTCGCGGCCTACGCGCGCAAGCTCGCGGGAGTGTGAGCGGCCGCGGCTCAAGTCTGGATTAGTTCGACCACCGTTCCGTCCGGGTCGGTCATGCAGACGAAGCCGGCCTCGCTGCCCTCGGCGTGGAACATTTGCGGCTCGGAGAGAAACTTGACGCCGCGGTTTTTGAGTTCCTCATAGTCGGCACGCAGGGTTTTGGTGCGCAGCGCGATACGGCAGTAGCCGGCATTGAACAGATGCGGGTAGGGGCGGCCCTCGGTCGGCGGGGTCTTCCATTCGATAAGGTCCAGGCGCGTCGCGTGCATATCGTCGCCGAGGATCATCAGCACGGCGCGTCCGCGGCATTCCTTGGCGCCGAGCCCGCGCGCCAACTGTTGGTCGCCGAAATCACCGAAGTCGCGCACCACGTGAAAGCCGAGCATCTCGTAGAATTTCAGCGAGCGCTCGAAATCGGTGACGTTGACGTTGATGTGGAAGATCGACTTGATGTTGGGCATCGACGTTACCCCAATCGCAATACCCGCGTAGGCTCGCGGCTCCGCGCCGGCCTGGCGACAAACGCGGCCCCCTGGCACAAGCCGCGGAATGTCTGCCGGCTTGAAAAGCCGCGAGCGCGCAGCCTACGTGTCGCTTTTGCGCAACTCGACCGTATTGCCGTCGGGGTCGAGCACCCAGATCTGACGGCCGAGGCGGCGCCGGTCCTCTTCCTTAAGCTGCGCGCGCATCGCGTCGCCGTCGAGAAACGGCACGCCCATTTCCTTGAGCGAGGCCTTGGTCGCATCGAGATCCTCGACCTCGATCGCGATATGCGGACCGGTCGGATCGGGACCGTCGTGCTTCTTGCTGACGATCAGATGAATCTGGCCGCTGCCGACGCCGTACCACATGCCCTTGAAACTGAAATCGGGGCGCGGGATGGGCTTGAGGCCGAGCACGTTCTCATAGAATGCGCGGCTCTTGTCGACGTCGGCGATCCTGAACGCGGCATGTGAAAAATCGGTCGGCTTATGCATCTGGACCTCCCGGGCAGCGCCGGATTTGCGCGAACCGTCGCGTGGCGCCGCTTGCGATGCGCTGTATCCCACTTCTAGTGAATTTCCGCGCCGCCCGCCACCACCACCGAAGTGCCGGTGACGTTATCGGCGCGCGCCAGGTAGACCACGGCCTCGCCGATATCCGCGGGCGTCTGTTCGCGGCGCAGGTAGCACATGCTCCCGACCGTATCGTCGAACAGCGACTCAGCGTTGCCGCCCCACGCCTTGCTCAGGTACTTGTCGAGCACGTCGGTCCACATCGCGGTGCGCAGCAGCCCCGGGCATACGGCATTGACCCGGATATTGGACGGGCCGAGTTCCTCGGCCAGCGCCTGCGTGAGCGCCATCACGGCGAACTTGCTCGCGCAATACGCGGACAGTCCGCCGCGCGAAGTCTTTCCGGCTATTGACGCGATATTGACGATCGCGCCTTCCTTGTTGCGCAACAGATGCGGGATTGCGGCCTTCGAGCACAAAAACGGCCCCTTGGCGTTGACCGCCATCACGCGGTCCCACGCCTCCTCGGAAAACTCGGCCACCGGGCCGGCCGCGATAATGCCGGCATTGTTGACCAGGAGGTCGAGCGAGCCCAACGCCTTCACGGTCTCGGCGGCCATCCGCTCGCAGTCCGCCAGGCGCGTCACGTCGGCGAGAATCGCCGCGGCTTTGACGCCGCGGGATTTTATCTCGTCGACCGCGCTTGCCAGTTCGCCATGCGCGGCGAGATTGTAGGTCAGCGCCGGATCCTTGGGACTTCCGAGGTCGACCAGCGCCACGTTGGCGCCGGCCTCGGCGAGTTTCAGCGCGATACCGCGTCCGATCCCGCGCGCCGCACCGGTAACGATCGCGTTTTTGCCCTTGAGTTCCATCGGTCCTGCCCTCCGACCCGCTATTTAGCACGCCGCACGTGCGCCGGGGCAAACCCGCCCCCTCGCGCTGTGCAAAGGCGCCCAAGCTGAGGTATATCCGTTTCGACATTTGAACGAACTTCAGCCGCGCACCTACGGCGCGAATTTAAAGGCAAGGAATATAAGTATGGATATCGGTTTTCTGATGGCGGCGACGGCCGAATGCGGAGACCTCGCCGAGATCGCCCGCACCCTGGAGCAATTGGGTTACGAATCGCTCTGGATAGCGGAGCATCCGGTGATCCCGGTCGGGATGCAAACCCGGTTTCCTTTTACGCCCGACGGCAAACTGCCCGACCATTATGCACGATGGGCCGACCCATTCATCGCACTGACCGTCGCCGCGGCGGTGACCAAAAAAATCAAACTCGGCACCGGAGTCTGCCTGTTGCCGGAGCGCGAAACGCTGGTAACGGCCAAGGTGGCGGCGAGCCTCGACCTTTTTTCCGGCGGGCGGTTTCTGCTGGGCGTCGGCGCCGGATGGCTCCGCGAGGAAACCGAAGCGATGGGCGCGAACTTCGGCCAGCGATGGAAGCGCACGCGCGAAGCGGTCGAGGCGATGCGCATCCTGTGGACCAAACGCGAGGCCTCCTACCAGGGCGAGATGATCAAGTTCCCGCCGCTCCGCTCGGAGCCCAAGCCGATTCAGAAGGCGGGTCCGCCGGTGCTTCTGGGAGCGCACGGCCCCAAGGCGCTGGAGCGGGTGGCGCGCACCTATGACGGATGGATGCCGCTGGTTGCGAGTCCCGAGGAGTTGAAGGAAAGCGTCGCACAGCTGCGCAAGCTCGCGGCCGAGCGCGGGCGCGACCCCGGCGCGATCCTCATATCGCCGCTGATCGAGCCTGGCGAAAATGGTCCCTCGGCCGACGAGGTGAAGCGTTATCGAGAGGCCGGCGCGGCCCGCCTCATTCTTCTTTCGCAGAAAATGATCGCGGAATGCGCCGACGGAAAAGCGTTGGAGGCGGCGCGTCGATTCGCACCGTCCGTCGAGCGCGCCCGATCGATCTGAAGGAGTAGCTGACGACCGCGCCCTGCTCGGCACGCGCCATCGCTCGGAGGAGTCTTGGAATCCAGTCGGAATGAGATTTCCGCAGAGGTAATGGTTCTATGAGCGACACCGACGGCCTTCGCTATACAAAGATACCGCTTAACAACGGCGCCGATGAGATTCCAGCGCTCGGCTTTGGCACGCTGATTCCCGACCCGCGCACGACAAAAGAGGCAACCAGGGCCGCGCTGGAGGCGGGCTTTCGTCAATTCGATACCGCTGAACGCTACCGAAATGAAGAACAGGTGGGCGAAGCGATGCGGGAGGTGTTCCAGGAGGGCAAGGTCAAGCGGGAGGAAGTTTTTATCTGTTGCAAGCTGTGGAACAACAATCATCGTCCCGAACGCGTCAGAGCCGCCTTCGAGGCAAGTCTGAGAAGACTGCAACTAGACTATGTCGATCTGTACTGCATCCATACCCCATTCGCGTTCAAACCCGGTGACGAGCAAGACCCGAGAGACGAGAACGGCAAGGTTATTTATGATGTCGCGACGACTCTGACGGACACGTGGAAGGCTTTGGAGAGCCTCGTGGACGGAGGCCGATGCAAGGCTATCGGATTATCGAACGTCAGCCTAAGATAGTTGAAAGAGGTATTCGATATCGCACGGATAAAGCCTGCCGTGCTGCAAATCGAATCCCATCCATATCTTCCCCAATGGGAGCTGCTCGACTATTGCAGGAGGAATGGCATCGTGATGCAAGCCTTCGCCGCGTTGGGTCATGGTATGGAACCGAGGTTACTCGACGATCCTGTGATCACCGCGATCGCCAAACGCGTCCGCAAAACCCCGGCCCAGGTATTACTGGCTTGGGCTGTCCAACGCGTCACGGCCCCTCTAACCACATCCAAGAGCAATCGCTACATCAAAGAAAATTTCGATATCTCGACTCTTCCCGATGACGCGATGAAGGAAATTAGTCAAGGGATTAACATGCGAGTCAGGCTCAATACGGTGGTGGAGACGGGCATCCCCGGGTTCATTCCCAGAGGAACATGAACGTCCAAGCCAAGGACGGACTAGCGCCGACTTTTTTCGCGCTCCCACGCCGCGAGTTCGTCATGCGCGTTGAGCTCGTATTTCTCGAGCGTCGGATGAGCGTCCGGAAGGATCGGCGTGGTCAGTTCCAGCCGGATTCCATTGGGGTCGAAGAAGTAGATCGACTTGATGAAGTGATGGTCGGTCGGCCCCAGCACCTCGATACCGGCCGCCGCAAGGCGCTGGTGCGCGAGCTCGAGTTCATCGAGCGAGCCAACACGTAGCGCGAGATGATTAACCCATTCGGGCGTATTGGGCGAGGGGGCAGCAATCTGGTCGTCGCCGAGATCGAAGAACGCGACGCAGGAGCCGTCGGTCATGCGAAAAAAGATGTGCGCGTGCGGGCAATGTTCCTGCGTGCTCGGCACTCGGTCCTGGCGGATGACATGGACGAGCGGGAGGCCCAGGATGTCCTCGTAGAAGTGGCGGGTCTCCTCCGCGTCGCGGCATCGGTAGGCGAAGTGATGCAATCCGTTGATCGGAACGAAGGAAGGCATACCGTCACCTCCTGCACGTAGCCGTCAGTCGCCTCTCACGATACCTCATTTCCCAAGTCCGCCACAGGTGATTCGCGATTCGCGTCATCTGGGATTGCGGTGGCCGTCAATCGAAGGCGCTGAGCCCGGTGATGTCGCGGCCGAGCACCAGCGTCTGCACGTCGAAGGCGCCTTCGTACGTGTTGACCGTCTCCAGGTTCAACATGTGGCGGATGACCGGGTACTCATTCACGATCCCGTTGGCGCCCAGCATGTCGCGCGCCATCCGCGCGATGTCCAGGGCCATCCCGACATTATTGCGCTTGGCGAATGAGACTTGCTCGGGCCGCATCTTGTCCGCGTCCTTGAGCTGCCCTAAGCGCAGGCATATCAGTTGGGCCTTGGTGATCTCGGTCAGCATCGTCACCAGCTTGTTTTGTACCAGCTGGTAGCCGGCGAGCGGACGCGCGAACTGCTTGCGTGACTTGGTGTAATTCAGCGCGCAGTGGTAGCAACTGCGCGCTGCACCGATCGCTCCCCATGAGATTCCGTACCGCGCCTGGGTCAGGCAGGAGAGCGGCGCGCGCAGGCCGCGCGCTTCGGGCAGCCGCGCGCCGTCATCCAGGCGCACATCCTCGAAGATCAGTTCCGAGGTTATCGACGCACGCATCGAGAACTTGCCGTGGATATCGCTGGTGGTAAAACCGGGCTTACCGCGTTCGACCAGAAAGCCGGTTATACCCTCGGGAACCTTGGCATAGACCACCGCGACGTCAGCGATCGAGCCGTTGGTAATCCATCGCTTGGTCCCATTGAGCACCCATCCATCGCCGTCGCGGCGCGCGCGGGTCTCCATTCCGCCCGGGTCGGAGCCGTGGTCGGGCTCGGTCAGCCCGAAGCATCCGATAAGCTTGCCCTTGGCCATCTCCGGCAGGTAGCGGCGCTTTTGTGCTTCCGATCCCCAGGCGTAGATCGAGTACATCGCGAGCGCGCTCTGCACTGAGGCAAACGAGCGCAGGCCTGAATCGCCCGCCTCGAGCTCCTGCATGATGAGGCCGTACGCGATGTTGTTCATCCCGGCGCATCCATAGCCCTTGAGGTTGGCGCCGAAGAACCCAAGTTCGGCCATCTGCGGCACAAGTTCCGTGGGGAAGGTCTCGCTGGCAAAGTTGCGCTCGATGCTCGGAAGAACCTCGCGCTGGACGAATTGCCGCACCGTATCGCGCACCATCCGCTCCTCGTGGCCCAGCATCTCGTCAAGGTCGAAAAAATCCAGATCTTTCAATAAATCCGCCATCTTGTGGGTCCTCGGGAAACGCCGCAACAGCGTGTGTGCCGCGATTGCCGCCTGTCGACGGCCATATTGCCTCGCCTATGAGTATCAATTAGCCTTATATGAGCACGCGATTTGTATGCATATCGAAACACTTAAAGTCTTCTGCGACATTATCGAAAGCGGTAGCGTTTCTTATGCCGCTTCACAGAACTTCGTCACCCAGTCGGCGGTCAGTCAGCAGGTCCGCAGCCTGGAGGAGAAGTACGAGTGTCGATTGTTAGAACGGGCGCGCGCGGGTGTCAAACCAACTCCGGCCGGACAGATACTGTACAACTCGAGCAAGGAAATCGTGCGTCGTTTCATGGAGTTGGAGAACCGCTTGCGCGAGATCGGCTCGGTGGTCGCGGGATCGATCCGGGTTGGCACGGTTTATAGCGTTGGATTGCATGAGCTGCCGCCCTACCTGACCGAGTTTCTGCGCACTTATCCACAGGTAAACGTGCACCTGGAGTATTTGCGCTCCAACAAGATCTACGAGGACCTCGTTGAAGGCAAGATCGACCTTGGCGTTGTGGCCTATCCGGCCAAACGCAGCCAGATCGTGACCATCGCGTTTCGTCATGACGAACTGGTCTTGGTCGTGCCGCCCGACGACCCATTGGCCAAGCACAATAAGGTCAGCGTGAGCGCCCTGGTGGGCCAGAAGTTCGTCGGCTACGAACGCGACATCGCCACCCGCAAGGCGTCGGACCGCATCTTGCGCGATTATGGGGTAAAGCCTCAGTACACGATGGAGTTCGACAACATCGAGACCATCAAACGCGCGGTCGAAATCGGCCAGGGCGTGGCGATCGTGCCGCTGTCGACGGTCGAGCACGAGACCACGCGGGGTTCGCTCAAGATGCTGGAATTTGTCGAGGGCACTTTCACGCGGCCGCTCGCGATCATCTATAAGCGCGGACGGGAGCTTTCTCCGGCGGTGCGAAAATTCGTCGAGGTCCTGACCACAGCGAAGATTCATTCGCCAGGGACGCGTGCCGAGAAAGGCGAAGGCAACAATAGCCGCAACGAGGCTCGCGCCGAGCGTGCGGACAAATCCGAGCGCGCCGACAAATCTGAAAGAGCCGACAAGGCCGAGCGGGCTGAACGCGCATAGCGTCGGCACGGGCCGCCGCGCGGCCCGCGTCCATCTCACAAAAATTCACCGCGAGAAAAGCGGCGCTACGAGAGCAGCGCGCGCAGACGTTCGCGGTCGAAGCCGGCTACGATCCCGCCGCCGGCTGCGACCAGCGGACGTTTAATCAGATTCGGCTCTCTGGCCATCAGCGCCAGCGCCTCGGGCGCCGTCAATTTCCGGTCCTTGAGCCCCATCGATTTGAACGCCGGGCTCTTCGGGTTGAGGAAATCCCGCGGATCGCGCCCGGTGAACAGAAGCTTGAGTTCCGCGGCGTCGAGCGGCTCTCTGGCGTAGTCGCGCTCGTCGAGTTCCACCCCAAGCTCGTCACGCAAGAAACCTCTTGCGTTGCGGCAGGTGGTTCAGGTCGATTTCCAGAGAAAGCGGGCGCGCTTCATCTTGTTCCTTCCAAGGCTACTGCTAAGGCTATCGCGGCCAAATCATTCTGGGGCGGACGCGATCCCGCGAGCTCCGACATTCTCCCGCGATGGAGAGTACCGGAATTCGCCCCCGGCGTTTGCTCCCGCGCTATTCGATACTGGTGCCCGGCAGCGGCGGCACGGCGACCCCGCCGCTCGCGGCTTTGCCCGAGACAACCGGGCCCGTGCCACGGTCGGCCGGCTGAGTCATCGCGGATCCTGTCGTCGAAGATCCGGTCGCGGAACTTCCTGCGATAGGCGCGCTGCTCATCCCGGAGGACTGCATTGGCGCGGAGCTCATCGAGGAGCTTGCGGCCGGCGCCGCCGACGAGGTGACCGCCGCGGGCGGCGCAGTCATGGTCGGTCCGCTGAAATGGACCGGCTTCTGTCCCGTTACCATGTCGGGCGTGAGCACGTAATCGCCGCCGAGCGAGCTGCGCCAGATGGTATTCGCGGTTTCAGTATTGCCGCCGGTCAGCAGATAGCTGGCGCCGCCGGTGATTCCGCCGAGAATTCCGTAGACCACCTTGGCGGGCACGTACAGGACGTTACCGGCCACCGTGCCGGCGCCGATTCCCACACCCTTCCAGTTAACGTTGCCGTCGGACGGCTGCGGAACCTGCGCCTGGCCGGGCTGCGTCCCGACGATCGGGCTACTGGAGCTCTCTGCAGAATTCGGGCTTTGTGCCATCGCGGGTAAAGCGATCGCCGCCGCCCCCACCATCGCCAAGAAACATGCTACTTTCTTCATTACTTTTTCCTCCTCCTCCCCCACATTAGATTGACCTGATGAAAAACTATTCGGTCCTCACCACCACCTCACCGGGCAAAAGACTCATCAAGTGCACAAAGGCCCGCTCCAGATAATCGCGGTCCTTGGATTCGAGGGTCAGTTTCACGCGGTAGTCCGGATCGCCAACCCTTGGATAAGAGCCCAGCAGAAGATCGGGGTAGCGCGCAAGACACTGGTTGAGATGCTCGGCGATCGCGCCCTCGCCGGCCGAAGTATATATCGTGCGCAAATAGTAGGGGTCGGTGGCGAACCGACCCAGCAGCGCCGTCAGCTTGGCTTCGAAGATTTGCGGAATGCCCGGCAAGATATAGACGTTCTCGAGCTGGATGGTCGGAAAGCGCAGGTCGCCTGCGGAGTTCAGCACCGCGCCCTCGGGCACGGCCGCCATCTTGAGGGCTGCGGCAGTGACCCGATCGGCCATGTGCGTGCGGATGAGGCGCTCGAGCTCCGGATGCATCGTTAGCTTACGGCCGAAGGCCGCGGCAACTCCGTCCATCGTGACGTCGTCGTGGGTTGGGCCTACTCCGCCCGAGGTTAAGACGACGTCGAAGCGACGAGCGCAATAGGCGACTTCCTCCGCGATGAGCGGAATTTCGTCGGGAATCACCGTGATGCGTTGTAGTGCGACGCCGACGGCGCGTAACTGGCGCGCGGCGAAATACGCGTTGGAGTCCTGCGTCTTGCCTGACAGGACTTCGTTGCCCACCACCACCAGGGCGCACGTTCGCTCTCGCATAAGGCCTGGCCGCCCACACCTCTTCCCCACCGCCATTATCGCGTCCTGGATGCGCTCGGGCAACGGGGTGTCGTCATTATTAAGCTCTTTGCGCTAACGTTTTCTGTTCTAAGGGTCCTGCTTAAGGTCCCGCTTGCTCGATATCGGACGCCTGAGACTTGAGGAACAGCTTGAGCCGTTTCTTGAGCTGCGCCTCGATCTGGCGTACGCGCTCGCGGCTTATCCCGAACCGCGCGCCGACCTCCTGCAGGGTCGGCGGATCTTCAGAAAGCAGCCGGCTTTGAAAGATCTCGAGGTCCTTGTCCTTGAGCGTGCTCGCGAACTGATCGATCTTCTCGCGCGCGAAAGTTCGCCATTCATCGTGCGCGGCGGCTTCCTCGGGCGTGTCGCTGTTGTCGGGCAGCACGTCGAGCAACTCGGCCGTCTCGTCCTCGCGCACCGGCTGATTGAGCGAGACTTCGCTATGCGCCATCCGCTCCTGCATCTCGCGCACCTCGCTTTCCTTGACCCCCATGCGCTGGGCGAGCAGCAGCGGTTGCGCGGTGAAGCCTTCCGCTTCCAACCGCTCGGTCTCCTTGCGCAGGTTGAAAAAGAGTTTGCGCTGGGCCTGGGTGGTGCCGATTTTGACCAGCCGCCAGTTGTTGATCAGGAAACGATAGATGTAGGCGCGCACCCACCAAACCGCGTACGAGGGAAAGCGGATGCCGCGATAAGGGTCGAAGTTGCGCACGGCCTCCATCAGGCCGACGTTGCCCTCTTGAATAAGATCGAGCAGGTTGCGCGAGGCGTGGGCGAACTCGCCGGCGATTTTGACCACCAGGCGCAAATTGGCGGTAACCAATCGATACGCGTCGGCCGGATCGTGATGCTTCGTGTAGCGCTTGGCGATCTCGATTTCTTCCTCACGGCTGAGCAGCGGGAAGCGCCGAATTTCGGCCAGGTAGCGGCCCAGCGGATCGTAGGCGACCAGCCCTCCGCTTTCGCCTGCGGCGTCGTCCGCCACCACTTTGGCGATATCCTCGGCCGTACTCTCCTCGGTCCGATCGCCGCCGGATGCGAATTCGCCGGGCAATTCACCTATCTCGGCGAGGTCTTCCGCCCGCTGCGACGCACGCTCCCCGACGATTTCGGCATCGACTATTTCAGCATCGATCGCGGGGGCATGGGGCGTCTCCTCATTCGCCGCGGCGAAACGGCGACGG
>DATJID010000085.1:0-64457 GCA_035493515.1 Binataceae bacterium (SeqCode) | reverse complement strand
GGCGGGCGTGCGGACGAAAGCCGCGCCGTGCTGGCGAAGCAGGGTGTAAACCTTAATGAGGGTCATGACGCGTACCCCTGCCCGGCCAGGATCAAGTGTCCGATGGCGCGCGAGTGCTGCGAGATCGCGCGTAGCAGCGCGTGCGACACCCGGCCATCGATCTCGAGGTAGTCACCATCGACCCGGATGAACAGGCCCTGCTCGTTGCAGATCCTGAGCAACTCCCTTGGCGGATCGGCGGAAAAAAGGGCCTTGCTAATAGCCTCGTTGCTTTTCGCCCGCCTCCACAGCTCGATGCGGAACGCGTGGTCCTCGGGCGGGAGCTTGTAGGGGGTGTTCGGATCGCCCTCCTGCCGGATCAACGTCCATAGGCTCGTCCCGGATTCCTCGGCGGCGCGGACGAGGCGTAGCGCGGCTTCACGAATAGGCGTGAGCGCCTCGAGGAGTTCGGCGTGATGCTCAGCCGCGAAGTCCGCCACCGCCTTGGGAACGGGAGTGGACGGCCCGGCGCGATGCCACAGTTCGAGTCGCCCCCCATCCTCGACCTTTGGGAATACCTCGGCCGCGATAAACGGGGCCAGCAACTCAGCGGTTCTTTTCTTCATTGGTCCGCATCTCCCTTTGATCGGCAGTCCTCACAGACGCACCCTTCGGGGTGTCCCGGCCAACCGTCGGCCGCGGCAAGCCGATCTATATATCTGCTCTCTCCGTCTTGGGGCTCGCGGTATACCGCCCCGCGCCAGAAAATATGCTCCAGCACCAGGCGCGCGGCATCTTCGGATAGCCGATGAGGTTCGTTAGCTTGGCCTCGAGGACTAAGACAGGTGACGGTGAGTCCAGGCCCGACCCGGTACAGCATCAGATCTCCTTCGGGGATGCCGACGCGCTCGAGCGAATACAGCCCCGCCGTCGGCGGCCACTCCCGGGTCCCTTCGAACGTGACCGGGTCCGGCCCGTCGTTAAATACCGCCCCCATCTCGGCTTGTAAGTTTTCCAGCCCCGAGGGCGAAGGTTGGGCGACTGTATCTCCTGCCGGGGGCCGATCTCCCTCTCTCTCTCCCTCTTGTGTGTCAATATCGCCATTTCGATCCGTCCAAACGTCCAAGTCCTTCTCCGCGTAAGGTGAACTGTCGTTTTTCGATCCGTCCAAGCTACCTTCTTGGTCGGATGTGAAAACGTCATTTTCCCCTACGCCCCCAGTGGTTTGGACGTTTGGACGGATCGTATCCGCCAGATCATCATCGAGGTAGCGAGAGAAAGCCTCTTTGCAGTCCCGGTAGCGGTAGCCCTTGGCAGATTCCTCGGGAACAGGGTGCACTGTGCCCGGCGTGATGCTGAAGGGCTTGAGCTGGCTGGCGAGCTGACGCTGCGTGATCGGTTTCTGGTGACGCCCCCATTCCGACCACGGCCGTGCCTCCATTTCGCCGAGTTCTTTACAGATAGTCGCCGAAGCGAGTTCGACCTCTTCGAGTTGTAGCTGGTCGCCGGCCCGCTGACGGAAGAGCCCCCGAAGGTCGCCGAGCAGGAGGGTGCCAATGGACGCCGAGTCGACCGCGGCGGCCAGGCTCTCCGCCGCCTTGCGCGCCAGATCGCCCCACTCCGGCCCGATGACGTCGGCGATCTGGAGCAGCACCCGCCAGTTGTCGGCCTCACGATCGTTCAAGTCTTTGGGCAGCCTCGGATCGACTTGCGCAATGCGGTCGCTGTTATCCCTTGCCCAACGGATGCAGCGCCGGCGCAACTCGGCAAAGTGCATCTGGTTCCGCTGCTTGTACTGTCCCCCGAGCCGCTCGACCGCCTCGCCTCTGGTCCTGCGCTTCATCTTTATCGCGACGCTGCGATCGGCGAGCGTGGCCGGCAGTTGGCCGATCAATGCCAGCGCCATCGGGGTGAAGGTCGAGAACCGCTCCGGGGCAAACCCGCTTTCCTTGCTGCCGGTGCGGATAACATAAGCGGTCGCCCGGGAATGCCCGGAATTGAGCACGCCGCGGATCTCCTCTCCGCTGCCGTCTTTACGCGGGCTCACATAGGTTTCCACCTCGTCGAGCAGTAGGGTCGGCTTCAGGCTGTGGATTGCACGATAGATGGCGCTCGGGCTGATGTTGCTGCCCGCAAGCGCCCGGTACACCAGGTAACTCACCAGCTCCAACAGGGTAGACTTGCCGCATCGCATGTCCGGACTGGTTACCCCGAGCCGCGGCAGTAGATCGAAGAGATCGACGCAGTAGGTCATAAGGACCCACAACGAGATCGCGACACGCGCGTTCTGGTCGACGACGACAAATCTCCGCACGGCTGCGGCGAGGTCCTCGACCAGGAGCGCCCCGTCGACGGCCTTGTCCCAGGGTTCGGGTTCTTCGAGCTGCACGATTTCGCCGGCGCTGCGGCTCGGACCCTTGCCGTTTCCATTGCTGCCGCTCGCTGCCTTGGCCGCTGCCGCTGCGGTATCGCGCCACTCGCGGGCAATCTTCTCGACCTCGCGCTCCCAACGCCCAAGATGGACCTGTTTGCCCTTGAGCCGGTTGCGCAGGCCCGCATACTCGCCCGGCGAGTCTGCGTAGAGCAGGGCCGCCGCGTCGAGTAATTCAGGCGCGTAGGCTTTCGTTATATCGGCATTGATCTCGGCCCACGCCTTTTCGATAACATCCCGAGCTTTGTTCAGTCGGGCCGCCTCGGGATCAAGATCTTCGAATGAGCGATCCCAGGGATCATCCCCACCGCCGCCGTTGTTACTCATCATCGCGATCCTTTGGAGGCCACGAACCACTCCGCCACCACCACGTCGATCATCTTCGTCACCGCCGCATCGGGTACGTTCCACGGGACGAACCTCGAGCGCGGCCGTGCGCTGCCCACCATCATCATGAGTTCACTCCCGAGGTTGGCCTGCGTGATCGAGATACCCTCGCGCCGCATCTTTTCGATCAGCGTGGGACATTCGTCCATGAGGTTTCCTTTCAGCCGCGCCAGGAGCATCGCGCGATCAAAGTCGTTGGGCTGCTTCCACGCGATCGAGATCGGGCCCCAGTCCCTGTAACTATTCGCGAGTGCGCGGGCGGCACGCGCCCGCGAGGCGGCTGCGGCCTCTTCGTTGAGCAGTACTTGCGCTGGCGTCTCGTCCGGCATCCCCGGCGGCGGGTTTCCAGGCCACGAGGAATGACGACTCATCGCTTGGTGCTTTCGCCGAGGTCCGAGGTCGAGGCCCGCCGGCATTGAGTGAGCCAGGCCGCTATGTCTTGCAGGCGATAGACGATGGAACGATGCCCGGTCTTGTAGTAGGGCGGCCCGCCGCCCCGCTGGCGCATCAACTCAATGGCCCGCGGCGACTTGCGTACCATCCGGGCAAGCTCGGCTGTGGTTAGAAAGCGATCCGTCGCCTCCTCGATTGCGGGGGTTTGGCGTTTCATACGCGCATGATCGTTCACATGCGCGAGGCTCTCTAGACTGGTACGGGCCTCGTACCACAGTAGAAACGCAAAATATTTTCAGTGCCGGTCAAACCAGCTTCGGGCGGGATGCTGCGAGGTTTTCTGCTTACCCCGTTGCTTACCCCCGCGCCCGCGCCGAAGCACAACCAGGTTGCAGATTGCGCGAAAGTCTTTCTCTGCGTGAGGGTTGAGAGGGGTGAGCCGTCCGGGACTCGAACCCGGGACCCTCTGATTAAAAGTCAGATGCTCTACCGGCCTGAGCTAACGGCTCCCCGTAACAATCAGAAGAACGCCAATCTTTACAGGCTTTTCTCGGCATTGAAAGACTCGACCTGTGCCCGAAAATTGTGCTCATCATCTGAACCTTCGTCGCCTTTCGGGGCGTCTTCCGAGCTCCCGGCTAAATGGCACAGGTATGTGGAGCTCAGGCTCCTCACGGGGTGTACAACTCAATGGTATTGAGCCGCAAGCCGCCGCCGGCGATAAGCACTTTGCCATTGGGCCAACAGGGTTGCGGCGACGCTGTCGCGACCCTAGTTCATCGTCGGCAGCGAAGCGGCAGGCGCAAAACTGCCGTCTGCTGTGGGTGTGGGCGCCGGCTAGGGGACGAGGACGACGAACCGCCGCCGCATCCGGCAAGAACCATAATGAAGGAGAGGAGGACAACGCAGCAGGCAATCGCACCTGCTTTGCGCGAAACCTTTGAGTTTACGGGCTTGAGATCGTCGGGAGCCGCAGGCATGTGAACCGGTGCTTGGTGTCCGTGTGCAGGCAACGCGCACACCGAAATCCGCGATCTGGTCCGTTCATTGGTGCACCCGCGCCACTGTTTTACTGAACGACGCGATCTGCTCACGCCGTCGCGCAAGTCGGCTTCGCTGGCGATCGCGACATCGACGCGAGCACTTGATTTCGACAAATTGGCTCCGGGCGTTCGTTCGGAGTGCCGCCGTTTGGTCGTGTGCAGGGTGCTTTCGCGCCGCTCCGACGCCGTGCCACGCTCCTCTCCCTGCCTCCCGCAACTCCAGGGCAGCCCCCGCGCGCCGGCTACCACAATCGCTGTCTACAGAGGTACGGCCGTGAACGATGGTCCTAAACCAATCTCCTCGTGCGCCATGGCTTTCTCAATTGCCGTCGAGCGCGCGGCGAAGTGCGCCCGCTTCAGCCACCCGCGACATCGAGCCAACCCGACGCGGCGGTTGGGGCCGTCACGTCCCGGCGGAGTGACTGCCGAGCCGAGTGACTGTGTCGGGTAACAGTCTTGACGTAAGCTGGCGTGTGGATTAGGTTTTTATTGTCTTCTGGCAGAGTCAGCCTTCGGGGGAGGTGGACGAAATGTCTACAGTGTGGGCTGTATCAGGCTCTTTCATTCGGTCGCGAAATATTCTGCGTTTTCTGACCGAGGCACGTTGCTCCGCGCGTTCCGTCGAAGTCAGACTGTTCAAAAGCGATACGCTATACAGTCGCACTCCTCTCGGATCTCGGCGTTGGCAGCCGTGCGCTGACTTGGCAAAGACCGCTCAAGAAATCTCACAGTTCATCACCGACAACGGCTCAGCCGACGCGACGATTATCGCGGCCGACGAAATTTAGCGCTCCTCCCTTTCTGTTCTGGCGGCGCAAGCGCGCAACCCCGCGAAAGCTTGCCGGCCCAGCGCGGTTCGCCGTCGCGTCGTGTTTCGTTGAGCTGCGGTTTCCTGAGACGAACATAGACCGCCAACGGATCGCGCCGAGCGCTGGTTAGGGCGATCGTCACAAACTGCCTGGGCCGAATCATTGAGTTTTCCGCCCCTTTGAAATATATGGATCGCCGCCTTCGTCTCGAAACCCCGACCTCGCTTGGGTGGTGAGCGTTTCACATGAACGGATGGAGCTTTTTGTCGGCTGCGTTCCTACCGCACGCGTCCTGTTACCTATGGAACAGTGAGCTAATCTGGCTGCATGGAATATCTGACGGCGCGATCGCGCTGGCTTACTTTGCGATCCCGTTGGAGCTGGTTTACTTCATGCGCCAGCGGCGCGATCTGCCGTTTCCTGCAATCGTCTGGGCCTTTGCCATTTTCATTCTCGGCTGCGGCACGACTCATGTGATGGAAGTCGTCACGCTCTGGTTCCCGGTATATTGGGCGTCCGGATCGATAAAGGCACTGACTGCGCTAGTCTCGATCGGCACAGCGGTTATGCTGGTTTCCATCATTCCCGAGGCGCTCGCGCTTCGAAGCCCGGCGGAGCTCGAAGCCGTAAATGAAAGCTTGAAAAACGAGATAAGTGAACGGCGGCGCGCCGAGGAGGAAGTCCTAAAGGGCCGCGAGCTGTTGGTCCGGCAGGAACGAATGCGCGTGGCCGGTCAACTGGCGTCGGGTATCGCACACGATCTGAACAACACCCTCAATGTGATCAAGCTTCGCGTCGCTGCGATGGCAAAGGACCATTCCCTCCAGACGCTTCATGCGACCGCGTTTCATGCGATCGAGCGCGCGATCGAGGATGCGGTGCGTACGGTCGACAAGGTTCAGGAGCTGGGCCGATTGCGGCGCGAAAAGCAGCCAGCCTTCCTGCAGACTGTCATCGCGCAGGCGGTCGAACTCGCTCGCACCAGCATCGAAGAGCGATCCGCGCTTAGAGGCGCGCCGATTCAGATCGAAATGGAGCTGCCGCCAAATCTGGCTCCGGTTGACGGTTCCGCATCCGATCTGAGGCAGATTTTTCTAAATCTTTTGCTGAATGCCGGCGACGCAATGGACCAAGGCGGCAAAATCAAAATCGCTGCCAGTTCAATCGAGCACGAAATGGTGCTGGTGACGGTTTCTGATGAAGGCACGGGCATCCGAGCGCAAGATCTACCGCACATCTTCGAGCCCTTTTATACGACCAAGGGTCCGCGCGGAACGGGGCTCGGCCTGTCGATCGCGAGCAGTGTGATGGAAAGCCTGTACGGAAGCATCAGCGCGGCGAACCGTCCTGAGGGAGGGGCGATTTTCACCTTGCGATTCCGCTGCGCCAGCCGCACAGCCGCCAAAGCCGAACAAAGTACGGATTACATTTCCGCGCATCCATGTCGATTCCTGCTGGTTGATGACGACGAAGACAATCTCCTTGCACTTCAAGAACTGCTGCGTTCCAACGGACATCAGGCCGAGATTGCCAAGAGCGGGCGCGAGGGCGTCGATCGATTACGTTCCATTACCTATGACGCGATTCTGTGTGACCTGGGAATGCCCGGAATGGATGGCTGGGAGGTTGCGCGACAGGCACGAGATATCGCCCCCGGCGTAAAGTTCTACCTGGTAACGGGATGGGCGCGGCAGATTCAACTCGAAACGGATCATCCGGTTGAGATCGCCGGGATCCTTTCGAAGCCCGTGGATTTCGCGGAAATAGAAAAGCTGGTCGCGGACCTCGACGAGGCTCCAGTCAAGGTTACTGCTGATTAGAGTAGCCGGCGGCGCTGGACGTCTGGGCCGGCGGGAGCGTCACCCGCGATTCCAGAAAAGCCACCAGGTTGTCGAGCTCGTCGTGGGTCAGGATACCGGCGAACGACGGCATATTGCCGCCGCCGTTGGCGATTTTGATCCGAATATCGTTGACGCTCAGCCGATGCGCGACCAGGGTCAGGTCGGGACCGCGCATCCCGCCCTGGCCGTCGATGGTGTGGCAGAACTCGCATCCCTTGTCATGAAAAAGCTGCGCCCCGGTGACGATCGGGGGGCTGGTAGTACCAACCAATGCGGCGCTCAGCGGTTGCGCGTCGAATTTCGGCGACCACGGCGCGATCGATCCTTCGATCCAGAACCCGATGATGCTCAGTACGATCATGAGCACAGCCGCGACCGCCCACGGACGGCGCGCAGGATGGCGCTCGCCCTTGTTCCATAACACCGGGACCAGCAGCAGGAAGACGATCGCCGACATCGGCGCCGCGATCATGAACACCGATTCCATTCCGCGCGGCAGCAGCGCCAGCACCGCGTAGTACCACAGCATGTACCAGTCGGGACTGGGGTCATTGGCGAGCAGGCTCGGATTGGGAGGCTTACCGAGCTCGGGCGGCCCGACGAAGAAGGCCAGCGCCGCGATAGTTATGACCACTCCGACCGCGACCACCACGTCGCGCCATGCGGCGTCGGGCCAGAATGGCACGCCTCGCTCCTCGAGCAACTTTTCATATTCGGCGCGATAGGTTTTGGGGTTGACCTTTTCGCCGGGCACGGGCGGCGCCGAGATTCCATCATGGATGACGAGGTACAGATGAAGCGCGACGAGCGTAAAAATCATGGCCGGCAAAAAAAACACGTGGAAAGCGAAGAAGCGGCTGAGCGTCGCGCCGCCGAGCGTCTTGCCGCCGAGCAGAAATCGCGCCAGGAATTTTCCGATAAACGGCGTGCGTCCCAGCATCTCGGCGGCGAGCACCGTGGCCCACACAGCGGTTTGGTCCCAGCGCAGCAGTTGCCCGCTGAAGCCCATCGCGATCGTGATGAACAACAGCATCACGCCGCTGACCCAGTTGAATTCCCTCGGGTACTTGTAACATCCCATCAGGAAAACCTGGATCATGTGGATGCCGACCAGCAGGATCATCGCCGAGGCCCCGAAGAAGTGCATCCCGCGCAGGAAGTTGCCCAGCACCGCCTTGTAGGTGATGAATTCGAGGACCTGGTAGGCCGACCCCGAGGAGGCGACGTAGCGCGTCGCCAGCGCGATCCCGGTCACCACCTGCATCATGAAAGCGACCAGCACCGCGCTGCCGAACACATACCACCAGCCGGTGTTGGGCGGCACCGGATGCTTCATCACGTCACCGAAAAATTTGATCAGGCCGGTGCGCTCCTCGAACGCGTCGACGGCCTGCCGGAAAATCCTTTTTATCACCACCACTCTCCCGCGCAGCTATTCAATGGGCACCGCGCTGGCGAGGATCTCGACCTGCCCGTCGCGCACGCGCACCGGGTACTTGAAAAGTCCGCGCGGCGGCGGGCCGGCGGCCACGCTGCCGTCGGCATAGTAAACGCCGCCGTGGCACGGACACATGAACAGATTCGCCTTCGCCAGCCATCGCACCGGGCATCCGAGATGCGCGCAATTGACCGCGAAGGCGACAAAGCCGCCGGAATCCAGGCGCCGCAGCCACGCTGCCGTCATCGCGCTCACTCCCGCCCATGCCATCGGTGAGGGGTCGAGGAACTTGACGTTGACGGTCTGGCCGGGTTTGAAGCTATCGGCCGCGCCGACCGCGCGCCATACGTCCTCTTCGGGCGCGATCAGCGGGCCGAGGATGAACCCGACCACCGGAATACCAACGATGGCGGCCGCGACAGCGGAGAGCGCGATACAGAGCCGCCCCATGAAGCGGCGGCGCTCGGGACTCAACGCCTCGCAGCAGGGCTCTCGCGTTTCAGTCGCCATGTAATAACTCTCCCACCCACTTGCTAATCGATACCGCCATCAGCACCACGCCGGCGGCCGAAAATACATAGGAACTTAGTACTCCGAAGAGCAGAAATGTTATGCCCAATGCGAGAAAAGCCGGCGCGTATGTCGCGGGAGGGGTCTTCTCCGGCAAAGGCGTGCTCCACCCGCCTGCTTCGCCCTCGCGCTGCCGCGGCGCGTCTTCCAATGTCATCCGCATCTCTCCTAAAAGCCCGCCGCCGCGGGCGCCACGCCATCCCTCTCGGCCATCCCGAACCAGCGCAGGAACAGCACGACCATCACGGCCAGGAACACGAAGCCGCCGCCCACCCACATCAGGAGTCCTCCGACCTGCTGGTCGAGCGCCGGCGTCAGCCCCCATCCGCCCCGCAGCAGCGCGGCCACGTGCAGCGAATCGGCTGGATGCAAGTAAGGCGCGTAGAGTCCCGCGGGAGCAAACGTCAGCCAGATGCCAAGCAGGCTGTTGGCCATCGCGCCGCCCAGCAGATAGACCTGCACCCATAGCGGCGAGATTCGGCACTGCGGCAGCGGCGCCAGGATCGGCCACCAGAAGATCGTCGCGGTCACCATGAAACACAGATGTTCCACAATGTGGACGTATTCGTTGCCGAGCGCCGTATCGAAAAGCCATGGCAGATGCCACAGCGCGAGCGTCGCCATACCCAGCGTCCAGGCCACCAGCGGATTTCCCAGCCCGCGCTCGATACGGCCGAGCGCGCGGTACTCGAGCACCATCCACGCAAACCGCCGCGTGATACCGAGCAGCAGCAGTGGCGGGACCACGAGCTCGAGCAGCAGATGCTGCAGCATGTGGGCGCTGAACAGGTATTCGTCGCCGAGCACGTCCAGGGGCGAGATGAGCGCGAACAGCATCACGGCCACGCCGGCCACAAACCATTTCGCGCGGGAGAAATCGCCTCGATGCGCGTACCCATAGGCAGCCAGCAGCGCCGCGCATCCGATCAGCACGGACAGGTCCGGGTCCCACGCTCGCAGTATCTCGGCCATTTTTGCCTGCTGCGCCGGTTTTCAGTCCAATGGGGCCGTTACGCGATGAGCGGCCACACGTACACCGCGGTAAATATCACCACCCACACCGCATCGACGAAATGCCAATATATCGTTACGCACTCGAAGCCCGACGGTTTGACGTCGCCGAGCCGCCCGCTCATCCCAATACCCAAAAGCGCCATCAGCGCCACAAGGCCGACCAGCACGTGCAAGCCATGAAATCCGGTGAGCGTAAAAAACGTCGAACCGAACAGGTTGGTGCTGATGGTGACGCTGTGCGCGAAGAGCCCCAGATACTCGCGCACCTGGCCGAACAGAAAAATCGCGCCGAGCGCGACGGTTAGCGCAAGCCAGCGGTTGACCCTGCTGCGGTCGCCCTTTCGGAAACTGCCCGCCGCCAGGTGGATCGTCGCGCTGCTCAGGAACAGACAGACGCTGAACACCAGCGTGTGCATCACGTTGAGGCTGTTGGCGGCGCCGGGCCCGTCGGCAGGCAGCGAGTGGAAGTACATGTACGTGAGCAGCAGGATCAGGAAAAACCACGCCTCGGAGAAAAGGAACAAGCCGACTCCCAGCTTGGTCTTGTCAGGCAGCGTCCGGTCGGGGCTTATTTTGTCAGCCATCGCTATCGCTCACCCTGCCAGCTTCATCATCATTGCGTCGGTGCGATCCGGATGGGCCAGGTCCCACAGCGGTCGCCGACCATTAATCGGCGGCACGCCGTGCGTGAAGTTCTCCACCGGTGGCGGCGAGGTGGTCGCCCATTCGAGCGTCCATGCGTCCCACGGATTGTCGCCCGCTATTTTTCCTGAGCGGAGCGAGATCGCGACATTGATCATGAGGATCAACACCGCAAACGCGAGCACGAACGCGCCGACCGTCGAGAGCAGGTTCATCGCTTCCCATCCCGGCAGCGGTGGATAGGTGAACACCCGGCGTGGCATCCCGAGCATTCCGAGCACGTGCTGGATCATGAAAGTCAGGTTGAAACCGATGAAGGTGAGCCAGAAATGCACCTTGCCCCAGCGCTCATCGAGCATCCGGCCGGTGATTTTCGGGAACCAGTAGTACACACCTGCGAACAGCGCAAAGGCGGTGCCGCCGAAGAGCACGTAGTGGAAATGGGCAACCACGAAATAGCTGTCGGTCAATTGCCAGTCGATCGGGACCACCGCGAAAGCAATGCCCGAGAGTCCGCCGATCGTGAACATCAAAAGGAAACTGACCGCGAACAGCATCGCGGTCGTAAATCGCACCCGTCCCTGGTACATCGTCGCGGTCCAGTTGAAAATCTTGATTCCGGTGGGCACCGAGATCGCCATACTGCAAATGGCGAAAAACATATCGAAGGCGTGGCCCAGTCCCACCGCGAACATGTGATGCGCCCACACGGTGAGACTTAGAAATGCGATCGCCAGGGTCGACGCGGCGACGAATTCGTAACCATAAATGGGCTTGCCCGAGAACACCGGGATCACCTCGGAAATGATTCCGAAGGCAGGCAGGACCATGATGTAGACCTCGGGATGGCCGAAGGCCCAGAAAACATGCTGCCACAGCACCGCCGAGCCGCCGGTTTCGGCCCGGAAGAAATGCGCATTGAGCAGCCGATCGGCCAGCAGCATCACCAGACCCGCGTTGAGTATCGGCATCACCACGACGATCAGAAAGCCGGTTATCAGCGTCATCCAGACGAACAGCGGCAGGCGCCGGATACTCATTCCGGGCGCGCGCATGGCGATGATCGTCGCCATCAGGTTGATCCCGGCGGTGAGCGTGCCCACGCCGATGCCGAGCAGTCCGAGGATCCAGTAGTTCACGCCGGGACCGTACGAGTAAGCGGTCTCGCTAAGCGGCGCGTATGAGAACCAGCCCACCGCCGGCGCGCCGCCGTTGACCCCACTGGTGGCGAAGCTGAAGTAGAGCATCACTCCGCCGAAAATCTGCACCCAGAAACTCAGCGCGTTGAGCCGTGGAAAGGCCATGTCGCGCGCGCCAATCATCAACGGGACCATGTAGGTCGCGAACCCGACCAGCAGCGGCACCACCACCAAAAAGATCATCGTGGTGCCATGCATGGTGAAGAACTGGTTGTACATCTGCGGGCTGAGGAAGTGGTTATTGGGCACGGCGAGCTGCACCCGCATCAACAACGCCAGCATCCCGGCGACCAGGAAAAAGATGAACGCGCCCAGCAAGTACATGATGCCGAGCTGCTTGTGATCGACCGAGGCGACCCAGCTGAGCCAGCCCTCGCGCGCCTCCTGCTCGAACGACTCGTCGCCGAGCGCTCCGGGAATCGCCGCCTCTTTCATTTTTGCGTCTCCAGGAACGCGACGAGCGCACGGAGGTCGTCGGCGCTCAGCTTGAAATCGGGCATGTTGCTGCCGGGTTTGAAATTGTTGGGATCGTGCAGCCAGGCGGCGAGGTTCGCTGGCGTGTTCTCGAGCGCACCCGCGGCGAGTGTGCGACGGCTCGCGACGTGCATGAGATCGGGGCCCACGCTGCGCAGGTGGCAGTTGGTGCAGATGTTCTCGCGAAAAATCTCCGCGCCCCGCCGCTCATCCGCCGTGACCGGCTTGGGAGGGACGGCGGACTGCTGTTTTATCCAGGCCGCGAACTCATCGGGCGGATCTGCCATCACCAGAATGCGCATCCACGCATGCTCATTGCCGCAGAACTCCGCGCACGCTCCAAGGTAGGTGCCGCCGTGGTCGGCCTCGATCCAGAGGCGGTTGGGATGGCCGGGGACGATATCGATCTTGCGTCCCAGCGCAGGCACCCAAAAATCATGAATCACGTCGGCCGAGCGAAAATCGACCAGCAGGCGCTTTCCAACCGGAATATGTATTTCGTTGGCGGTGGTCACACCGGACTTGAGGTAGATAATTTCCCACCACCATTGATGGGCGACGATTCTGAGGTCTGGCCTGGCGTCGGCGGTGGGCGGGTCGCTGGCGATCATGGCGCGCATCATGAAACCCGTCAGCACTGCCAGCGACAGGATTGGCACCACCGTCCAGATGATTTCGAGCCGGCGCGAGCCGAAAATCTGCTGCGCCTCCGGCGCTCCCGGCCGGTCGCGATAACGGATAACCGCATAGATAACGAGAAATGTTACGAGCGTGAGGATCGCGCCGAGAAAAATCAGGGTGCCGGCGAAGAGGTTCGAAATCGCGGCCGCCTGGGGCGAGGCCGGAGCTAGGGTGAACGCATTAGCAGTATAAGGCCCAGCCATACCCGCACCAACCACAGGCCTCGCGCGAAGCAACGTCGCGCCGCATGCTAAATCCAACTCGTGCGCGCAAAGCCTAGCCTTCGGATGCAGTATTTTGCAAGCGAGTGTCTTGCGGGGAACCGTATCCGTTGGATTACCAGTTGATCGGAGGCTCAACCTGATTACTGGCGACCGCACCGGCCGTTGCAGCGCGGGCTTTGATAACGAATAAAATGCAACTGTGAGCGATCCGGCGTGCCGGACGCACAACCAAATAGATCGCGAGGACTAAAGGACCATGATGGAAGTATCGGAGCAACTCGAGCACCTGAAGCTGGCCGCCGAGGTCGCCGGGCTCGAAGTACCGCGTTTCACCTTGCCCGAGGACCACGACGTGGTGGTCAACCGGATGCGTTTCCATTACCTCGACTGGGGCACGACGGGACGCCATCCGATTCTTTTCCTCCACGGCGGCGGGCTTAACGCGCATACCTGGGACCTGGTGTGCCTCGCGCTGCGCGGCGAGTACCACTGCCTCGCCCTCGACCAGCGGGGCCACGGCGACAGCGAGTGGTCGCCGGTCGGCGACTACAGCCTGCCGAGCCAGGTGCGCGACGTCGAGGACTTCATCGAGAAACTCGACCTTAAGCGCCCGCTGATGGTCGGCCATTCGATGGGCGGTTTTGCCGCGATGGCCTACGCGGCCAAGTTCGCGCGCCGGATGGCCGGGCTGGTGCTCGTCGATGTCGCTCCCGAGCTTAATCCGAGCGGCACCGCGCGCATACGCAATTTCCTCTCCCAGGATCGCGAGCTGGACTCGGTCGACGCGTTCGTGGAACGCGCGATGGCATTCAATCCGCTGCGCAATCCGGCGCTGCTGCGCCGGAGCCTGCTGCACAACCTGCGGGAGCTGCCCAACGGGAAATGGACGTGGAAACACGATCCCAATCGCGCCCGCCCCACGCCCGAGTCACTGCGCGCCCGGCAGGCAGAGATCATGAACGAGGTCGCTCACATGACCTGCCCGACGCTGGTGCTGCGCGGCGCGAAGAGCGACGTGCTGACCGACGAGAGCGCGGCAAGTTTCGCGAGCGCGCTGCCGAACGGACGCTGGATCCGAATCGAGGATGCCGCGCACACGGTGCAGGGCGACAATCCGCGTGGCCTGGTCGAAGCGCTGCGCCCATTTCTGCGCGAGATCAAACTGTAGAGCCAGCAGATGATGGCAGTACCGATGAATCCTGGAATGCCGTAAAGCCACCGGCGCGAGGTAATTCCTTCCGCTCTGTACTGTGTAGGGTGCCAGTCCGGTACATACCCAAACTTCCGGGTGCGTGGCCTCCTGGGCGCGGTGTGATCATTGCCAGCGCGAAAAAAAATATCATGAGAAGCGCCATCGCAGAACGAATCGGCGGCATCGAATTCGAGGCGTCGGGCGATCCGGAATCTCCCGCCGTTCCATAATGAACCGTGCCGCTCAGCGCTGCTCGTGGCGAATCACGCCGCGGCGTTCCAGGTCCGCGACCTGCTCCGCCGTATAGCCGAGATAGTCGCCGAGCACTTCGGCGTTGTGCTCGCCCAAAAACGGCGCTTCGAGATCGAGTTGCGCGGGGAAGTCCGAAAAGCGCAGCGCGAAACCCGGCAACTCGAACTCGCCGAGGAGCCTATCGTGCACCTTGCGGATAGTGCCGCGCTCGCGCAGATGCGGATGATTGATCGCTTCTTCGACCGAGAGCACTGGCGCGCAAGGCACCCGATGCTCCTGCATCGCGGCTAACGCGGCCGCATCGCTCGGCAGCGAGGCGAGCCAGCTTTCGATCTCATCCACCAGCGCCGGGCAGTTTTTCACCCGCGACTCGTTGTCGATGAAGCGCGGGTCCTGCGCCAGCTCCGGCCGGCTCATCGCATTGCACAAAAGCGCGAAGATATGATCCATCGGACACATGATTATGATGTGGCCCTTTTGCGCTTTGAACACGCCGACCGGCGCGAGATAGAAGTTCTGCAGCCCTGAGCGCATCGGCTTGTACGCGCCCTTGCTTAGACTATGTATCTGCACACTTGCTTCATGGTAATGGAAGTAAGTATCAAGTAGCGACAGGTCGAGGTATTGACCGCGGCCGCTGCGCTCGCGATATAGCAGCGCGCAGGCTATCGCGCCCATCGCATGCGCTCCGGTGCTGACGTCGCCGATCGCCGCCATCACCACGTAAGGCGGGCCGTCGGGCTCGCCTCCCATGCTGGTAATCCCGGCGTAGGCGGCGCCCAGAGTGTCGAAGCCGGGCTGGCTCGAGAGCGGCCCGGTCTGACCGAAGGCCGAAACCGAACACATGATGGCACGCGGGTTGATCGATTTCACCGTCTCCCAGCCAAGACCCATCCGTCCGATCACGCCGGGCGCGAAATTTTCCACCACCACGTCCACCTTGGCCACCAGGGCCTTGAGGATCGCGAGGCCCTCGGGGGATTTAGGATCGACACAGAGGCTTTTCTTGCCGCGATTGTGCTGGACGTAATATCCGCTCCTTCCGTTGACCTGCATCGGTGCAAGCCGGGTCTTGTCTCCGCCCGGCGCGAGTTCGACCTTGACGACCTCCGCGCCCATCTCGGCCATCATCAGGGTGACCGTCGGGCCGGCGACGTACTGGGTAAAATCGAGGACCTTATAGCCGTCGAGTACTCCCACGGGCGCATCGGTGTTCATCATTGTCTCTCCCGGTATATAGACACCCTGTATACCATGTCAGGGCGCTAAATCGAGCCGTCGCGATCCCACGTTTGCGGACGGGCCGGCTGGTCAGCCATCAGTCACGTTGACCTCTCTGGCGCGAACGCGGCGAGCGACCAAGCTTGAGATTGACGAGGCTTAATCGTACTGATACTCGGGTTCGAGATATTGTCTATGGGGGGCGGTCAAGAACGGCCAAGCCTGTGGTACGAGCCTCTCAACCTCGTATAAAATTCCGGCAACGTTGCTCGCAACTTCGGGGGAGTGACCACGAATCATGAGTCATGGCGAGGAAAAGCACAATCGGGAAATCGGCGCGTTCGGTCCTGAAGCCCAGATCCACTACCGGGAATACAAGCTGCTGCTCAAGCCGGAGCGCTTCGCCGACGAGGACGGGTTTCACAAGTTCTACAAACACGCTCATCGCGTCGCCAAGGGTCTGGGAATTCACCTGGAGAAATCCGAGAAGCACGAACCGCACCTCCGCGAGGTCGTCTTCTACGATACGCCACACTTCAAGCTCTACACCGACGGCTTCATCCTGCGTAAGCGAACTTTCTTCAAGAAAGGCCATCCCGAGCCGAACTTCGAGCTCACCATCCGCTACCGCAATCCGGACGCCAAGGCCGCGGCCGCAGTCGACATGCATCCGCTGCTGCCCTGCATCTACACGATAAAATTCAAGGAAGAGATTCTCCAGCTCAAGGACAAGCTGGCCGGAATGCGGATGCTCTACGTCAACGGCTGCGAACTCGATACGCCCAACGTCATCCTGACTCAGCGCTTCGAGATCATTTCGCAGGTCTTTCCCGCGCTGCAGAAGGTGCGCAGCGCCAATCCCAAGGCCACGATGGGTGTTGTCAACGACGTGACCGTGGACGAAACGCTGGTGCACCTGGGCGAGTTGGATTTCGGCGGCAAGGTGCAGTGCAAGGCCTCGGTGGCGGTTTGGCGCAATCGTTCGAGCGGCCGCGACATGATCGCTGAGTTGGGTTATCAGTTGAAATTCGAGGGCCTGGCCTCGCTGCATCGCAAACCGCGCGAGCTGTCGGAGCAGTTTTTCCAGGAAATCCAGAAAGAGTGTGGGGACTGGGTCGCGCTGGGCACCACCAAGACCGCGATGGTTTATGGGATGGGACACAAGCCGGTCAATCACCATGAATGACGCGATCGCGGCGGCCGAGGCGGAGTCCGCGGCGCTGGTGCCGCTGATAACGATTTTCTGGACCTTTCTGACGGCCGGCGCCATAAGCTTCGGCGGCGGCGTGGTCGCTTATCTACGCGAGTACACGGTGAGTGACACCAAATGGCTCGACGACGAGGCCTTCCTCGACGCGCTCGAGATAAGCCAGACGCTGCCCGGGCTCAACGCGATCAACATGAGCGTGATCATCGGGGACAACCTGCGCGGCATTCCGGGCGCCCTCGTGGCGGTGGCGGGGCTGGTTCTCCCCGGAGTGATAATCATCATGGGTCTGGGCGCCGTCTGGCAGGAGGAATCGCACAATCCGCAGGTCAAGATGTTCCTGACTGGCGTGGCCGCGGCGGCGGTCGGATTGCTGAGCACGGTGACGCTGCAACTTGGGCACAAGCAGTTCGTCAAACCGCTTGACCTGGCGATAATCGTGGCGACGTTCGTCGCAGTGAGTATCCTGCGCATTCCGCTCTACATCGTGCTGCTGGTAATTGGCACGACGGCGATACTGCTCTATCGGCCGGGTGCCAGTCACGAATCGCTGGAGGAACGCACTCGCCACCTGCGCGAGCGCCTGCGCCATCGGCGCTACATCGGCCTCCGTCACTGACAGGCAACGGGACCAACGCGCGATGGCGAAATTGTTCAACCTAACCTGGGTCTTCATGCTGCTGGCGATTCTGGCGGTTGGCGGAGGCACGGCCGTGCTGCCTGCGATGCAGCACATGACAGTCGATCAGTTTCACTGGGTCACCAAAAGCCAGTTTCGCGACATCTACAGCCTCGGCCAGGTCGCGCCGGGGCCGAACATGCTGATGGTGCTGTTAATCGGCCAGAAAATGGCGGGCGCGCTGGGCGCGCTGGTGGTGGGGCTGGCCTTCTTCCTTCCGGATTGCATTCTCACGCTGGTTGCGAACCGGCTGTGGGTGCATTTCAAAGATTCGCCGTGGCGGCGGGCGGTTCAGCATGGGATGGCTCCGGTCGCGATCGGCCTGATGCTGGCGGGCACTTATGCTATCGCGCGGCTTTCGATCTTCAACCTGACCAGCATGCTGATCGCGGGGTCAATCTTCGCGCTGCTGATGTGGCGGCACATCAATCCCGCCCTGCTGGTGCTGGCCGGCGGCCTGACCTACGTGTTGCTGCCGCACGTGCTCCAGCATCTGCTGCCGCACTAAGATTTTCCCATACTGAAGTGACGCCGCGCCGCGGGCTGAGCGGGCGGCACGGCAGTCCTGGAACGGTCCTACTTCCAGAGCCTGCTGGTGGCGAGGTCCGCGCCCTTGCGGAGCGCCCCCAGCTTGGCCCACACGATATCCTCTGGGACCATCTCCCACGCCGCAAACGTGCCGAAACCGCAATCGACACCCGCGATTACGCGCTTGGGATCCCCCAGCGCCTCGGCCACGCGGCAGATTCGATCGGCCACCACCTCGGGATGCTCGACGAAGCAGGAAGTCGAATCGACAACCCCGGGAATGATCAGCATCCCGTCGGGTGGGCGCAGCTTGGCCAGCACCTTGTACTCGTGTTCATGGGCGGGGTTTGCGCCTTCCAGAGCCAGCGCACCGACGCGGGCCTTGTAAATGGCGGGCAGGATGGCCTCGGCCGGGACGTCGTGCATATGCGGGCCGTCGTAGTTACCCCAGCATACGTGCAGGCGGACACGATCGGGCGGGATGTTGGCGACCGCGCGATTGACGGCGGCGATATGCAGCTCGACGATCTTGACGAACTCGTCGACCGATTTGTCCTGGTAGAGGAACGTGCGCTCCATCGCAAGATCGGGCGCGTCGAGTTGCAGGATGTAACCGCGGGAGTGGATGTATTCGTATTCCTTGCGAATTTCGTCGGCGACCGCCATGACATAGCGCTCGTGGGTATCGAAATATCCGCCATTGAGCATCGTGGTGGCGATGATGCCCGGCGCGGCCGCGGTCATGAAGCGCTCGGGAAACTTTTTCGCCGCCGACTTATCGAACATGTCGCATTCGCGGCGCACCGCTCCAAGGTCTTCGTAACTGAGCTTGCCAATCGCCTGTGGCGCGTTGAAGACCTTGGCGCCGCCCAACATTCCACGCTTTCGCATGACTTCGACATACTGGGGAAATTCGCGCATGTCCCACGGTGTCGGTCGCTGGCTCTCGCCGCCGAAGCCCTTCATGCGCTGCGGCACATAGGTCTGAAAGCCGACCCGCGGCTGCTCGCCGTCGTTGCCAATGTCGATGCCGGCAGCCAGTTGCCGTTCGACCACGTGGGCGACGGCGGCTTCGGATTCGCGATCGAGCAGCTTCTCGTCGATCGCCTCGCCGCGTTCCTGCCGGAGCAGCAGATCGGTCAGCTTTGGATTGCGCGGCAGACTGCCGACATGGGTCGTGAGAATGCGCTTTTCGCTTTTCAACATGGCGAGCGTCCCCTTCGTGGTACGCGGCGGCGGGCGCCGCGATTCGGCGCCGAATCGGCCGGCCGCGATGGCTTAAACCGTCCGCAGTGTACAGCAATGTCCGGGTCAAATTGCAAACGCCAACGAGAGCGCCGTATCGGGCGTCGCGGCCGCGCGCGCGACGTGCCGCCGATCGAGGCCAGCGCGCCTAGCGAGCGGCGTTGGAAGGCGCGCCGGGACCATCGATGACCCATTCGCGCGTGAAGTTGGCGATCGGCACCAGTTCGCCCTGCGAATCCACCAGCGCAAGATCGTTGGGATCCAAAGGCAGAGTCAAGCCCGCGCCAGGATCCGTGATCGGTTCGAGGCCGCCCGGAGCCCTGACGAACTCGACGTGCATGCCGGCGTAGTAGACCAGCGTCGGCAGTTCGTTACCAGCGAAGTACAGGGCACCGCCGTCGCGCAGGGCCGCGGTACGGAGCGCCTTGAGCCCCATTACGTAACTTGGCGTGCTGCGCACGCGTTCACGATTGTGCGTGCGGACGATCGTGCGCCAGCGAGCCGGCACATGCAGGAGTATCAGTCCCAGCGCCAGCACGCCCAGTCCCGACACCGCAGTTCTCATGGGACCGCGATACTCCAACGCGCGCGCACCCAGCGTTCCCGCCAGCAACGCCGTCGGCACTAACGCCGGTAGCACGTACCAGGGCAGCTTGGTCTGCACTGCACAGGCGGCGCCCAGCGCAACGGCCAGCCATACGATCCAGAGACTCGTCGCAGGGCTGATCGATCTCCACCGGCGGGCCGCGCCGGCCAGCGCGCCTCGCACCGTGCGGCTTCCCACCGCGGCTATGGTGAGCGCAACCCCGGGCAGGATGAGAGGCCACAGAAAGCGGACCTCCTGCCAGAAACCGTAAAGCGTGTACCAGTCTGAGTGGGTCTGGTCTTCCAGATGCCGCGCGACGCGGGCGAGCGTCTCGTGATGAACGAAACTGGTCCAGAAACCCGGATTGTAAAGGGCCTCATACACATACCACGGCGCCGCGACCGCGACCGCGCATCCGAATATGATCGCCAGCCCGGCAAGCCCGATCGCTTCGAAACCTGGCAACACAAACATGGCCAGCGGCGCGATAATAAGCGGGATCGTACCCGCCAGCCCCTTGCTCAAAATCGCGAGACCGCTCGCCACCCCGGCCAGCGCGCAAAGGCGCCGATCCTCGCGCGCGCGCAATATCGCATAGAGCGCGAGCGTCAGAAAAAAGAGCAGCGGCGCGTCGGTCGCGCAGTCGCGTCCGCCGCGCGCGATGAAAAAGTAAAATTGCAGCGGCGCCAGCGCCGCCAGCGTCCCGGCCAGCCGTCCGGCGACGCCCGCCGCGGTAAGGTAGATCAAAAGCAAGGTCGCCAGGCCGGCAACCACCGAGGGCAGCCGCGCCGCGAACTCGCTTTCCCCCAGCATCTTGAATGATCCGGCGATCGCCCAGAAAAGCAGCGGCGGCTTTTTAACGTAGGGCCGCCCATTCCAGGTGAAGTCAACGTAGCTGTGATTGGCGACTGCCTCGTGCGCCACCTCGGCGTAAGTCGCCTCGTCCCAGTCCACCAGCGGAGCCGCGCTCATCCTCGATCCAAGGGCGAATCCGCCAAGCACGACAATCAGGATCAGTTCGAGCCTGAATCTTAGAATGCGCGCGAGCCAACTGCGCAATTGAGGCCCGGCGTGGGCAGAGACCTGCGTAAGGCTTTGCACTCGCGCGTGGCCAGAGCCGGACGCGATAACTTTAACGCTTTCGGTTGCGCTCTCGATTTGCGGGTTGGCGCCCACTTACTCTGTTTCCACTGGATGAACGGGACTCTTCCTAGCAGACATTCGCTTATTCGCGTTATATCTTGCGCTGATTCTTGCGCTGATTCTTGCCGACGCGGGCGCTGACTCTAAATACGAAAAAGCGATCTGTTGGTTTCATAATATGGGCACCCCCTAAAGGACGCAATTCCATCTGCGCGCTCGCCGCGATCGCACAATGCAAGGGAAAGCAACGGCCCGGTCTCGCAGAGTGCTCTCCTCGCGAGGCCGGGCCGTCCGCAATGCATTTGGTACTTTAGATTTTCGCTGCCGGCTCGACCCAGTCGCGCGCGATTTGTTCCATCTTGGCGATCATGTCGCGCTCGCTGGACGGCGGAGCGAACTCGATCAGCCCCAGTTCGTCGACGCCGATATCTCGATAGCGCTTGAGGTCATCCCTGGTGATCGGCTTGGTGTAAGGCGAAAGCGCCATATAAATGTCGGAGCGCTTACGCCCGGCCGCCTTGATCAGTTGGTCGAGATGCTTCATTTTATCCGCCGCCTCGGTGGCCGAAAGATTGAAGCCGCACCATCCGTCGCCATACTCCGCGACCCGCTTGAGCGCCGGGCCGCTCTCGCCGCCGAACCATATAGGGACATCGCCGCGAACTGGCTTGGGATAACTGCGCACGTTGTCGAACTTGTAGAACTCGCCTCGGTAGCTGCTATGCGCGTCGCGCCACAGACTGCGCATCGCATCGATACACTCGCGCGTGCGTTGTGCGCGCCGTTCCCACGGCACGCCGACTGCGTTGAACTCTTCCTCCAGCCATCCGACACCGACGCCCAGGGTAAGGCGCCCGCTGCTCAGATGGTCCAGCGTCGCGACCACCTTGGCCAGCACGACCGGGTTGTGCTCGGGCACCAGGCAGATGCCGGTGACCAGCTTGACCCGCGTGGTGTAGGCCGCGGCGTAGGCGAGCGTGGTAAACGGATCGGCGAAGGCGGTGTCCGGCGGCAGCGGGAATTCGCCCTTGGAGTAGGGGTACTTGGAGATGTGCTTGTCGAGCAGAACCACGTGCTCCGGCGCCCAGACGGTCGCGAAGTTCAGCCGTTCGGCATTCACGGCCACGGTCTTTACCAGGTCGGGACGCGCCAGATGGCCGATTCCGACGGCGAAAAACCCTATCTTCATAAAATTCTCCTTTCTAAAACCGGATTGGCTCTCTCATAGCACAGCCGCGAGATTTTGTACCCGCCGCGTTGGCAGTCGCCGGGATGAAACCAAATCGGCCGCCGGCCGCTCGAGGCTTGCAAGGTCGCCGCGCGGCAGTGGCTACTGCACCGCTTCGACTTCGACCAGGTTGTCGGAAAACGTCGGCGCGTTGCCAAGGTCGGCCAGCACTGGCGAATTCGCGGCGGCGACCGTGCTGTTCGAGCGGCTGAACTTGCGCCAGAACCCCAGCGGCGCGACCACCACGCCCAGCCGCACCGCGTCGCTCAGATGCGCCACCGCCTCGAACGAGCCACGATCGTTGAAGACCCGCACGACTCGCGCCTCGGCGATCCCGCGGCTCGCGGCGTCCGCGGGATGAATCGTCAGGCCCTGCTCGCCGGCGATCCGGCGTTGGTGCGGCATATTCGCGTAGCAGGAATTCAAAAAAGCGTGCGACTTGGGCGAAATGATATTCAACGGATAACGCGCCGCCAGCGCCGGATTGGTCTGGGCAGACTCGCGCGGCGGGATGTAGCTCGGAATCGGATCGACGGCAGCGGCGCCCGGCTCAAATTGAGTCGATCCCTGGCGAAAGAGCGGCAGGACGAAGTTTCCCCGCGCGGCCATCGACGAGACGAATTCGGTCTTGCCTGACGCGGTCGGGAACTTGCCCTGCGCGTGCGGCGCGAAACTCTCCGGCGTGCCCACCTTTAACCGCGCATAGCCGTCGCGCTTGAGCAGCTCGAGGTCGATACCGCTCAATGCGGGGGACTTCCAGTCGGTAATTGCGAGCACGGTCTCTTCGTCGGTGCGTTTGAAACACGCGTCCTCGAAGCCCATGCGCGCCGCCAGGCGGCGGAACAGTTCGGTGTTCGGGACGGCTTCGCCGAGAGGCGCTATCGCCGGCATATTGAGCGTCAGGTAGAGATGTCCCCAGGAGAACATCAGATCGAACTGTTCGAGCTGGGTGGTCGCGGGCAACACAATATCGGCGAAATCGGCCGTGTCGGTGATGAAGTGCTCGCTCACGACCGTGAACAGATCCTCGCGCGAGAGGCCGGCTACCATTCGATCCTGGTCGGGCGCAACCACCACCGGGTTCGAGTTGTAAACGAATAACGCCTTGATCTGCGGCGCGAGCCCCATTTCGCCGCTGAGCGCCGCACCCAGCTGGTACTGGTTGATATGCCTAGTGCCGGGCCGGATGAAGTCCGGGCGCATCAGCACGTCGTATTTGATCGGGAAGGCGAAGTTCGGCATGAAGACCAGGCCGCCGCCGGGCTTGCGCCACGCGCCCACGAGCGCCGGCAGGCAAGAGATCGCCCGCACGCACTGGCCGCCGCCCGCCTGGCGCTCAATTCCGACGCCGAAGCGAATCGCCGCGGGCTGAGTGCTCGCGTATTCGCGCGCCAGACGTACGATGTCCGCGGCGGGAATCCCGGTGATACTCGAAACACGCTCGGGCGGAAATTCCCGCGCGCGCTCCTTCAGCTCCGGGTAACCGACTGTATATTTCTCGATATAGTCATTGTCGGTCAGGTTCTCGCCGATTATTACGTTGATCAATCCAAGCGCCAGCGCGCCGTCGGTTCCGGGCCGGATCGGGATATGCCAGTCGGCTGCCGCGGCCGTGCGATTGCGTATCGGATCGATCACCACCACCTTGGCGCCGCGGCGCTTCGCTTCCGCGATAATCGGCCACAGGTGGAGGTTGGTGCTGATTACGTTGCAGGCCCAGATGACGATGTAGCGCGAGTGAACCAGGCTTTCCGGGTCGGTTCCCGGCGTCGGACCGACGGTCATCATGTAGCCGGTGATAGCGCCCGAGGCGCAAAAAGTGCGCTCGCTAATCGAGGAGCCCAGCCGGTTGAAAAACGCGTCGCCTACGTTAAGGCCGTTCAGCAGACCTTCGGTGCCGAGATAGCTGTAGGGCAAAATCGCCTGCGCGCCGTGCTCGGCGATGATCGCCCGGTAGCGGCTGGCGATCTCGTCCAGCGCCGCGTCCCATCCAATCCGCTCGAACTTGCCGCCCCCCTTGGGGCCGACGCGCCGCAGGGGATAAAGCACGCGCTCGGGACTGTAGACGCGCTCGACATAGTCGTTGACCTTGACGCAGAGCGCGCCGCGAGTGAACGGATGCTCGGGGTCGCCGCGCACTTCCGTTGCGCGGCCGTCCTTCACGGTAACCAGCATCGCGCAGGTGTCGGGACAATCGTGCGGACAGGCTCCGCGGATTATGGTTTGGGTTGAGTCCGTCGTGGCAGCTTCGTTCCGAGACATCGTGGATAAGCTCCTTGCTCGGGCCGCGGGCCGCAGCCGTATCGCTTGCGCCCAAACTCCCGCTCGCCGCGCCCATGGCAGTCATAAAGGCCAGTGGCAGTCATACCAGTGGCAGCCATAATCGACCGGACTTCCGATCCTTGCAAGGACCGGCGCAAGGGCAAAACAGTCCGTCGCCAATCTTATGAGCACCTGAACCGCCCACGCGGCAGCCGCAAACCCCAGCGTCCCAGGAGACCCAAGACGCCTAGGACGCCGGGGACTCATTGCTCAGGCATCCAAGCTGCGATTCGGACCCCGTCCGTCCGATCGTTTACGGACTGCCAAGCGAGGAGCTAATGGAGGAAGCGTCACAAGAGCGGGTATTACTCGATGGATGTACGATATTTAGCGGTCGCCCTTCCCTCGCCCGCTTGGATTGCGGTCGTAAACGGAGTTAGCCCAGCTCCATCGCTCTGAATCGGAAATAATTCCCGCCGCGAATTGTACGATTGTCTCTTCGTTGGATCGAGTCACTTAAGAACATGGAAGATTTGTTAGTCATTCTTTGGCACAGCCATTGCCTAAAGAGCGTCATTTAGGTAAGAAGGCAGCGCTTCACACACGTACAAGAGCTCTCTCGAGACTACACGATGAAAATATCTTACATCGCGGCAGCACTGATCGTCACTGCAACCCTGAGTGCGGGCAGCGCCAGAGCGCAGATTCTCGACGGTAAATATGGCGGCGAAGGTGTCGGTACCGACGCCAACGGGACGGTGCTGCATCAGGTCACTAAATGGACATTCAAACATGGCAAGATGACGTCATTCGAGGAACTCATCAGCTTCCCGGGCAACACTAGCATTTCCGTTTGCGATTTTGTGCCCAACACACCGCCGCCCTTTCCGTACTCGACTGGCACCCCCGACAATAACCCGACCATCATGATAGGGTTCGGCTGTCCGAATCCGTCAGCCAATGAACGTCCTGAAGCGTTTGTCATAATCCCGGAACGCGACGGCAGGGAATTTTCCTATCTGGTGTACAGCGTGTTTTCCGCGGATGCTTTTGATCTGGACACGCCAGCCCATTTCTCCGGCCACGCCATAATTCGAGTCATTCGATAGTTCGTCGATAGCTCGCGGGTGCCCCGCAATGGCGCCGAACGGCCGCGCTCGTCAGCCGGCCAAACAGCGCGCGTCGTCGAGCAGGCAGGCATCGCCGCCGGGATGCGAAACGAATCACGCTCCGTTGATGGCGCGCAGGACCTCTTCGACGGTCGCGACCTGGGCGAAGCCCCGACGCAGATTAGCTAGCACGGTCCTCTGCACCTGTTCGGCGCTGATCGCGTTGCCGCCAGCTTCCTCCAATGCGATCGGTGCGGTGCCGTCTTCGAGCACGACGACGTTGTAATCCCTGAAATTGGCGTCGCGCGCGGTCGAATCGCAACAGAAATTCGTCGAATAGCCGCCGATGATGAGGGTCTCGATACCTCGCTCGCGCAGCATCGCGTCGAGTTCGCTATTGAAGAACGCACTGTAGCGGTTGCGTTCCAAAACCGGCTCGCCCGCCCTAGGTGACAATTCCGCCATGACGGTTGCGCCCGGGGTTCCCTTGACCAGGACCTGGCCCTTTCCAATCGGCTGCCAGAACTTTCCCAGTTGCCCGCTGTCAGCCCCGTTGTTACAGAAGGCCAGCGACGAGAACACGACCATCACCGAGCGCTTTCGCGCCTCGCTCAACAGCTTTTCCAGCCGCGGCACCAGCGGCCTAACGCCTTCCCATCCGAGCAGTCGTTGGTCATGTTGATGATCAGCAAAGCCGGTTGTTCGTGGGTCGAATTTGTCCATGGTCAACAGTCGCCTCGACGACATTTCGTTGGCGTCCCGACGGGATTTGAACCCTGGGTTTACGTCATTAGATAATTCGAACCTCGAACCCGCGCTACCCCCTATTGCGATCGACGCTTCGGCGCTCCTACAAGCGCCATTCATTCGAGGCCTAAGGTACGTGGAGCTGCGCAACCATAATTTGCGTGTGCGCCGTAAAGGCAATTATGGGCTATTGTAAGCTAATAAAGAATCTCGTATAGTTATATATGCTAGATATAGCGAACAAAAGGATGTCATAGGCTGCGACTAAAAAAAGGTTCCATTCCAGGCAGATGGCCGAAAAGTCTCAAGATTCTTGCAAAAGATCTGTCAGTCGTTTTCGAAGGAGCGTGAAATGACTCTCGTAGGCGTCGCTTTAATGCTGGGTTTGCTCACCCTCGTTGCTATGACCGCGAAGATTAGTTTAAGGCTCATGGCTGGTCTGGATGGCCAGACTCAGGACCCGGAGCATTCGTCAGTTCGCGAGAAATCGAGCGAGTAAAGCATTGGGAAAATTCGCCTTTTTGCAGTGATGGCTCCGGAATGCGAAGTTTCCAAGCTTGTCGCCGAAGGCGCGAGTTGTCCGGTTTGGAAGCTGCGGCTGCAAAATGTCGAAACAGGAGATTCCAGAAAGTCATGGTTCGAAGCGACATCCTAACCGTCGATGAATTGTCGGAATACCTGCAGGTCCATAGGACCACCATCTATCGATTGCTGAAGCACGGGAAGTTGCCAGGATTTCGCGTTGGCAGCGACTGGCGTTTCAACCTCGAAGCCATCGACCGCTGGTGCCTGGAGCAGGGAAAGCCGACGGATTAGTCGGCTTCGGCTTTTGTGAGTCCAGGGCGCGACTCCGTCCGTCGGAGTCCGGGCGTGGAAGGAAAGGCGCTCTACGTAAAAGCCACGTGACGTTAAGACTTGTGCGTTCAGACACTCGTCAGTTCGCTACTGAGGCCATTGCCCAGAACGACGACACCGTTCCCGATGGACTGGTAGGCCGCGAACGCCGCTATGCTAAGCGCTGCGAAGATAAGGGCATATTCGGCTAACGTTTGCCCGGACGGCTTTTGGCACAATCTGACGTACATCTTGAGCAGAAGATTATCCAGACAACGTTTTGTAGCCTGTTTCACTTTGACACTAGACCATTCTAGCCTCATTGCATCTATTGATGTCAAATCAAGATGGGATGCGTGCAAGGCAAAAGTTTATTTAGCGGAGATTCACGTACGCCGAGCGATGCCCAAGAGAGGAGCTTAAAACTCGTAAAGGGCATATTAAACCGCTGTCTGTCCGCGTGGGCGTGCAATCGTTGCATAGCGAGCGGCAGACTCGCTAGGTCCAGCTTCCGCTGCCGAAGGTGCGGTCTGATCCCGATCCCCACCTTCCCCGAAACCAGGGGTCTCAGGGTCAGTTGACCGGGTTTTCCGTGCAACCTCGCCGGTGTCCAGACACTGCCAGTAGCCGTCTCCGAGAATCCAGCGACGGTGAGTGTTATCCAACCCTGAGCCCCAGTTCTCAAGAACGATGCGCAGCCTGCGCCCCGCACTCGTCCATAGTTTGAGCCTTCTTTTCACAATTTTGCCTCCCGATGGGACGCGGCATTACCTCATTTATGATTAATTCATTCTTGCCTATCAATAAATATCTATGTTAGCTTTAAATCAGCTATAACTATCGGATGGAAGTTTGTCGACCAGATCATGCAAAACCCAAACGGTAAGACCGACGAGAGGGTTTCGGGCGTGGACGGTCTGTGCGGTCGGCTATTAGGGTACGCGGATAAGATCGCCATCGACCGGAGTGGTTCGATCCCGCCGACCGGCAGCCGGTTTCTTTTCAAAACGCTCACTGCGGGTTTCGGGCGGTTTTAATCAGGCCGCGCGCGACGGCCTTGGAGATTTCACCGGTCGCGACACTCCGGTGATCATCGCGCATCAAAAAAACGCTGAGATGGGGGGGGGGTAGAAGTGAGTGCACATTGACTTCCAGAAGCCCCACCAATGTGCAACGGCCTCGGCCGAGGTCATGCCTTCCCGGCCCCTAGCCTCAATTTTGATGCTAACGGAGCGACATCCGCGACCTTACCGCCAACTCACAGCAAGGGATTCTCGCCCGAGCAATATCTCGGATATTATGATGCGGGAATCAGACCTTGCTTTAGGCCCTTTGAGGAGGCCCGTAGATGGCAGCGGCGCTGCGCAAGATTCTCCAGATAATCCCGGCCGGCACCTGGAAAGCCCGCTACAAGGCGTCGCCGTTCAACGATGTCCCTCTGGTGTGTTGGGCCCTGGTGGAAATGGGTCTTACCACTCAAGTGGTGGGAGTAGTCGTCAAGGTCGCCACTACCCAGCCTTCCGGTAAGCTCGTGTTCGCTGACGAAGAAATCGACTTCTTCACCTACATTCAAGACTGAAACACGAATTTCCTGCCCATGCGGAGTAGCCTCTGGGGCGCGGCGCAGACGTTTGGCGGCCACGTCCCGGCGGCGCGCTTTTCGCCAGCGGGAGTGTGTGCTTTTCGCCTGCGAGAGTCGCTCGGTTACGCAGGTGGGCGATTAATCTCGATCAGGGCTTTTGCGCCCTTTTAAAGGTGCGCTTATCTTTTGCGCCGGCGCACGGTCAAACTCAAATCCCCGGTCCAACCTGGGTCAGTCGTGCGTAGCTGCGGGATCGGCTCGATATCCAAAAACGACACTTTGTATTTACATTCGTATTCGTATCGGACATTCAACGCCTCACTGTTAAGTCCGAGCAACATTCGCAGTTCATGCCAGAACCGAACCTTAGGAACGTACTCCTGGGCCAGGACCACATCACCGGTCCAATAGTTGATGGAACCGATTTGCTTGGTCTCGGACCACATCTGACCGGAGCCATTGTCGCGTACCCCGAAGTTGCGATCTGTGTTCGGTAGACCGAAAATTCGCACTGACCCTGGAGTTATATATTTGCGCACGGTCGGGCCGTCTTCACTGTGAAGGTCTGCATAATTATGTAAGGAAAGGCGGCCCGCAATTCAAGACGAGCGCCTGAGCGACCCCCTTTGTGAATTAACTCTCAACCGCTGACTGCTGCGCCCGACCAGCGCGCCGCACGAAGCCAGCGCCGCGGAGAGACAGGGCCTACTTTGGCGCTGGAGAAATCTGCCAAAACCTCGAGGCGTTCAAATGGTCGATTTAGTGGTGTCCCCGACGGGATTTGAACCCGTGTTACCGACGTGAAAGGCCGGTGTCCTAGGCCGAGCTAGACGACGGGGACTGGAAATTGTGCCGAGGCGGCCGCGCCCTGCGTGCGCGACCGTCCGCCGAAGCTATCAGAGCCGTAGGAAACGGAGCAAGTAGCCCTCGGCATCCAGGTTTTTCCGCCAACCCTTTTGTGGCGAAAATTCGACCGCCGGCAACGAGCGGAGAGCGCAAGCCTTAACCGGCTAACCCTCGAAGCGCGCCTGGCCCAGAATCTCGTCCACCGAACTCTTGCCGTTCTCCGCGAGCAACTCATCCAGTTCGCTATCGATACGCCCGAGCGCCCCCGCGCCCTCCTTCATCAGGGCCGATCCGACGCCTACCGCCTTGGCGCCGGTCAGATGCGCGACGTAAGCGTCGCGCCCGGTGTTCACTCCGCCCACGGCCACCACGTCGTACGCGCCGCCCGCGAGCCGCCAGAACGTATGCGCTTGCGAAAGCGGACGCGCCGCGTCCTTGATCCGCCCGCTTGCGATATCGATCTCCAAATCCTTGGGCAGGTCGTTGGCGCATACCGCGACCGCGACGCCGGTCTCTTTGAACAACTCGGCGATCGCCTTGGCCTCGATCGCGCCCGGCCTGGGCGGCAGCTTCACCGCAAGCGCCGCGCTAATCTCCGCGCGCACCCGCCCGATGATCGCCCTGAGCTTTTCCGACGAGGCAAATGGCGCGACCGAATTCATCACGTAATCGTCGGCCAGGTTGAGCTCAACAATTTTCACCCCCGCGCGGTCAAGGACGCTCGCGACCTTGACGATCTCGTGGTCAGTATTGCCGACCACACTGGCAACGATCGCCTTGTGGCGCGGCGCCAGCTCGCGCGCGATAGCGGCGAAATGCTCGACGCCGCGGTTCTTCAGATTCTCGGGTGCGTCGAGCCCCGCGACGTTGCACGACTTGAATACCAGCGCGCCCCGATGGCGCTCGCTCAGCTCCAGGATCTCGCCGCGCTCGGCCGAGTGCGGACCCGAAGCGTTCATCACCGAAGAATTCAGCTCGACGCCGCCAAGACGAATCGCCGTCCGTTCCATTTCCTGCTTCTCCCAAAGAAACCTCGAAGGACAGTTTGATAGGGTGCCTCGACTTGCTTCGAGCTACTTCCTACAGCGCGGACGCGCCACGGGCAAGCCGAACGATGCCGTCGTTCCGTCTGGCGCGCGCGGCGTTGTGGCGGCACTCCGGAGCGGATAAGTTTTCAGCAGGCTGGCCGCTGTAAGCTCGGAGCAAAAAAAACACCAGCGCCTCGAAAAGCTCTCAATGAAATCCGTCACCCTTCGCAAAGCCAACTTCGATCGCATTGTCGCCCAGGCCGAGCGCGAATTCCCTTTCGAGTGCTGCGGCTTTATCATCGGCACCGACGCCGGTATCGCGGACGCGGATGGGGTCGAAGAAGTGCACCCCATAACCAACATCCAGAACCGGATGCATGCCGAGGACCCGGTCGCTTTCGCACGTGACGCGCGCACGGCTTTTCTGATGGAACCGCGGGAGCATCTGGCGGTGATGAATGAGATCGACCGCCGCCGTTTGAGCCTGCGCGCCGTCTACCATTCGCATCCCGACCACGACGCGTACTTCTCCGCGACCGACCGCGCACAGGCCTGCTCGTTCGACCCCGGCGAGCCCGACTATCCCGACACCATTTATATAGTCATTTCCGTACGCGGCGCGAAGTTCGCGCGCGCCGCGGCCTTTCGCTGGGACCCGGCGAGCAAGGATTTCGTCGAGACCGAATTGGAAACCCACTAGCGCGGAGCTTCTCCTCGCGACGTCCTTGCGGCGGTTGGCCGCCAGCGATCGCCATCCGCAAGAGGCGTCGCGCGCTCAGGCGCGATCGCGCCTCATTCCAGCCGACGTCAGCTCGAACACCGGATAGCGCTCGGCGATCGAAGCAAACTCCGAAGCGGGAGATTCCTTCGGAAGCGGAAAATAGCGCTGCACGGTCAGCGCGAAGCGGTCCAGGTAGGCCTTGAGCAACGCCGGGCGCTCGGCGGGACCGACCTCGCGCACTGCGGGCGCCTCGCGCCGGCGCCCCTTGCGTAGCGTGACTTGTCCTGCCGCGCGGGCATTGCGCACCCAGTTCGTCTCGCCGCGCGGGGCGACCAAATAGCGCCGTCCGTCGAACTCGAGCAGGTCTACAGGGGCGGAAAAAATCCTGCCGCTTTTGCGGCCCCTTACTTCGAGTACGTAATTGTGCGCGAGGCCGACGCCGAAGCCGATGGCGACGGCGAAGACGCGATTGAAGATGCGTTCCATCAGGGACGGCTTGAGAAAGTACTGCGCCTGCGCCATCTGGACCGGCCCCTCCCAGGGCTCGAAGAGCAAACCAGTCGGCGTTCATTCGTTAGCAGCGGCACGGGCGCCGTGCAATAAATCCTGCGCCCGTCTGGGGCCGACAACGGCGGCGCCGTCTCCAGCGCGGACGCCGGCTTCCCGGTTAGCTTCGCCGACGCTCCCCAACCGGCCCCCGCGGCGGGAGCCAATGGCGCGCAGCCGCGACTTCGAGCCGGAGGGTACGGGACTACCTGGCTGAAGTTTCTCGCGGCCGCGTGAGCACGCGCAGCAGAGGCCGAGTCCGACCAGACCAGCCGGACCAGATGGAGACCGGGAGGGAGGGGGAAGCTGTCTTGCAAGGATCACTTTGCCCGATGCGCGATCGCACACGCAAAGATTCGGGGCCAGTCAAGGGAGCCGATACGGGCGCTTCCAGCACGGGACAAGGGCCGTGCGCGAAAGTATTGAATCGCCGGAGACTTTCCTCACCGACGATCGGACTTCCATCGTCGTTCAAAACCACGACCTTGCGTCCGCAGGCCAGAAAGCTCCACTTGCATCGGATGCAGTGATAAAGCCGCGC
This sequence comes from Binataceae bacterium (SeqCode), assembly GCA_035493515.1. Classification (GTDB taxonomy): domain Bacteria; phylum Desulfobacterota; class Binatia; order Binatales; family Binataceae; genus JAKAVN01. The sequence continues at coordinate 31,835 of DATJID010000085.1, read as the reverse complement.
CGCCCGGCCAAACAGATCGCTGTGACACTGCGGTCCGACCACGAAATTGTGCCCGAGCCGAACTGCCTGCTGTGGTTTTTCGCGCTTGCGCCAGAGCCTCACGAGACTGGCTCAAGCGCAAATTTCATACCCTGCTAACGATTTTAGAGATCGTGGACAAAATCGACGCTAAACCAGAACGCCGGCGCGAGTTGATCCGCGCATCTTGCTGCAAAATGCCCGATGCATTGCATTTTGAATTCCCGCCGATTCTGGCCGCGTTGACAAATGAACGTTCATTCATTAACAGTGACAAGAGGAGCATTGCCGAAAACTTCACGGCTGCATGCGTTTACCGGGCGCGGCGCCGCACTGCCGGCCTCACACCTCTTCCTAACCCTACGCTCCAAAGAGGCATCGCGAACCGTGCCCGAACCGCTCAGAAACCAGAATCAGGACGAGGTGCTGGTGCGCGTCCGTCGTCAGCAAATCTTCGCCGCCGCCTGTCGGGTGCTCAGGCACAAGTCGTTTCACGAGGCCACGGTCAAAGAGATCGCGGTGGAGGCGGGATTGGCGGCCGGTTCGATCTACGTATACCTGCAAAGCAAGGACGACATCCTGCTGCTGCTGGCGGAATCGATGGTCGCGGAGCTGGCCGAGATGCTGCCGCAGATTCGCGGCAAAAGCCGCGGCGAGCCGCGGCGCGAGCTGCTGGAGCTGATGCGCGCGGCGATCGACGTAATTGATCGGTACCGCGAAGCGTTCTGCGTGCTCAACCAGGAGGTGCGTTACCTGGCGCGCCGCCCCGATTACCGCGTCGCGCTCAAGCAGATTGTCGGCCGCTACACTTCGACAGTCGAAAATGTGCTCGAGCGCGGGCGCAGGCTGGACGTGTTTTTCTACGACGATCTGCGCAGCGTCGTCCAGGCCGTCCACATGCTCTGCTCGGGCTGGGCGATGGGCGCCGATTACCTGGGCAAAACCGACAAGGAAACTTACTGGCGGCAGGTCGCGGCACTGGTCGAGGGCCGTTTTTTCAACCCCGCGGCGCGCGCGGCGGAAATCTAAAAGGCGGTGCACCGCGCGATGGAACTTTACGATCGGCGCACGCTCGAGGGCGTCTACAGCGTCCGGCAAAGCGCCGGCTTCATCATGAACTACCGTTACGCCGAAGAGCGCATGATGCGGATGATGGCTGGATGGATCGCGCTTACCCCGGAAATCCCGGTCAAGCTCGAGATGGCGCGGCAGGTCTACGAGTGCGCGCTCCACGCCGACGCGCTGGGCAAACGTCTGGGCGAGTTGCGCTCGCAGGCCCAGGTCTCGCGCCCGCCCAATGAGGCCTTCATCACCTTCATCAGCGCGATCGAGGACAAGGAGCAGTGGGAGGATACGATCGAGCGGGTCACCGGAATCTATCGCGTGCTCAAGCCGCACCTGGTGGCCCACTACAGCGCCCACGTCACGGCGGCCAACCCGGTCTACGAGCCGCCCACGCTCAGAATTCTCGCGCACCTGGTCGACGACGAAAAGCGGCATGTAGAGCGCGGCCTGGTTCTGCTCGACACGCTGCTCGACACGCCCGAAAAGCATCGCCGCGCCGCGAGTTGGCACGCGCAGCTCGAGGAGTTGCTCGCGGCGTCGGGCGGGGTCACCGGAGTGGAACGCGACCGCGAGGAACCGCACCGTCTGGGGCGCAGCCGATGAGGCCGCCAGTCAAAGCGCCCGAGCTGCTAGAGGCGATCGCGGCGCACGCCCGCGCGGTGCTCGCGGGCGACGTCGGCGCGGCCGAAGGCTACGTCGCGCCGCCCGCGCTGGACGCCTATCGCCTCGCGATTAGCGACGCGATGAGCCTGGGGCCGTTCGATCGTTACACGGCGCCGGGCCTCGCGCGGGTTGGCGCCCAGTACATCTCCAAGGTGCGCTTGGCGAACGAGCGCGCGAGCGCACTGATGCAAATCCGGTGGGCCCGCGACGGCGCGGAGCGATGGCTGATCGCGGAGGCTGAGTATTTCCCGCCCGGGCGCACGCCGTGGACCGGAGTCGGACGCCCGCGCCCCGCGGCGTGGCCGGCGTTGAGCCCGAAGGCAGGACCTTCCGAAGGAGGAACCTCCCGAAGTAAGGGACTCGATGACGCCTGAGGACAAGGATCTTTGATGGCGGATCTCGGAAATCGATCGAGCGCGATGGGGCCGCAGCCGATCGCTGAACGTTTCGTGGTTCCACCCGCGATGCTCGCAACCTTCGATCATATTATGGAACTTCTCGAGCAGGGCCGGCGTGCGGATCTCGAGGCCTTGGTGGCCCCCAAAGCGGTCGGCGAATTGCGCGAGTTGATGGATGCAATCGCGCCTGGCGAATACCAGCGCCACGAAATCATCGCGCACGCAAAAGCCAACCATCATTACTATGTCAAGGCGCGGATGTTCGGTGCGCGCGCCGCGCCCTTCACTCTTCAGCTTCGGCTGGGCGAGCGGGATGGACGCTGGATCGTCTGGGAGGCGGTCAATCTCGCGGGCGGCCGCACTGCCTGGACTCGGTGACTGACGAGGTATTCGATTCGCACCGCCCAATTCGAGAGGAACATGTCGCCATGCAAAAGATGATCGCGGTAGACCGGCTCGCGCGCCCCGACCAACAGATCCTCGTCCCGATCGAACGGATCCGCGAGGCGCGAATCGATCAGGGACTGTTGGCCAACAACGTGATGCCCTTCGAAGAGGATTTCCTCAAGGGACGGCTGCACGGAATCGCCACCGGCGAAATGCAGGCGATGGAAGCGGCGGGGCGCACGCTGTTCGACTTCCCCGACGCGCCGTGGGAATTCCAGCTCGACATGGCGCGCCAGGTGTGGGACGAATCGCGCCACACCGAGATTTTTTCCAAGCTGCTCGAGTACGTCGGCTCCTATCTCGGCGAATTTCCCGAGAGCGAAATTCTCTGGTCGTGCACCCAGATTGATGACCCGGCTTGCCGGGTGGCCGGAATCAACCGCGGCCTTGAGGGGCTCGCCTGCGACGTCTTCGAACAAATCATCCGGATGGGACAGAAGATGGGCGACCCGATTATCGAGCGCGCCGTCGATTACGTGCTGGCCGACGAAATCACCCACGTGCGGATGGGCTCGAAGTGGATGCGCAAGCTGACCGAGGGCGACCCCGGGCGGCTGCAACGCGCGCAGCAGTTCCAGGACAATATCGACGCGCTGTTCAATTTCGAGGGCTTCCGCACTTCCAAGGAAGAGGCGCCGCAGGTGCCGCTGATGCTGGCCGGCCAGCAGATGGACTTCGACGCAACCCTCACCATCTCGCGCGAGACGCGTCTGCTGGCCGGCTTCACCGACGAAGAGATCGACCGGCTGATAAAAGCCGCCGCGCGCAGCTCGGCTTACTGAGCGTTGGAATTGCGCTGGAGCCTGATATAACGAAACGGCGAAAGGACACGAATGCGATGCAGAAAATGATTGCTGCCGACCGGCTCGCTCGTCCGGACAACTTCGTGCTCATCCGCTCGCGCAGAATGCGCGAGATTCGCGAAGAACAGGGACTCGACGATCGCGTGCTGCCGTTCGACGAGGAGGCTCTGCGGGTGCGCCTGCACGGCATCTTTGCCGGCGAACTGCAGGCGATGGAGGCGGCAGGGCGCACGTTGTTCGACTTTCCCGACGCGCCGTGGGAGTTCCAACTCGACATGGCGCGCCAGGTGTGGGACGAGTCGCGGCACAGCGAAATCTTCATGCGCCTGCTGCAATACATGGGTGCCGAGCCGGGCGACTATCCGGAAACCGAGATCCTGTGGCGCTGTACGCAAGCCGACGATCCGGCCGCCCGCGTGGCCGGGATCAACCGCGGGCTTGAGGGACTCGCCTGCGACGTTTTCGATCAGCTAATCCGCATTGCCCAGAAAAACGGCGACCAGATTATCGAGCGCGCCGTCGACTATGTGCTGGCCGACGAGATAACCCACGTGCGCATGGGCTCAAAGTGGATGCGCAAGTTGACCGAGGGCGACCCCGAGCGGTTGCGGCGCGCGCAGGAGTTCCAGGACAGCGTCGACGACCTGTTCAATGCGCGCGGCGCGCGCAAGGCGATCGACGACGTGGAGAAGGATTCGCAGACCATCACGATCGCGCGCGAGGCGCGCCTGCTGGCCGGCTTCACCGAGGAGGAAATCGACCGCCTGATTGCCGCCGCCCGCGCCAGCGCCGCGTACTGAGTTTCGGCCGCCCCGCAAATCGCGCTACAAACTCCTCTATGGCGGCTGTCAACCATGCGCGGCTAAAGCAACTCTTCCTGGAAATCGTTCAAATCGATTCGCTCTCGCGCCGCGAACGCGACGTCGCGCGGCGGCTCGTGCGCGAACTGGAAAGCGCGGGCCTGCGCTGCCGCTTCGATGACGCCGCCGAGAAGGTCCACGGCAACTGTGGCAATCTGATCGGCCATCTCGATGCCACCCGCGAGGGTGTGGCGCCGCTCCTTTTGTGTGCGCACATGGACACCGTCGTTCCGGGCGAAGGCGTAAAGCCCGTAGTCGAAGGCGACATCATCCGCACCGACGGCAGCACCGTGCTCGGCGGCGACGACAAATCCGGATGCGCGATCATCTGCGAAGTGTTGCATCAACTGCATGAGCAAAAAATCGCGCACGGGCCGATCGACGCCGTGTTCACCGTGTGCGAAGAGATTGGCCTCCAGGGGGCGCGCAATCTTGACCTCAGCCTGCTCCGCGCGCGCGAAGGCCTGGTCTTCGACAGCGACTCGCCCGGCTACCTGTTCGTGCGCGCGGCCGGCGCCCAGGGGCTGCGCTTCACGGTGCGCGGCTTCGAGGCGCATGCCGGGATGGCCCCCGAGCGCGGCCTTTCGGCGATCAAGATCGCGGCCGAGGCGATCGCCGCGATGCGCCTGGGGCGAATCGACGACGAGACCACCGCCAACCTGGGCACGATCCAGGGCGGCCGCGCCGGCAATATCGTACCCAATGAAGTCGTGGTGCGCGGCGAGGCGCGATCCAACGATCCGCTCAAGCTCGCCAAACAGGTCGAGCACATGATTGGATGCTTCAAGGAAGCGGTGGCCCGCGCCGAGGTCACGGTGGACGGCAAAGTGGTGCGGGCCGAGCTGGAATATCGCAGCGTACCTTCCTACGGCGCGATGAACGTGCCGGAGGACGCGCCGATCGTACGCAAGGTGATTGAGGCCGCGCGCCGCCTGGGCCGCGAGGTCAGGCCGCATGCGACCGGCGGCGGATGCGACGCCAATATTCTTAATCAGCGCGGCCTGGTGGTCGCCAACCTTGGCACCGGCATGCGCGACATCCATACGGTGCGCGAATGGCTCGACGCGCGCGACATGACCGCGACCGCCGAAGTCACCATGGAACTGATCAAGCTGCACGCCGGCGCCTAGGCTCAAAGTCTGTCGCCAAATTATCGCCAGCATGAAACAGCTTCGCCACGCAAAGGTCGATTCGCCGCAGGCCTGGATAACCGTGGTGACAGCGTTCATGTCGTGCTTCACCCTATTCGGCGTCGCCTACAGCTTCGGCGCGTTCTTCCGTCCGATGGGTAAGGAGTTCGGTGCGAGCCGGATGCCAACCGCAGCGGTTTTTTCCATTACCGCCGGCATCTACAACGCGCTCGGCGCGCCGGCCGGCCATCTGAGCGACCGCTACGGTCCGCGTCCGGTGCTGTTGGCGGCCGCGTTCTTCATGGGCACGGGACTGGTCCTGACTTCGCGAATCGATCGTTTGTGGATCGGTTACCTGACTTACGGGCTCGGGGTCGGACTGGGCGGAGCATGCTGTTACGTGCCGATGGTCTCCGTGGTCGGCGGATGGTTCGCGCGCTGGCGTAACACGGCGCTCGGAATTTCGGTGGCCGGAATCGGATGTGGCACGCTGGCGATGGCTCCCATGGCCGCCGTGTTAATCGAGCGTTATGGATGGCGCGAGGCGTACGTGATCCTCGGCGTGGCCAGCGCGCTCATCCTGGTCATTTGCGCGCTGGTGGTCGAGGCGCCGCCGATTCATTTGCACGCCGCCCCGCGCCCGCGCCTTTCCGCGGCGGTAAGGACGCCGAATTTCGCGATGCTGTGGACCGCGTCACTGCTCTCTTCCATCGCGATCTACGTGCCGTTCGTCTACCTGCCCGAATTTGCGCACGACCAGGGCGTAAGCCGGGTCGCCGCCGCGACCCTGGTCGGAATCATCGGCGGTGCGAGCGTCGTCGGCCGAATGGTACTTGGCATAGTGGCCGACCGCATGGGGATTTTGTGGCTATACAAGCTCTGCACGCTCGCGCTGGGGCTGAGTTACGCGGTGTGGATCCTCACCAGCGGCTATGGCTGGCTGGTGATTTTCGCGCTCACGATGGGTACGGCGTACGGCGGGATGGTGGCGCTCTCGCCGGCGGTGGTGGCGGAGCTTTTCGGAGTGCAAGGGCTGGGCGCGGTGTTGGGAACTCTCTACACCAGCTCGGCGATAAGCGCGCTGGTGGGACCGCCGCTCGCGGGCCTTGTGATCGACCGTTGCGGCAGTTACCTGTGGGCGGCGGCTTTTGCCGGCTCGGCCTGCGTCATCGGATTTTTCATCATCATCCCGCTGCGCTCAGCGCGGACTGCCCTCGCGATGGGACTCGCCGAAACCAACTGAGTCGGCAACCTGCGACGCGCCACAAAAAAGGTATGGACCAAAGGCCGCGGCCGAAACAGAGAGAACGGATGCGCACGCCCGCGCACGCGCATCCGTTCCCATCATTTCGCGAGCGGCCCACCGTCGCGCCCCCGCACGCCTGGGCGCCGCTCGCTCGCCTCCGGCTCCCCCCGGAGCGCCTTCCCCCGTTACTCCAGATGCTTGCGTAGAAAAGTCGGGATATCGAGCTTGTCGTCCTGCTCGCTGCCGAGCTCGCTGGGCTCCGATCGCTCCATCGCGTGAGGATCCGCGCCACGCCGTTTGAAGGCCGGAATGTCGAGTCCGTCGTCGACGATCATCCCCATCCGGCGCACCGGCTTGCCTCCGAACATTCGCTGCTGTGGCGGCGGAGGCGGCAGCGTGGGCGCGGGGGGATGCACGGTCGCAGGATCGACGGGCCGCGTGGCCGCCGCCTGAATCGGCGCCGTGATGGGCGCGCCCGAGGACGAGTAGCGCGGATTGTAACGCGTCGCCAGGTCGCCGAAGCCGGTCGCGATCACCGTGATGCGGATTTCGTCGGCCAGCCGCTCGTCGATCACCGCGCCGAAGATGATGTTGGCGTCCTCGTGGGCTTCTTCCTGGATCAGGCTTGCCGCTTCGGTCACTTCGTAGAGCGACATGTCGGTGCCGCCGGTGACGTTGATCAGCAGTCCGCGCGCGCCCTTGATTGAAACGTCCTCGAGCAGCGGACTCGAAATCGCGCGCTGCGCCGCTTCGACCGCGCGGTTCTCGCCGGTTGCGCTCGCCGCGCCCATCATCGCAAGGCCCATCTCGGCCATGATCGACCGCACGTCGGCAAAGTCCAGGTTGATCAATCCATGGACGGTGACCAGCTCCGAGATCCCGCGCACGGCCTGGAGCAGGACGTCGTCGGCCTTCTGGAAGGCCTCGCGCAGCGAAGTGGTGCGGCTGGCGATGGAGAGCAGGCGCTGATTGGGAATCGTGATCAGCGTGTCGACTGCGTCCTTGAGTTCGCGCAAGCCCTCGTCGGCCTGCGACATCCGGCGGCTGCCCTCGAACTGAAAAGGCTTGGTGACCACGCCGACCGTCAAAGCCCCGCTCTCACGCGCGATGCGTGCGAGCACCGGAGCCGAGCCGGTGCCCGTGCCGCCGCCCATCCCGGCGGTGACGAATACCATCTCGGCCTCCTTGAGCACCTCGCGCAGCCGCTCCTCGTCCTCGAGCGCGGCCTTGCGTCCGATTTCAGGATTGCCGCCGGTGCCGCGCCCGCGGGTCAGCACCGAGCCGATCTGCATGCGCATCGGCGCAGTGCTGTTGGCCAGCGCCTGGCTGTCGGTGTTGACGGCGATGAAATCAACGCCGTGCAACCCCTGCTTGATCATATGGCTGACCGCGTTGCCTCCGCACCCGCCGGCCCCGATAACCTTTATCCGCGCCCCGGGATCCGGGGTGTCCACCAACTCGATCATTGCTCAACCTCCTCCGCCATTGCGCGGCACTCAGCGGGTAGCTGAAGGCGCGTTTGCCATCCTAACCGCCCTAGAAGAAATCTCTCATCCAATCCGAAACGAGTGAGCGCAGCCGTCCGAGCCGCCCTCCCCGTACCATTCCATTACTGGTCGCACCGGTCGCACCTGCCGCGTGCAGCAGCAATCCCGCGGCGGTCGTGTAAGCGGGCTTCATCAGTTCCTCGGGCATGCCCTTTAAATTGATCGGCAGGCCACGGCGCACCGGCAGCCCGAAGATTCGTTCCGCCAATTCCTGCGTACCCTCGAGCAGCGACGAGCCACCGACCAGCACCAGGCCCGAGGCGAGGCTGTCGGCGACGCCCGAGCGCATCACCTCGCGCTGCGCCATGGAGAAAATCTCCTCCATTCGCGGCTCGATGATCTCGCCCAGGATGCGGCGCGCGATCACGCGCGGCGCGCGGCCGCCGACGCCGGGCACCTGTACGGTCTGATCGCGTCCGACCACGGAATTGGTCGCCACGCCATAGCTGAGCTTTAGCCGCTCGGCCTCGTTCAGCGGCGTGCGGAGCCCCGCGGCTACATCGCCGGTCAGATGATTGCCGCCAAGCGGCAGCACCGCGGTATGCATCGCCGCGCCGCCGTGAAAGACCACGATGTCGGTAGTGCCGCCGCCGATGTCGAGCAGCGCCACGCCGAGTTCGCGCTCTTCGGGAAACAGCGCCGCGTCGGCCGACGCCAGCGGCTCGAACACAATCTCGAGCGGCGTGATGTTGGCGCGCTCGCAGCACTTGGTGAGGTTCTGGCCGTAGCTCTGCGCCGCGGTGACGATATGGATGCGGGCCTCCAGCCGCACCCCGGCCATCCCGACCGGGTCGCGCACGCCCTCCTGGTCGTCGACCGCGAACTGCTGGGGCAGGATGTGCAGGACCTGGCGGTCGAGCGGAATCGCCACCGCCCGGGCCGCGTCGATCACGCGCTCTACGTCGCGCGCGCTGACTTCGCCGCCGCGCACCGCGACGATACCGTGGCTGTTGAGCCCGCGCACGTGCGCGCCGGCTTCGCCTACCACCGCCGCGCCCACACGCACGCCCGCGGTCTTCTCCGCCTCGGTGACGGCGGCTCGAATCGCCTCGACCGTGGCCTCGATATTCACCACCACGCCCTTGCGCAGTCCCGTGCAAGGCGCCACGCCATAGCCCAGCACCGTTGCACCGCCGCCCTCGGGCAGCGACTCGGCGACGAGCGCGCAAACCTTGCTCGTCCCGACGTCCAATGCGGTCAACACGTTTCTCATCTCCGCCCGTCCCCGCCGGCACGGATTGCATTGGCCGCGCGCGTCCGCTGCTGGACGACACGGCGCACCGCACCCGCGTTGCGTGCGGCGGTGCGCGGCACCGTCGTGCGCAGCCGCATCACCGCCTGCCCCGGCGTGGTCATGTCGATCATCGCGACCTGCTGCTCGTGCCCGCGCCATTGGCCGAGCACCTCGGTCGCGCGTCTGAGTTGCGCTGGCGCGCCGTCAAAATCCACGCGCAATTCGGTATGCGAGCGATCGAAAAAGAGCGCCACCGTGCCGTCGCCGTCCACGCGCATCTCGGAAACCAGCCCGGACAACGCGACTTCGGAGCGCACCAGCATGGCCGCGTAACGCACGAGGTCTTGGGCGTCCGCCGTCTGTACCTGCGCGCCGCTCAGGATCGGGAGGTCGCCGGCCCGCGACGCCTGCACCGGGCCGCGCAGCTCGCCCTCGGCAAAGAGCGCATAGAATCCGTCGTGACGCTCGACCAGCGCGACCGCGTCGCCCGACGGCCTACGCGGCAGCGGCGCTAGCATCGCACTCTCGGTCGTGCCATCGCGCCACTGGGCAAAGGTCGCGGCGGCTTCGGCCCAGTAAGAGAGGAGCGTGACCTGCGCGCGCGCCGCGAGCGCGCGACCCGCCTGGCTAAGTCCGGTCACCATGCCGAACACGAAGAACGCGCATAGCACGAGGCCCAGCGCCTTGCCCGACCAGCCCCAGGAATTCCTGGCCGTCGCCGCCGCGCCTCTGCTCCGCTTTGCTGCCGCCCGCTTCGCCACTACCGCCGCCCCACGTTCCAGATCCTGCGCCCGCGCGCCCCGCCATCGCGGCAAGCCTCTTTAGGACTCGCCGATTACCAATCGCGTATCACACCCCCCGATCACCATTCACCGATCATGCGCACTTCGGCTTCCAGAGCCACTCCGCTCTGTTCCTTGACCCGATTTCGCGCCAGCTCGATAAGCCCACGCACGTCTTCGGCGCGCGCACCGCCGAGGTTGACGATAAAATTCGCGTGCTCGGCCGAAAAAGCCGCAGCCCCCAGCCGCGTCCCCTTGAGTCCCGCGTTCTCCAGCAGCCGCCCCGCGAACGCGCCGGGCGGGTTCTTGAAAATTGAACCCGCATTGGGCAGCCCGTGCGGCTGGCGCGCGGCTCGCTTGGCTTTGAGCTCCGCGACGCGCGCGCGCAACTGCTCGCGATCTCCGCGCTCGAGCTCGAAATCCACCTGGGTTATCACGAAGCGCGGCGGCAGCGCGGTGCGGCGATAGGAGAACTTGACGTCCGCGCCGGTCAACGCGATCGATTGACCCTGTTCATCGACACCGTGCACCAGCCGGACCACTCGCGCGATCTCGCCGCCAAACGCTCCCGCGTTCATCACCAGGCCCCCGCCGACGCTGCCCGGGATGCCCTCGCCGAACTCGAGTCCCTTGAGGCCGCGATCGACCGCACCCTCAACCAGCGCGCCGAACTGTGCGGCCGCACCCGCGCGGACTTTCGCATCGTCGAACTCCAGGCTCGTGAAGCCCTCGCCCAGATGGATGACCAGTCCGCGCACGCCGCGATCGCTGACAAGCAGATTGGTGCCCGCGCCCAGGCAAAATGCCGGCACCCGCGCGCACCACGCCGCCGCCATCGCAGCGCGCAATTCGTCTTCGCTCTCGACCGCGAGCAAGACGTCGGCGGGCCCCCCGATCCGGAACGAGGTAAGCTCGGCGAGCGGCGCGCCGGTGCGAAGACGGGCGCCAAAGCGGGCGCGTAATTCCTGCTCAAGCCGGTTCATGCGTCTTGTTCGCGTAGCCGAGATTTTGCAGCACGGCTTCGCCGATATGATAGACATCGCCTGCGCCGAGGGTCACGAGCAAATCGCCGGCCATGGTGTCGGCGGCGATTCGCGCGACCGGATCCGCTTCGTCGCCAAGATAGCGGACGTCCAGATGGCCACGCGCGCGCAGCGCCTCGTAGAGCCGGCGCGCCGAAACTTCGGCGAGCGGTTCCTCGCCAGCGGAGTAAACCTCGCACAGATAAAGCACGTCGGCGTCGTCGAAGGCGCCGAGAAAATCGTCGAACAGATCGCGCAGCCGCGTGTATCGATGAGGCTGAAAGACCGCAACCACGCGCCGCTTGAACGCCGCGCGGGCCGCGCCCAGCGTCGCGCGAACTTCCGCCGGATGATGTGCGTAGTCGTCGAGCACGATCCGCCCCGCGGCCTCGCCCTTGATCTCGAAACGCCGGCTGATACCCGAAAACGAAGCCAGCGCGCGCGCCGCGACCTCGAACTCGACGCCTACCGCGAGCGCGACGCCCACGGCCGCAAGCGCGTTGAGGGCGACGTGGCGTCCCGGTGTCGGCACCTCGACCGCGCCCAGTTCGCGGCCGGCGCGGATCACCGTGAAGCGCGTCGAGAGACCGTCGATCGCGATATTTTCGGCGCGCAACTCGGCGTCGTGCGCGACACCGTAGGTCAGCACGGGCTTGCGCACCGACGCCATAAGCCCGCGCACGTTGACACTGTCGATACCGAGCACGGCGAGGCCATAAAATGGCACGCGATTGATGAAGTTGAGATAGGCCTCGCGCACCCGATCCATCGTGCCGTAATGATCGAGATGCTCCGGATCGATATTGGTCACGACCGCGATAGTCGGGAGCAGGAGCAGAAAGGAGGCGTCGCTCTCGTCCGCTTCGGCCACCATGTATTCGCCGCCGCCCAGGCGCACGTTGGTGCCGCGCGCGCGCAGGTTGCCGCCAACCGCCACGGTCGGGTCCAGCCCGGCCTCCTCCAGGATGAGTCCGACCAGCGACGTGGTGGTGGTCTTGCCATGGGTGCCGGCGACGGCCACGCCCAGGCGCACCATGCGCAGCAACTCGCCGAGCATCTCGGCGCGGGCGATGACCGGAATCCGCAAGGCGCGGGCGCGCGCAACTTCGGGATTGGAAAATTTCACGGCCGAGGAGATGACCACGGCGTCAAGGCGCGGCGTGAGGTGATCGGCGAGATGGGCCGCAGTGCGGGCGGCAGCCTGATCCGCAACATGATCGGGATGATGCCCCTGGAAAATCTGCACGCCCAACGCAGCCAGCCGATCGGTGGTCGGACCGAGGCGCGAATCGCATCCGCTCACCGCAAAGCCAAGCCGCAGCGATAGCTCCGCGATTCCGCTCATGCCGGCGCCCCCAACGCCGATGAAGTGGAGACGGCGCTGGCGGCTGAGCAATCCCTTGGCGAAAGCCTCACTCATGCGGCGGCGCGCTCCTTGGAGCCAAGATCGAAACATAACCGCGCAATCGTGCGCGCCGCGTCGGGCTTCGCCGCCGTGAGCGCCTGCGCAGCCATCCGCCCCAGCCGCGTCGGATCGCCGACCAACTCGCGGAGCTTAACGGCGAGGTTCTCACCCAGCCGCTCGTCGTCGGCAACGATCACGGCCGCGCCACGGCCCTCCAGCACTCGCGCGTTGAGCTCCTGCTGGCGGTCGCGATGGAATGGATAGGGAACGAAAATGGCGGGGCGGCCGGCGAGCGCGACCTCCGAAACGGTCATCGCGCCGGAGCGTGCAACGAGCAGGTCGGCACGCGCGAGCGCCGCCGCCATGTCGTCGATAAACGGCACCACTTGCGCCTGGCAGCCGAGCGCCGCGTACCCACCCTTTACCAGCCCCACGTCCGCCTCCCCTGTCTGGTGGACTAGAGCAATTTTTATAACAGTTTCTCGCAAATTTCTCAAGGCATTGATTACGCCTTCATTGAGACGATGCGCGCCGGTGGATCCGCCTAAAACAAGGATTTGCAACGGATCGTGAACTTTGAGAGGCGATGGCTCAATATTAAAGCGCACAGGGTTGCCGCTTACCACCACTTTGGGCGAATTAAAGAGCGACAATGATTCGTCAAAGCCGACACAGACTTTTTTGGCGAAGCGCCAGAGCATCCGGTTCGACAATCCCGGCCGCGTGTTCTCTTCCATCAAAACCAACGGCCTCCGAGTCATGATCGCGGCCATCGCCATCGGTGCCGACGCGTAACCGCCCGCCCCGACGACCAGGTCGGCGCCAAACGAACCGAGCAGGCCGCGCGCCCGCCCCACTGCGGCGACGAATTCGGCCACCGCCTTGATTCGCTCCATCAGGCTGTGACCGCGAATCCCGTGGACCGGAAATAATTCGTAGCGCAAGCCGCTACGCGGCAGCCATCGCGCCTCGAGTCCCGCCGTGGTGCCGACGAACAGCACTTCGGTCTGCGGCTGCTCGCGCATCATCGCCTCACCCACCGCAACCGCGGGGAAGAGATGTCCGCCGGTGCCGCCGCCCGCGATTATCACTTTCATCGCACCGCCGGCCTGCGCGCGAGCGCGAGCAGCGTCCCCAACGCGGCCATCGCCATCACCATCGCGGTCCCGCCATAGCTCAGAAAGGGCAGCGGCAGGCCCTTGGTCGGCACCAACCCGATAACGACCGCCATGTTGACCAGCGCCTGCAGCGTGAGCAGCGCCGTCAGGCCGACGGCCAGCAGGCTCGCGAAGGGGTCGGGTTCCTGATGCGCGACCCGCATCCCGCGAATCAAAATTGCGCCGAATAACAGCAGCACGGCGGCCGCACCAAGCAGGCCAAACTCCTCGCCCACCACGGCGAAAACAAAATCGGTATGGGCCTGCGGCAGGTAGAACATCTTCTGCTGTCCGGCGCCCAAGCCGACACCCCATCCGCCGCCCGCGCCGAGCGCGATGAACGACTGAATAAGTTGGAAGCCGGCGCCGCGTGCCGTCTGCCACGGATCGAGAAAGGTGCTCAAGCGACGGATTCTGTAGGGCTTTGCTACAGCCTGGAGCGCGAGCACGGCCAGCGCGCCGCCGCCCGCGGCGCCGAGATGCTTGAGCCGCGCGCCCGCCGCGAACAGCATCGCGAACAACAGCATCACGACCATCACCGTGTTGCCGAAGTCCGGCTGCTTCAGGATAAGCAGCGCGAGCGGTCCCACCACGATGAACGCGGGCAGCGGGCCGCTCGCGAACGTGTTCATCCGCTCCTGGCGGCGGCTCAGAAAGTCGGCCAGAAAAAAGACCATCGCGAACTTGGCCAACTCCGAGGGCTCCGCGAGCAACGGCCCGAGCCGAAGCCAGCGGCGCGCCCCGCCTCGCATTACGCCGAGTCCGGGAATCCACAATGCCAGCAGCATCACGACCGCGACCACCATCAGCGGCGCCGCCAGCCGGCGCAATCCGCGCAACGATAGCTGTGAGAGCAGCGCGAGCACGGCCAGACCGACCCCGATATGACAGAGCTGAAGCTTGAAGAAATGAAACGCGTCACCAGTCTTCTCGAGGCCGAGGAAATAAGTGGTGTTGAGCACCATCAGCAGGCCGAGCACCGCCAGCGCCGCCGCCGGCAGATACAGCCAGGGGTCGAGCTGGGAACGGGCGACCGACTCAAAGCGCCCGAACCAGCTCCTGAAATATTCGCCCGCGCTCCGCATAGTTTTTGAACTGATCGAAACTCGAGCAGGCCGGCGAGAGCAGCACGGTGTCGCCACGGCTCGCGGCCGCGGCGGCGCGGCGCACCGCCTCGCCCAGGGTCTGCACGAGTTCGATTTCGGTTGCCCCCTCAAGCGCCGCACGCATCGTGTCGCGCGCTGCGCCAATCAGAATCAGCCGCCGCACCTTCTCGCCGAGCGGACCGCGCAGCGGACCATAATCGCCGCCCTTGTCCATTCCGCCGGCGATCAAAATGATCGGCGCGCGCACCGCCGCAAGGGCCTCGATCACCGAGGCCACGTTGGTTCCCTTGGAGTCATCGATATAGGTCACGCCGGCGCGCTCGGCGACGAATTCCATCCGATGCGGCAGGCCGGCGAATTCCGCCAGCGCCGCTTCGATCGCGCGCGGCGCGACGCCGCTGACCAGCGCCGCCGCCGCCGCCGCCATCGCGTTGGCGATATTGTGGCGTCCCGCAAGACGCATGCGTTTGAGACTGATGCGGCCGTGGCGGGTGCGCATGTCGAAGATCAAATCGCCGGCGTCGTAACCGATCGCGGGCGTGAATTCGGCCGGCCCCAGGCCAAAGCTCATGACTTGGGCGGAGAGCCTGGTGCGCAAAAACCACACCCGCGGATCGTCACGGTTGAGAATCGCCCAGTCATAGCGGTCCTGCATGCGGAACAGGCGCGCTTTGGCACCGCCGTACTCGTCGAGATTTTTATAGCGGTCGAGATGATCCTCGGCCAGGTTGAGATGCACGCCGACGTGCGGCTTGAAGTGTTCGGTGCGTTCGAGCTGGTAGCTCGAGACCTCCGCCACCACCGCGTCGAATTCACCCTCGGCCGCCTCGACCAGCGGCGTGCCGAGATTGCCGCCGACGAAAACGCGCCGTCCCGCGGCCTTAAAAATCTCGCCGATGAGTGTGGTCACCGTGCTCTTGCCATTGGTGCCGGTGACCGCGACGATCGGGGCGCTGACGAACCGGCTACCCAGCTCGAGTTCGCCGATGACCGGGATACGCCGGCGATCAGCCTCGGTTAACAGGGTCGAACCAGCTGGCACGCCGGGACTCGTGACCACCAGATCGACGCCGTCAAGCCAGGACGGATCTTCGGCGCCGAGATGAATCTCACCTGGCGGCGTCGAGCCGTCGTTGGAGTCGAGGCAAAGATCGGCGCGCAGATCGGTCATCACCAGGCGTGCGCAGCGCCCCGCGAGCAAACGCGCGGCAGCCAGTCCGCTAACGCCGAGTCCAATCACCATCACGCGTTTGCCAGCGAGGTCCATTGAATAACGTCAATAACGCAGGCGCGTCGCTGCGCCCGTTTCCTCAGCGCAACTTGAGCGTGCTGAGCGCGACCAGCCCGCAGATGATCGAAATTATCCAGAACCGCACAACCACCTGCGTCTCCGGCCATCCGCCAAGTTCGAAGTGATGATGCAGCGGGGCCATGCGGAAAATGCGCCGATGCGTCGCCTTGTAGTAGTAGCGTTGGAGAATCACCGACCCGGCCTCGATGACGAAGATGCCGCCCGCGATCGGCAGCACCAGTTCCTGCTTGCAGAGCACGGCGACAACCCCCAGCGCTCCGCCTAGGCCGAGCGCGCCGACGTCGCCCATCATCATCGAAGCCGGGTAGGCGTTGTACCACAGGAAGCCGAGCGACGCGGCGATTAGCGAAGCGCAGAAGATCGCAAGTTCGCCCGCGCCCACGACGTGCGGGATGTCGAGGTAGGCCGAAAATTTCAGGTTCCCGGCAACGTAGCTGAAGGTCCAGTAACAGAACGCCACCGTCATCACCGGGCCGATCGCCAGGCCGTCGAGGCCGTCGGTGACGTTGACCGCGTTGGAACACGCCACCATCACGAACATCGCGAACAGCACGTAGAGCCATCGTGGCAGGCTCGGATGCAGGTTTTTTAGGAATGGAACCGTAAGCGTGGTGTCGAAGCGCAGCACCGCGAACAGGACGAAGGACGCGAGGAAGGCGCAGGCGAACTGCCAGAACAGTTTCTGGGGCCCGCTGAGGCCCTGGCCCTTGCCGCGGCGGAGCTTCAACAGGTCGTCGGTGAAGCCAATCGTGCCGAAGGCGAGTGTAACCAGGATCGCCAGCCACACGTACGGATTGGCGGGATCGGCGAACAGAACAGTGGCGACGAGCGCGGTGCTGAGGATGAGCAGTCCGCCCATCGTGGGGGTGCCGGCTTTTTTCTGATGGCTTTGCGGAACCTCGGCGCGGATGGTCTGGCCGATGTGCGCCGCGCGAAAGCGCTGAATCAGCCGCGGGCCCGCCGCCAGAGCCAAGGCCAGCGCCGCAAGACCCGCCAGCACGGAGCGGAAGGTCTCGTAGCGCAGGACATTGAAGCCCACGTAGTGCGTGTGCAGCGGAAACAGGAGCATGTACAGCATCGCGCAAACCCGTCTTCGAATGTGCTGGTCGCAGCCGCCATGGCGCAAGCTGCGGCGCAAAAATACGCCCCGCGAGGCACTCCAGAATACGCCAGTTGATAGCCGTGGCCTGACTATGTGCGCGCGCCGGTCAGCCTTGGGTCGCCCGGCCGAGCGCGCCGAGCCCCATCGCAGCGATACTGATCGCGCCATTCTTTGCAGCCTGGAAACCTGAGGCAAGCCTTCGATCGGCCACAACAACCACCCCTCCACCGCCTCCGACCGAAGGCCTCCCTCAGAACGCCATCCGCAACCCCCGCCCTCCTGCGCGCTTAAGCACCGCGGGCGTGCCCGCGCCCGGCCACCAGCGCGCGCACCACCGCGCGGTCATCGAAATCGAGCCGCCGCCCCGCGACGAGCTGATAGTCTTCATGTCCCTTGCCCGCGACCAGGACGATATCGCCGGGCGCTGCCACTGCGAGTCCAAGCGCGATCGCCGCGCGCCGATCGGGTTCGACCAGGTAGCCCGGCGTATAGCCGGCCGCCTGCGGCGCAATCCGGCGAAGACCGGCGGTGCTCAGCCCGGCTTCGACTTCCGCGATAATCGCCAGCGGATCTTCGCTGCGCGGATTGTCGGAGGTGAGGATGGCAAGATCCGCCATCCGCCCCGCGATCCCGCCCATCAGCGGACGCTTGCCGCGGTCGCGATCGCCGCCGCAGCCGAAGATGCACAGGACCCGGCGCGGGTTAAGCGCGCGCAACGCGCGCAACACCGCCTCGAGGGCGTCGGGCTTGTGCGCGTAGTCAACCAACACGGTCACGCCGGGCGGCCCGGGCACCGCCTCCAATCTGCCGGGGGCCCCTGGGCATCGCCGCAACCCTTCCGCGACCACATCCGTTTCGATGCCCAGGGCCACCGACACAGCGGAGGCGCCAAGAATGTTGAGCAGGTTAATCTCGCCGAGCAGCGGCGTGCGCACTTCGATCCGTTTGTCAAGCGCCGCGACCGAGGCGCGGATGCCGTCGGTGCCCGCGGTATAACTCAAAGGATGAACGTCGAGCCCGGGCTCCAGGCCGAAACTGACTGTCCGGACTTGGCGAACTTCGCGCAGATGGCTGCGCTTGACCGCGTCAAGCACTTGCCGGCCGAAGGGATCGTCGCCGCGCACCACCGCGACGGCGTCGCGCCAGGTGCTTTTCGGTAGTAACTCGCTGAACAGCCGCAACTTGGCGGCAAAGTATTGCTCCTGGGTACCGTGATAGTCGAGATGGTCGCGCCCGAGATTGGTGAAAACGCAAGCGCGAAAACTCAGCCCGTCGACGCGTTCCTCGGCCAGACCGATCGAGGAAATCTCCGCCGCCACGCGCCGCACGCCGGCCCGCTCCATGTCCGCAAGGGCGGATTCGAAGTCGAGTGATTCGGGCGTGGTCAGGCCGCTATAGATTTTGCGCGGGCCGACGAAGATTCCGATTGTGCCGATCACCCCCGGCGGCGCGCCGGCGGCCTCAAAGATCGACGCCAGCATGTAAGCGGTCGTGGTCTTCCCGCTGGTACCGGTCACTCCGACCAGTTCGAGCCGGCGGCTCGGCGCGTTGAAGAAGCGCGAGGCGGCCGCGCCCATCAGACGGCGCGGCCGCTCGCACTCAACGAGGGTCACCGCGGGGCGCGCGCCTTCGCCATCGCGCCTCTTCATCACCACCACCACACGCGCCCCGCGGTTCAATGCATCATCGGTGTTGGCGCGGGCCTGTCCGGCCTCCCGCGCCAGCGAGAAAAAAACGTCTCCCGGCTTTACCCGCCGCGAGTCATAGGCGAGCCCCGCGACTTCCACGCCCGCGTCGCCGATAATGCGAAGGCCAGTCTCGCCCGCGATCAGTTCGGCAAGCTTCATCGCTTGCGCCTGTTATGTGCATGGCGCGACGCCGGCGCAGGGGGGTGCGCCGGAGCCGCTCGGGTGCCATGCGTTAAGCCGTTCTGCAAAGAAAGTCCCGCGGTGCGCGCATCCGCGATCACCGGCGCCAGCCGCAGGGTCACGCTGCCGGTGCCGGTTGCCGCACCAGGCGCGGGCTGCTGCGCAATGACATAGCCGTCGCCCTCAACCTCGAGGTTGAGATGGCGCCGGGCGGCCAGCGCAAAGGCGCGCCGGAGGCTGAGTCCGCTGAAATCCGGAATCCGATCCTGCCCGATCAGCGCCGCGGCGGTTGAGTCGTCGCCGCCGAGCGCCTGGCCGGGCAGCGCGTCAGTTGAGGCGCCCGCCGCATCGTCGTTCGTCGCAGGAGCGAATGGCAACAGGCTCGCCGCCTCATAGTGCGGTGCGGTCGAAGCCACGTTCAGATCCCTGAGCGCGCCCGAAGCGATTTGGCTGAAGACCGGCGCGGCGGTCAAGCCGCCGAAGTGCCCATGGGCGACGTCGTAAAGCACCACCAGAATCACCAGGCGCGGATCGTCGGCGGGCAGAAAGCCCACGAATGACGCCACCAGGCGGCTCTGGTAGTACGCGCCGGTCGTGGGATTCACCATCTGCGCAGTGCCGGTTTTGCCGGCCACCACAAAGTCGTTCACGCGCGCGAGCTGCCCGGTGCCGTCAGGGCCGTTGACCACGCCCTGCAGCAGGTGGTTCATCGTGTGCGCGACGCCGGGCGAGATGACGCGATGGAGCGCCTGGGGCGTATGCGTCAGCAGTGGGCGCCCGGCGGCGTCGTAGGCGGCCTTCACCACGTACGGGCGCACCAGATAGCCGCCGTTGGCGATCGCCGCGTAGGCCACCGCGAGCTGAATCGGAGTGACTCCCACGCCCTGGCCGAAACCATGATTGGCCAAATCGATCTCGCGCCACGAGGCCGGCTTGCGCAGGATACCGGAAGCCTCGCCGGGCAGATCGATTCCGGTGCGGCCACCCAGGCCGAAGGCGCGCAAGCCCTCGTAAAAGCGATCGGCGCCCAGCTTGAGTGCAATCTTCGACGCGCCGATATTTGAGGAGACTTCGATTATTCCCCCGAGATTGAGCCATCCGTGCGGGCTGTCGTCGTGAATTACGCGGCGCGCGACGGTGTAAGCGCCGTTCTCGCAGTAGATGTTCTGATTGAGCGTGACCGCGCCGTCCTGCAACGCAATCGAGGCGAGCAGCCCCTTCATCGTCGAGCCCGGCTCGAAGGCGTCCTGTACCGCGGTGTCATGCAGGCGCTCACCGATGCTCGCGCCGTCGGCGGCGACATTTGCGAGCGCCAGCACCTGGCCGCTGAATGGATCGAGCACCACGGCGGCGCCGCGCCGCGCACCGCTGGTGCGGACTTCGGCCGCCAGGTCGTTTTCGGCCAGCGCCTGGATCCGCGCGTCGAGCGTAAGCACCAGTCGCGCGCCCGCCTGCGGCGTCTTGAGCGCCAGCGGACTGTCGAAGATCGGATGGCCGAGCGCGTCATGGTAGAAGCGCAACACCACCGGCTCACCACGAATCAGCCGATCATATTGCAATTCGAGGCCGGAGAGTCCCTGGCCATCCATCCCCGCCAACCCCACAACCGGCGCGGCCAGGGTGCTCTCCGGATAGAACCTTTTGTATTCGCTGAGCGCGCCCACTCCGTCGAGGCCGAGCGCTTCGGCCGCCTGCGCCTGGGACGGCGGCAGATGACGGCGCAGCCACACGAACGGCGCTCCGCGATGAAGCTTCGCTTCCAGCTGGGCGGCCGTGAGTCCGAGCGCGGCGGCCAGCGACGCACGTTGCGCGGCCGTAGCGGCGGCGCGCAATTGGGCCGGTCGCGTATAGATCGATCGGGTCTCGGCCGAGAGCGCAAGCGGCTCGCCGTTGCGGTCCACGAACGGCCCGCGCGGCGCCGCCAATGCTACCTCGCCCATATGCTCGGTGCGCGCGAGCGAAGTCAGGCGCGGCCCGTCGAAAATCACCAGCGCGGCGAGCCGGAGCGCGATCAGCACAAAGAGCCCCGCCAGCACCACCATCAACGCACCGATTCGGCCGCGGCGTTTTTTGAACGGCTCGTTCACGGCAGCGTCACCACCTGGCCGGGCGCGGGCGGACCCAGGTTGAATTTTGGGGCGAGCGCGCGCAGGCGATCGCGCGAGGCGACTTCGGCCAGGCCCAGGCGCAGATTGCGGTTGGCCTCTTCGAGCTTGAAATTGTCGCTACGCAGGGTCGAAAGCCGATAACCCTCCTGCGTGACCTCCAGCCGCACCATCAGGGTGGCAAACCCAAGAGCGATAACGCCCACGGCCGCAATGGCTTGCAGCAGCCGCGAGGGCGGGCGCGACGGCCTGACCCGCGCCCGGCTCATCGCGGCCCCCGTTCGATCGCGCGCAGCCGCGCGCTGCGCGCCCGCGGATTGTGCGCGCATTCGGTGGCCGAGGGCCGGAGCGCCTTACGCGTAAGTGCGGTGAAGCCGGCCTCCTGGGCGAGCGCGCGAAAGTGGTGTTTGACCGGGCGATCCTCGAGCGAGTGGTAGGCGATAATCGCAAGACGGCCGCCGGCGCCGAGACAGCCCGGCGCACGCTCGAGCAACGCGGCAAGACTCTCCATCTCGTGGTTGACCGCGATCCGGAGTGCCTGAAAGGTGCGCGTGGCCGGATGGATCGCGCCGCGATGGCGCGTGCCGGCTGCACGCTCGATGACCGCGCGCAGCTCGGCGGTGGTTGTCAAAGGACGCCGGCGCCGGACCTCAACGATCGCCCGCGCGATCCGCCGCGCGGCGCGCTCCTCACCGAACTCGCGGATGATCCGTGCGAGTTCCTCCTCCCCTTCCTCGTTGAGCAAATCATAGGCGCTGAGCGGCCCCGCCGGATCCATCCGCATGTCGAGCGGGCCGTCATTTCTGAAACTGAAGCCGCGCGACGGATCGTCGAGCGCAAACGTGCTCATCCCCAAATCGGCCAGGATAGCGTCGGGCGCGCCCAGCGCGGCCTCGGCGATTGTCCGATCAATGTCGGCGAAGTCGCACTGCCGCAGCACCACCCGCGCGCCGAAGCGACGAAGCCGCTCGCCCGCGGCGGCCAGCGCATGCGGATCGCGATCGAGGCCAAGCAGCGTCGCACCGCTTGCCTCCAGCAGCGTCTCGGCATGGCCGCCGGTGCCGAGCGTGGCGTCAACGATAAAGCGCCGTTCGCCCTCGCACAGGAGACCGCGCACCTCGGCCGGCATTACCGGCAGATGCAGCCGATCCGCCCCCACATTCGATTCCGCTGCCAGCGCCATCTCCACCTACAGATTGAGCTTCGCGACGAATTCCGGATCCATCATCTGCTGCTCGGCGGCTGCCAGGATTCGCTGCAGCGCCGCCTTATCCCAAAGTTGAAAATGGTTGATCAATGCAGTAAAGGTCACGTCGCGCTCTAGATGGGCGTACTCACGAAGTTGCGGCGGAATAAGTATTCTGCCCTGACGATCGACTTGAACCTCATGCGCACCGCCGACCACAAACATCTGAAAGATCTGGGCCGAGGGGTTGAGACCGCCCTGCTGGCCCATCTTTGCATTGAACCTGCCCCACTCGCCGGGAGGATAGAGCGCCAGACATCGCTCCCGCAGAAAGATCCAGTTGGTGATGAACAGGCTTTCATGACCGTCGCGCTGCAGTTCCTCGCGGAAACGGGCCGGGATGCTGACCCGTCCCTTTTCGTCTGTCGCATGGTCGAATCGTCCGCTGAACACCGCATCTTCCCCTTGCCTCCCACAACATCCCACTCGCTCCCACCACAGTCAAGTCAATTCCATTGCTGCGGAGAGGTAAAAATCGACGATATAGCGCTGTACTGACTAAAGCGAACGAAATACGAAACTCATTTCGTTCTTGACATTGCGGCTATCTATCCAAAACAATCGTCCGCGATTGTTCTCGCGAGCTTCGGATATCGAGCAAGGTGGTGGAGATGACTGAGAAGAAGTGTGTATCGCGTCGCGCATTGCGGGCGTTGGGGCTCGCGGGTGCGTTGGCGATGGCGGTCAACGTGGCGTTCGCCGCGGGCAATCGGATGGCGGCCGAGGTGGCCGCCGCGGCCGATAAGCCGGCTGAATCCGAGGTGAGCAATTCCGGGGGCGCAAAGACCTGGGACTTCGATCACGACCGCGGCTACTCGACGCCACAGGACTGGACCGTGGTGGCCGGCGATTGGCGGGTGGTCATCGACTCCGAGGCGCCGAGCGAGCCTAACACGCTCGGTCTGCCGGGCTACGGGTTGCCGCATACCAGCCAGGTGAAACTCTGGCTCGATTCGTTTTTCAATAGTAATTATCTACTGGCTATTCCCAAGGACTCTGCTGAGTATACAGACTTCAGTTATGAAGCCTCATTCAAGCCCTGGGGCGGAGCTTTCGGCAGCTACGCCGGGCTGGCCTTCCGCTACACCGATCCGAAAAATTACTACGTGCTCACCGCCGCGTGCCCCAAGGATACGTTGACGCTCTACCACATGAGCAATGGGCAGTTGAACCAGATCAAGGAAGTTCCAGCGACGCTCGAGCGCGGACGCTGGTACACTTTAAAGGTCGACGCGAGCGGCAGCCATTTCATCGCCTACCTCGACGGCAAGCAGATGTTCGAGGCCAACGACAGCTCGATCGCCAGCGGACGCATCGGGGTGTGGTCGCAGAACGATTCGAAAGTGAGTTTCGACAATATCAAGTTGACGCCGGCGGCTGCATCCGGCACGTCGCCATCGGCCTGACGCGGCCACGCGGCGACGCGCGCGCCGGCGATTGCAGACTCACCGGCCGCGCCGTACTGTGGAGCGATGGTTGACCCGGCTCAGGATAAGTCCCGAATCTGGCAAGAGCCGCACGTGCCTGAGGCTCTTGGCGGAGTCGGCTTTTTGACTTCGGTGCTATATGGAATCGGCGTGAGCCTCGGACTCGCGCTGTTGTGGTTCATGGAGGTATGGCGCAACGCTTACTTTCGCGCACTCGATCGGCTCAACATCAAGCCGCGCCGCCGCGGCACCGCCAGCGCGTTTCCTCCCGGCCAGCCACGCAAGCATCCCCAGCCGCCCGGGTCAAAGTGACCGCGGCGCGCGCCGCCTAAAATAATCCGTCGAGCCAGAACGAATGTCCGACACCGAAAAAGCGATTCGGCGAGGCGCTGTTGAGCCCGAAGCCGAAGTGCGCGTCGACGCCCTGTCGTTGCCTGAAGTGCCAGGTCGCGCCGGCGTCGATTATCTGAGACGGGCGCAGATGGTTTGGATAGTCGCCAACTACTCCACGAAGGATGCGGCTGAGGGCGTATGATCTCGTCCAATTTCGAAGGTTGATTGAAAGGTCGGATTGCTCGCCGAATGACTAGTGCGCCACGTGAGTTTGAACATCCCGCCCGCTCCAACCGTCGGGGATATCGCGCGACCACGAGCCCTGAATATATGAATCGTACCCGCCGTCGGAGACTGCGGCGCTGCCGCGGGGAAAAATGAGGACCGGCGGCCGCGGCCGTCACGAAACCATACAAATCCGGAAGCTAAGGCTTGAAGGCGACCGCCACGTCACTGAATCCCGACGGGGCCTCTCCGTTTATCGCGAAGGAGTAGAGCGGGAGCTGCAACGCCAGCCGGGTGCAGTCGGCGGCGCCGACCCTCAGCATCGTCTCGGCTCCGTCGAGAACGTCCGAGCGTTGTTCGCCAGTAAAGGTGACCCCGTCTTCGGCTTACAGGCTTCCGCGCGGAACGGCCACGGGCGGGTTGGTAACGTCGGGGCGATCTGTTTTAAAGACGTCGCTCACCGAACAACCTGCCGCCGCCGACGGCGGCGCGGCCGTGGTCTGAATCACCGCTAGCAGCCAGAGGCTAAAGACGAAGCGACAGTGGATCCTTGGCAGAGGGCGGGAAGGATTGTGGTCGACCCGAGGTTATAATAAGTGCATACTCCCTTCTCCGTGCGAGAGTCTCCCCTGACGTTGGGCAGACCGTTGCGCGGATTGCGCACTCGGCTCGTTTAGACGCGCGGAGTCCGCCGCGGCCCGCGCGCAAATGGCCTCGTCACGCCGGCGCCGTCCTCCTCCGCCCGATCCTGGACTTCGTCGAGCAGCCGTCCCAGGTAGCGCGCGAGATTATCGTCGAGCACGCGGACCAGCGCGTCGGTATGCGCCGCCTGGGTAATTTTGAGAAAGCCGTCGAGCCGATGGCCGCGGTCGTGCAGCACAATCAGGCGGGCGATGGCGTCGTGCGAGAGCGCTGTCAGCTTCGCCTTGAGCGCTCGTCGCACATCTTCGAAGACCTCTCCCAGCTCGCCTATCGGCTGCGCCGCGCCCAGCACGAAACCGCATCGCGGACAGCACGGAACAAGGTCCAGGGCGAGCGGACCGTCGAGCGCGCATCGCCCAGGACGACGGCTCAGCTCTTCCAGCCGCGTCGCCAGGGAACTGCCGACAGGCGCGCCCAGGGCGGCGATCGCATTGAGCCGCTCGAGCGCGGCGAAGTGCTCGCGCGCGTCTGCGATTTCGATCGCGAAACGCTCGCCCTCGCGACGCCAACGTTCGTGCGCGGCCTGGTAGAGCTGGATATAGGTCCATTTGAATTTCTGAAAGCGTATCTGAAGCGTCTCAAGGCTGCGCGCGTCCCAGCGCGGAACCGCGCCTTCGAGCGCGGCAAGCAGGAGCTGACAGTCGACCTGCGCCGTCGCGAGCGCTTTATCGACGGGCGGATCAGCTCCCGTAACGTCTCCCGCAACATTTCCCGCAAGGTTGGGCATCAACTCGGTCGCGCGCAGATATTCGCGCATCTCCCGAATCAGCGGCGCCGCCGCCGCCCCCGCGGCGAGCGCTTCATATGCCGCGACGACGCGCTGCGCCCGCGCGCGCGATTGCTGCTCGACCGCCTGCTCGACCAGCGCGACCGCCCCGGCCTCACAGAGCGCGATGAAATCGTCCAGCGTTTGCCGATGCTCCGCCTTAAATGCGGCGCGCAGCTCGCGATGCGCCGCCTCCAGCGTCGCGCCGACGCGATGTGCCGCCTCCACCGCCCGCGCCATCGCGTCGCCCGCGCGTCTGATACGCGCACGCACCTCAGGCAGTTCGGCCGCCTCGGTCAGCATCGCGTCGAAACGTTGCAGGAGCGGGAGCGCGCGATTGAAGGCCGCCACTTCCGGCGCTCCGGCGGCGCGAGGATTGAACTGCGCTTTCCGCGTGTCGAAGACGATCACCCCGGCGGTGCGCGCGGCGAGCGCCTCCAGCATCGCAGCAATTGCGGCGCTCGCCGCCGAGGCGGGGCCGCGGCGCTGGTAGCGTTGGGGCAGATGCGCGCGTAACTCGGCGAGCGAAAGCGCCTCGGCGCGGCCACTTAGCCGCTCCAGCATCAGCGCGTCGACGATGGCGCGGGCCAATCCGCGTTCTTCCATTGCCTCGGCGGCGCGATGTGCAATCCGGAGCGCCGCGCGTCCCGCCTCACCCAGCCGTTCGTCCACCCGCTTGGCCACCGCCGCGGTTTTCATCAGCTCGGCTGGCAGGAGCAGCCCCACGCGGCCGTTGGCACCGTTTTCTTCGCGGTATGCCTCGAGCGCCGTGCTCATCAGTTTCGCCAGAGCCGCCACGCTTGCAGGCTCGCCCGCGAGATCGCGCAACGTTTCGATCGCCCGCGGATCGAAGGGGAAGATGGCGCGCGGCTCGAAGCCGCGAAGATCCGCGCCGTCGCACAACGTCGTGGCCGCGGCCTCGCTCACCACGCGGCGGGACCGGGTTAAAGCGGCCAGCATCCGTTCCCCGCTGTCGGCCGGCGCGACCTCGAGCGCGATCGCGTTGGCGGGCGCTCTGGTGCGTGCCGCGACGTACACGTTGAACGCAACGTCGCGGCTGCGCGCGGCCGCGCGCGCGAGTTCCGCAAAATAGTCGTCCCATGCCGCCGCGTCGGATGAGCCAAAATCAATCGCGACACTTATCGCGCGAATGCCGACGCGGTGAGCCTGCTCGAAGGCAACGCCGAGCGCCTCGCCACCGTGCAGTCTGCGCCACAGCATCGCACCTGCGTCGCCTGCGCCGATCTCGTGGGCCAACGACTCGAACATCCGCTGCTCCAGATCGTACGCACCCGCGCGGGCCTCCAGCCCCAGCCTGACGATCGCGCGCCGCCCGTGGGTCGTGCCCGCGCGCTCCTCGAGCGCCGTGACGTAGTTAAGAAAGTGAGTTTTCCCCGCGCCGGCCGGCCCGCCGATCCAGAAGACGGCGCCCGCACCTGAAGTAAGCTTCTTGGTTATCGCGGCCCACGCTCGATTCGCCGCTTCAGTTAGCAGAAAAAATTCCGCGGTCCCGGCACCCGGCACGGATTCCAGAGAGGCGCGGTCCGTCACGGGCGGTCCGATCTCAATTAAATTGCCGCCCAAACTGTAGACATTGCCGGGCTGCGAAGCGCCTTCAATCACCGCCATGAGGCAGTTCTAACATGGCGGCCGCGGGCGTTCGCTGGTGGCTCCGGAAAAAGGGGTCAGGATTCACGCGTGCGCGGCGCGCACATCTATCGTATGCACGTCCGTATGCATGTCGCGCTCGATGTTCAGATCACGCCGTCGGCGCGCAGACGCTCGAACTCGGCCGCGTCGACTCCGACGCTGTTCAGCACTTCGGCGGTATGCTCGCCGAGTGCGGGCGGACGCATCCGCGGATGCTCGCCCGCTGGCGACTCCGACAATTTGATCGGCGATCCTGCGACCTTGATCGCGCCGCGCGTCGGAAATTCGCTTTCGAGCAGCATTCGCCCGCGCGTCACTTCGGGATCGGTCGTCAATTCTTCGACCGTGCGCACCGGCGCGGACGGGACGCCCGCCTCGATAAGCGCCGCGATAAGCTCCTCGCGGCGCTGGCCGCGCGTCCATCCGGCGACCACGCGGTCAACTTCGCAGACGTTGGCGAGCCGGCTCGCATGATTCTTGAAGCGCGGATCGCCGGTCAATTCCTGTTCACGGCCCATCAACCGCGTCAATGAGCGCCAATGCGGCTCGGTGAGGCAAAAAATCAGAATCTCGCCGTCGGCGGCCGGATAGACGTCGGACGGACAGGCATTGCGATGCCGATTGCCGAGGCGCTCCGGCGCATGTCCCTGCAGCTGATCGGCGATAAGTCCGGTCAGCGCCGGCACGCATACGTCGAGCATCGCAACCTCGACCTTTTGCCCGCGCCCGGTGCGCTCGCGCTGCAGCAGCGCGCCAAGGATGCCGCTCACCAGATGACTGCCGGTGCCCATGTCGATGAAGGTGAGGGGCGTCTTCACTCCGCTGCGATCGGGATAGCCGGTAACGCTCATGAAGCCCGAGCTCGCCTGCACCGTGGAGTCCATCGCGCCCAACCGCGCCCACGGCCCGTCGCTCGCGTAGCCCTTGGCGCTGGCATAGATGAGGCGCGGAAACCGGCCGTGCAGGTCTTCGTATGCGAGGCTGAAGGACTCCATCACGCCCGCCGAGTAATTCTCGACCAGCACGTCGGCACCTTCGAGGAGCTTGAGGATGATCTCGCGGCCGCGCGGATGTTTCAAATTGAGCGTGACCGAACGCTTGTTGGCGTTGAGCATCAGAAAGGAATAGCCGACACCGCCCGGAGACGACTGCGCCCGCCGCAGACTCTCGCCCATGCCGGGCGGTTCGATCTTGATGATATCGGCGCCCATCTGAGCGAGTTGCAACGTGCAGTATGGCGCGGCGAAAATCTGACCCAGATCGATTACGCGGATCCCCTCCAGCGGCAAAGCCATCGGAGCCTCTCTCCCCCTCCCCTTCTTATCGCCTCAAGCGCGGAGCGTGCGCGCGTCAGCGCAGCAGATTGCGCGCGATCACCATCCGATGCACTTCCGAGGGGCCTTCGCCGATCCGGCGGATGCGCGCCTCGCGGTACCATCGCTCGAGCGGAAACTCCTTGCTCACGCCATAACCACCATGGATTTGCACCGCGCGATCGATCACGCGGCCGAGCGCCTCACTGGAGTACAGTTTCGCGATCGACGCTTCCATCCGCGCGTCCTCGCCACGGTCGGCTTTCCACGCGCCGTCCCACGTGAGCCAGCGCGCCGCACGCAGCTCGACCTCTGAATCGGCGAGCATCCATTGAATTGCCTGGCGGCGCGCCAGCAACTCGCCGAAGGTCTTGCGCTGCTTGGCATGCGCAACCGCCATCCTGAGCGCCGCCGCGCCAACGCCGATATTGCACGCCGAGTAGGGAAAGCGCAGGCGCGTCAGCAAATCCATGCAGAGCGTCAGCCCGCCGCCCTCGGGACCGAGCCGCTGCTCGGCCGGCAGTGTGCAATCCTCGAAATGAACCTCGCACGGGAGGGCTGCCGTGCGCAGCACCTTGAACGGCCGCGCGGTGAAGCCCGGGGTGTTCTTGTTGACGATGAAAGCGGTGATCCCGGCGCGGCCGGCATTGGGATCGGTGCGCGTGAACACCACGCCCCATTCGGCCTCATGCGCGTGGGAAGAAAAAATCTTGGTGCCGTTTAGTACGTAGGTGTCGCCCTTACGCACCGCGCGGCATTGGATTGCGCCGGCCGGGTCGGATCCGCCCGACGGCTCGGTGATCGCAAAAAAAGTGTAGGAGGCATTCTTGATCGCGGGCACCGCGTATTTCTGGATCTGTTCTTCGGTTCCGGCCCAGATGACCGGCGGCGGCGTGCGCCCGAACACGCCTGCGCCCGGGTTGTACAGACCCATCCGATGCTGCGCCATCTCTTCCATCAGCACGCACATGTCGAATGTGCCAAGCCCACCGCCGCCGTATCTGGTCGGCACGCCCATGCACCACAGACCGGCAGCCTGGGTCTTGCGCGCAAGCGGCCAGAAATCGCTCTCGGGAATCTCGGGCGCGTCGGGATCGAGACGCTCTTCGATCGGGATGATTTCGTCGCGGATGACGCGCCTGACCTGCTCGCGCAGCGCGGTCAGTTCTTCCGACAGCACGAAGCCGTTACTGGCGTTTTCCATCTAAGGCATAGCCTCCAGTGCGTGTACGCCGAGGCGACATTTCTATTCGTAGAGCGTGCGCTTCAGCCTTTCCGTCCAAATCCCGTGCAAGCGTTCCATATCGTAGGCGCCCCAGGTGCCCTTCAGCGCGGGATCGATTTCGCGGACGTGGCGGACCGCACGCTCGATCTTTTCAATAGCCCGCGCGCCCGCAGCGCGGCGCTCAGCGCCGCTCAACGTGCGCGCCTGCAGCCACTGCGCCAAGCCTTGCAGAGTCTCTGCGCTGTATTCCCACAAATTGCGCTCCGCGCCAACCCCCAGCCGTATCGCCGAGCCGCCCCGCTCGCCCGCGCCGCCTGAGATTATCGCTTCAGCCGCGGCTACCCCGTCGCGCATCGCGGCCGCAGCTTCCAGCAAGCGTGCGCGCCTTTGCGCCGCGCCGGCAGCCTCCGGCGGCGGACGCATCACGGCGCCATAAGTAAGCGCCATCGCCGAAGCCCGCGCGACCGCGCGATACGCCCCAGCCATCGCCGCACCGCATCGCGGATACCGCGCCGCGGCAAACTCGTCCACGCCTGCTTCAGAATCGATATCGGGCGAGCGCGTCGCACGCGCGAAAGTCTCCAGGTTGGCTGGATAGGCGAGCGCGCTAAACGCGCCGAAAGTCAGGCATGAAATGCTCCGCAAACCCATCCGTTGGTACGCGTTGAGATCGCGCACGATAGTTGACGCCGTGGCGAAGCCCATCGCGCCGAACAGGATCGCGTCGGCATAGTATTCAAAGACTGCGCCGCGCCCGTCGAATAAATCGATATAGCGTCTGAGCGACTCCAGGTAACGCGGATTCACCGAGCACGCCGGATCGTCGATCGCGTGACTGTAGCATCGCTCGCGCGGCGCCCACTCGAACCATACGTTGTCGCTCGGACGGAGCGCCGGATCCGGTTCCAGCGTGTCGTGGTAGGCAAGATAGGCGACCGGCGGCGCCGCGTCGCCCGCGGGCGCCAGCGCCGCGGCAATCTCGTTTACCACCTTCATATATTGAAGCTGCGGAGAAAGCGCCGCGCACTCACCGCATCGGCACCACGCCCCGCGACGCACGTCCGCGCCCCAGATATGCAGCATCGCGATCTCGGGGTTGTCGCGCACGTAGCCAAGCACTCCAGCGCGCACCAATTCGACCGCAACCCGATTCGAGACGCACAAATTGCCACGATCCATCCGCCGCCCGTCGTCCGCACAGGGAAAATATTCGGGATGCGCGGCGAACCGATCCCGCGGGAGCAAAAGCTGCAGCACGTGTCCGCCATATTCCGCCCCGATACCGCGCACGGCCAGCATGGGCGCCATCTCTTCGATCTTGAGCCGCGTATCCTGCGCATGGCGGACGTATGAAAACGCGTTGATACCCCGCTGGCCCATCCAGGCGGTGAACTCGCGATCGTGCGCGAGATGCGTCCGCAGGCCGTCGTGGTCCTCGTAATGCCAGGTCATGATGTCCGAGACGAAGGCGCGCCGACTAAACGCCGGCGCGACACGATAGGGCGCAAGTGTCGCGAGTTGCGCCGCTTCGATGCGCGGCATCGTGGGCGCCCGGCCAAGCGCGCAGCGCGCGCCGAGACGCTCGAGCAGGTCGTAGGCGCCGTGGAGCGCGCCGCGCTCCGAAGCGCCTTCAATTACCAGCGCATCGCCGCGTCCCCCGACCCCGGGGGACGCGGCG
>DATJID010000084.1:0-9754 GCA_035493515.1 Binataceae bacterium (SeqCode) | reverse complement strand
CGAAACCGGCAGGGGCCGGATGCAGGATCACACCGGTCTTGAGGCCCGAATGGAGCCCCTGCCCCGCCGCGACCACCGAGCGCGCGAGCGTGCGCTGCCGGCGCCCCGAGAGCCGCCCCTTTGACGCCGGCCGCGCCGCCGCGGCATCAGTGGACGCGCCGCCGGGCATCCGCACGCCGCCGGACTCGCGCTCGAGCACGCGTTCGATAGAAGTAAGCAGCCCGCTGACCGAGAACGGCTTCTCGATGAAGTCGGCCGCGCCGAGCCGCGTCGCGGCGACCGCGTTCTGGATGTTGCCGTGGCCGGAAATCATGATCACGCGGACCTCGGGCCGCTCGGCCTTGATGCGCCGGAGCAGCTCGATCCCATCGATGTTGGGCATCCAGATATCGAGCAGGACCAGCGCCGGATTCTCGCGCGCAATCAGGTCCATCACGCCGGCGGGGTCGCCGGTGTCGAGCACGCGAAAGCCCTCGTCACCCAGAATTCCCCGCAGCGACGATCGAATCCGCTCCTCGTCATCCACCACCAGTACGGTCTCGTTCACTATTTTCCTTGTGTTCAAAAACGGCTCGCGCCGATTGG
This sequence comes from Binataceae bacterium (SeqCode), assembly GCA_035493515.1. Lineage (GTDB taxonomy): Bacteria > Desulfobacterota > Binatia > Binatales > Binataceae > JAKAVN01. Next base: position 9,169 of record DATJID010000084.1, on the reverse strand, counting down.
ATCGAATCGCTGCGCCAGATGGCGGAACTTAGCCCAGAACCTTGGAGAATTGCTGCTCTTTTATCGGAAACTCGAGCACGAATCTACTTCCTCTCGGCGGGTTGTCGCGCACCCGGACGAAGCCATGATGGTCGGCGACGATGGCCGAGACAATCGCCAGGCCCAGCCCGGTGCCGCCCTTGCGGGTGGAAAAGTACGGCTCGAAAATCCGCGTGCGCAGCGCCGGCGGAATACCCGGACCGTTGTCACTCACGTCCAGCGTGACCACGCCGCTTTGCGCGTCCAGCGCAGTGCTCACCTCAATTCGCGGCCGCGCGCCGTTGGGATTGGCGCCGACGGCGGCGTTGACCGCATTCTCGAGCAGATTGACCATCGCGCGCTTGAGCGCGTCGCGGTCGATCGCGATTTGCGGCAGCGCCGGCGTCAGCGCCAGCGCGAAATCGACGCCGGGATTGGCGTCGCGAAAGGTCGCGACCGTCTCCTCGGTTAGCGGGTTGAGATCGCCCGGGAGTGGATTGAGATGAGGCATCCGGGCGAAGGCCGAGAACTCGCTCACCAGGCGCTTTAAGTCCTCGACCTCGCCGATTATGGTGCGGGTGCATTCGTCGACCAGCTTGGCATCGCCGTCGGCGCGCGAGCTCAGCTGGCGGCGCAGGCGCTCGGCCGAAAGCTGGATCGGCGTGAGCGGGTTTTTTATTTCATGCGCGATCCGGCGCGCGACCTCGCGCCACGCTTCCATCCGCTCGACCTTGGCGAGCTGGCTCACGTCCTCCAGGAACAGCACCGTTCCCAGTTCGCCGTCGGCGCCGTCGCCCAGCGCGGTCGCGGCGACCATCACCTCGATCTCACTACCGCCGACCGGTTGCAACTTGATCGACGAGCGCACCTCATGCGGCCGGCGATGTTCGGCGAAAATTTCTTCCAGCGCATCGGCCAGCGCGGGCTGAAACACGGAGCGCCAGCCGCGCCCCAGCACTTCGCCCGCCTTAAGCCCGAGCATCCGTTCTGCGTACGGATTGATCGCGGTAACGACGCCTTGCGGGTCCAGCCCGACTACGCCCGCGCTTACATTGCGCACCAGCGTCTCGGTATAGGCGCGGCGGCGTTCGAGCTCGGTTTGCGAGGCGCGCAGGTCGGCCGTCATCCGGTTGAACGAATTCACCAGTTGACCGATCTCGTCGTCACCGACCGAAGGAATTTCATAGTCGAGGTCGCCGTGGGCGATCGCCTGCGTGCCCTCGGCCAGCAATTTGATCGGCACCGTGACGCCGCGCGCCAGGTACATTCCGAACCAGCTCGCCAGCAGCACGACGACCAGGCCGATCAGCATCAAGGCCAGGAAGTAGCTGCGCATGATCGGCTGGCGGAGCGTGCGCAATTGAAAGTAGTCTTCAAAGGTTTGCGAGATGCCGGCGGCGCGCTGGGCGAGGCTTCGCGGCAGGTAATAATCGACCACCACCGCGCCGGTCACCACGTCGGACTCCGGCGAAACATAAATGGGTGCACTCCCGCGAATCACGTCGGATTTACCGAACCGGTCGGTGCGCGTCATCGCATGGCCGGCGAGGGTCTGCGCCAGCAGGGCCGATTCGGGCGCCACGCCGATTCCGGTCGGGGTCCTGGGGCTAAGCGCGATCAGCAGCAGGCGGCGGCCCCGGTCGAACACTTCAATAGTGCCGAGGTTGTAGTCCTGCTGGCGCCGCGCGATGAAGCTTTTCAATTCGGCGCGGCGCTCGGGCCGCAACAGGTCTTTGGCTGCAACCTCACCGGCGATTTCGCGCGCGAAGTGGGCGGCATTGTTGGCCGCGCTCAGGTAGAAGACCTTCGCGATGTCGAGCGAGTCGTCGAGCACGCGCTCGTATTCGGGATTGAACCAGCTAGCAACGTCGGCGCGCAAAAACGCGCCTGAGACCACCAGCAGGAACAGACTCGGCACCAGTGCCACCGCGATGAAGCCGAGCACCAGGCGAACCTGGAACTTGGAGCCGATGAGGCCGCGGCGATGCTCGAAAATGACCTTGGCCAGGTTGCGCCCGACCAGCAGCAGGAGCAGCCCGAGAAGCAGGAAGCTTATGTCGAACAGCAGAATTACGACCAGATTGGAGACCAGCGAGGTGTGGCGGGTGAGTGGCGGCAGTTCAGTCTGCGCAAGCACGAAGGCGACCAGCACGGTGGCCGCCACGGCCACCGCGATAAGCTCGCGGCGCCGGCGCTTGAGGTCCGCCTCGCGCGTGGAGTCGCGCGCGCTAACGTCGCCGGGCAAGACTCAACGCCTCAGCCACGCCACGATGAGGCTCAGCACGATGGAGATCACGATCGAAGTGGTAAGCGGAAAATAAAAACTGAAATTGCCGCGCCGGACGTAGACATCGCCGGGGAGCCGCCCCGGGAATGGTCCCGCTAGCCTGCCCGATCCGAAGCCCCAGACCGCGGCTCCCAGCACGACCAGCAGCAGCCCCGCCACGATAAGTGCCTTTCCCAACGGCGCCATCGTCACGTATTCCACGCGCATCCGTGCGCGGCCGCCCACGCGATGCCTGCGCTAGGCGTGCGCGCGCTCCTTTTGCGCCGCCTCACGGGCCTCGCGCGCCTCCTTGACGATCTTCTCGGTGATCGGCGGAGGCGCTTCCTCGTAGTGCGAGAAATGCGCCTCGAACGATCCGCGGCCCGAAGTCTTCGATCGCAGGTCGGGGGCATACTTCAGAATCTCAGACATCGGCACCAACGCCTTGATTACCTGGCTCTGGCCCTTGCGATCCATCCCGAGCACCTTGCCGCGGCGCGAATTGAGGTCTCCGATCACATCGCCCATACATTCGTCGGGGCAGCTCACGTCGAGCGCCATCACCGGCTCCAGAATTATCGGCCGCGCTTTTTCGAACGCCGCCTTGAGCCCCATTGAGGCCGCAATCTGGAAAGCCATGTCCGAGGAGTCGACGTCGTGATAGCTGCCCTCGAAGACCGACACCTTTATGTCGACCACCGGGAAGCCGGCAAGATACCCCTCGACCAGCGTATTGCGCACCCCCTTCTCCACAGAGGGAATGAACTGGCGCGGGATCGCGCCGCCGACGATTTCATCTTTGAACTCGAAACCGCCGCCGCGCGCGAGGGGCTCAACCTTGAGCCAGCAGTCGCCATATTGGCCGCGGCCGCCCGATTGCCGTTTGTATTTGCCCTGGGCTTCAGCACGCCCCTTGATGGTCTCCTTGTATGGAACCTTGGGCGGCTGAAGTTCAACATCTACATTAAATTTGCGCTTGAGCTTCTCGACCGTGACCTCGATATGCATCTGGCCCGTGCCCGACAGGATGATCTCGTGGGTTTGGGGATCGCGATGAGTCTCCAGGGCGCGGTCCTCTTCGACCAGGTGCTGCAGCGCCTGCGAGGCTTTTTGCTCGTCGCCCTTGGTCTTGGGCCGAATCGCAAAGGACATCACCGTAGCCGGTCGCTCGGGCGCCGGGAAGATGACTGCGGATTTTTCGTCGCACAGCGTGTCGCAGGTGGTGGTGTCCTTGAGCTTGGCGACCGCAACGATCTCACCCGGCAGCGCGGCCGAGATCGGCGATTGCTTCTTGCCCTCCAGCCGCAGGAGCTGACCGAAGCGCTCGCGCACGCCGCGCGTCGAATTGAGCACCGTCGCATCGCTTTGGGCGCGTCCCGAGACCACGCGAAAAATCGACAGTTTGCCGGCGAACGGATCGATGAGCGTCTTGAAAACGAAGGCCGAAAACGGCGCCGCCGGATCGGGCGCGCGTTCGACCGGCTCGCTATTGGCGCCGGCAAAGCCTTGGCGCGCCGGCCGCACGTTGGGCGCCGGGAGCAGCGCGTCGATCGCGTCGAGCAGCGGTCCGATGCCGATATCCTTGAGCCCCGATCCGCAGAGGACCGGCGTGAGCTTGCCCGCGATGGTGGCCGCGCGCAGCGCCGCGCGCACCTCATCGTCTTCCAGCACGCCCTTGTCGAGATACTTCTCGAGCAGCGCGTCGTCGGTTTCGGCCACGGCCTCGCACAGACGCGTGCGTGCCGTTTCGGCGCGCTCCTTCTGCTCGGCGTTGAGCGCCTCCTCCCGGGGTTTGCCGCCGGCTTCGGCATAGATGAGCGCCTTCATCGCCAGCACGTCGATCACGCCGTTGAACGTGAGCTCGGCACCGATCGGCAGGGTCAGCGCGACCGGATGCGCGTCGAGCGTCTTCTCCAGATCCGCCATCGCGTGCTCGAAGCTCGCGCGTTCGCGGTCCAGCCGCGAGACGAAGGCGATTCGCGGCAGACCGAGCTGGTTCATCTCGGCCCATATTTTTTCTGACTCGACCTTGAGGTCGCCGCCAGCCGTCGCCACGAACACCAGACCGTCAACCGCGCGCATGGTCGCGAAAGCGTCGGGCAGAAACGCCTGATAACCCGGCGTGTCGGCCACGATGACCTCGTCTTTTTTCCAGTTGTAATGATGAAAGGCGGAGCTGATTGAGATTTTCCGATGCAACTCTTCGGGCTCGAAGTCCATTGCGGCCGTGCCGTCGTCGGGCCGCCCCTGCCGGCTGAGCGTGCCGGCGGTAAACAGCATCGCCTCGGCCAACTCGGTTTTGCCGGTCGCACCCTGACCGACGATCGCGATGCTTCTCAGACGTCCGATTTCCTCCACAGCCATGGCGTTCGCTCCTGGGGAAGTTTTCTAGTTTTCGTCTGGCCTCTTCGCCTGATGCTCTGGCGCGCGCAATGTTCCGGCCCAAAGGGTCCCGCGATGGCCGCGATACCCGCCGTGCCGATGCTCGCAATACTTCGTGTCCTACGTCAATCGTACGCCCCTTCAATACTCACGTCACCCGCCAGAACGCGGACGATTTGCCCCCCGGCCTCCAGCAACAGGGCGCCGTCCGGACCGATTCCCCGAACCGTTCCGCCTATACGGCTCGGGCCATCGACCACCGTTACCTCCCGTCCGGTCAGGGCCGAATAGCGCTCCCAGGCGGGTCGTACGGCGGCGAACCCGCCGCTAAGCGTCTCCATGTAACGGTCCTCGAGTCGGGAAAAAAGCTCGCCGGCAAGCTCGATCCGGTCGCACGGCCGGCCCGTCGCCGCCATCACCGAGGTCGCGCGCTCGCGCAACTCCGCCGGGATGTCCTCCGGAGCGAGGTTGAGGTTAAGGCCGATTCCCAGCAGCACGCAGGCCAACCGATGATGCGAGTCGGTCACCGCCTCGGCGATCATGCCGCCCGCCTTGCGCCCGCCAAGCCATACGTCGTTGGGCCATTTGAGCGCGACGATTCGCGGCGCCACCAGCTCCATCGTCTCAGCCACCGCGACGCCGGCGACCAGGCTGAGCAATGCAGCCTCGGCGACCGGCATCTGGGGCCGCAGGATGAAGGTGCCGTAAAAATTTACCCCGGGCGGCGAATGCCAGGTTCGGCCCATGCGCCCCCGCCCCGCCGTCTGCCGCTCGGCAATGACGACCTCGCCATTAAGCGCGCCGCGCGCCGCGAGTTCGCCGGCGGTCCGCTGAGTCGTCTCGAGTTCCTGGAAATAATGGACCCGCCATCCGATGCTCCCGCGGTGGCGGCCGGCTTCGGCCGGATGGTAGGGATGGTCAGCCACTTCGATCGATACGCGGCGCTACTGCGGCTTGATTCGCATACTCAGATCGACGGCGGGCGCGGAATGAGTCAGCGCGCCGACCGAGATCAGGTCGACTCCGGCCTCCGCGATCGCGCGCACGCCGTCGAGCGTCACGCCGCCGGAAACCTCGAGCAGGACACGTCCCGCGGGAGCCATCGTGCGCGCCCGGCGCACGTCGTCGGGCGTCATGTTGTCGAGCAGAATCGAATCGGCGCCTTCAGCCAGGGCCTCCTCGACCTGGGCCAGCGTCTCGCATTCGATCTCGATCCGCATCGTGTGCGGCGCGAGCTGGCGCGCGCCCTTAAGCGCGGCGCTCACCGAGCCAGCCGCCGCGATATGGTTTTCCTTGATCAGGACGCCGCTATCGAGGCCGAAGCGATGGTTGAAGCCGCCACCGGCACGCACCGCGTATTTTTCGATCATGCGGAGTCCGGGATGGGTTTTGCGGGTATCGATGATGCGCGCGCGGGTGCCTTTCACCGCGTCGACGTAGCGCCGGGTCATCGTCGCAATCCCCGACATCTGTTGCACCAGGTTGAGCGCCGTGCGCTCGCCGATCAAAAGGCCAGCCAGCCGCCCCTCGATCACAGCCGCGGTGTCTCCGCGCTCGAGGATTCTGCCTTCGTACGCGCAGGCTGAGACCTCGGGCTCGGCGCCGGCCAGACCAAAGATCTCGCCCAGCAGCACGCCGCCGCAAAACACGATGCTCGGCGCTTCCTTAACCACAATATCCGCGCGGCCGCGCTGTCCCGGCGCGACGGTCGCGGCGGTGGTGATGTCGCCCTGCCCCAGATCCTCCTGCAGGGCGGCGCGCAACAGCGCGCTCACGTTGAGCGCCTCCAACTGGCTGAACAGTTTCACCGCGCCTTCCTTCAGCTCGCTTCCAGAAGCCTCAGCTGTTTGCGCAGAAGATCCTGCTGTCCCGCCAGTTCCTGCGCGCGCTGCTGCATCTGCTCCTGCATCTCGGGCGCCGCCTTGGCCACGAAGTCGGGATTGTCCAGGCGCGCCTGATGTTGCCTATGATGGGCCGTCACCTCGTCGAGCTTCTTGCGCAGCGCGCTCCGCGCCCGGTCGAAGTCGAATCCCTCAGGCGCCATCACGCCAACCTCGCACCACCCGAGCACCGCGGTGACCATCCCGCCCGTAGTGTTGTCCGACGGACCGGCCAATCCCAGGCTCGCCGTTTTGGCCATCGTCGCGGCATAAGGTTTCCAGCGCTCGAACTCTGCGTGGAACTCCGCCACCGCATCGTCGCCGCCGAGAAACTTGATCCGCGCTTCGACCCGCTGGCCCGGATGATAGCCGAGCAGCGAGCGCAATGAATTGATCGCCTCGGTAGCCGCGATACATCGCTCCATCGCGGCGGCTTCGTCAGGGCCAAGCACGGCCTGTGCCTGCGGCACGGGAAATTTCGCGATCGCCAGATGCGGCGCCAGACCAGGCTCATCGAGATACGGCCGCAGCGTCTGCCAGATCTCTTCGGTGATGAACGGCATGAACGGATGCAGCAGCCGCAGCAGGCCGTCGAAGCATCGCACCAGCACCCAGCGCGCCGCGGCTTGCCGCTCGCCGTCCTGCTTGAGTGGCTCCTTGGCCAGCTCGATATACCAGTCACAGAACTCGTGCCAGATGAAGCTGTAGGCGCGGAGCGCGGCGAGGTTGAATTCGTAACGATCGATTGCGGCGCTAACCTCACCGATCGCGCCATCCAGCGAGGCCAGGATCCATCGCTCGGCCAGCCCGAGTCCGGCGGCCGCGGGCGCCGGCAGCGGCTGTGGCGCACCCTCAAGATTCATCAGCACGAAGCGCGCCGCGTTCCATACCTTGTTGGCGAACGCGCGCGAAGCGGCCAGCCGATCGTCGGACAAAATCAGGTCGCGTCCCTGCACGCTGAGTTGCGCGAGCGTGAAGCGCACCGCGTCAGTGCCGTAGCGCTCCATGATTTGCAGCGGATCGACGACGTTGCCGCGCGATTTCGTCATTTTCTTGCCGAACTGGTCGCGCACCAGCGGCGTGATGTAAACGTCGCGAAACGGAACCTGGCCCGTACACTTGAGCCCCATCATCATCATCCGCGCGACCCAGAAAAAAATGATGTCGAAGCCGGTAATGAGCAGGCTGGTCGGATAATAACGTTCAAGCTCGGGCGTCTCAGCGGGCCATCCCAGGGTCGAAAACGGCCACAGCGCTGAGCTGAACCAGGTATCGAGCACGTCCTCTTCCTGGCGCAGGTCGCCGCCGCCGCACTTGACGCATGTTGCCGGGCGTTCGGCCGCGACCATCATCTCGCCGCAACGCTCGCACCAATACGCCGGGATGCGATGGCCCCACCATAGTTGGCGCGAGATACACCAGTCGTAAACATTCTCCATCCAGCTGAAATAAGTGTTCTCCCAACGCTTCGGATGAAACGTCGTGCGGCCGTCGCGCACCGCCGCAAGCGCCTCCTCGGCCAGCGGCTTGACCCGCACGAACCACTGATTGGAGAGCGTCGGCTCGACCACCGTCTCACAGCGCGAGCAGACGCCGACGGCATGCTGATGCGGCTCCATCTTCTCCAGCAAACCCAGCGCGGTCAGGTCCTCGACCACCCTGGTGCGGCAATCCTCGCGCGTCATCCCGCGATACGGGCCGGCTTCGTCGTTCATCCGTCCATGCGTATCCATCACGGAAATCTGCGGGAGATTGTGCCGCCGGCCCATCTGGAAGTCGTTGAAATCGTGCCCCGGCGTGATTTTGACCGCGCCCGAGCCAAAAGCGGGATCGACATCGGGATCGGCGATTATCGGGATTTCGCGTTCGATGAGCGGCAGCGCGATCTTCTTGCCGAGCATCGCCTTATAGCGCAGGTCGTCGGGATGGACGGCAACCGCGGTGTCACCCAGCATCGTCTCGGGCCGCGTCGTCGCCACCGTCACTGCACCCGAGCCGTCGGCGAGCGGGTACCTGATGTACCAGAGATAGCCGGGCGTCTCCTTGTGATCGACTTCGAGGTCGCTAAGCGCCGTCTCGCAGCGCGGGCACCAGTTGATCAGGCTGAGCGCGCGGTAGATCAGCCCCTCGCGATAGAGCCTGACAAAAATTTCCGTCACCGCGCGCGAGAGACCGGGGTCGAGCGTGAAGCGCTCGCGGCTCCAGTCGCATGACGCGCCGAGCCGGCGTAACTGGTTGAGAATCCGGCCGCCGTAGGTCTCGCGCCATTGCCAGACGCGCGCGACGAACGCCTCGCGGCCGAGGTCGTGGCGGCTCTTGCCCTCTTTCGCCAGTTCGCGCTCGACCACGTTTTGCGTGGCTATTCCGGCGTGGTCGGTGCCCGGCTGCCACAGCGTGTTGTAGCCCTGCATCCGGCGCGTGCGCACGATAACGTCGTGCAGCGTGACGTTCAGAGCATGGCCGAGATGCAACTGGCCGGTGACGTTGGGGGGCGGAATTACGATCGAGAAGACCGGGCCGAGACGCGACGGGTCGGCCTTGAAATAGCCGAGATCGATCCAGCGCTGAAACCAGTGCTCCTCGGCGCTTTTGGGGTCGAAAGTCTTGCCTAGTTCCAAGAGCT
>DATJID010000083.1:0-4699 GCA_035493515.1 Binataceae bacterium (SeqCode) | reverse complement strand
CATGAGGTCGCGGCGGCGCTCGCGGCGCTGCCTTCGGATTTTCGTACGGTGCTGATGCTGGTGGACGTACAGGAACTGAATTACCAGGAGGTCGCGCAGGTCCTCGAGATACCTATCGGCACGGTCAAGTCGCGGGTCTCGCGGGGACGCCAGATGATGCGTACCGCGCTCGGCGCGTTCGCGCGCCGCCGCGGTCTGGTCCGCTAGATGTTAACCCATGTATTCAGATGATGCGCGCGGGCGTGTATAAGCAGGGGGAGCCGTGAACTGCGAGGAGTACATCACTAACTACCTCTCGGCGCATGCCGACAGCGAGCTAACCCCCGCCGAGGAACGCGCGGTCGCCCAGCATCTCGGTAGCGCTCTGGACGACGGATGTGCGGGATGCCGAGTGCGGCTGGTCGAAGAACGCCTCCTGAAGGCTCTGATCAGGCGCCAGGGCGCCATGGTGAAGACCCCGGCGGAGATCCAGGCGCGGATCAACGCTGCGCTCGACCGCCTCGACCGCGGCTCGGTGCCACGACGCGTGGGAGCCGCCGCGATGCGCGAATTGAGCCGGCCACGCACTTGGATACCGCTGGCTGCGGCGGCGATGCTCTTCGTGGTGCTCGTGGCGGGCGGCATCGTGCCCGGCGCGCTTCACGGTACCCGGCGGTCCGCCAACAGCGGCGTCAGCGCAATCCCGGCGAGCGAAGCTCTCGATCAGGCCGTGTACAGTTACGAAACCTTCGAAACAGCCTTTCGGCCCACCGTGCCCGCGGCCTCGCTGTCCGCAATCGCCATGGCGTACGGATCGGCCGACATGCCTGACCTGATGTGGAATTTCGAATTCGCCGGCTATGGCGTGGTCGGCGGACGGATCGACCGGCTGCCCGACGGGAATCCGGTTACCTATACGCTCTATCACGGCCGCAATAGCGACATCCTATGCACGCGCTACAAGGCGAGCGACTTCGCCGTGCCGCCCGGCGCCGTCGGCGAAATCCACGGCCATCTGCTCTACGAATACAAGGGCTATAGCCTGTGCGTAACCGTGTCGGAGCAGGGCCACTTCATCTGCGTGCTCACGACCAGCGAGCCGATGGACGAGCTGCGCCACGACATCTCGCTCGCTCGCGCGTTCAGCGTCCAACGCTAGCTCAGTCCAGAGAGAGTATCGCCCTTTGCCAGATGGACGCGTCGCGACAGCTGCGCGGCGGTTCAGCGGCCGAGCGCGTTGTCGGCGGCTTCGAACAGACGCAACTGATGCGGTCCGTGATTGGCCGGAATCTCGACCGGGTAGTTGCCGGTAAAGCAGGCGTCGCAATAGCCCTCGCGCGGGCCGTCCAGGAAGGAATAGAGACCGTCCCAACTGAGGTAGTCGAGCGAGTCGGCCGTGATGTACTTGCGGATCTCCTCGATTGAATGGCTCGACGCGAGCAACTCCTCACGGGTTGGCGTATCGATGCCATAGAAGCACGAGTTGGTGGTCGGCGGCGCCGCGATCCGCATATGCACCTCGCGCGCGCCCGCCTGCCGCAGCATCGGGATTACCTTGCGCAAAGTGGTGCCGCGCACCAGCGAATCCTCGACCAGAACCACGCGCTTGCCGCGCAGCAGTTCGGAAACCGGATTGAATTTTATCTTGACTCCGAAGTGGCGAATCGACTGGCGCGGCTCAATAAAGGTCCGGCCGACGTAGTGACTGCGCACCAGCCCCATCTCAAACGGCAGCCCCGATTCTTCGGCATACCCTAACGCGGCGGCGTTGCCCGAGTCGGGCACCGGCACGACGATATCGGCGTCAACCGGGCATTGGCGCGCTAGTGCGCGCCCCTGCAGCTTGCGCACCTGGTAGACACTGCGTCCGTAGAGCAGGCTGTCGGGGCGCGAGAAGTAAACGTACTCGAAGATGCATCGCTTGGGCGGCGCGGGCGGGAAGGGACGCAGCGAACGCACTCCGTCGTCGCTTATCACCACCATCTCGCCCGGCTCGATTTCGCGCAGGTAGTCGGCGCGCACCAGGTCCAGCGCGCAGGTTTCCGACGCCACGATCGGCGCGCCGTTGAGCGATCCCAGCACCAGCGGACGAAACCCGAATGGGTCGCGCACCGCGATCATCTCGCGCTGCGCCAGCACCACCAGCGAATAGGCTCCGCGCACCTGCGCCAGCGCCTCGGCCACGCGCTCGGCCAGCGTGGGAGCGTGCGAGCCCGCGATCAGATGAATAATCACTTCGCTGTCCGAGGATGATTGAAACAGCGAACCGTTGGTCTCGAGCCGTTCGCGCAATTCGGCGAAGTTCACCAGGTTGCCATTGTGCGCGAGCGCCAATCCTCCGCCCGCGTATTCGACCACCAGCGGCTGGCAATTCTTGAGCGAAGTCGAGCCGGTGGTGGAATAGCGATTGTGGCCGATGGCGGCGGTGCCCTCGAGACGGTTGATCACATCGCTGCTGAAGATGTCGGCGACCAAGCCCATACCGCGATGCGAGATTAGCGACTTGCCGTTGGACGAGACGATGCCGGCGGATTCCTGCCCGCGATGCTGCAACGCGTACATGCCCAGGTAAGCGAGATTGGCGGCCTCGGGATGGCCGAAGACGCCGAAGACGCCGCATTCCTCGTGAAAGGTGTCGAGGTTGGACTCCTCAGCCTCGACTTCCACAAAAAGTTCCGCAGGCTCGTGCGAAAGTTCTCGCGACCGGACTTCATCCATTTGCGGCAAGCCTCCGCGCGATCGCCTGTTCGTGAATCTGCCTCAACTCGTGGACGTCCTCGTCTATAGCCTCAGCAATTCTCAACCGCGGCGCGCTGCTTACGCGCCCGATCGCGGCGAATTCGATTCCGCTGAACAATTCGCGCAGCCTCTCGACCTCATCGTCCGCGGCCGACAATACTACGGTCGAAGCGCCTTCGCCAAAAAACACGTCTGCCCCATCCCCTTGCGGCATCCCGTCGATCTCCGCGCCCAGGACGCCGTCGGGATTGAAGCAGCACTCCGCCAGCGTAACCGCCAGTCCGCCTTCCGCGACGTCGTGGGCTGATCTTATCAACCCTTGATCGGCGGCGGCAACCAGCCCCTCGACCAGCGCGCGCTCGCGTTTGAGGTCCAATGCGGCAAGCGATCCGCCACTGACCGCAAAGACGGCCGCATATTCACTCGCCGCCAGCGTCGCGGGCGCCGTCCGCAGCCGGACAATCACGTCGCCTGGCCGCTTGAAAAACTGGGTCACCCGGCGCCCGGCGTCTTCGAGCACCCCGAGCATCGCGATCGCGGGCGTGGGCGGAATCGCGCGGCCCTCGGTCTCGTTATAGAAGCTCACGTTACCGCTCACCACGGGCGTTTCGAGCGCGAGCGCCGCGTCGCGGATACCCTCGACGCCGCGGATGAACTGCCACATGATCTCCGGGCGTTGCGGGTTGCCGTAGTTGAGGCAGTTGGTAAGCCCGATCGGCCGCGCGCCCGCGCACGCCACGTTGCGCGCCGCCTCGACCACGGTCGCCGCCGCGCCAACATAGGGGTCGAGGGCGCAGGCGCGCGGATTGGAATCGACTTTCAGCGCCAGCGCGCGATTCGTGCCCTTGATTCGGAGCACGGCGGCGTCGCCGCCCGGCCCTGCCATCGTGTTGCTCTGCACCATCGAATCGTACTGCCGATAGACCCATCGCTTGGAGCCGACGTTGGGGCTGTCCAGCAGGCGGCGCAAGGCTTCGGCTGGCGCAGGCGCCGTGCCCCAAGCCGCGCTCGCGACAGACGCCTCGCTTGCGGCGGCCGCCGGCATCGACGGCGCCCGCGCGGGACGATCGTAAACCGGCGCCTCGTCAGTCAGCGCGACGGCGGGAATATCGGCCACCAGCTTGCCGCGCCATCGCACGCGCCATCGCCGATCCTCGGTGATTTTGCCGACCACCACCGCGTGCAGGTCCCAGCGCGCGAAGATTGCCGCGAGTTCAGCCTCGCGCCCGCGCTCAGCGACAAGCAGCATCCGCTCCTGCGATTCCGAGAGCAGAATTTCGTATGGCGTCAGCCCCGCCTCACGCAGCGGAATACGGTCGAGGTCGAGATCGATTCCGAGTTCGCCGCGGGCCGCCATCTCGCTCGAAGACGAGGTGAGACCTGCCGCGCCCATGTCCTGGATCGCGACGATCGCCCCGCTCCGCATCGCCTCCAGGCACGCCTCGATCAGCAGCTTTTCGGTAAACGGATCGCCGACCTGCACCGTCGGACGCTTGGCTTCGCTCGAAGCGTCGAACTCGGCCGAGGCGAGCAGGCTCGCGCCATGGATTCCGTCGCGTCCGGTGGCGGAGCCGACGTACATCACCGGATTGCCGAGGCCTTTGGCGCGCGCGCTCTGCAATTCGCCGCGCCGCGCAAGCCCGAGGCAGAACGCGTTGACCAGGATATTGCCGTCGTAACTTGCGTCGAACATCACTTCGCCGCCGACCGTCGGCACGCCGACGCAATTGCCGTAGCCGCCGATTCCGCCGACCACGCCGCCGAGCAGGTAGCGCGTGCGCGGATGCTCGAACGCGCCGAACTTCAACGAATCCATGCTGGCGACCGGCCGCGCGCCCATCGTGAAGATGTCGCGCAGGATTCCGCCCACGCCAGTCGCGGCGCCCTGGTAGGGTTCGACGAATGAAGGATGGTTATGGCTTTCGATCTTGAACACCGCAACCCATCCGTCGCCGACGTCCAGTGCGCCGGCGTTTTCGCC
>DATJID010000082.1:0-31928 GCA_035493515.1 Binataceae bacterium (SeqCode) | reverse complement strand
CGGAGGTGGCGGGCGCTTTGGCGCCCGTCGCCTCCGCTGCGGGCTCCTCCTGCGGCGGCGAAGCGCCGGGCGGCGTGCCGCCGTGTGGTGGGGCGTCGGCCCGGGCGCGCGGCGGGCGCGACTGGGCCGACGCTGCCTGCTCGCCACGGCCGCCGCCGGTAGCGGTGCCGAGGCGATGGTGGGCGCCGGGGCGGCCCGCGTCGCGGGCCGCCCCGGCGCCCGCGCCGAAGAAGCGGGCGAACACTTCGTCGAACGAGAGGCGGTCGGCCTCGTCCTTGATAAGCGCTGCCGCCAGCGCTTCGCGAACACGGACGCGGTCGGCGAGGCCGGCCGCCACGACTGCGCGCATCGCGTCGAGCGTCTCGGCCACCGACACCGGCACCTGTGCCGCACGCAATTCGCCGACAAAGCGCAACAATTCGCTGCTTGGGCTGCTCATCGTGAGCGCTTAGCGGGCCTGAGGCTCAATTGAAATCTCCGTGGTTTAAGGCGGATTTTTCGGATATTTCGCCTATAGCGGCGGGCGGAGTTCGTGGCTAACTAAACGACAAATAAGGAAAATGAAAGTAAAAATTGCTTCATAAAAGTTAATATGAGATGTTTAAAGGGAGATTTGATGGCGTAAGAGGTCGGAACATGCGTCGGATTGTCGAATTGCAAACGAGCGTCGGCTGCATGGTGAGCATCGTTTTGGACCACTGGGGCTCGGGATTGGACGAGCTGATGCGTCGCTGGGTGTTGGTGGACGGCTGCTGGAAATGCACGGACAGCGGAGACTTCGCCGAGGAATGTCGCTCGGGTGGGGTCAAGGTTTTCCGTACGCCGCATCCTGTGCTCGGGATCAGATGAGAGTTTCGGCGGCCAAGGCGACGTGGTTTCCGGTGCCCTGCCGACCTGGGCGCTCTTGAAATTAATGCACATTCCTCACGCGTTCTGCAAAAGATATCTTACGCGTCCTCTCGTTATTTACCACGTCATCGATTAGTCGATCGTACCCATCGCGTCGCGCAACTAGTCATCGCTCCACGAATAGTCATTTCTCGGCAAGCAATAATATAGGTTCTCGGAAGAACATATATTTAAACCACCGATATAGGTACCTTGTCCCGCGCCATGGATTCGCCCAGGCTTAGGCGAGGTCCGGTAGCGCTTGGGCAACAGCTCTTGGTGTAAAAACCCCCGAGGTCGCTCCCTGAGATCGTTATCAGACCAGGAGGGACCCATTGGAACAGACAAGGTACTTAGGCTTTCGGACCAGGAGCATCAGGCCATTGCTCGCAACCTCCTTGGCCGCCGTGTTGTTCGGCGCGGCCGCCGCGTCCTCCGCGATGGCGCAGAACACCTTTACCGGAACCGGCGCGGGAAGCAGCATCACCTCCGGAGCCGGTGACAGCGGATTCGGCCTTAACGCGCTCCAGTCCGTCAGCACCGGCAATGACGACACCGCCGCCGGATCCAACGCGCTTCAGAGCAATACTACGGCCGATAACAACACGGCCACCGGCTCTGGTGCGCTGTCAAGCAACACCACGGGCAGCGACAACACCGCCAGCGGGGCAAGGGCTCTGTTAAGCAATGTCACGGGCAACCATAACACCGCTGCCGGGTCGAACGCGCTACTGAACAACACAACGGGCAATAGCAACACTGCGAGCGGATTTAATGCCCTCCAGAACAATTCCACGGGCAACTCCAACACCGCCGCTGGATCGTCGGCTCTCCAGAGCAATACCACTGGTATTGAAAATACCGCCACCGGACTGGCCGCCCTTGGCGTCAACACCGTCGGCAACGACAACGTGGCCAGCGGGGCCGAGGCTCTCGCCAACAATACCACGGGCAGTGAGAACACCGCCTGCGGGAAGTGGGCCCTGCTGAATAACGACACGGGTAATACCAACACTGCCACCGGGTCCAGCGCTCTGCTGAGCAACGTCGCGGGCAGCGGCGACACAGCCAACGGATTTCAAGCGCTCCAGAGCAACACCACCGGCGATGAGAACACTGCGCTGGGGCAAGGCGCCCTCTTCCACAACACCATTGAGAACCTCAACATCGGCATCGGCTTCAACGCCGGCAGCAACCTGATCAATGGGAGCAACAACATCGACATCGGCAACGTCGGGGTGGCGGCCGACGCGGACACCATCCGCATCGGTACCAACGGCACCCACAGCCGCACCTTCGTCGCCGGAATCAACCATGCCGCCGTCTACGGGTCGCCCGTGTTTGTGAACGCCAGCGGCCGACTCGGCATCATGGCGTCTTCGGTCCGCTTCAAGCGCGACATCCACGACATGAACGAGGCGACCGGCAAACTGATGAAGTTGCGTCCGGTGACCTTCCGTTACAAGGACGACCCCGTGGGCGCGCTGCAATATGGTTTGGTCGCGGAAGAGGTTGCGCGGGTTTACCCGGAACTGGTGACCTACGGAACGGACGGCAAGGCGGAGGCGGTGGCCTATCATCTGCTGCCGGCAATTCTGCTCAAGCAGGCGCAACGTCAGGTCCGGGAGAATGAGCAAGAGGACGCCCGGATCGCGGCGTTACAAGGACAGGTGACTGTGCAGCAGCGCCAGATTAGCGCATTGCGTCAGACCGTGGCGTGGATCGATACGCTGGGCGCACGCCTGAACGCTCTCGAGGAACGGGCGCGTATAGCAAAGCCCGAGCGTTTGGCGGACGGTACCCGATAGGGCTGCACGACCTCGCGGGACCGGCGCCGACGTCTCGGCGGCGCGCCAAACTCGCGCCAAAGCAAAGTCCCGTGCTCATCGCGGGCGCGCGGCGAGCGCGCCTGCCTTGGCTGCGACCTCGGCGCGGTCGTCTTCGTGTTTGAGCAGCACGCCGAGCGCGGATCGCGACAAGCAAACGAGACAGAGATCCGCTACCGGGCGGGACGCGCCTGGTCGGCCACGTCTTGTAGCTGGCGAGCCTTGGCGCGCAGCATTTCAGCAAACTCAGGGTCGCGCTCGCTCCAATGATCGGCCAGTTCCACCAGCCAGGCCGACCTCGCGAGTTGCGTCTCATACGCTCGGTCTTGGAAGCCCATCCACCCATCCTCCTCCACGGTTTATATAACCGTGCCGAGACTAATTCCATTGCGATTTTACACATTTCTGAGCGATTATTGAAGCTTCCTTAAGTGTACTACCTTCACCGTGACCCAGGCGCGCTATCGAGTGGCGGGGGACGCGCGGGGGTGGCGGCAGAGCCTTGGTTGCGGGTGATGGGGCGGACGGACTTATGCGTAGGACGCGGCGCTCAGCGGGGTCAACATCGTCGCTCTGCTAACCAGTGACGTTCGGATGTGCCGTCCTGCTTGGCTCGCTCAACGCACTCGTCGCACATCATGTCGTACTTTGATGGAGCTTATGCTTTGGGTTGCAGTGCAGGGCTTCTCTTGGTCGCAGCAGTCGCAATGCGCATAGGGTCACCATCTGAAGTGTGGGCTCCAGAAGCTAACCATCGCCGCATCGCTGGCGTCGTTCGCTGCGAAGAGCCGGCCCTAAAAAAACCCCGGACGACCAGAAATAAACTTGCTTCCGAAAGTGGCGCGGAAACGCTCCTGGAAAGTCTCGGCCGGCGCGACGCTCTCCCACCAACCCTCGGCGGAGCGCTCCGGAAGCTTGCAGAATGGGTCGCGTGATCGATGCGCTCTAATCCCCGGCGATGATGGGGAACCGCTTTGGTTTTTCTGAAAGCCTCTGTTAGACGGGAGGTATGAAAGTAGGCTACGAAGCCACGTCGCCCCCCGTCAGTTGTATCGAGAGGAAGGATTGAGCCATGCATTTGTGTCCGCCGCGCAAGCCTGAGAACGGTTGCGCTGCATCATTAGACAGGCCTCGCATCGCCGGCTCATCGCGCCGTTGCGCATTGATGCAGATCGCGCTTGTGTGCGGAGGACTCGCGGTCGCAACCTCGGGATGTGGTTTTGTAGATATGGTTTTCAATGGCGAAGATTCACAGACCATGCGCGAAGAAAACGTATGCGATACTCTCGCCTCGGATTACTCCTCTAAGGTTCCCGCGCTGGTCGAGCTTCGGACCGATAAGGCTGGCACCACCCGCTACCGCGATTTACGACTGGGCGGCACGGAAATGGATCCGCAATGGGTTCCGATTCCGAACCGGCATGCGGATGCCACCGGATGGCTGCCGGCGGGTGGTTTCACCCAGATGAATTTTCAGCCGCCGCTGCAGCGCACACTGACGCCTGGTTCGGTAACCTATGTCGCCTACGCGCCGGCCGACGCCCGCGGCGAGTCGGAGCAGGCGCAACTTGACACGCTCAATTCGGCCTTTGGTCCGGAGTCCGGGACCTTCCGCTGGAACGGCCGCGACTATCGTTACTCCGCTTTGCATAAGCTGCCGTGCGGTCCACCCCCGACAAAGTAGCCAACAGCTGACCTGCCACGGCCTCGCTCTATTCCCCGGGGCATGGAATCGCAGCCCTTTAACGCTGACAGTCGATGGAAAATGGCTCGTCTGAAATCTCAAGAAATTACGGCTGCCGGACCGGCGGCGCGCCATAACTCGCGCCCAAGCGAAGCCCCGTGCTTATCGCGGGCGCGCGGCGAGCGCGCCCGCCTTGGCTTCGACCTTGGCGCGGTCGTCCTCGTGTTTGAGCAGCACGCCGAGCGCGGATCGAATCGCGGCTGCGTCGAGTTGCGTCACGCCCAGGCGCTTTAGAGCGCGGGCCCAGTCGAGCGTCTCGGCGATCGAGGGCGGTTTTTTGAGCCCGAGCTTGCGGAGGGCGTTGACCAAGCGCGCGGCATCGATGGCCAGCTGCGCGTCGAGGTCCGGGATCTTGAGCTCGATGATGCGCCGTTCCTGTTCCAAACCGGGGAAATCGATGAACAGATGGAGACAGCGGCGGCGCAGCGCCTCCGACAGTTCGCGCGCGCGGTTGGAGGTCAGCACGACCACCGGATGCTCGCGGGCGCGCAGCGTGCCGAGTTCGGGAACCGTGACCTGGAAATCCGAGAGCAGCTCGAGCAGAAAGGCCTCGAACTCCTCGTCGGCCTTGTCGACCTCGTCGATTAGCAGGACGACTTTGCGCGGCGACGAAATTGCGCGCAGCAGCGGGCGCTCGAGCAGGTACTCGCGGGAAAACAGATGCTCCGAGACGTCCTCCCAACGCAGTCCCTGATGCTCATCCGCCTGGAGGCGCAAAAGCTGCTTCTGGTAGTTCCATTCGTAGAGCGCGCGCGCCTCGTCGAGTCCCTCGTAACATTGGAGCCGGATAAGCTCCGCGCCCAGCATCTCGGCCAGCACCTTGGCCACTTCGGTCTTGCCCGAACCCGCGGGCCCTTCTATGAGCAGCGGCTTGTCGAGCGCGAGTGCGAGAAAAACCGCGGTCTCGACGCGCTCGTTGGTGATATAGCGTGCGCGCCGCAGGCCTTCGCTGACGAATTCGGGGGTGACGTTCATCGTGCTCGCCTGAGATTTATGCCCGAGATTCGGAACTGACGATTCGAGAGAGACTGAGCATTGGAGAGAGGTTGAGCATTGCGATCGTCCGATGCTTCGGCAGAAAAAGGATCCGGATGCCTCGATTTCGGCGGCCTTCGCTCGGTATGACGGAAGAAAAGAGCTTACCGAAAACGGGCGAATTTTCCTCGCTCAAAAAAAGACCTAATCGGAAACCCATCATCATGGCTATTTGCCATCGCGGGTAGTCTACATCATGGGCAGTCTATAAGTGATGGTTATCTATCGTGGCGGGTGGTCTAATCGTGGCGGGTAATCATTTGCGGCGCGCGCGTTTCCGCACTAGACGCGGCGTGCCGCGTGTATCGGATTTAATTAGGAATCGGACTTGAAAATGCGAATCGCCGCCCCCGAAGATGCAAACGCCGGCCAGGCACTCGCGCGCTCGGGCCCGAGCAGGCGGTCGCAAGTAGGCAACAGGATGCAATCGGATGATCGAGGCCGAACGGCTTGCGCCGTCCGGCCCCTGCTAACCGGGAAAAGGGGGGGCAAACCCCGGCCAGCGACCTCATTGTACGCCAGTTATAGTCAGTTGCAATAGGTTCTGTGATGAAATAAAGCGCAAAAACGTCAAATCCGGCCCAATTGGCGCAATTTTGGCCTTAACTTGCCGGCGGCTGCTTTCACGTCTCAGCGCGAGAGACTTCGACCGTGCGACCCGTCGCGGCAGCCCGCGACCTCGCCCCCCGAAAGTAAGCGACTAAGCTGCAATCCGTATCAGTCGGCGGCCGCC
Source organism: Binataceae bacterium (SeqCode) (assembly GCA_035493515.1). Taxonomy (GTDB): domain Bacteria; phylum Desulfobacterota; class Binatia; order Binatales; family Binataceae; genus JAKAVN01. The sequence goes on along the minus strand of DATJID010000082.1, from coordinate 25,702 downwards.
GTATGGACTTCCTGGCTGACGCCCTGATGCTGCAGCATGGCCTTGAGTAATTTTGGCGGTGACATCGGCAACTCGGTCAGCCGCACTCCGACGGCGCGGTAGAGAGCGTTCGCAACCGCCGCCATCGGCGAGACGATCGACACTTCGCCAACCCCGCGCACCCCCAGCGGATGGCTGGGGTTGGGCACTTCGACGATGATCGTCTCGATCATCGGCAAATCGAGGCAAGTCGGCATCCGGTAGTCCAGCAGCCCCGTGTTACGCATGATACCGCGTTCGTCGTAGACGTATTCCTCGTTTAGAGCCCATCCGATCCCCTGTGCCGTGGCTCCTTGCAGTTGGCCTTCGACGTAGGCGGGATGGATTGCGCGGCCCACGTCCTGGGCGACGGCGCAACGCAGAATTTTCACCTTGCCGGTCTCGGGATCGACTTCGACGTCGACACAGGTGAGCGCGAAAGCATTGCCGACCGCGCCCACCGCGCCGGCGTTGAGCGTCGCGCGCCCAGTGATCGGTCCGCCGGTGCGCGCGAGCTTCGGAACGATCTCCTTCACCGTCATCGGCTTGACCCCGTTGCCGATCGCGCTCAGGCGTCCGTGGTTGAACTCGACTTCTTCGGGTTTTTTCTCCCACAACTTTGCGGCGCGTTCCTTGAGCTGGCGCACCACGTCCTCGGCCGCTTCATAGACGGCCATCCCGGTGGCGAGCGTGATGCGGCTGCCGCCGGTGACGTCGGTATGGCCAATGGAGTCGGTGTCGGCCACGATCGAACGCACGTCCTCGGCCGCCATGCCCAGCACCTCGGCCGCGATCATCGCCATGGAGGCGCGTGACCCGCCGATATCGACCGAGCCGGTGACCACGCTCAGCGTGCCGTCGCTGTGCAGGTTGACCGCCGCCGCCGATTGCAGGCCGCCGTTGAACCAGAAGCCGGCGGCGACGCCGCGTCCGCGATTGGGACCCTTGAGGGGCGAGCGGTAGTACTCGCTGTTTTTCAGCGCCTCGCAGGTCTCGATAAATCCGATGCGCTTGTACGGCGGGCCGGCGGGTTGTGGCGTGCCCTCGCGCGCGCCGTTCATGATACGCAGGTCGAGCGGATCGATTCCGCAGCGCAGCGCCAGCTCGTCGACCAGCGATTCGCAGGCAAAGGCCGAGCTCGGCGATCCCGGCGCGCGATACGCCGCCACCTTGGGCCGGTTGACCACCACGTCATAGGAATCCAGCAGCAGGTTGGGGATGTCGTAGGGCGCCGTGCAGCACATCGCGCCCGGCGCGAACGGCGAGCCGGGAAAGCCGCCCGCCTCGTACGCCATCCAGAACTGCGCGGCGGTGATTTTGCCGTCGCGCGTCGCGCCCATCTTGCCCTTGATCCAGGTGCCCGAGGTCGGCCCGCTCGCGCGCAGCACCTCGGCGCGGCTCATCGTCATCTTGACCGGCCGCCCGCTCTTTTGCGCGAGCAGCACGGCCAGCGGCTCGAGATAGATCGTGGTCTTGCCGCCGAAGCCGCCGCCGATTTCCGCCGGCACCACCTTGATATCGCCCTCGTTCATCTTGAGCACGGTGGCGGTGAGCGTGCGCACGTTGAAGGTGCCCTGGGTCGAGCAGTAAATCGTCGCGTGACCGTCGGAACTGTAGAGCGCGACGGCGTTGTGCGGCTCGATATAGCCCTGATGGACGGTCGCGGTTTTGAACTCGCGCTCGACCACGTAATCGGCCGCGCGGAAGCCGGCTTCGAGATCGCCGCGCTGGAACTGGATATGCGCGGCGACGTTGGTCGGCCGGTCGGGGCCCTCGGGCGATCCCGGGTCGGTCCGCCCGGCGATAAATTTCTGCCGAATCTCCTCCAGCAGGATTGGCGCGTCCGGCTTCATCGCCGCCTCCGCGGTCATCACCGGCGGGAGCGGTTCGTAATCGACCTCGATAAGGCGCAGCGCCTCCTCGGCGATATGCGGACTGGTCGCGGCGACCGCGGCGACCGCATGGCCGTCGTACAGCACCTTGCCGCGCGCCATCACGTTGAGCGACAGGTAATGCGTGTTGACCACCAACTCGCCCATCATCGCGGTGGTGCCCGGGATGTCGGGCAGGTCGGCGCCGGTGATTATAGCCTTAACGCCGGGAAGTGCCGCGGCTTTTTCGGTGCGAATCGCGATTAGCCGGGCGTGGGCATGCGGGCTCCGCAGCACTTTCCCGTAAAGCATCCCCGGAAATGAGTAGTCGGCGCCGTACTTTGCGCGCCCGGTGACCTTGTCGACCCCGTCGTGCCGGATGGGCCGGGTGCCGATGACCTGGAATTGCTTTTGCCCGGAGCCGTTGGAACTGCCGTTGCTCGAATCCGCCATGATGAACCTCGTGTTGGGTAAGGTTATCACGACCGGCTGCGCTCCGTCACGAGCATCCGCGCCGCACAGCGGCGGGCCGGTCTTCAATTCCCTTCTCCAATTGCTTTGGGGGAGGGTCAGGGTGGCGGTCCGGAAGGGGTTCTGAATCTCTGTGAGAATCGCGGTTCTCTTGCAGCGACCCCTCAGAGCGCGGCGATCAGAATCTGCACCACCATCCCGACCATGCACAGCGTGCCGACCACGAACGCCACCGTTCTCCACGGCTGCATTTTCGCGACGTAAGTTATGGTATGGACGATCCGCGCGGCGGTGAAAGTGTAGAAATAAACCTGGGCGCCAAATGCAGACGCTCCCATCAACACGAAGATCAGCCCGACGGTGAAGAACGGCAGGATGTTCTCGAGGTCGTTGCGATGCATCCGAAGCATCCGCATCACGTCGGGATGCTCCTGCGTGACATCGGCGCCGCCCAACACTCGGGCGTCCTCTGGATTGAGGAACTGCTTGACCCGGCTGCGCGTGGCCGCCGTCAGGATCCCGGCGGCGGCCATTTTCAACACCAGGATCGAGCAGGCGATCGCGTAGGCCCTGAAGGCGGCGTCATTCATCATCTGTGGCATGAAACCCGGTCCTCCCTGGCGCAAATTGGTTCGCCGGAGCCTAGCAGAGCGCCCGCGCGGCGGCCAATCGGGCGAGCGGCCGAGCGGGCTCAGTCCGCCAGTGCCACATCCCGGGTTTCCGCGACCATTAAAATCGCCGCGATCCCAATTGCGCTGGTTCCGATCAGATACCACGCCGGCGCGAGTGGATCGCCCGTCGCATGGATCAGCCACGCCACCACCACCTGCGTCGTGCCGCCGAACACGGTCACCGCGAGCGCATAGACAATCGACAGGCCCGCGCTACGCACGGATTTCGGAAAGCACTCGGGAATAACCACCAGCACCACGCCGCCCAGCGCGTTCAGCGCCGACATCAGTCCCACCATCAGCAATAGCGCACCCAGCGTATGATAGCGGTTAATCGCCACGAAGGCCGGGTAGGCCACGACGGTCAGCGCCAGCTTCGAGGCCAGGTAAACGGGCTTGCGCCCGACGCGGTCCGAAAGCCATCCGCCAAGCAAGCCGAAACCCATCAGGCACAAACCCACCACTACCGTGGCGCTCATCGAGGCGCCGGTCGCCATGTACAGCGTGCTGAGAGCGTAGGTTGTCATGTACACGCCGATATAGGTCGCGATCGTGCCGCTGGTTATCAGCATCAGGGCCACAATCAGCGGCCGCGTGTGATGCTTGAGCAGGGCGGAGAGCACGCGCCCAGCGCTCCGATGGGTAGTGTGCGCGCTCAGGTCCACCGTCTCCTGCAAGTGGCCGCGCATGATCAGTCCCACCGGCACGATCGCGACTCCGACGATGAACGGGATGCGCCAGCCCCATGACTGCATCGCGTCGGCATCGAGCATCCACGACAACAGCACTCCAAGCGATCCCGCGAGCGCCGAGGCCGCTCCCTGGCTCGCAATCTGCCAGGCTCCGTATTGCCCACGCTTTCCCGCGGGCGCCGCTTCCAGAAGATAGGAAGTGGACGGTCCGACCTCGCCGCCCAGCGCGAAGCCCTGAACCAGGCGCGCGAAAACCACCAGGCAGGGCGCCGCGAGCCCGATCGTCGCGTACGACGGTGTCGCCGCCAGCAGCACCATCCCCACCGCCATCAGTCCGATACTCAACATCATCGCCGGCCTGCGCCCCGCGCGGTCGGCGTAAGCGCCGATCACGATTCCGCCGAGCGGGCGGGTGATGAATCCGACCCCGAACGCGGTGACTGAGAGCAACAGGCTGATGAACGGATCGTGCGAGGGAAAAAACGCTCGCCCGATCATCACCGCGAAGAACGCGTAAGTGGTGAAGTCGTAAAATTCGAGCGCGTTGCCCAGCACCGTTGCGACTACGGCACTGGTCGGGATCGCCGGCTGCTCTTGTGGCGTGCCGGCCGTCGTCACCCGCAAGGCAGGAGTCTCGGCCATGCTCGCGGATCGACCATGCTCGCGGATCGCGGCTATCGCAGGCCGCCGCCGATCGCGGGCAGAAAATAAACTTCGCTGGTTTCCTTGACCGGATCGGTCAGACCGCCGATTCCCATCTCGCCGTCGACCGAAACGTTGATGCCCGATTTCAGATCGCCATCCTCGATCAGATGCGCCTTGATGCCGGGGAACTGACGCTCGAGGTCCTCGACCACCTGGCGCACGTTGGCCCCGCGCACCGCGACCCGGTCCTGTCCGTTGGTCAGCGCACGCAGCAGCGCGGGGATTATCACGGTCGGCATAGGTTCACAGTCACAACGGTACGCATAACATTCGCGCGCGACATTACGCTAAACATGAAATCGCGCCGCGTACAAATTAAAAAGGGCCGGGCCCCGCGATGGGAAGCCCGGCCCTCACTGACCCCTGACCTAGTCGGCCGCGGCTGAAGCGACCGCGGCGCCTTCCTTGTGCAGGATCGCCTTGAGCACGCGCCCCGGCGACATCGGCAGCTCCGTCATTCGCACGCCCACCGCGTTAGCGATCGCGTTGGCGACCGCGGCCGGCGGCGGCACGATCGAGACCTCGCCCACGCCGCGCGAGCCAATCGGATGGCCAGGCGCGGGAACCTCGACGATCACCGTTTCGATCATCGGCAGATCGAGACACGTCGGCATCCGGTAATCCAGCAATCCCGAGTTACGCAGGACACCCTTGGCGTCGTAGAAGTATTCCTCGTTGAGCGCCCACCCGATGCCCTGCACGGTGCCGCCCTGCATCTGGCCCTCGACGTAGCTCGGATGGACCGCTTTGCCGGCGTCCTGGGCGCAAGTCGCGCGCAGAATCGTGACCTTGCCGGTCTCCGGATCGACTTCGACGTCGACGCAGGTCGAGGCGAAGGCCGGGCCGACCGCGCGCGCATTGACCGTGGCGCGTCCGGTGATCGGGCCGCCGGTGCGGCCGAGCCGCGGAACCAGCTCCTTGATTGACATCGGCTTGACGCCGTTGTTCTTGGAGCTCAGCACGCCATTGTTGAATTCGACCTCTTCGGGCTTCTTCTCCCACAGTTTGGCCGCCCGCTCTTTGAGCTGACGCACGGCGTCCTGCGCCGCTTCGTAAACCGCGAGCCCGGTGGCGACGGTGGTGCGGCTGCCGCCGGTCACGTCGGTGTAGCCGATCGAATCGGTGTCGGCGACCAGCGGACGGACGTCGTTGACGTCAAGCCCGAGCACTTCCGCCGTGATAATCGCCATCGAGGCGCGCGACCCGCCGATATCGACCGAGCCGGTGACCACGCTGGCGGTGCCGTCGTTGTGGATATTGACCATCGCCGAGGACTGGAAGCCGATATTGAACCAGAAGCCGGTCGCCATCCCGCGTCCGCGGTTTTTGCCCGTGAGCTTGGACTTGTAGTGCGCGCTGTTCTTGATCGCCTCGACCGTCTCCTTCATTCCGATCCGCTTGTACGGCGGCCCGGCGGTCTGCGGCGTGCCCTCGTGCGCACCGTTCATGAGGCGGAAGTCGCACTGATCGATCCCGCACTTTTCGGCCAGCTCGTTGACGATCGTCTCGGAGGCAAACGCGGCGTTGGTCGCGCCCGGCGCGCGGTAGGCCGCGGTCTTGGGTCGGTTGACGACCACGTCGTAGGCGTCGACCAGGATGTTGGGGATGTCGTAGGGGGCCAGGATGCACATCGCGGCCATCGGCACCGGCGAGCCCGGAAAGCCGCCCGCCTCGTACGCCATCCAGGCCTCGGCGGCGACGATTTTGCCATCCTTGGTCGCGCCCATCTTGCAGCGGATGGTTCCGCCGGACGTCGGACCGGTCGCGCGCAGCACTTCCGCGCGGTTCATGGTCAGCTTCACCGGATGGCCGGTCTTCTGCGAGAGCAGCACCGACAGCGGCTCGAGATAAATCGTGGTCTTGCCGCCGAAGCCGCCGCCGATCTCGGCCGGCACGACGCGGATTTTGCCCTCGGGAATCCCGAGCACCGCGGCGCTCAGCGAGCGCACGACGAAGGTGCCCTGGGTCGAGCAATAGATGGTGGCGTGGCCGTCGGAGTTGTAGATGCCGACGGCGTTGTGGGGCTCGATATACCCCTGATGCACCATCGCGCTCTTGAAGCTGCGCTCGATCACGTAGTCGGCCTTGGCGAAGCCTTCCTTGACGTCGCCGCGCTTGAACTGGATGTGGGCGGCGACGTTGGTCTGCTTGTCGGGGCCGTCTTCCTTGTTGCGCAGCGAGGACAGCAGAATCGGCGCACCCGGCGCCATCGCGTCCTCCACGGTCATCACGGGCGGCAGTACCTCGTACTCGACCTCGATCAGGCGCAGCGCCTCTTCGGCGATATGCGGACTGGTCGCCGCGACCGCGGCGATCGCATGACCGTCATACATCGCTTTGCCGCGCGCCAGGATGTTGCACGACAGATGATGCAGGTTGATTGGCAACTCGCCGCCCTGCTCGATCCGGTCGGGCAGCTCCGGCAGGTCGGCTCCGGTAACCACCGCCTTGACCCCGGCGAGCTTGAGCGCCTTGTCGGTCTTGATTGATTTAATATTTGCGTGGGCGTGCGGACTGCGGAGCACCCGGCCATAGAGCATCCCCGGAAATGAGTAGTCGGCTCCGTAGCGCGCCGCGCCGGTCACCTTCTCGACCCCGTCGTGACGGATCGGGCGCGTTCCGATAACCCGGAATTGATGGGTTCCTTCTGTCGTCGCTGCCATGTTCAGCTATCTCCCTTTACGCAAAACTTTTGCAATGCCGGCCGCCGTTTGCAATCGCCCGCCGCGCGGCGCTCAGGCCGCCTTGGAGGCGCCTGACTTGGAGGCTTCGAGCACCGCGTGAACGATCTTGTCGTAGCCGGTGCAGCGGCAAAGATTCCCCGCCAGCGCGTAGCGAATCTCGGCCTCGCTCGGATGCGGGTTGTGGTCGAGCAGCGCCTTGGCCGACATCAGGAAGCCCGGTGTGCAGATGCCGCACTGCAGGCTCGCGTTCTCGAGGAACTTCTGCTGCAGCGGATGCAGCTTGGAGCCCTGCGCGAGGCCCTCGACCGTTTCAATCTTGTGGCCTTCGGCTTCAACCCCGAGCATCAGGCATGAGCAGACCGCGCGGCCGTCGATAATCACGCTGCAGGCGCCGCAGTCGCCGGTCAGGCATCCTTCCTTGCTGCCGGTCATCCCCAGCACGTCGCGCAGAACCTCGAGCAGGCTCTGGCGCGGCTCGCACAGGAATTCCGTCCGTTCACCGTTGATCGTCGCTTCTACTACTGTTTTGTGATCCATCTTCTATATCTTTGTATATCTTTATACTTGTCTTGGCCGGTTATTGGTTGAGCCGGTTACCGTTACGCCTTGCGGGCGCGCTCGGCCGCAATATGCAGCGTGCGCTTGGTCAGCACGCCGACCAGATGGCGGCGGAACTCGGCCGTGCCGCGCATGTCGTCGATTGGCGAGCTGAGCTCGATCGCGAGCTTGCACGCGCGGTCGATGGTCGCGTCGTCGAGCTTCTTACCGGCCAGCGATTCGGACGCCTTGGCCGCGAACAGCGGCGTCGCCGCGACCGCCCCGAGGCTGATCCGCGCGGCGCTCACCTTGTCGCCGTCCAGATGCAGCCACGAGCCCACGCCGACCACCGCGATGTCCATCTCGTTGCGCGGGATGAAGCGCAAGTAGGCGTCCGCGCTATGCGGCTTGGGCGCGTCGATCAGTATCTCGACCAGCAACTCGCCCGGCGCGAGCACGGTGCGGCCCGGCGCGGTGCAGAACTCCTCGACCTTGACCTCGCGCTCGCCCTTGGAGCCGATGACGCGGGCCCGCGCGCCCAGCGCGATCAGCGCCGGCGTGGTGTCGGCCGCCGGCGACCCGTTGCACAGGTTGCCGCCGACCGAGGCGCGGGTCTGGATCTGGTTCGATCCGATAAGGTGCGCGGCCTCGACCAGGCCGGGATAGTGGCGCTGCAATTCCTTGTTTTCGCAGACCTCGATCGCCGGGACCGCCGCGCCCAGCCGCAGCCCCTTCTTGGCGTCGTAGCTGATCTTGAGCAGGTCGGGGATCTTCTTTACGTCGACGACGAACTCGGGCCGGCGCACTCCGGCGCGCAGCTGGATGATGAGGTCGGTGCCGCCGCACAACGGACGCCCTTTCTCGCCGTGTTGCGCGAGCAGTGCGACCGCGTCCTTCAGCGTTTTTGGAGCTTCGTAGTTAATCGCGTGCAAGTCCGCATATCCTCCCGGACGGGTTCCAGCCCATCCACTAGACTTCGAGCTTCAATCCGTAGCTTAACCTCGCAGCTTAATCAAAAGATGGGACGAATTAACACCCCCGCGAATACGGCTTTCCCGCACCGCGCCACGGGCCAATGCCGCGCCCGGGTTACGCCGCACGCGGATAATCGCGCGCCACTTGCGGTTTACTCCCTAAAGCCGAATTTGGCAACGACTCGCGCCGCCTGGCGCGCCAGCACCGGCGCCCACTCGCCCATGTTGGCAAAGCGCGGATCGTTGGTCTGCCCGCGCACGTAGCGGACGTAAATCTGCTCGACCACGGTCGCGGTCTTCCAGTTGGCCCACGCCCGGTAGTAATCCACCATGCTCACGTCACGGCCGCTGCGCGCGGCATAACGCTGGAGCAGCTCGTCGCGGCTCAAAAAGCCGGGCGCCGTGGTATGCGCAAACCCCTGGGACAGCGCGATCAGCTCGGGCGGGTCGTCGGGCTGCCGCCAGTAGCCGATGGTCAGCCCCAAATCGATCATCGGGTCGCCCAGCGTTGACATTTCCCAGTCGAACACGCCGACCACCTGGCCTGAATCGCCGGCCTTGAACATCACGTTGTGCAGGTAAAAGTCGTTGTGCAGCAGGACCGGCTTTTGCGCCGCCGGCATGTGCTCGAGAAACCACGTGCCGAGCTTTTCCATCAGCGGCACTTCACGGGTCTTGGCTTTCTCCCACCGCCCCATCCATCCCGTGATCTGCCGCTGCAGAAAGCCCTCGGGACGCCCGAGGCCGCCGAGCCCAATCTTTTCGTAGTCGGCCGCGTGCAAGTCGGCGAGCGTATCGATCAGGCTCTCCGAGATCCGGCGGAAGGTCTCGGGCCCGGCGTCGATTTCGGGCGGCAGCGGATGGCGGTTCTTGATCACCGCGCCCTCGCGCCGCTCCATCACGAAGAACACTGCGCCGATAATCGTCGGATCCTCGCACAGCACGATCGCGCGCGGCGCCCCCGCGAAGCCCTCCCACAGCCGCGACAGCACTCGGTACTCGCGCGCCATGTCGTGCGCGGAGGGCGGCAGCGGTCCGAACGGCGGCCGCCGCACGACCCATTGATGGCCGTCGGCGAAGCGCAGCAGGTAGGTCAGGTTGGAACTGCCGCCGCGAAACTGCTTGATCTCCATCGCCGTGCCGGCGCCGGGCACGTCGTGCTCGCGCAGGTAGACCTGCAGCTTGGGCCAGTCAAGGCGTTCTTCCTCGCGCACCTCGCCGTATTCGGCGGCGAGGTCGTCCGGTCCGTAAGTTTGGGCCTGATTGTGCGTCTGGGTTTGCCTCTGATGCTCCGCCATACGGTTTCCCAGTTTGCTCCGCGGCCGCTATTGCTGCCAGCGGCGCACTTCGCGCCGCGAAATCTGCATCCGATGGACTTCGTCAGGGCCGTCCACGATCCGCATCGACCGCTGCTCGCGCCAAAAGCGCGCGATCGGCGTGTCGTCGGTCATTCCGAGCGCGCCGTGAAGCTGGATCGCGCGGTCGAGCACGTTCATCACCATGTTGGCGGCCTGCACCTTGATTTCCGCGATCTCCTGGCGCGCCTCGCGCTTGCCGGCGGTGTCGATCTTCCATGCCGCATGCATCACCATCAGGCGCGTGGCGTCGATCTCGATCCGCGAATCCGCGATCCATTGCTGGATGTTGGCCTTGTCCGCGAGCACGCTGCCGTGGGTAAAGCGTGTCGCCGCCCGCTTGCACATCAGCTCCAGTGCGCGCTCGGCCACCCCGACCATCCGCATGCAGTGATGGATTCTGCCCGGACCCAGTCGCGCCTGCGCGATTGCGAAACCGCCGCCTTCCTCGCCCAGCAGGTTGGTCACCGGCACGCGGCAATCCTTGTAGATGATCTCGCAATGGCCGCCGCCGCCCGCATGACCCATCACCGAGACCGCGCGCACCAGTTGGAAGCCCGGCGTATCGGTGGGGACGATAATCTGGCTCGCGCGGCGATGCGGCTGGGTGCTCGGGTCAGTCACCACCATCGCGATCGCGAACGACGCGCCGACCGCGCCCGAGGTGAACCACTTGTGACCGTTGATCACGTAGTAGTCGCCGTCGCGCACCGCGCGCGTCGCCAACTGAGTCGGGTCGGAGCCCGCAGTCTCCGGCTCGGTCATCGAGTAGCAGGTGCGCATGGTGCCCTCCAGGCAGGGCTCGAGCCAGCGCTTTTTCTGCTCCGCCGTGCCGAAGTCGGCGAGAATTTCCATGTTGCCGGTGTCCGGCGCCATGCAGTTGAATGCGCGTGAGCCGATCGGCGTGCGGCCCATCAATTCGGACAGCGGCGCGTACTCGGCCACCTTGAGCCCCTTGCCGTAGTGCTCGTCGGGCATGAAGAGGTTCCACAGTCCCTCCGCCTTGGCCTTCTTGCGGACCTCCTTGAGAATTTCGGGCTCGACGTGCTCCTTGCCGTGGACGTTCATTTCGTCCTCGACGCGCTTCTCGATCGGATAGACGTGCGCATTCATGAAATCGGAGACGCGCTTTTGTAACTGCACGACTTTGGGCGACAGCGTGAAATCCATTAATTCCTCTTGTAAGTCCTCTTGACGGGGGCGGTTTTTCGGTTCGCCGGCGCGGCTTTGGCCGATGCGCAACAGGGCTTACGCATCAGGTCCACACCGCCAGTCCCAAATCCAAGTCATAACCCAGCGCTACCGCAGAATAAAGCGAAGCGTGCCTCCAGGCCGGGTTGCCGTCTGGCCCGGCGACAGCTACGCTTTTGCCACGATGCGCAAACTCGCGGCAGTACTGCTTGCGCTTATTTTCGCCGGCTCAGTCGGCGGCGTCGGATGTTCCGCCGCCGCGAGCGCGGCGGCCGCGTCCACGATGGACTGCTGCACGGCGGACTGCCCCGCGCCGACCGCGCCGCGGCCGGCGCAATCGTGCGCGACGCCGGCCTGCGCGCCGAGCGTCGAAGTCGCGCCCAGCGGCCATCGCACGATCGTCGTACGCTCCGCGCTTGCGTGGGTCGCGGCTTTCGCCCCGCCGCTCGCATTACGAGCAATACTGCTGACCCCCGCGGCCGCTCCGCGCTCCGCGTCGCCGCCGTCGGCTGATTCTTCGCTCGCTTTCGAGCGGCTCTGCTCCCGCCAAATCTGATCGCCGCGCGTTCCTGACCGGACGCGCGCCGGCGCAATCGTGCCCCCGGGGCCTCGAAGGGGCCCCCGGCCGCGATACGCCCGCGTAACCGCACCGGGGCTGGATGCGCGCGACTGTGTCGCGCGCACCCGTCGCCGGTGGCGAGCACGTCCCCCCGCTCGCGGCGGCGGGGACGCATCAGGTGCGGTGACTCAGATGTGGTCGATTCGAAAGCTGGTTGGTCGCAGTTTCGCAGCTCCAACATTCAATGACGACCGCGCATACGCGCGCGGAGCCGCCCGCACGGCGCTCGCCGCCGCCGCACTAGCGATGGCGCTGGTTTCGGCGACGGCGAGCGCCGCGCCCACCGGCGTCGCGTCCGCGCCGCCGTCACCGCCGCCGCGCTCCGACGCCGCCAACCATCAACTCGACGCGCTGGTGGCGGAGGCGATGGCCCATAGCCCGCTAATCGCGGCCGCCAACGCGCGATGGGCCGCGGCCAACCGGGTGCCGTCGCAGGTCGGCACGCTGCCCGATCCGCAGATCACGATGCAGGAGTTCACCGTCGGCGGACCCAAACCGTCGGAGGGCTACGAAGCCAGCGATTTTTACTACACCGGGATCGGCGCCGAACAGGACATTCCCGGACCGGGCAAGCTGCGCCTGGCCGCGACTGCCGCCGGCCACGACGCCGACGCGGCGCGCCATCAATTCCTCGCCCGCCGGCGCGAGGTCGCCGCGCGCGTTCTCGAGAGCGCGCTTAATCTTTTTTACGCCGCCAAGACGATCGCGCTGCTGGAGCAAAAGCGCTCCGACCTTTTGCGTATCGGAGCGGTGGCCGAGGCGCAGTACCGGCTCGGGATGGGCCGCCAGCAGGACGTGCTGAAGGCGCAATTCCAGGCGACCGCGATGCTCAAGGACATCGCGGATGCCCGTGGTGATTACGCCACCCAACAGGCGGCACTCAAGGCTGTACTCGGCCGCGGGCTCGATTCGCGCGATATCTGGGTAGGCGAGATTTCGCCGACCAGCGTGACGCTGCCGGCGGATCGGCTCGATTCGGCGGCGGCTAATGGATCGGAGGAGCTTAAGGCGGCGCAATCGATGGAAGCCAAGGGCGCGGCGTCGCTGGCGCTCGCGCGCCGCGGCTACTGGCCCGACTTCAGCGTCGGCTACATGTATCAGAAGACCGGGGTGGGCAAGCGCGACTACTTCATGCTCACGCTCGGCGCCAAGCTCCCGCTCTACTTCTGGCGCAGGCAAACCCCCGCTATCGAACAGGCGGCGGCCGAACGCGAGGCCGCAATCAGCGACCTGCGCGCGACCCGACTCGAGGCCGAAGCTGACGCGCGAAGCCGGATGGTCGCGATGCGCACCGCCGAGCGCGCGATGTCCATCTATCGCGACGGGCTGATCGTGCAGGCCGAGGCGGTCGAGAGCTCGGCGCTCAACGACTACCGGGCCGGCAAGGTCGATTTCACCAGCCTGCTCAACGCGGCGCTCGACGTTTTGACCGCGCGCCAGGGCTATTGGCGGGCGCTTACCGACCATGAGATAGCCGCCGCCCGGCTGCGCCAAATCATCGGTGACCAGCCATGAACTCGATCATCAACTGCAACACAATCAGCAAAAGCAACCCGTCCGCCAGCGGAAGGACGGTCATCTATATAGCAGCGGCGGCGGCGCTCATTGCCGGGTTGGTGCTATCCGTAGGTGCGCCGGGAGCGCGCGCACAGGACGGCGATAGGCCGTCCGCGCCGCAAACCTCGGAGATGGACGCGGGCGCTGCGGCGCCGGCGCTCGCGCCGGTCCAGCTCGACGATCGCCGCCGCCAGCTCATCGGACTTCAACTCGCGACCGTCGTCGAGGCGCCGCTCGTCGATCGTATCGACACGACCGGCACCATCGTCGCCGACGAACGGCTGCAAGGTTACGTGCAGACGCGGTTTGCGGGATGGATCCGGCGGGTATTTGTCGACCAGACCTATCAGTACGTGCGCCGCGGCCAGCCGCTTTTCACGATTTACAGCCCCGACCTCGCGAACACCGAGCGTGAATACCTGCTCGCGCGCGCGAATGCCGCGCGCCTGGGCGCGAGCCCGCTTGAAGACGTCGCCGCGGGCGCATCGTCGCTCCCCGCCGCCGCGCTCGATCGGCTGAGCCAATGGGGCGTGCCGCCGAGCGAGGTCGCCCGGCTCAAGCGCACTGGCAAGGCGCGCGACGAAATGGAAATCGACTCGCCGATGGCGGGTTACGTTGTTGATCGCGCGGCGCAGCCCAACATGTACGCGCAACCGGACACTCGCCTCTACACCATCGCGGGACTCAGCGACGTATGGGTCTATGCGGCGGTGTTCCAGGACCGAATAGCCGAGGTCAGGATCGCCGACCCGGTCTCGGTGAGTATCGATTCCTACCCCGGCCGGGTCTTTGCGGGCCGGGTCGATTTCATCTGGCCTGCGATGGACGAGGCGACGCGCACGGTGAAAGTACGATGCGTCCTGCCGAATCCGCAGGGATTGTTAAAGCCGGGGATGTTCGTGCGGGCCGAGTTAAGGCCGGCGATGGGCCGCGGCCTGGTCATCCCCGATAGCGGAGTGCTGCGCACCGGCCGCCACAATATCGCCTTCATCGACCGCGGCGGCGGCTATCTGCAACCGGCCGAGGTCCAACTCGGAGCGCACATCGGCGGCCGTTTCGTGGTCCTGAAGGGTCTAAAAGAGGGCGACCGGATCGTCAGCTCGGCCAATTTCCTGGTCGACTCGGAAAGCCAGCTCCAGGCGGCGCTGGGAACCTTCACGCCGCCGCCCCCCGGCGCCGGTGAAACCGCGGCGCCCTCGGCCTCGATCGAAATCGCGACCGATCCCAGTCCGCCGCACAACGGCAATAACCGCCTGCGCGTGACCGTGCGCGATTCCTCCGGCCAGCCCGTTCGCGGCGCCGCCGTTTCGATCGCGATGTTCATGGCGGCGATGCCGTCGATGGGGATGCCGTCGATGAAGGTCGCGGCCACCGCGAAGGAAACCGGCGCCGGCGTTTACGCGGCGCAGATGAAGCTTCCAAGCGCAGGGTCATGGCAGTTGACCGTCACCGCGAGCAAGGACTCCGCCGTGCTCGCTCATCGCCAACTCAGCATCGCGGTCGCCGGCGAGATGCAATAGGCAGTGCGCGGGAGAGATCGAAATGCGGGAGAGCCATAAATGCGGGAGAGCACATAAATGATCGACCGGACTATCGAATGGTGCAGCCGCAACCGCTTCATGGTCGTGATCGCGGTCGTGGCGCTGGTCCTGGCCGGCGCATGGTCGCTCGCGCACATCCCGCTCGACGCCCTGCCCGACATCTCGGACATCCAGGTGATCGTGCATACGCGATGGAGGGGCCAGCCGCCCGGGGTTATCGAAGACCAGGTCACCTATCCGATCGTCACCACGATGCTCGCGGCGCCGCGGGTCAAGGCCGTTCGCGCCCAGACCATGCCCGATGATTCCTACGTTTACGTGGTCTTCGAAGATGGGACGGATATCTACTGGGCGCGCTCGCGAGTTTTGGAGTACCTGCAACAGCTCGGTGGCCGGCTGCCCGCCGGGGTCGCTCCCGAGCTCGGGCCCGACGCCACCGGCGCCGGATGGGTCTACGAGTACGTGCTGATCGACCGCGGCCATCGCCTGAGCCTGGCCGACTTGCGCTCGTTGCAGGACTGGAAGCTCCGTTACGCGCTCGAGACCGTCCCCGGGGTCGCGGAGGTCGCGGGGATCGGCGGCTTCGTGCGCGAATACCAGGTCAAGCTCGACCCGCATCGCCTTTACGCATTGCATATTCCGCTATCAACGGTGATCGATAAGATCCGCGATAGCAACAACGAGGTCGGCGGCCGTCTGCTCGAAATGGCTGGCGCCAGCTACCTGGTTCGCGGACTAGGCTATATCCGTTCGCTGGCCGACCTCGAACAGGTCCCCGTCGCTATACACAACGGCACGCCGGTGCTGGTCCGCGACCTCGGCGCGGTCAGTTTCGGCCCCGATCTCCGCGAAGGCGCGGCGGAGTGGAACGGCGAGGGCGAAGTGGTCGGCGGGATCGTCGTGATGCGTCAGGGGCAGAACGCGCTCAACGTGATCGACGGCGTCAAGCGCAAGCTCGCCGAGATCGCTCCAAGCCTCCCGCCGGGCGTCGAGGTGGTGGCGGCTTACGATCGCGCCGGGTTGATCGAAGGTTCGATAGACACGCTCAAGCGCGACCTGGTCGAAGAAGCGGCGATAGTCAGTATCGTAATAATCATATTCCTGTTTCACTTCCGCTCGGCGCTGATCCCAATTCTGACTATTCCGCTCGCGCTGCTGGCGAGCTTTATCCCGATGTACCTGCTGGGGATCAGCTCCAATATCATGTCGCTCGGGGGTTTCGCGCTCGCGATCGGCGTGCTGGTTGACGCGTCGATCGTGATGGTCGAGAACGGCCATCGCCATCTGGCCGCGGCGGCCGCCGCCGGCGCGGTGACCGAGCCCGAACGCCGCCGCACGCTGCTCGACGCGGCGCGCCAGGTCGGGCGTCCGATCTTCTACTCGCTGCTTATCATCGTGGTCTCGTTCCTGCCGGTGTTCCTGCTCGAGGCGCAGGAGGGCCGCCTGTTCCGCCCGCTGGCCTGGACCAAGACTCTGGCGGTCGGGTTCTCCTCGATGCTCGCGATCGCGGTGGTGCCGCTCCTGATGCTGTTGCTGGTACGCGGCCGGCGCTTGCGGAGCGAGGCCGAAAATCCGGTGGCGCGTTTCTTCACCGCGCTCTACCTGCCGGTCATCCGATGGTGCCTGCGCCATCGCACGATCACCATCGTCGCCAATGCCGTGCTGTTCGTGGTGATCGCGCCGCTTGCGCTCACGATCGGCAGCCAATTCATGCCGCCGCTGTTCGAAGGCTCGATGGTCTATATGCCGACCGCGCTGCCCGGACTTCCGCTGGGCTCCGGCGTACATCTGATGCAGGAGCAGGATCGGATACTGCGCGCTTTTCCCGAGGTCGAGAGCGTCTTCGGCACCGTGGGACGCGCCGATAGCGCGACCGACAACGCGCCGACGGATATGTTCGACACCACCGTGATCCTGAAGCCGCGCAGCCAGTGGCCGCCCGGGGTGACTTACGCGCAACTGATCCAGGAGATGGACGCCACGCTCAATTTTCCCGGACTCTCCAACAGTTGGACGATGCCGGTCGAGAACCGGCTCGACATGGAACTGACCGGAATCAAAACTCCGGTGGGACTGAAGATTCAGGGCCCTGAGCTCGGCGAGATTCAGCATATCGGTTCGCAGATCGAGGAAATTCTCGGCGCCGTGCCGAACACCCGCAGCGTCTTCGCCGAGCGCGTCGCCCAGGGCTTTTACGTCGATATCGACGTGAACCGCGCCGTCGCCGCCCGCTATGGGCTGACCGTCGCCGACGTGCAGCAGGCGATCACTTCGGCGATCGGCGGCGAGACCATCGCCACCGCCGTCAGCGGGCGCGAGCGCATTCCGATCAACCTCCGCTACTTCCAGGACTATCGCCACGACCTCGACGCGCTGCGCGCGGTGCTGCTGACCACGCCCGACGGCGCCGCGTTGCCGCTCGGCGAAGTCGCCAGCGTCCGCCTCGCACGCGGACCCTCGATGGTGCGGGACGAAGACGGCGAGCTTACCGGCTACGTCTATCTCGACCTCGACACCACGGATTACGGCGGCTATGTGCATCGCGCCCAGCGCGTGCTCGACGCGCGCCTTAAACTGCCCCCGGGATATCGGCTGCGATGGTCGGGCGAGTACAGCTTCCAACTGCGCGCGCGCGAGCGGATGACGCTTATCGTGCCGGTGGTTTTCGGCGCGATCTTTCTGCTGCTCTACCTGCTCTTCGGATCGGTGCCGGAGACCCTCGCGCTGATCCTGCCCTGCCTCTACGCGCTCACCGGCGGACTGCTCCTGCAGTACGCGATGGGGTTCAACTTCAGCGTGGCGGTGGCAGTCGGCTATATCGCGCTGTTCGGCATCGCGGTCGAGACCGGCGTGGTGATGGTGATTTATCTCGACGAGGCGCTCGACTTGAGCCTCGCGCGCGGCGCGGTTGACCGCGAAGGCATCTTCGCCGCCGCGCTCGAGGGCGCGGCCCATCGCCTGCGCCCCAAGCTGATGACGGTCGCGGTGGTGATTATGAGCCTTGCGCCGATCCTGTGGGAGAGCGGGATTGGCGCGGACGTGATGAAGCCGATTGCAGCGCCGATCGTGGGCGGGATGGTGACGTCGACGATCGCGGTGCTGGTGCTGGTGCCGGTGCTGTTCACGATGATCAAGGAGCGCGCGCTGCGGGCCGGGCGTCTGCGGCGCTCGGGGATGCGCCTGGTCGGCCACTAACGTCGAATAGACAACGTCGAGTAGAGAACGTCGAGTAGAGTAGAAATGATCGCCGCCTACTACCGGGGGCCTTGCGCTCGCTGTCGCGCCGGCCGCGACTTTGCTAGTGCTCGATCCCTGCCACAGCAGCGTGACGACGCTATCGGGAGTAACAAGCGATGAAGCGCAGCACCGAGCGGATTCTGACCACCCATACCGGGAGCCTGCCACGGCCCGATGACCTGGCCGATATGCTGTTTGCCAGGGAGTCCGGCGATCTCGTCGACCGCGCCGCCCTGGAGATGCGCGTGCGCTCGGCCGTGGCCGAAGTCGTTCGCAAACAGGCCGAGGTCGGCGTCGACGTCGTCAACGACGGCGAGATGGGCAAAATCGGCTACTCCACCTACGTCAAAGACCGCCTGAGCGGCTTCGGCGACGAGACCACCAAGCGCGCCTCGCTAGCCGCCGCCGACATGGTCGAGTTTCCCGAGTTCAACCAGCGCGCGTTTATGGGACGCAAGGCGCCGCCGATGAAACGGCCGTCGTGCAACGGGCCGATCGCGTATCGCGACCGCAAGGAGCTTGAACGCGACCTCGGCAATTTCAAGGCCGCGCTCGCCGGTGCCACCGCCGCCGAGGGATTTCTAAGCGCGGCGTCGCCCGGCGTGATCGCGCAGTTCCTCGGCAATACCTATTACCCGACCCACGAGGCCTATATCGCCGCGCTCGCCGATGCGATGAAGGTCGAGTACGACGCCATCCATCGCGCCGGTTTCCTGCTGCAGGTCGATTGCCCCGACCTCGCGATGAGCCGGCACATCCAGTTCGCCGGCACCAGCACGGCGGAGTTTCGCAAGGTCGCCGAACTGCACGTCGAGGCGCTCAACCATGCGCTCCGCGACGTTCCCTCCGAGCGCATCCGCCTCCATCTATGCTGGGGCAACTATGAAGGGCCGCATAACCACGATATCGCGCTCGCCGACATCATCGACATCGTGCTCAAGGCGCACGCGATGGCGATCTCGTACGAGGCGTCCAATCCGCGCCACGAACACGAGTTCCAGGTGTTTCGCGACGTGGTGAAACTGCCGGCGGGCAAAATTCTGATCCCGGGCGTGATCGATTCGACCACCAACTTCATCGAGCATCCCGAGGTGGTGGCGATGCGCCTGCGCAACCTGGCGGGCGTGGTCGGACGCGAGAACGTGATCGCGGGCACCGACTGCGGATTTGCGACCTTTGCGGGATTCTCGCGCGTGGTGCCGTCGATCGCGTGGGCCAAGTTCCGCGCGATGGCCGACGGCGCCAGGCTCGCCTCGCGCGAGCTGTGGAAAAGCGAGTTATCGCTCTAACTTTAAGAGCGAATTATCGCTCTAAGTTGAAGAGCGAGTCATCGCTGGAAGGTAAACGTGAATCCGGCTGACTTATCGAATTCAGGTCAAATTTCAGGTCGAAATTTCGGGGTGCCAGGGAAGGGTAGTACTTGGAATCGCCCCGGCGGCCGAGTCGTCGTGCGCGTCGAGGCTACCAACGCGAGCGTGAGCGGCCGCGCGCGCGACGCGCGCCCGACCTGAACAGCTTTACCGGCTTGGGCGCCTTCACCTCGGGCGCCTCGAAGCCCTCGACCTGCTCGCGCTTTATCTCTTCACCCAGCGCCCGCTCGATCTGGCCCAGCGACACCCGCTCCTGCGGCGTCACCAGGCTTATCGCCTCGCCCTCGCGCCCCATCCGCGCCGTGCGCCCGATACGATGGATGTAGCTCTCGGCGTCATCGGGAAGATCATAGTTGACCACGTGGGAGACGCCCGGGATGTCCAGGCCGCGCGCGGCCACGTCGGTCGCGACCATCACGCGGCAGGTTCCCGCCTTGAACGTCCGCAGTGCCGTGTTGCGCTCGGCCTGCGAGCGGTCGCCGTGAATCACCGCCGTGCGCACGCCGTGGCGTTTGAGCATCCTGCCGATATGCTCGGCGCGGACGCGGGTGCGGGTAAAGACGATCGCGCTTTGGACCTCGGGCTTGCCGAGGATTTCGAGCAGCATCGCTTCCTTGTCGCTCCATTGCACGGGATAGATGGTCTGGCTAATCGAGGGCGGCGGCGTGGACTTGCGGCCAATCGTGATGCGCTCGGGGTGATGAAGGAAATCGCGGGCGATCGCCTCCGGTCCGGTGCCCATCGTAGCCGAAAACATCAGCGTTTGACGGTCCTTGGGCAGCGTACGCATCACTCGGCGTAACTGCGGCAGGAAACCCATGTCGAGCAGGCGGTCGGCCTCGTCGATAACTACGACCTGGATATGCGCGAGGCTCACTTTGCCCTGCTCCATCAGGTCGATAAGGCGGCCAGGGCAGGCGATGACTACCTGGGCACCGCCCTGAAGGTCGTCGATCTGACGGCGCATCGACTCGCCCCCGACGATAACCGCCGCGCGCAGACCGCAATGACGCGCAAGGCGCGCGAATTCCTGGCCGCACTGGGCCGCCAATTCCCGCGTCGGCGCAATTACCAGGGCGCTGGGGCCTTTGGCGCGCTTACGATGCAGCCGGTCGATAAGCGGGATGAGAAATGCGGCGGTTTTGCCGCTCCCGGTCTCGGCGCTAACTACCAGATCGCGGTTGTCCAGCGCGACCGGGATGGTTTCGCTCTGGACCGGCGTCGGTTCGTGGTAACCACAGTCGCGGATTGAACGTTGGAGTTCAGGAAAAAGAGAGAATTCGGTAAAAGACAAAGCTTACACTTCGACCGCAGCCTGTTGATGGCAAAGCGGCCTTTCCAAGAATTGGGGGTTGAGAAAGTGGGCGCGATCGGAGGCGGCGCCCTGGTCGGCCTCTATGGGCATTCGCTGATAGCCTACAGACCGGGGCCGACGAATGCAACGCTCCACTCATTCACTGTTCCCGCGGGAACTTTAAAAGTGACCCTTGCCTAAAGTGACGTCTCGCCTGGCGGTCGCGGTGGCCGACGCTATCCTCGCTTGCGCGGGGCGCTGGGCGCCGGCGTCGGCGCGGCAGCCGGTCCGGCGTCTTCGTGGTCGTCCTCGGGCGAGGGCGGCGCTGGTGGCGGCCCACCCTTGATCGCGAGCTTGGCGCGTACCTTGGCTTCGATCTCTTCGGCCAGCGTCGGATTGGCCTTCAGCAGGTCGCGCGCGTTCTCGCGTCCCTGGCCGATCCGTTCGCCGCCATAGGAGTACCACGCGCCAAGTTTCTCAATGACCGCGTGCTCGACCGCGAGGTCGACCAGCTCACCCTCCTTGGAGATGCCCGAGCCGTAAAGGATGTCGAACTCGGCTTCGCGAAACGGCGGCGCGACCTTGTTCTTGACCACCTTGACCTTGGTCCGCGAGCCGATGACCTCGGTGGCGGTCTTGATGGTTCCGATGCGCCGGATGTCGATACGGATGGAGCTATAGAACTTGAGCGCATTGCCGCCGGTGGTGGTCTCCGGGTTGCCGAACATCACGCCTATTTTCATCCGGATCTGGTTGATGAAGATAACGATGGTGCGTGAGCGCGAGATGATCGAGGTCAGCTTGCGCAGCGCTTGCGACATCAGGCGCGCCTGCAGGCCCATCTGCGGCTCGCCCATCTCGCCTTCGATTTCGGCCCGCGGCACCAGGGCCGCGACCGAGTCGATCACCAGCACGTCGATCGCGCCCGATTGCACCAGGGTCTCGACGATCTCCAGGGCCTGCTCGCCGTTGTCGGGCTGTGAGATGAGCAGGTCTTCGACCACGACGCCGAGCTTGCGGGCGTACGCGGCGTCGAGCGCGTGTTCGGCGTCGATGAAGGCGCAGACGCCGCCGCGCTTTTGCGCCTCCGCGATACACTCCAGCGCAAGCGTGGTCTTGCCCGAAGACTCCGGCCCATAGATTTCGACCACGCGACCGCGCGGCAATCCGCCCACGCCGAGCGCCAGGTCGAGGCCCAACGAGCCGGTCGAAACCACCGAGAGGTCGGCTTCGATCGCCTGCTCGCCGAGCTTCATGATCGAGCCCTTGCCGAATTGCTTTTCGATCTGGCTAAGCGCCAAATCGAGCGCCTTGCTCTTGATTTCCTGCGCCATGATTTTCCCGCTCAGCGGGTCTTCGACTCCTAGATTAAAGCGAATCTTGTCACAAAAAGCGGCAGATAGCGCTAGCCGGGACACACACGCGTCAACATCGTCATTCCGTTAATTATCACCGCGCCTGCCGAGACGCCTTATTCGATCGCGCGGCCGTCAGCCGCGCGCGCGGCGACCCAGCGGGAAGGCGGCAAGTTCGTGGTAAGCCGACGACCGCGGCCCTGGCTCGCTTCGGTAGAGCACCACCCTTTCGATCCGCGAGGCTCCGAAACTCAAATCCGCCGTGTCGCCGAGCGACTCTCCAAGCCGCTGCGGCGGTCGCGGCGAACGCACGCGGCCGATGGTGAGATGCGGCGTGTAGGCACGGCTCTCCGGCATAAAGCCGCATCGTGCGGCCGCGTTCGCTACGCGCGCTGCGAGTGCGGACAATTCCGCCCCCTCAAGGCCGATCCAAATGATTCGCGGACGCGCGAGATTAGGAAAGGCACCCACGCCGCGCGCTCCGATTACGAAGGGCGCGGTTACTTCCGCAATGGCGCCGAGCGCTTGCGCGATAGGCAACAGGTGTTCGCGCGGCACCGCGGGGCCAAGGAAAAACAAAGTCAGATGAAAGTTCGCCGAGCGGACCCATCGGATAGTGCTTTCCTGATCGGCGCTTCCGGGTGTGCGCAAACGATCGATCAGCGCCGCGATCGCGCGTTCCACCGTGGCGTCGAGCCGAAGCGCGATGAATGAGCGTACGTGCTCGGGCAGCGAGGCGAAACCGGCGATGCGTGTGGCGTGCATCGGTGCAAAAACGATCGCGCGCTGCGTCCGCGCGCGGGCCGGTCCCACGTCCCCCCGGGCTAATGCGAGAGCCGATGCTCGACCAGCACCAGGCGGTCGTTGCCGAAGAACATCTCGCCGTCGACGAACATCGTGGGCGAACCGAAACCGCCGCGCGCGATCAACTCCTCGGTGCTGACCCGCAGCTTGTCCTTGTATTCAGGCGCGGCGATTTTCTTAAAAAATTCGTCGTGGTCGAGCCCTGCCGCGCGTACGATATCGCGCAAGACCTCGTCACGGCTCACGTCGCGGTCCGCGCCCCAGTAGGCCTCGAAGACCGCGCGCGAATAGGGCGAAATCTTGCCGTGCTCGATCGCGACGAACGCTCCGCGCATCGCCTTAACCGAGTTTACCGGAAAAACCGTGGGATGGCCGATTTTTAATCCATAAAGGCGCGCCCAGTCCTGCATGTCCTTGTCGTAGTAGCGCACCTTGGGTTTCACCGGATGCTCCCGGCCTTCATACACCGACGGATTGACGGCGTTGAATACGCCGCCGACCAGGATGGGCCGCCAAATCAGTTCGGCGCCATGGCGGCGCGCCAGGTCTTCGATCTGGCTGAAAGCCAGGTAAGTCCACGGGCTCGAGCAATCGTAAAAGAATTCCAGTCTCTTGGCCATTTTCATTTTTCACTTTTTTGTGTGCTAGCTCCACTCAGCCGATGCATTTAGCAAAACGGCCGCCCTTCGCCCAACAACCATAGTAGCGCTTGGGCTAGCGCTCGGCCTGTTGTGCGGGACTCGTCGCGGGGTCGATCACTTTGACCAAATCGATCCGCACGCTCCCGATGAAGACCGCCGATTCGATCCGCAGCGGCAGACGGCGCGCGTCGGCCGACACCCATAGCGTCGTATCATGCACTTCGTCATTTATTTTGCCATCGCTTAGATAAGTGACCGTGGGCACGATTCTGAAAGCGTCGAATTCGCCAAGCGGCGTGCCGATACGCTCGCGTCGCACCACCTTGAGTTCGAAGATGTAACGCGTGGTGCCGCTGAATGCGTCGAAGCTCAGCGAATCGCCGGCCTCCAGAGGCTGCGACAGCGCCATCATCGCCCCCGACACCGGCCCCGAGGGATTGTAGGAGAGGAACTTGCGCGTCTGCACGCCGCGGGGGCCATGCTTGACCAGCGTGACCACGTGGTCGCGATGGTCGAAGGTGACCTTGAAGATGTCGTGGCGGCGGCCCTCGTTCTGGCGGATATTCACCTCGGCTGGCTTCAGTGAGCCGGCGCTGAAATCCTCGCGCAGATAATCGCGCATCTTGTAGAGCTTGTCGGTCAGTCGATTGGTGTTGATCCAGATCTCGGCACGGAGAAGCGCGGGCTCGCCCGGGTCGCCATGCAGAACGACCTTGCCGCCCGCCGCCGGGATGCCAATCCACGAGCCCTCGTAGATGAGTTGCTGGCCCGGATGAAACGGCATCGGGCCAGGCGAGTACCTCGGAACCCGCAGGCCATCGGGAAGAGGGCGCGGCGGAACGACCGCGTCGGCTATCTTCGAATGTGCATGGGCAAAGCTTAGCGCGAGAGACGACCCGTCGGCCGCGGCGACAGGTGTTGCAAAGATGACCGCCGCGAAGATGGCCGTCGCGAAGACTGTCGTCGCGACGACTATCGCGAGAACCGCCATAAGACTGGCGAACGCAACGATCGCGCGCGGCGGCCCGAATCGGACACTTGCAATGGAGGACATTTTCACCGATGATTTTGCCGCAACCTGCGAGGACATGGAATTGTCAAAAGTTGGGCTGATTTTTTTCGCAAGCCTGCTGCTGGCGCTGGCGCTGCCGCCGGCTGCCGCACGCGCGCAATTCGGTGGCCTCAGCCAACCGGGCGGCGCCGGCAACATGATGAGCAAGATGATGCAGGGTGGCAGCCAGAAGGGGCAGGAGACCAAATCCCCCGATCAGCTCATGCAGGACGCCAAGAAGGGGATGTCCGATGCTGACCCACGGGTGCGCGCCGAGGCGCTCGATAAATTGCGCACCGTGAGTGATCCCAAAGCGCAGGAAATCTTGATCCAGGGGCTGACCGACAACGATATCCGGGTCAAAATTCGCGCTATCGACATATTGGGTGCGCAGCAATCGACCTTGGCGGTGCCCCTGATGACGCAGCAGTTGTTCCTGCGCGAGACGCAACCGGTGGTGAAGCTCCATATCGTGGCGGCCCTGGGACGGATCGGCGATTCGCGGGGCACCTTGCCTGTCGTCGGCTATCTGAAAGAAGCCCCGAACGATGCGGCCCGCGGCACCGCAGTGTTTGCGCTAGGTGAGATTGGCGACCCGCACGCCTCCGATATCCTGGTCCAGACCGTCACCAACGACAAGAACCCGATGGTGCGCAAGCTCGCGCAGGAGTCGCTGGAAAAGATCGACGGAGAACTGCCCACCGTGCATAGCGAGCAACAAACCGCCCAGAGGGACTCGCGCCTGATTCCCACCGATCAGCGGCTTTCCAAGATGCGCGAGATCGACCAGGAGATGCAGAAACTCGGCGGTGGCGACAACTGACTTAATTGGCGTCCGGTCGCGCGCGCCTTGCCGTCCGCTCTTGTCCCGAAGCTCCTCATTCCGACCTACCCGCTAGTTGAATCCTGCCCGCCTCGCCAGGCGTGGAGGGGAGCGGATATTCCTTTTGATTCCAGTCCTTGCCGCTGGGGCTCTCTTCAGCAACGCAGGAATCTATTCGGGGTCACAAAAGGGTCAGAGGGGGGGGCGGGGCCGGGTGGGGGGACGAACCCCGGCCCCGCCT
>DATJID010000081.1:0-4776 GCA_035493515.1 Binataceae bacterium (SeqCode) | reverse complement strand
GGGGGGCTGGTTTGGGGGGGGCGCGGCCGCCTCGCGCTGCTGCCTGGTTGTCTCGCAGGACAACGGCTCGCGCGCACGCCTGGACGTAATGGTCCGAGCTTCGAGCGGCGCCGAAATTGCCCGCGCCGATCTTGAGTTGCGCGGACCCGGCGACCTGCTCGGCGCTCGGCAAAGCGGCGCGCTGCCGCTGCGTTTTGCCGAGTTCATCCGCGATGCCCGGCTGATCGAGCAGGCGCGCTCGATGGCGGAGCGCTGGCTTGGGCATGATCCCACGCTCGAACTGCCCGAATCGGCAGGGGCCCGCGCCGCGCTTCTGCGGCTGCTGGATTTCGGCTTCAGCCTCGGAGATGTAGGCTAGTTGTGATGGCGCGGGCGAGGTCAAAATCGAAGCGGCAGGGCTCGGATGCAAAGATCAAGAATCGGCGGGAGGTGTCCGCCGGTGGCCTTATCTGGCGCCGCCGCGGCGACGGGTCGATAAGAGTGGTGCTGGTCAGGCCAACCGGGCGCAGCACCTGGGTAATGCCCAAGGGGCATCTGGAAGAGGGTGAAACGGTAGCCGAGGCCGCGACGCGCGAGGCGCGCGAGGAGAGCGGTCTTACGGTTGGAGAAATTGAACCGCTCGGAGAGATCTCCTATGTGTACTCGTCGCGCGAGCGTAACGGCGCGACGCTAACGCGGATCTTCAAGCGCGTGCATTTCTTCCTGATGGAGCATACGGGCGGTGACCCCTCGGCGCACGACTCGGAAACTGACGAGGTCGCATGGTTGAGTTTCGATGAGGCGCTGGCGCGCGCGACGCATCCGAGCGAACAGGCTCTGATCGCCAAGGCCCGCGAAATGCTGGGGCGTAGTTAAGGCCTTGCTCGTTTGAACTTGAGGCCCGCGATGTCGGCCCAGCCCGGACATTGGTGCGCAACTGATGTTTAAGGCGCCGGCGGGAGTGCTGCCCCGTCGCCGATCGCGCTGGCGCGCCATACGGCGGGTGCTAGCTCGGACGATTCAATGGCGCCGGGGCCTATTATTGCCAGGACCGCCGTGCCACGGCGCTCGACATAGTGCGGCGCTGGCGCACTGGCTGCCGTTGAATGCTCCAGTATCGCTTCATAGACCCGCGTGAAAGCTGCGGCGCTCCCGTAGTCGCTCAACGCCACGATCCAGATGACGGTGGTTGCACCGCCGCCGTTCTGCAGCACCGCCATCCGATCGCCCCGCCATGCGTCCGCCAGCGCGGCCGCCGCGGGGGCGCCTGGACCGCGCCGCAAAATGACTCGAAGCAGCAACTCGCCATAGGTGTTTTCCGCGACCTCGCGCCATCCCTTGAGCGTCGGAGCCCATCCGCGCACGGTTATCTCAAGCGGCGCGGCATGGCTGAAGTACAGCGCCGGATTGAGAATCTCGCGGGTCGAGAGCGGCGGTCTCGCGTAGAGCGCGTTCACCGCGTTCCATCCGCCGTGCAGATAGACTTCGCCGACGAAGCGGGCTCCGTCGGTGTACTGAAAGATGAGTGAATCGCGCAGCGCCACCGGCGTGTCAGGCGATTCGACATCGAACATCCTGGGCAGGCTTTCGAGATGAGTTAGCAGGGTCTGGATGGTCACGGCGTCGATGAGTCCGGAAACGTAGCCGTAGCCGACCAGCGTGGCGTCACCCTCCATCACCGCCTTCAGCGCGAGGCGGCGATCGTCACTGTCGGTAATACGATCGATCGCGGCGTGGACGCCGAAATACTGATCTTGCAGGGCATGAGTCAATTCGTGCGCTACCAGCGTGTCGCTGGTCGAATCCCCGGGCCTGAAAAATCCCACGATCCTGGACCACAGGCCGGACTGCGATTTGCCCTGGACCAGGATCATTTCACGATCCTGGGGATCGTAAAACGCCACGACCTGCTGTCCGAGCACACGCATCGTCTGAGTTTCCAGATTGGTTCCCGCACCGTAGAGTCCCGTCAATTCGCCGGCGGTGGCCGAACGCTGCAACTCGGCATAGTCGTGATCGCCTGAAAATTCGTGTTCCATCACGGAGTTGGCCTGACTGCGATCCATCAGCACCAGCGGGACTTCGGTTTTGAAATGGAGCTGGCGCAACTCCTGCACGTCGGAATAGATCTGCCCGGCGCGCCGAAGATTGACCCGTCCGCCGCTCACTACTGCATAGGCGCATCCCGCAAACGTGAGCATCACCAGCGCGGCGCTGCGACGGAGTCGCGCTGCACCCCGCGAGCGCATCAGTCGGCGGCCGCGAGGCGGCGCGCCAGCGCGTCGGCGGCGGGCCGCGCTTCGGCATGAAGCGACGGGCTGCCCGGCGAGATGGGTGGCGGCGGCGGCGTGATCACGCTGGCCTTCCATACCGCGGGCCCGAGCCGATTGTAATGTTCGGCCGCTTCGCCGATCGCGACGAGCACCGCTCGGCCTTTGAGCTCGACGCGATGGACCGCCGGGTGACCGTGGAGGTGGTCGAGCAGGTTGCGGTAGACGGCCGCGAAGCGCGCAGCGGAGTCGGCCTCGCGAAACGTCAGCAGCCAAATCACGCTCACCGCGTCGCCCTTGCGCAGCATCACGATCCGGTCGCCCGCCCATCGCCGGGCGATCGCGAGGTCTGGCGACGCTGCGCCGCGCGCGTTTTCGAACACGATGCGCAGCCCGAGCTCGCCCAGCGTATCTTCGTCGGACTTGTGCCAGCCGGCCATCCGCGACTGGTAGCCCGCGACGGTCACCGTGTCGGGCAGGGTGGGATGGTCGAAATAAAGCGACGGATCGATGATCTGCTGGGTGGATTGCGGCGGATCGGCGTAAAGCTTGTCGACCGCTTTCCAGCCGCCGCGCTGATAGGCTTCGGCGACGAACCTGACGCCGTCGGTGTATTGGAAGATCAGCGGCTCGGCCACTCCGCGCGGCACCCCGTTGGCCGCGCCGGTGAAGGTTTCCGAGAAGCTCTTGAGGTTGCCGATCAGCGTGGCAAGGATCGCCGAGTCCATGCGGCCCAGCATGCAAGCATAGCCCGCGATGGTGGCGTCGCCTTCCGCCACCGAGTGCAGCGCCAGCGCGCGGTCGCCGTTATTCTTAAGCGCTTGGTCGCGGGCGCCGAAATCGAAGTTCTGGTCCTGTAGCGCGTGGGTGAATTCGTGAGCCAGGATCATGCCGTCGAGCTTGCTCTGGAGTTCAGGCGGCTGACCGGGAAACTCGCGCTCGAGCGCGCCGTTCACGATCACCATGGTCTTCTTCCTGAAGTCGTAAAACGCGATCACCTGGCTTTCGAGCAGACTCATGTTGGCGGCCTTCAGATTGACCCCCGGAGGGTACAAGCCAATCAGCGCGCCCGCGCGGCCGTCGGTCTCGATGGACTCGGGCGTGTATTCGCTCTCCAGCTCCGCCTCCAGCAGTTTGCCCGCCTCTTCGGTGCTGCGGACTTCGACCGGCACCTTGTCCTTGAGCTTGAGCCGCCGCACTTCCTGTATGGTTTGCTCGACCGCGGCCGCCTGGGCCTGGTTGACTTTGCCGTTTTCCGCCTGGGCGCGCGCGAGCGAGGCGCCGGCCGCCGCCAGGAGCGCTGCCGCAAGCAGTGTAAACAGCAGGCGTCGAGGAGCAAGCGGCGGACTTGACTGAAAAACTGGCGAAGAAAATGGCAGTCGACGAGAGCAGGAGCGGGTGGGGTTTTTCATTCGCTGATGATTATAACCGGCAGCCCGAAGCGCGCGGTCTGAACCGCGCGCGCCTGGGCCTGCTCGCGGGTCGCGAACCCACCCATCCGCACACGGTAATAGTGCCGGCCCCCGGTATCAAGCTCGCTCAGCTTCACGTCGGGATAATAGACCGCGAGGCGGCCGCGAATATTCTCAGCGTTGCCCTGGTCGGCGTACGATCCCGCCTGGACGAAGTATTGCGGCTCGCCCGCGGGATCGAACGCCGGCGTCGCAATCAGGTCCATCCGTACCAGCGCGGTGCCCGGCCCGATCATCCCAAGCGCACGGGCCGCGCCGTAAGAGAGGTCGATCTTGCGCCCCTTGCGAAATGGGCCGCGGTCGTTGATTCGCACCTCGACCGCGCGTCCGCTGCCGAGGTCGGTCACGATCACGCTCGAGCCCAGCGGAAAAATGCTCGAGGCGGCGGTCATCTGATCCTGGTCATAGATTTCGCCGGTTGCGGTCGGACGGCCGTTAAAGCCTGGCCCGTACCATGACGCCTTGCCGACGACAGACCGAATCGGCGCTGACCTCGAAATAGCGGTCGCACGCGTCACGCGCGGCGGAGGCTGTTGCGAGGCGCATCCCGCCGTTATCACGCACACGACCATAGCGAGCCCGATCCACCGCCGCATCGTCATCCGCCCCCGACGATTATAGGCGGTGGAGCGTAGCATAAGAATATGCAGCCCCGCGGCGTTGCGGCGCACTATAAACATCGGCCCTATAACGTCGAAACGACATCTGTTGACAGCCGAGAGCGCCGGCGTTTCGGCACCTCGCGCGGAGCGTGGTAGCATCCCACACAAGTGCGGCCGTATCCGGGCGCGCCCGCGGTCGAGGATGCTGCGAAACAGAGAGGATCTCGAGGAGCTTGAGGCGCGCACGCTCGCGCCGTACGCGATGCTCTCGCGGATGAGCCGCGGACGGCGCTTCGCTGAGCCGCCGCATCCGATGCGCACGGCGTTCCAGCGCGACCGCGATCGCATCGTTCATTCCGCGGCCTTTCGCCGCCTCGAATACAAGACCCAGGTCTTCGTCAACCACGAGGGCGACTTCTTCCGCACCCGCCTCACGCATTCCATCGAGGTGGC
>DATJID010000080.1:0-2409 GCA_035493515.1 Binataceae bacterium (SeqCode) | reverse complement strand
GGAATTGGTGGGATGGGTGGCATGGGCGGAATGGGTGGCATGGGCGGAATGGGTGGCATGGGCGGGGCCATGGGTGGAAGCGAGTTCACCGGCCTTGAAGACGATTTTTAGACCAGTTTAAGTCGAAATTGCACGATTTTGAACAATTTAGCGAAAGATTTAGCGGTTGTTAAACCGTTGAGATATTAGGAATCCTTTATTGCGGCGTCTTCTAACTTGTGTAAAATTGTTGCGGACGTAATTCGACGGCATCGCGGTCGCATTTGGGTGTGGCTTAACTGAAGACGATCCAGGTTGCGGTTCGTCGCCTATGGTAAGGAGGGAAGGAATCAGGATGGAAGGGTTAAAGGCTTCGAAGATGGTGGTGCTTGCCGGCGCTGCCCTGGCCCTGTCGCTGCTCGGCGGATGCGCCGGTCAGGACGCGGCGCAGAAAGCGCAGTCGGCAGCCACTCAGGCGGCCTCTTCAGCGCAGAGCGCTGAGAGTGCGACCAATTCGGCTCAACAGTCGGCGGCTGCCGCTCAGGCTGCGGCTACTCGCACCGAGCAGGCCGCGTCGGACGCCAAGGCTGCGGCGGATCGCGCAGAGGCAATCGCCATGAAGACGGAAGGTGGCGGCATGCGTCATCACGTGCACCATCACGTCATGCATCATGTTCATCACCATGTGATGCACAAGTCCGCTGGCGCGGCGGCAGCGCCTGAGGGCGGAGCGGCAGCCCCTGCGGCACCGGCGGCGTCCGGCACCCCGTAAGCTCTTTTCAGGTACCGCGCAGGGAGAGGGCGGCAAAGCCGCCCTCTCCCTGCAAATAGCCAACTACTCGGCAATCCCCGCTTTCATATCCAACCCCGACAATTCATCGGGTTTGGCTCTCTTGAATCCCGGGCTTGGCAGTCATCAGGCTTGCCAGTCTCGGGCTTGTTAATCGTCAAAGCTGACGATCACCTTCAGCGACTCCGGTTTTTGCGCCGTCGCATAAGCCTCGGCGACTTGCGCTAAGGGAAAACTGTGCGTCACCAGGTCCGAGGCGCGCAGCACTCCGCGCTCGACCAGTTTTATGGCCTCGCGCGTATCGTTGGGACCGCACGAATAACTCGGCACCAGCCGAATTTCATTGAAATATAAGTCATGCGGATTGAGCATAAGCTCGTCCTCGGGGGGAGTCGCGGTGAACTGCACTACGGTAGCTCCCTTTCCCGCCGCCGCGACTCCTTGAGCGATGGCCTTCGCGTTGCCGGGTCCGACGATGACCACGTCAGTCATCGCGCCGCCGGTTGCGTCGCGCACTTTCTCGACCAGGTTGTCGGCCGAAACCACGAGACCCACGTCCGCGCCGAGCGCCTCGGCCCTACGCGCGCGCGTCTCGAACCGGTCGGCGCCGATGACGCGCGCGGCGCCCAGATGGCGCGCCATCACCACGTGCATCATGCCCATGATGCCGAGACCGATCACGAGGATGGTCTCGCCGCTTTTCAGGCCGGAACGGCGAAGCGACTTGACCACGCACGCGGCGGGCTCGATCAGCACGCCATCGGGATCGGCCACAGTGTCGGGCAGCAGGAGCGTATCGCGCTGGTTGTGCGGGCCGACGACGAAATACTCGGCCATCCCGCCGGGCACGATTTTCGTTGCACGCCAGGTCGCGCACTGGACATGTTCGCCGCGCCTGCACGAATCGCACTCGAAGCACGGCGCGTGATGATGCACGAAAACGCGCTGGCCGGGACGGAATCCGCGCACTGAAGCGCCGACCTCCTCGACCACGCCGACCGGCTCGTGGCCGAGCACCAGCGGCGCCTTGCGCCGGATGTACCAGGGCATGATATCGCCCGAGCAGATGCCGCAGGCGCTGGCGCGCACCAGTATCTCGTCAGATCCGGGAATCGGCCGCGGATCGCGCTCGACGCGGATATCGCCGAAGTCGTAGAGCCTCGCGACCTTCATTTCGGATGAGGACTTTGCGGTGTGAGCCATGGACAGATTACCTGTGAGTCTTTGAAGCCATTGTCGTGCTGTGCGGCGCGCATCGCCGGATGTTACGCTTAGAGTATGCCGAAACCAGTATGTCCGCCTCTCGCGGCGGACGTGATCGCGGAAATCGGAAACCAGGTCGTCCTGATCGAAAGGCGAAATTACCCGTTCGGGTGGGCCATTCCGGGCGGCTTCGTAGATGTCGGCGAGACGGTGGAAGCCGCCGCGGTCCGCGAATTACGCGAAGAAACCACGCTTGAAGTCGAGCTGCGCGCGCTGTTGGGAATCTATTCACGGCCGGACCGCGACCCGCGCGGCCAGACGGTCACCGCGGTCTATATCGGACAGGCGCGTGGCGCACCGCGCGCCGCCGACGACGCCAAAGGGATCGGATTGTTCGCGCCCGAGTCGCCGCCCTCGCCCCTCGCTTTCGACCACGC
>DATJID010000079.1:0-6299 GCA_035493515.1 Binataceae bacterium (SeqCode) | reverse complement strand
TCCGCAGGTCAACGTCGTTATCGACCGCGACAAGGCACACACGCTCGGTCTCTCGGCAGAATCGATCGAAGACGCGCTCGACAGTGCGTATGGCCAGCGTCAGATCTCGACCATCTACGCGCCGAACGACGAATACCACGTGATCCTGGAAGTCGAGCCGCAGTACATGGCCAACCCCGCCACGCTCGCGCTGCTGTACGTGCGCGCGCAAAGTGGAAAACTGGTACCGCTCGACACCATCGCGCGCTTGCAGCGCACCTTGGGGCCGCTCGCGATCAACCATTCCGGCCAGCTCACCGCGGTCACTATCTCGTTCAACGTCGCGCCCGGGGTCTCGCTTGGCAAAGCGCTCGACGACGTAAAAAGGCTCGCCAACGACACCGTGCCGGCCACCATCAGCACCGCCTTCCAGGGCACCGCCGAAGAGTTCCAGTCCTCGATGCGCAACCTGGGAATCCTGCTGGTGATGGCGATCCTGGTCATCTACATCGTGTTGGGCGTGCTCTACGAGAGCTTCATCCACCCGGTGACAATTCTCTCGGGGTTGCCGGCGGCCGGCTTCGGCGCGCTGCTCACGTTGATGATCTTTCACATGGAGCTCGACCTGCTGGCCTTCGTTGGCATCATCATGCTGGTCGGCTTGGTGAAGAAAAACGCCATCATGATGATCGACTTCGCGCTCGACGCCCAGCGCACCGAGGGCAAGAGTCCGGCCGAGGCGATCTTCGAGGGCAGTATCGTCCGCTTCCGGCCAATTATGATGACCACGATGTCGGCGCTGATGGGCACGCTGCCGATCGCCTTGGGCATAGGCGCGGGCGCCGACTCGCGCCGTCCGCTGGGCGTGGCGGTCGTGGGCGGACTGTTTTTCTCGCAATTGCTCACGCTGTACATCACGCCGGTCATCTATACTTACATGGAGTCCTTCCACGACTGGGTCACCAGACGGCGCGGGCATCAGACGGCGCCTGCCGAAACGGGGTCACGCATTGTTGGCGAGGTGAAGCGGACCGAAGAAGAACCTCCGCGCCGCCGCGCCGTGTCATAGAGTCCGCCGCCGAGCCGCTGGCTCTCCCCCAGGCTATGGGCGCTCTTTTCTGCGGCACGCAAGTGCGCGATAAGTAATCCTGGGGCGCAACGATTTCCCTCAAACGGAGGTCCCCGATGGCACGGCTCAGTTCGATCCCGTTCGAAAAAGTTGATCCGGAGCTTCAGAAAGTCATGCACGAGTATGACGTCGAGCTTGGCGGCTCCGGGTTCGTCCAGGTGCTGGCTCACGCACCCGAGGTCTTCAAAAACTTCATCAAATTCTACTTTCCGCTGGTCAGCACCACGCGCGGCTCGGTCAATATGAAGCTGACCGAGCTCGCCCGGCTCAAGGTGGCGGAAAAAAATGAGTGCGCCTTGTGAATGGGCGCCAGGTTTGCCTTGGCAAGGCAACAAGGACTGACTGAGGAACTGGTCGCGGAACTACCTCATTTCGAAAACAGCCGCAAACTGACCGGCCAGGAAAAAGCGGCGATTCGTTTTGCCGAAATACTCGCGGGCGATCATCGGCAGGCTTCGCAGCAGACCTTCGATGTTTTGCGCGCGCATTTTACCGAAGGCGAGATCATCGACCTGGGCTTCAGGATAGTGACCTTCGTCGGCTACGGCCGTTTGATTCATGCCCTGGGTCTGGAGATCGGCAAGACTTGTCCGATTTGACAAGGCCTTTGCGCTTTGACAAGGCCTTTCCGCTTTGACAAAACCTGTCCGCTTTGACCAGCGCAGCCCGCTATGAGACGGTCGGCGGCGTGCGCCGGCCATGCCCTTTTTTGCCGCGCCCAAGTGCGCGATAAATAATTGCGGCCACGTACTCGCGGCGGGAGGCTCTTGCCATGGCGGTTCCGGCATATCGGCTTTTCATCGACGGCCAATCCGTCGATACCTCCGACCATTACGAACTGCACTATCCTTTCAATGGCGAAGTTGTCGGCACGGTGGCGCGCGCCGGCGAGCACGAAACTGACGCGGCGATCGCGGGTGCGGCGCGCGCCTATGAAGAGACTCGCCGCCTCGGGCGCGCCCAACGCGCCGAGATTCTGAGCGCCATGAGCCGCGGAGTGGCCGAACGACGCGGCGACTTCGAGCGCGCGATCACGCTCGGCACCGGCAAGCCGATCGATTACGCTCGCGCCGAGGTCGGCCGCACCGTCGGCGTCCTCGCGCTCGCCGCCGAGGAGGTCAAACGCTTCGGGCAGAGCGCCGAACCAATCGACTTCGAGGCCGCCAACAAGGGTTCGGTCGGAATCGTCGAGCGTTTCCCTATCGGCCCAATCTCCGCGATTGCGCCGTTTAACTTTCCGCTCAACCTGGTCACGCACAAGGTCGCCCCCGCCATCGCGACCGGCAACACGATGGTCGTCAAGCCGCCGCCGCAATGTCCCGGGCCGGCCGTGATGCTGGCCGAGTTGGCCGCCGAAGCGGGGCTGCCCAGGGGCGCGCTCAACGTCATCTCGGCCGACCCGCCGGTCGCCGAGCGTCTGGCCGTCGACGAACGGATCAAGATGGTGAGCTTCACCGGCAGCGCGAAGGTCGGATGGGCGCTGCGGGCGATGGCCGGGACCAAGCGGGTGGCGCTGGAGCTTGGCGGTAACGGCGGCCTGATCGTCGATGACGGCGCCGACCTCGAGTACGCGGCGATGCGCACAGCGCGCGGCGCGTTCGTGCACGCCGGCCAGGTCTGTCTCTCGGTCCAGCGCATCTTCGTCCATCGCCACGTTTACTTCGCCTTCTTGAAGCATCTGGTTGACGCGACCGAACGGCTCGGCGTGGGCGATCCGATGGACGAGCGCACGGTCGTCGGCCCGTTGATCTCGAGCGCGGCGGCCGACCGCGTGATGGAATGGATCGGCGAGGCCAAGGCGGCCGGCGCCGGGATTCTCACCGGCGATCAACGCACCGGCAACGTGGTGGCGCCAACCCTGGTCGAGCTTTCCGAACCGAAGCTCCATCGGCTACGCGTGTGGTGTGAGGAAATTTTCGGCCCGGTCGCAACCGTCGAGCCGATCAACTCCTTCGCCGAGGGGATCGCGGCCACCAACGATTCGCCTTATGGCCTGCAGTCGGGAGTCTTCACCACCAATCTGGAGCATGCCTTCATGGCGTTTCGCGAGATCGAAGCGGGCGCGGTGATCGTCGGCGATACCGGAGTGTTCCGCGTCGACACCTATCCGTTCGGCGGAGTCAAGGGCTCCGGGCTCGGCCGCGAGGGCGTGCGCTGGGCGATGGAATCGATGACCGAGCCGCGAATGCTGGTCTTGAGCCTTCGCGGCCACGCCTGAAGAGGCTGCGCGCACGATGGAGTCTATGTAAAGTCAAACTCAGGGCTTTTGCGGTCAAAAACCCGCGATCAACAACGCGCATTGATTGCTGAGTTCGTAGGATAAACGCTATGGATTTCAAGTTCAGCGCAGACGACGAAGCTTTTCGCACCGAGTTGCGGAGCTGGCTCGAAGCCAACCTGCCCCGCCGCGAACGAAGCGAGGACGCCGAAGAGCCCTTCTCCGAAGGCGGCGCGAGCCAATGGCAGCGCCGCCTCGCGTGGCACAAGAAAATGCACAGCGGCGGATGGGTCGGCATCAGCTGGCCCAAAGAATACGGCGGTCGCGGCGCAACGCTCACCCAGCAGCTCGTCTATGGCGAGGAGATGAGCCGCGCACACGCACCCGCGCTGGTCAACCAGCTCGGCACGATGCTGGTCGGCCCGACGCTCATCCAGTGGGGCACCGAGGAACAGAAAAAACGCTACGTGCCGAAGATCCTCTCGGCCGACGAGATCTGGTGCCAGGGCTACTCCGAACCCAACTCCGGCTCTGACGTCGCCTCGCTGCAGACCCGCGCGGTCGAAGATGGCGACTACTTCGTCGTCAACGGTCAGAAAGTCTGGACCTCCGACGCTCATCGCGCGGACATGTGCATCCTGCTCGTCCGCACCGATCCCGACGCGCCCAAGCACAAGGGCATCAGCTATATCCTGGTGGACATGCACAGCCCCGGCGTCACGGTGCGCCCGCTCACGCAGATCACCGGTGAGCGCGGTTTCAACGAGGTCTTCTTCGAGGACGTGCGCGTACCGAAGAAAAATATCGTGGGCGAGAAGAACCATGGATGGCAGGTCGCGATTACGACGCTGATGTTCGAGCGCACCGGCGTCGGCGATCCCAACATGAACACCAACCAGGTGCTGGAACTCGCGCGTCTCGCACAATCAATTCCGCGGAACGCTGCGAGCGCATGGGACGATACCAGCGTGCGCCAGCGCATAGCGCAGTTCGCGGCTGAAGCGGCGGCGCTCAAATATACCGGCTATCGGCAGATAACGCGGCGGCTCAGGGGACGCCCGCCGGGGCCCGAGGGCTCGGTGATGAAACTCGGCTCCAGCGAACTTCACCTCCGGATGGCCAAGTTCGCGATGGAGCTGCTGGGTCCGTATAGCCAGTTCGAGCATAAGGCGCCTTTCGCGCTTGGCCGCGGCGTGTGGAGCTACCGGATGCTCGGGGCGCGCGCATACACGATCGCCGGCGGAACGAGCGAGATCCAGCACAACATCATCGGCGAGCGCGTGCTCGGCCTGCCCAAAGGCTGAGCGCGAAACCGGCGGCCGACCACAAAGATCCAGAACCATCCGATCACGGTAATGGGCGAGCACTGAAAACAAAATGGACTTCAAGCTCAGCGCGGAGGACGAAGCGTTTCGCCAGGAACTTCGGTCATGGCTCGACGCGAATCTGCCCGAGCGCGAGCGGCGCAACCGCTTCGCGCTCGAATTCATGCACAGCGAGGCCGGCGAGGAATGGACGCGGCGCGTGGCCTGGCACAAGAAGATGCACGCCGCCGGATGGGTCGCGGTGCATTGGTCAAGGGAATGCGGCGGGCGCGGCGCGACCCTTACGCAGCAGATGATCTACCAGGAGGAACTCGAACGGGCGCGCGGCCCGGTGCTGGTCAACGGCCAGGGTATCGGGCTGGTCGGACCGACTTTGATGCTCTGGGGCACCGAGGAACAGCGCCGGCGCTATCTGCCGCCGATGCTCGCGGCGGAAGAAATCTGGTGCCAGGGCTACTCGGAACCGGGCTCGGGATCGGACCTCGCCTCTCTGCAGACGCGCGCGGTCGAGGACGGCGACTACTTCGTCATCAACGGGCAGAAGGTCTGGACCTCCGACGCGCATCACTCCGATATGTGCTTTCTGCTGGTGCGCACCGATCCCGAGGCGCCCAAACACAAGGGCATCAGCTACGTCCTGGTCGACATGCACAGTCCCGGCATCACGGTGCGCCCATTGCCCCAGATGACCCGCGACACCGGCTTCAACGAGGTTTTCTTCGAGGACGTGCGCGTACCGAAAAAAAACGTGGTCGGCGAGAAGAACAATGGATGGCTGGTCGCGCTGACCTCGCTGATGTTCGAGCGGCGCTATCGGGGGCTCGACAACAACATCGGCGAGCTGGTCGAACTGGCGAAGACCGTGCGGCGCGATGGCCACGCCGCGTGGGAGGACGACGACGTTCGCCAGCAAATCGCGCAATTCGCCTGCGAGGTCAGCGCGCTCCGGCTCTTGAACCTGCGCCAGCTCACGCGCCAACTCAAGGGACTGCCGCCGGGCCCCGAAAGTTCGATCGTCAAGGTCGTGACCACCGAGATAAATCTCGCGATCAACACGTTCGCCACCGAACTGCTCGGCGCCTATAGCCAGGTCGAGCTCGACGCGCCGTTTGCGATAGCAGAGGGCCGATGGCTCTACCGTATGCTGGCGTCGCGCGGACTTACGATCGCGGCCGGCTCGAGCGAGATTCAGCGCAACATCATCGGCGAGCGCGTGTTGGGATTGCCGAAGGGATAGATTTTCTTTACGGCGCGGTGAGCGCCTCGACTTCGTCGATGGTCTTGGGAATTGCGGCGGTCAGCACCTCGTGGCCCGCCGCCGTGACCAGGACGTCGTCTTCGATCCGGATACCGACGCCGCGCAGGTGCTCGGGCGCACTCTCGTCGTCGGGTGAAATGTAGATCCCCGGCTCGACCGTCAACACCATCGAGGGCTCGAGCGCGCGCGAGCCTCCGTCGACGCGATACAGCCCCACGTCATGCACGTCCATCCCGAGCCAGTGGCTGGTGCGATGCATGTAGTAGCGCCGATAGGCCGCGGTCGCGAGCGCGTCGTCGAGCGGGCCCTTGACCAGGCCGAGATCGATCATGCCTTCGACCAACACGCGCAGGGCGGCTTCGTGCACGTCGTCGAAGCGCACGCCCGGCT
>DATJID010000078.1:0-18329 GCA_035493515.1 Binataceae bacterium (SeqCode) | reverse complement strand
GGCGCGGTGGGCGCGGCCATCAGTTCGTCGCCAACCTTGAACCGGGTCACGCCCTCGCCCGCTTCCACCACCACGCCTGCGAACTCGTGACCGAACGGCGTGGGCAGACGCCACATCGGATGGCCGCGGCGATAGGTCTTGAGATCGGTGCCGCAACTGAGCGCGCATTTGACGCGCAACAAAAGCTCGCCGAGG
Organism: Binataceae bacterium (SeqCode); assembly: GCA_035493515.1. Taxonomy (GTDB): domain Bacteria; phylum Desulfobacterota; class Binatia; order Binatales; family Binataceae; genus JAKAVN01. The sequence goes on along the minus strand of DATJID010000078.1, from coordinate 18,134 downwards.
CCCGGGCGCGGCGGGGTGAAATCGCACAGCCGCAGATCGCCCGGCGCGAACAGCACGGCCCGGCGAGCCACGCCGTGGCGCAGGTCCGGCGCGGGCGCGGACGGCGGAGAAAATTTTTCAGCCCCGGCTAACTTCACAACCTGCGCTCCACGGCAAAACTCGCGAGCGCCCGCAGCGGTTCGGCGCGATGGTCGAAACCGTCGAGTGCGTGACGCGCGCGACGCTCGAGATCGCGCGCGAGCTGCCATGACCTGTCCAGGCCGATTCGGGCGGGATAAGTGTTTTTGCCGTGCGCGGCGTCCTTGCCCGTGCGCTTGCCCATCTGCGCGGTCGAGGCCTCGACGTCGAGGATGTCATCGATCACCTGGAAGGCAAGGCCAAGCGCGCGCGCATAGGTCTCCAGCGCCTCAAGTTCAGCCTCGCGCGCGCCGCCCAGGCGCGCCCCGCCGCGCACCGCGGCGACAAACAGCGCGCCGGTTTTTCTGCGATGCAGATATTCCAGTTCCTCCACCGTCATGGTGCGGCCTTCACCCAGCAGATCGATCGCCTGCCCCGCCACCATTCCGGCCGAGCCCGCCGCCTCGGCCAGTTCGGCGACGGTCGCAAGCAGGGCTGCGGGAGCCACGCTGGCGGACGACGATCCGGACCGGGCGAGGATCCAGAACGCATCGGTCAGGAGCGCATCACCGGCCAGAGTGGCAATCGCCTCGCCATAAATCTTGTGATTGGTCGAACGGCCGCGCCGCAGATCGTCGTCGTCCATGCAGGGCAGGTCGTCGTGGATAAGCGAATAGGTATGAATCATCTCGATCGCGCACGCGAATCCCATCGCGGCTTCAAGGCTGCCGCCGACCGCTTCGCACGCCGCCAGGGCCAGCACCGGGCGCAGCCGCTTGCCGCCCGCGAGCAGGCTGTAGCGCATCGACTCGAATAGTCGGGCGGCCGGAGTGCCGGGGCCCGCGACCACGCCGGCGAGCGCGCGCTCGACCCTAGCCGCGCGCTCGCGCAGGTAGCGATCGAGTTCGAACGGCGGTGCATCGGCGCGCGCGTGGGAATTTCCGCCTGCCGCCGTGGCACGCGGGTCGGCGTTCGGGGCGAGCGCGCCGCCTTGGGTGCGCGCATGGTCGGGCCGATCGGATTTCACTTCCGCCATCGAGGCTCTCTACTCTGTCCTTATCGCAAGGTCGTCTTCGTACTGCCCATGGGCGCGGCCGCGCGCACTACGCGGCGCGCCATCCACGGTCAGGACATATAGTGCCGCACCATCCGCCACGAGTCCTTCAGATTCTCGCCGAACTGCAGCGCCGCGGTGCCCTCGAAACCGGAGTGCAGCTTGCAATCGCGGCATCGAATATCCTGCTTGGTGCGGTAGTACTCCCAGTCGGTCGCCTCGTGCATCTGTCCGAAGGTCTTGTAGTGGCCATTGGTGATCAGGTAGCAGGGGCCCTTCCAGCCTTGCGGATTGCGCGTGACGGTGGTCCAGGGGCTGCACAAGAGGTCGCGGTCGCCGACCAGGTAGTCGAGATAGATCGGGGTATTGATGATCTTGTAGTCCTCGGCGAGCTTGCGCACGCGCTTGAACTTCAACGGCATCTCCTCGCGCTTCAGATAGATGTCGTCGTTGGTCAGTACCTGGTAGTGGTATCCGGGCGTGAGCAGCATCCCGTCAACGCCGAGTCCGCCGAGCATTTTGACCAGCTCCTCGATCTCTTCCGCGCCAGTCTCGCGGAAGATGGTCGAGTTGGTCTGCACGCGATAGCCCCGCTCCTTGAGCATCTTGATCATGCGCACGCAGGTGTCGAAAACGCCGTTGCGATCGACCACCCGGTCGTGGGTCTCGCGCATGCCGTCGATATGGACGTTGAAACTCAGGTAGGGGCTGGGCTCCACGCTTCGCACAAAGCGTTCGAGCAGGAGCGCGTTGGTGCAGATCTGGACGTGGCGCTTGTGTTCGAGCAACCCCTTGGTGAGCGGCACTATATGCTTGTACATCAGCGGCTCGCCGCCGCAGATCGAAACGATCGGCGCGTCAGCTTCCTGGGCGGCGCCGAGCGCCTCCTCCAGCGGCATCTGATCGCGAATGGTATCCTTGTATTCGACGATTCGGCCGCAGCCGATGCAGGCGAGGTTGCAAGCGTGCAAAGGTTCCAGCATGAGCACCAGCGGGAAGTACTTCTCGCCCGCGCGCCGCTTGCGGCGCATGTAGCGGCCAAGGTCCAGCATCAACTTCAGCGGTACTCGCATCTCAGTGGTTTCTCCCCGGTCCAGTTCCTGAAAGCAGGGTTAAGCGACGGCCTTGCCGCCCTCAGTGGAGCGTTGCGCGAAATCGCGGAAGAGCCATTCCTCGATCATGGTGACTGCTCCGCTCGATTCGTCGGTCGCACCGCCGGTGAATAGGAAGCCGATGAGCGCGCCATTGAGCGCGGATATCATGAAGCCGGCGGCCGCTTCAGGCGCGAGGTCGCGCGAGCAAAGATTTTTCTCCTGGGCACGGCGGACAATGTCGATCATCAGTTCGCGATATCCGTCGTACAGTTTCATCACCTGCGCGGCTAATTCCTCGGGAACCTTTTCGCCATGGAGCAGTTGACCGAGGAAAAAACGCACGGATGGAGCATTGTCGCGTACGAAGAGCAGGTACGACTGCACCAGCTTGCGCAACTGTGCGCGCTCATCCAGTGCCCCGACCTCCTCGGCAAAATCGATAAAATACGGCTCCAGCAATCGGTTCAGTACTGCGAGGAACAATTCCTCTTTGGTCTTAAAATGCCAAAAAATCAGCGCCTTGCTGACCCTGGCGTCGCGCGCCACCTCGGACATCGAGGTCTCATGAAAGCCCCGGCGGGCGAAAAGACGGATACCCGCCTTGAGGATTTCATCCCGCGAATCCTGGTGTTTGTCCTGCGAAATCGGACGCGAATCGGACGTCATATACTCCGGCGGGTGCGCTCTAACATCTCAACCGACCATTCACGCCGATTTCTCGGCCGGACGGCGGAAAATCACGGGAGGGCGTTAAAAAAGGCCCTGGGCACTCGCTAACCTACCGGTCAATGAGCACTTTATAGGCCGATTGCTTAAAGTCAATAGGGGTCAGAAGCCTGAAGTAACAGGCAGTTCATACAAGTTTAACCCGACCGCCACCCTGCCGGCTCGATTCCTGGGCGCCAAGCGTGAGGGCCAGGGCGGCGCGCGCTTCGGCGAGATTTTCCGCCGCTACCGAAGAGCCGACGCCTTCATTAATGGCGCGCTGGAACTCGGCGGCCATCTCGGCGAACCAGGCGGGATGGTAGGAATCGTCGGCCTCAGGCGTCGGAGAGAGATCTTCGGGGCCTGCGGACCGCGCGGTCAGGATCACGCGGTCACCGTCGATTTCGAGCGCCGCGTCGCTACCATAGATCGCCGCACGCGTGCGCCTGACGGGCGAGCGCCAACTTAGATGCGCCGAAGCGATCCGGTTCCCAGGGAAAAGCACGCGGAGGTCGGCCACCTCTTCGACCGCGCTGTCGTCCTGGGCCGCCTGCGAGCCGGCGCCCAGGAATGCAGTGATTGCTGCCGGGTCCGCGCCGCCCATCAGCCAGCGCATCAAGTAGAAAACGTGCCATCCGTGATCGACCAGGATTCCGCCGCCGCCCGCCCCTCCCATTCGCCACCGCCCGCTCGCGCCGGTTCCGATGCCGGCGGGCGCGATGCGCAGGCGGTCGAGCGCAAGGTAGCGAATCTCGCCGAGTCGACCTGCGCTGACGAGATCGTGTGCGAGCCGATAGGTCGCGGCGTGTTTCCAGTTATGCACGCACATCAGCACGCGTCCGCGGTCCGCGGCGGCGGCGCGCAGGGAATCGAACTCATCGCGCGCAAGGCAGAGCGGCTTCTCGACCAGCACGTGAACACCAGCCTCAAGCGCCATCCGCGCCGTCGCCGCATGACAAGCGGGCGGGCTCGCGACGTCGACAAAATCCAGGCGCTCGCCGTCCAGCATCAGCTCGAGATCGTCGTAGACGCGAATGTTCGGCATGAGGCGCATCGCATGATGACGCCGCTCGGAGATCGGGTCGTGGATCGCGACGATACTGGCCTCGGGCCGCGAACGCCATCCGGCGAGATGCGCCTGTGCGGCTACTTCGCCGAAGCCCGAAATCGCTCCGCGCATCATCTTGCTCAGTCCCAGCGGTCCTTCACCCGGCAGTCCTTCGGAACGTGTGCCTTCAGATGTATGCCTTGGCGAGCCGCTCCAGTTCGGGAGCGTATTTGTCCGGTCCCAACGCGCCGGCGACCAGCGCGATCACAAAGCGCCCGACCCCGAGCGCCGCGTACCTGCCGAGTTCCTCCTGAGCCCTGGCGCGCTCGTCACCGACCGAGCCCATCACGGTGAGATCGAGCCTGGCGTAGTCGCGACCGGCTTTGTGGCACTCCTCGCGCAATTCGGCGGTCGCGCTTTTCATCTCGTCGACGGTGATCCGAATCGGGCACCATCCGTCGCCCCACTTGGCGACGCGTTTGAGCGCGTTCTTGTCGCGGCTGCCGAGCAGTACCGGCGGCCCGGCCGGCTGCGCGGGGCGCGGATACGAACGGATCGCGGGAAACTTGACGTACTTGCCCTCGAACGACGCTTCGCCCTTGGTCCACAGCGCGCGCATCGCGGCGACGTACTCGGCGGTCTGGGTCCAGCGATGCGGAAAGTCACCGCCGAGCAGTTCGGTTTCCTCGCGCAGCCATCCGGCGCCGATGCCGAAGATGAAGCGGCCGCCCGAGAAATTATCGAGGCTGCCGATCTGCTTGGCCAGGATCATCGGGTTGTGCTCGGGCACCAGGCAGATACCGGTGGCGAGTTTCAATTCTTTGGTGGCGGCGGCAGCCATGCTGAGCGCGACGAACTGGTCACCCATGTGCGCGTAAACCGGGGGAATCGGTCCGCCCGCCGGGAAGGGAGTCTTGGGGTTGGCAGGGAGAATCGGATGCTCCGGCACCCACATCGATTCGAAACCCAGGGCCTCGGCAGCACGGCAGAAGTCGGCCGGGTTGGCGGTATCCTCGGTAAATGGCATCAGCAATCCGATTTTCATGCTGTCATCTCTCCTGCGCGGTAACCTGAGCACCGCGGTACAGCGCTCATGGGGCGATTTCTGTCAAAAAGCAGCCGCAAATGCCAGCCGAAAAAATCCTTCACTGAACCGCGATCTAATTCGCACGCCGAAAGCGCAATCGATCGCCATCCCACCCTTCATCGCGGGAAAGAAGCCCCGCTGCCGTGGCGCCTGCCGGGCAATATCTGCAATATCTGAAAAATCTTACTGAGCGGCTATTTCCAGACGAAGAAGTCGTGCGCGAAGACGAAATGGCCGACGCCCGCCGCGCGCGCCGCCGCGGCGTCCACTTCCTGATCGCCAACCATCGTCGAGCCCGCCATGTCCACGCCATAGGTCGCACCCAACTCGGTCAGCATCCCGCCCTTGGGCTTGCGGCAGGCGCAATGGTCGGAATCCTCGTGCGGACAGATTTGCCATCCGGTCAGGATGTCGCCGAGCTGGCGGTCGAGCTCGGCGATCGCGGCTTCGACCTGTGCGAGACTCAACCGCCCGCGCGCGATACCGGCCTGGTTGGTGACGACGAAGATCAGATGATCGCGGATCGGGCGCAGCTTTTCGATCACGCCGGGCAGCAGTTCGACGATGATTTTTCCGTCCGGGCCAAGCGGCAGCTGGCGAGTGTCGTCCATCTTCACCAAGGTCCCCGCAAGATCGCAGAACAGGCCGCGGTTTCCAGCATCTTCAGCCATCGCCAACTCTGGGCAAGTGATTTTTCATCGCGGTTCGATTCGCCTCCGGCCAGTCTACGTGTCGATCTGAGTCCAGTAAAACTCCCGCCAGCATATCGGACTAAGGTCCAATTGTTGCCGCGCGCGGCCGAGTGGTACTGATCGCCGCGTCGGGAAGACCCGACAAAACTTTTGGCTGCCGCAACGGCGCCGCGGCCGATGCGAATGAGCGCGGAATCAACGCGGTACGCATCGGTCAAATAGCTATAGGTGAAATCGCAGCTGGAGGGTCTATCGCAATGAAAACATCAGGGTACAGATGGCGCGGATTGGCCGCAGTGGCCTTCCTGCTTGGCGCCGCGATTTATGCCGCCGCATCTCCCGCACTGGCGCAAGAAAAGAAACCCAACATCCTCGTAATCATGGGTGACGACGTCGGCTGGTTCAATATCGGCGCGTATCACCAGGGAATCATGTCCGGCAAGACGCCGAACCTCGACAAGCTGGCCGCCCAGGGCATGCGTTTCACTGACTATTACGCCGAAGCGAGCTGCACCGCGGGCCGCGCCAATTTCATCACCGGCGAGTTGCCGATCCGCACCGGCTTGACGACCGTGGGTCAGGCCGGCGCTAACGTAGGATTGCCGGATCAGGCAGTGACCCTCGCCACCATACTCAAGGCGCAGGGCTACGAAACCGGGCAATTCGGCAAGAACCATCTGGGAGACATGAACAAATATCTGCCGTGCGTACACGGCTTTGACGAATTCTTCGGCTATTTGTACCACCTCGACGCGATGTCGGACCCTTATTGGTTCGATTATCCGCAGAGCTGGATAGACAAAACCGGGCCTCGCGACCTTACTCACTGCTGGGCGTCGAATGACGATGACTCGACCGTGATGCCGCGCTGGGGCAAGGTCGGCAAGCAGAAAATCGTGGATGAGGGACCGCTCGCGCCATTCCCCAACATGAAGGACATGCAGAACTGGCAGGAAGGGCGCAAGGCCAAGTACGACATGGAAACGTTCGACAACGTCCTGGTCGAGCATTCCAAAGGCTTCATGGACAAAGCCAAGAAGGACGGCAAGCCGTTCTTCATCTGGCATAACACCACTCGCATGCACGTCTTCAGCTACATCCCGCCGAAATACCAGGCGATGATGAACTCGACCAACAACTACAACATCGAAGAGGCCGGGATGGCGCAGATGGATGACAGCGTCGGCGCCCTTTTGCAGCACATCGAGGATATCGGCGAGGCCGACAACACCATCGTTATCTTCACCACCGACAACGGCGCCGAAGTCTTCACCTGGCCCGACGGCGGCATGACGCCATTCAAGGCGACCAAGGGCACAGTCTTCGAGGGCGGATTCCGCGTGCCGGCGATTATCCGTTGGCCGGGACACGTCAAACCCGGTGTCGTCGAGAATGGCATCTTCTCCGGCCTCGACTGGTTACCCACTTTGGCGGCCGCTGCCGGCAATTCCGACATCACCGACCAACTCCTGAAAGGAGTGACGCTGGGAGGCCGGGAATACAAAAATCATCTCGATGGCTATAACCAGATGGATCTGCTGACCGGCAAGGGGCCGTCCAAACGTCACGAAATCTTCTACTTCGGCGGACCGCACCTCGGAGCGCTGCGCATCGATGACTTCAAATTCCAGTTCTTCCAGCAGCCCTACGGCTGGCCAGGAGAGAAGGTCACCACCGACATGCCGACTATCGTGAATCTCCGGCAGGATCCGTTCGAGCGCACGCCTGCCACGCGAGGCCAGACCTTGAACGATTCCGGCGGTGGTTATGTGAACGACTTCTATGCGCGCGAGTTCTGGCGCTTCGTGATGGTGCAACAGTACGTGGGCGCGCTCGCGCAGACGGCTATCCAGTACCCGCCGATGCAGGCGCCGGCGTCCTTCAACCTATCGGCCATCAAAGCCAAGATCGAAGAAGCCATCAAAGAGCACGAAGCCCAATAGGCCGATCTGCGATTGCGGCGGGCGGCCCCCCCTTGGGGCCGCCCGCCGCACACGAGTTGAGCGACGTAGCCGTCGCGCCAGATGAGGATAGTATCGTGACGCGAACCTTCATGGTTGTAACGCTCGCATCACTTCTGCTGGCCGCGGGATCGGCGTGGGCCGGCGACCCCATGTTACCGTTACCGCCCGAAGATCAACAAAAAATAACCACCGAACTCGGTGCGGGTATCGTTGGTCAGGCGCTGCCCAGCAGGCCGATCGAGAACACTTCCACTTATCTTCCACTGCGCGAGCGGGCCCTGACCTACCATGTGACCGCCGGACCCAATGGCGGAAAGACGCAGCGGCTCGGCCTCTCAAAGGCCCGGCGCTCCAATGGCAGGTCGGCCTGGCGCTTTCAGTTTTCGCCCACCCTGTCGGGATTTCTCCGTCAGACGGTCGACGGGGATCTGATGATGCCTTCGGTGACCGATACGGGCGAGGGCGTGGTGGTGATAACCACCCCGGCCAATCCATTCGTGCTCAAGGGCATGAAGCCGGGCGAGACGCGATCTTACACGCAACAGGTCGCCGTTATCCCGCTGGACGATCCGACGGACCAGGAATACTCGGGATCGCTGAACGGCGCCTACACCTATGTGGGCACTTATAAAGTGACCGTGCCTGCCGGCACCTACGAGGCAATCCTGTTACGACTGAAGTGCACGGGCAAAGTGGGTCCGGCTGAAACCAAAGACGCGGCATACTACTTTTTCGCACCCGGCGTCGGCGTGGTTGCGATGATCAGCCAGGAAGACGCGACCGCGTTCTGGATCATTCATATCGACACATCCTCGGGCAAGGTGCTGGCGTCGAAGTGATCGCCGGATGCGGCGGCGGCAACTCCGAACTGAAAGTGCCGTTTCAGGGAGCGTTGCGCCAGTCGAGATGATCGCGAACGTGGGCGAAAACCGCGTCGAGAATCTCGACTCCCGCGGCGGCCTGTTCGCGCGTGATTACCAGCGGCGGATTAATCCGCATCCGCGGAAAATAGCCCATCACCAGGAGGCCGCGCTTGAGCGCCTCGGTGAAGATGGCTTCAGTCACCGAACGGCCGAGCAGCTCTTTGCTCTTGCGATCGCGCACCAGGTCAAGCCCGATCATCAGACCCTTGCCGCGCACCTCACCGATGAATTCGTACTTCTCTTTGAGCCGCATCAGGCGCTCGAGCATGAACGCGCCGACCACGGCCGAGTTTTCGACCAGCCCTTCGCGCTCGATCGTGCGCAGCGTCTCGGCGACCGCCACCGCGGCCAGCGGATTGCCACCGTAACTCGACGACGACGCGCTCGGTTTGCCGAACGGCTCGCTCTTTCCCAATTCCTCGCTGAGCAACACCCCGGAGACCGGAAAGCCCGAGCCCATCCCCTTGCCCACCGTCATGATGTCAGGCGCGACGCCGCTGTGCTCGACTCCCCACATCCGGCCGGTGCGGCCGAAGCCGGTGATCATTTCGTCTGCGATAAGCATCGCGCCATGCTCGTGTGCGAGTTGCCTTACCGCGGGCAGGTAGTCGTCGGGCGGAATCACGTTGCCCGCCGTCCCTTGCATCGGCTCGACAATCACCGCGGCCAGCGCGCCGGCGGAGCTGTGTTTGAGCTGCTGGCGCGCGAAATCGAGGCAGTACATTCCGCACTCGGGATATTCGAGCTTGAAGGGGCATCGATAGCAGTCGGCATAAGGCACTAGGTACTGGCCGCCGGGTAGCGGACCATAGCCCTGCTTGGATTCGTCGCCGATGAGCCCGATCACACCGCCGGTCTTGCCGTGAAACCCGCCCCAGAAGCTCAGCACTTCGTGCCGCTTGGTTTTCGATCGCGCGAGCCGGAGCGCAGCCTCGACCGCCTCGGCGCCGCCACTATACAGATGAGCGCGATTGAGGCCGGCGGGCGCGGCCTCCCCGAGCATCCTGAAAGCCTCGGCGCGCTCGGGCGTGGCGAAGGTGCCGACGATGAGCCGCGAGGCCTGATGCGCGAGCGCTTGCGCGAGCGCCGGATGGCCGTGGCCGAGGCTGGCGACCGCGACGCCCGCGAAAAAATCAACGTACACGTTGCCGTCGACGTCGGTGAGCGTCGCGCCCTCGCCATGGTCGAACGCGAGGCCGGCGAGCAGCGAGATGCGCTGGCGGCCGGGCGCGATATGACTCTGCTCGTCGGCGAACAGGGCGCGCGATTTCGGTCCGGGCACGGCGGTGGAGATTTTCGGCTGGAGGCCGGGCCCGCGCGCAGGGTTCGCTTCGCTGACGGATCCATTGGAAGCCCTCGGACTGTTGGCGGTTGCCGATCCATTGCCGGCCTTCGCCGCACCTGCGGTTTTCGACGAGCCGCCTGTTCGCGGCGTTGGCGTTTGCGGTTTGCTCATGCTGCGGCCCGCGAGGGCCCTCCTGGGAAATGACGCTCAGGCGCCCTGGCGTAACCGCCGCGCGAGCATCAGGCAGCGCCGCGCAATCGCCCGCGCGGCAGCCTCGCGCACTCGGCTGAAGCTCGGCCAGTCGTTGAAATCGATCATCATGAAACTTTCGCCGTCGATAACCGCGTCGCCACCCCACGCCTCCAGACCGAGCGTGGCGGCGGCCGCTGCGGCGGCGCGGGCTAGATCGAGCCGCACCTGCTCGGACAGCGATCCCTCGCCTCCGTCCTCGTCCAGCGCCGCGAAGTACTCGCCGCCGCTGACTCCGTAAAACTTTACCACCCTGCCCTCGACCGCCTGCTGCACGTAGGCGACCGGCACTCCGCGCTCGGCCATCCCGTTAAGCGCCGAGCGCAGCGCGCCACGGCTTTCTACCCGCTGAACGTCATCGGGCGCAAGCGCATGGAGGTCGCCGCGCTTGACGAACATCGGAGCGTCAAGGTCAAGCACGCCGAGCGGCGTCAGGTCCGGCGGGCGCGAACCGGTACGGACCAGCGCGCCAGTCGGCACCGGCACGCCGGCATGGACGAGGCCGGCGCACAGCAGGTCGCGGTAGCAGTTGCGGATCGCGAGCGCCGAATTGACCGCTACCGCACCCTGCTGTTCGAGCGCCACCAGGCGGCCCAGAGCGCGCTCACCCTGGCACATCGCAAGTACCAAGTCGGCGCTGACGAGCGGATCGGCAATAAAGCCGGCTGCGCTCATCACGGAGATTTCAAGCCCATGGCGCTTGAGCTCGGCCATCACCGCGTCCAGAATTGCGGCGTCGTGCTCGACCTTGCCGGGCGAGAACTCGGGCTCGCGATAAACCCCTAGCGCGCGCATCGTCAGCCACGGCTCCGGCCCGCGTCAGCGCCGGCGATCATCGCGCGCGCGGCCATCAGGTCCGCCGATTCGTCTACGTCGATCGTGCGCTCAAGCTCGACTGCGGCAAGGCGCATTCCACTGCCGATCGCCATCCCGAGCAGCTTGCGCATCGCGTCCAGCCGTTCGGCGCGCGCACGGCCGGCAAGATCGAAAATCGCCGCGGGCAGGTAATAGAATCCTGCCGTGACGGTCGCGCACTGGCGCGCGCCCAACGCCGCGATCGCGCCGTCGGGCGCGACCTCGGCGAACAGCGGCCGCTGGTCGCCGCGCCATCGCACCACCGCGAGCGCGCCGTCAAAGCGTGCTCCCGTGCCGCCGGTCAGTTCGAGCGCACGTGCGGCGAATCGGCGAAGCTCAGAGGCCTCGGCCACCGCGTCAACCGTGGCCAGCAAAAACCGCTGGGCCCCGCACAGATACTCGCGCAGCGTGAACAGCGATTCCATCGAACTCGGCGTATCGCGCGCCTCAAGTTTCATCCACGGCGGAATCCGCACGGCGCGGGCCGCTATTAGCCCGGCGGTCTCCGAGTTGACCAGCGCCACGACGGTGTCAGCCCCCGCCTGGTGCAACATCCGGGCCTGCCGCACCAGCATCGTCTCGCCGCCAAGCTCGACCAACGGCTTGGGCAGGTCGTCGACCGCGCCACGCAGGCGTTCGCCGCGGCCGGCTGCGATAATGGCACCGCGAAATCCGGCGGCCGCAGGTCCGGCTACCATTTGAGGTTCCTCAGTTCATCGAGCGCGCCGATCGTATGGTCGGCGATCGCCGCTTCCTCGCTCGCCTGCGGATGCTCGCCGCCACCCGCCGGATGTCCGCGCAGCCAGATCGAGCGCATGCCGAGTTTTCGCGCAGGTGCGCAATCCTTGTGCAACGAGTCCCCCACCATCGCGACCTGGTTGTGCGGCAGGTCGAGCACCTTGAGCGCGGCGACGAAGATACGTTCGTCAGGTTTGAAGACGCGCATGTGCTTGGAATCGATCGCGACCTGGATGAGTTCCCGGATGCCGGCCTCGAACAGGACCACTTGCAGGTTGCCGTAAAAATTGGAAACCACGCCAAGTTTGAAGTCGTGCGACAGTTCCTTGAGCAGGGCGCGGCTGCGCGCGAGCCCTTCGGCCGATTCTTCGGCGAAGCCGGCCGCGATACGATCGGCGAGGTTATCGCGTTCGCTCCCGAGCGCCGCGAGATGCCCGCGAATGCCGTCGGGTCCGTGGCGATATAGATGGTCGAACTGGTGAGCGACGAGATGCTGCACCAGCTCGCGCAGGCTGTGGCGATGCAGTTCATCGCCAGACTGGTAGGCAGTGCGGGTGGCATGGGAATACGCCACGTCGAGCTCGGCGCGGCTAAGCCGTAAGCCGGCGGCATGGGAATGGCGCACGAAACGGTCCAACCAGTGATGTGGATGGTCGAGCGTGCCGCCGAAGTCGAACAAGATCGCCCGGGTCGGACTGGTCACGGGGTCAGCTTATCAGCCCTCGCATTGGGCCTCCACAAATGAGACCGTTAAGAACTGAATCGGCAAGATTGCGTGAAAGTTAAGAGTTATGAACAGGCTGCGGGCTGGCGTAGGGGTGACCGAGCGGACAGACCGCACGGTCAGTGCGTTGACTCTGCCCTCCAATTAGTCTAAAAGCCTTTATTCAACAAGGCTTTATTTGATTGATACAGCTTTAATCGAGATTCCCGCCCGCGCCGGCAATTTGATCTTCGGGCGATCCCTGCTGGAGCGCCTGATGCTTATTTGTCAACGCGCCGGTGTGAAGCGGTTCTTTATCGAGACCGGTGCGGCCGGCGACGGCGAGGTGCGCGCCTCTTTGGGATCATTCCGCGACCATTCCGAGGTCAAGCTGGTCGGTTCATTTGCACAGGTCCTGGAGCAACTACCCCACGACGCGCCCTGTGTCGCGTTTAGAGGAAATCTGGTCCTGGCGGCCTCGCAGTTGCGCGGGTTGCTCGACACTCAGGCGGCCCGACCGAGCGAGGTGGTCAACCTCCGGAGCACCGACGCAGCCGGCGGCGGCAGTCTTTCGGCGGGGCCGCTTGCTCGGCTGATCGAGGATTCGGGTGCCGCGGTCTCGCAGCTCAGCCCGAGCGGACAGCTGCCCTTCGCGCTTGATGGACGGCCGACGGACATCCAGGAGGCCGAGCGCCGCCTCGCGTGCGAGTTGCGCCGCGAGAGCGCCGACAAGGACGCGCTGATGGCGCGATGGGTCGATCGGCGGCTCTCATGGCGAATCAGTTTGCGTCTTGCGCGGACCGCGATCACGCCCAACCAGGTCACGCTGGCCAACACGGCTTTCGGATTGGTAAGCGCGTGGCTGTTCAGTTTTCCGGAATACTGGCCGCGCCTGATTGCGGCGCTGATGTTCCTGGCTTCGGTGACCTTCGACGGCGTCGACGGCGAGCTTGCGCGGCTCAAGATGACCGAGTCGCGCTTCGGCGCGCGGCTTGACGTGACGACCGACAACCTGGTGCACGTCGCGCTCTTCGCCGGTATCATGACCGGGTGCTATCGGGCGAGCGGCAGCCGGGCCTACCTCTACCTGTTCGCCGTCTTACTGGTCGGCTTCGGTTTGTGCGCGCTCACAACCTGGCGCGCGACGCGCGTCAACGGCGAGCGGGCCGAGCAGTTCATCGCGCAGGTGGAACGGGTGAGCGGGCGCGATTTCGCGTATCTGCTGGTGGTGCTGGCGCTGATCGGCCGGATTAACTATTTCGCCTGGGGCACGGCATTTGGCACTTACATCTTTGCCTTCGTCATGTGGTGGATGACCACCCATCGCGGCGGCCGGCAAAGCGACCTACAACGGCGGCCCGCGCAAACGCGGCATCGCCAGGAGGCAGTGTGAAGAAACCGCGGATCCTGCTGGTACAACCGACGACCATCCATCTGGACGGCACGCCGCATAAAACCCGCTGGCGCCTGATCATGGGTTTGATGATCCCGCTGCTGGCGGGACTGACGCCGGATGACTTTGACGTGACGCTGTGCGATGAGCGGCTGGAGGAACTCGACTTCGACGGCGGCTGGGACCTGGTCGGCATGACCACCACCATCGGCGCCTCGCTGCGCGCCTACCAGCTCGGCGATGAATTTCGCAAGCGCGGAATTCCGGTCGTGATGGGCGGTTTCCACGCCACGCTGCAGACCGAGGAAGCGCTCAAGCACGCCGACGCCGTGGTCCAGGGCGAGGCCGACCTGGTATGGGAGCCGCTTCTGCGCGACTGGCAGGACGGCAAGCTCAAGCGCATCTACAAGGCCGACAAGCTGCACGACCTCAAGAACCTGCCGCGCCCACGGCACGAACTGCTCAAGCTCAACCGCTACCTGTTCAAGGCGGTGCCCGTGCAGGCGAGCCGGGGATGTCCGTATCGCTGCTCGTTCTGCGAAATTCCGGTGTTTTATGAGGGCAGCTATCGCACGCGGCCGATCGAAGACATCGTCGAGGAAATCAAACAGGTCATCGCGGTCACCGGCTTTCGCCGCTTTCAGTTCATCGACGACCAGATAACCGGCAAGCACAAGTTCGCGCGCGAACTGTTCCGCGCCCTGATTCCGCTCAATATCAAGTTCTCGTGCCTGTGGACCATCAATTCCAACCACGATGAGGACCTGCTCGACCTCGCGGCGCAGGCCGGCGTGTTTCACGTCAATATCGGCGTGGAATCGATTAGCCAGGACAGCCTGCTCTCGATGAGCAAGATCCAGAACCACACCAAGGACTACAAGAAACTGCTCAAGCGCCTGGAGCACTACGGAATCTACTACTCGCTCAACTTCCTCTTCGGCCTCGAGGAAGACCATCCGCAGATTTTCGACGACACCCTGGCCTTTCTGCACGAGGTCAGGGCACCCGAGGCGTTCTTCAACACGGTCACCCCGCGCAAGGGCACGCCGATGCGCACCAAGCTCGAGCAGGAAGGCCGCGTCATCATCCCCGACGCCGACATGTACACCAACAACTTCCGCTGCATGTTCGTGCCCAACAAGCTGTCGCCGCAGCAGGTCGAAGAAGGGGTGTGGCGCTGCACCAAGGAATTCTACTCGTTCAAATCGATGTTCAAGCGCCTGCTGCTGCCGCCGAACAAGTTCACCTGGCAGGGGCTGACCGAGAACATGCTGTTCTGGTATGGCGCGAAGCGGCAGATCGATCCGGTCGATTATTACTAAACCCGCGCGCCGCTCTTAATCGCTGACGCAACGCTGCGGGCGCGGACCTGATGGTCCGCGCCCGCAGCTTTAGAGCTCTCTACGCCGCGGGCGGCGCGAAGACCGCGTTGTCAATCAGCCGCGTCTTGCCGACGTGCGCCGCGATTGCGACCACCACCGGCCTTTCGATCCGCGCGATCGACGCGAGCGATTCGGAATCGACCGCCTCGATGTATTCGATCCTGACCTCCGGCGTCGCACTGAGCACCGCGCATGCGGCGCGCACCAAGGCGCGCGGATCGCGCGCGCCGGCGGCGAATTCGCCGCGGGCGGCTTCCAGCGCCGCGCTCAGGCTGAGTCCGCGCCTTCGCTCATCGGGCGAGAGATAGGCGTTGCGCGAACTCATTGCCAGACCATCGGATTCGCGCACGGTCGGCATCGGCACGATCTCGAGATCGAAATTCAAGTCCCTGACCATGCGCTGGATCGCGCGCAACTGCTGAAAATCCTTCTCGCCGAACATCGCGTAGTGCGGCTTGACGATATTGAACAGCTTGGCGACCACCGTGGTGACTCCGCGGAAGTGCCCCGCCCGATGCGCTCCGCACAGGCCCTTGGTGATCTCCGTCGCCTCGACCCAGGTCTGAGCGCCCGCCGGATACATCGCGCCGGGGTCCGGCGCAAACACCAGGTCCACCGGAACATCCTTCATCATCTCGCAGTCGCGCTCGAAGGCGCGCGGATAGCGGCCGAAGTCCTCGTTGGGCGCGAACTGGGTGGGATTGACAAAAATCGAAGCCACCACGACTTCGGCGCGCCGGCGGCCCTCGCGCATCAGGCTAAGATGGCCCTCATGCAGAAAACCCATCGTGGGGATGAAAGCTATTCGCTTGCCCGCTCGGCGGATTGCATCAGAGCGGCACTGCATTTCAGCCGGGGTGGTAATGATTTTCACGTTAGCCTTCCTCTCAGGTTGCGTACCGGCCAACTTTGCTTTGCCGCGGACAAAAATGCGGGGCCACCGCATACCGGCACCCCGCATCGAAACGTGCTCTCCAGGAGCGCTCAAGCCGTTCGGGGTCCCGGTCCGGTCAGGATCCAGGCGCTAGGCCAAGCCTATGTCCGCAATGCTCCGTCGCCGGAGTCTTCGCTGCCTCGTCGTTGTGTCTCGCCGGGCCTGAGCCTCGACGGAGAGCCCTCTATTAGTACGATACCGGTCCAGAGTAAAGACCGGCTGGCGCTTTGGGTAAATTCTCGCCGCGCCGGAGCAGGACCCAGCCGTGCCAAAACTACGGTTGCAGCTTGGCGGAGCTCGGCGCCGGCATCTCGACCGGTATCTGCAGACGTTTGCCGCCGCGCAGGATGTTCAGATAGACGGTCTCGCCCGGCCGCGCGTCGCGCAACTGATCCTGGAAATCCATGAAATTGGTGACCCGATTGCCGTCGATTCCGATGATCAGATCGTAGTTCTCGCCGAGTTGGATGGTTTCGATCACGGGCACGGCCAGCACCGCCGGCGGAAACACCAGTGACGCCGCCACGGCCGCGCCTTCGAGGACGTCGTGAGCCGCGCGATGGCCCGCCTGCACGCCTGCGCGCTCGGCGGGACTGCCGGGCTCCAAGGCGACCACCAGCAAGCCATCGACTTCGCGGCCGTTTTTCATCTGCCGCGCGCCTTCCTGCAATTCGACTCCAAGCGGCGAGGTATTGACGCCCTCATTCATGAATTCCTGGAGGCTGTGAAGCTGTGGCTCGTTGAGCGGCATCTCCTGGTTCGCTTCGTAATTGATGACCTGCGAGCCCTCACCGGCGGCGCCCGCCGTGGGCTCGAGCGACTGCCGCTGTGCCGCCGTGGGGACGATCGTGGTTCCCGACGGAGCTTCCTCGGGCGTCACTGTCTGCTCTGGACCTGCCGGGGCATTGTTGATCGGAGTCGATGCATCGGCCGGCGGCGCGGCAACCGCCGACGGGGACGCATCGGAATCGGGCGCGGACGGCAGCGCTGCCGCAGTCCCTTCCGGCGGGATGGCGCCGGGCGGTGCCCCGTCGTCGATGAGAAAAGTCCGGGGGCCGCTCTCGGGCGCCGCGGAGGCCGCAGCCGGTGTCGGCGTGCCGGCGGCAGCTTCTGGAGCGGCTGGTGCAGCGGCCGCTCCGGAGGCTGACGGCCCATCACCACTCGTTGAGACGCCTGCGGACGGCGTCCCGGACGCCGGCGCGTCGGCAGGCGGTGCTGGTGTGGCGCCAGGGTCCGCCGCTACCAGCGTGACTTCCTCTTCAGTTGGGGCGGTGGCGGATGGCGCCGCCGGAGCAGTCTCGGGAACCGCAGCCGCATGCGCGACCGCGAGCGCGCCAATCGTGGCGGCCGGGCCGACCGGCGCCTCGTCCGTCTCGCCCGACGCCGGCAGTGGCGCGACGGGCTCAAGGGCCCGCAACGCGGCTTCTTCCTCGGCCGGCGCGGGCGCGGCGGACGGCGCGGCGGCGGCCGCTTCGGGCTCCGCCGCCGGCAGCCTGGTTTCTTCTTTTTCAGGTGCCGTAGGCGGCGCCGTGGCTACTTCCTCGGCGGGAGCGAGGGTGACCGGAGCCGGTTTAGGCACTTCGGACGTCACAGCCGGCGGCCTGGCCTCCATTGTGGCTGGCGCCGCGACCGCCAGTGGCGGCCGCTCGGCCGGCGCCGCGGTCGAAAGCCTTGCTTCAACTCTGGTTGGAGCCGCGGCGACGGGCGATGCCGCCGCCGGCGCCGCAGCTGCTTCATCGGCCGGAGTTGCTTGCAGTGGCGGCGCGGCTCGCACGGCGGCTGCGCGCGCCGCCGCCGCTCGCACGGCGGCTGCATGCGCAGCCGCGAGCCATCCAATCGTCGCGGCCGGCCCGACGGGTGCATCGTCCTGGGCGCTGGCGGCCGGGCTTATCGCGCAGAGCGCGATAAGCC
>DATJID010000077.1:0-8011 GCA_035493515.1 Binataceae bacterium (SeqCode) | reverse complement strand
GAGCCGCCCGTACCGGCGCGCCCGCGGCCAATCCGTCAGAGATGCGCGAGCAGCCAGCCGCGGACGGTTTCGAGCAGTTCCTCGGCCGCTTCGGTGAAGCGATGGCCGACGCCGGGAAAAAGCTTGAGCGTCCGCGGCTCTCGCGCACGCTCGTAGATTCTCTCGGAACATTCGTGCGGCAAAATCGTGTCGGCGGTGCCATGCAGCAGGAGCAGCGGGCGCGGCGCAAGCTCGGCGACCACGTGCGCGCCGGCGAGCTGGCTCGAAACCGCGACCACGGCCGTTACCGTCGGGGAGAGCGTGCCCGCGTTAATCGCGACCGCGCCGCCGAAGGAGTGGCCGACAATTGCCGCGCGCCGGTATTGCATCGCGCTCAGAAACGCGAGCCCGGCCATCGTATCGAGCACGCACTCGCCGAACTCGTTGGGCATCCGGTAGTTGAGCCGCACCACCGTGATTCCCAGCGCGGGCAGCTCCTGCCCGAGCCGCAGGTAGAGCTTTGCGGGACCGTCGAACCCGCCGAGCGCGCCGCTGACGCACAACACGGCGCGGGCGGGAGCGTCAGCCGTCCCGGCTTCACGCGGCCGGACTTCGACTGGCCGGACTTCGAGCGGCTGGACTTGGGGCGCGTGCACGATTATCGGGATCTCGCCGCGCGTGGTGCGAAGCCGGAGGCTCCGTGCGCCGGCAATTTCGTCGCCCGGCTGCACGTCGAGGATACGCAGGCTGAGGTCGTCGCCGCTCATCGCGCCTCCGCGCGGTCCGCCGCCTGGAAATCGGGCGTACCCGAATCACACCTGCCGATCACACGTATAACGACGCCAGCCGCCGCAGCTCCGCCTGATAATTCTCCGGCCGCAGCGCGGCGTCGAGCATCATGATGACAAATCGATGCGCTCCGGCCGCCGCATACTGTTCCAGCCCCGCCTGCACCTCGGCGCGCGCGCCGCGCATCTCGCGCCGCATGATCGTGATGTCCTTGCGCGCGAAGTCGGTGTGGGCGGCGGCGCACTCCGCGCGCAGCCGGGCAAGCTCTTCCTTGAGCTGCGGCGGGGACAGGAAAATCGGACACCATCCGTCGCCCCAGCGCGCGACCCAACCGAGCGCATTCTTGTCCTTACTGCCAATGATGACCGGCGGGCCGCCTTTGCGCGCGGGCTTGGGATAGCATCGCACCGGCGGAAACTTGATATAGCGGCCGTCGAACGAAGCTTCGTCCCTGGTCCACAGCTCGCGCATCGCGGCGACGTACTCGCGCGTCTGGGTCCATCGATGGGCAAAGTCGACGCCAAGCAGTTCCGACTCCTCGCGCAGCCATCCCGCGCCAACCCCGAGGATGACGCGCCCGCCCGAGAAGCGGTCCAGCGTCCCCAGTTCATTGGCCGTCAACAGGGGATTGCGCTCGGGCACCAGCAACACGCCGGTCGCGACCATCAAGCGCGTGGTGGCGGCCGCCGCCATCGCCATCGCCACGAACGGATCGCACATGTGGGAGTAAATTTCCGGGATGCCGCCCTCGCCGGGACGCGATTCGGGGAGCGCCGTCGCAGTGTTCACGGGCATCACCGAGTGATCGGGCATCCACAGCGACTCGAAGCCGAGCGTCTCCGCGGCGCGCGCGAGGTCGGCCGAATTGGCACTGCGCTCATTCGGTGCGACCAGCAGTCCAATTTTCATCGTGAAACCTCGATTTTCATAGTCCGACTCTTACCGCGCTGGCTGTCACAGCGGCGGTCCCGGCGGTGGGGCCGGACTCGATCGAAGGTGTCTCGTCGAGCGGGGCGCCGGTCGCCCGATTCAGGATTGCGCGTTGATGTGGCCATCATGCCCGTAAAGCCTGGACGCACGCCGCGATATAAAGCGGGGTGTCGCGCCAAAACCAGCCGACATAGACTACTAACTCACGCGCACAAGATAGCGCATCCGGCTCGGGTTACTTCTTTGGTGCGGTTACCTCGGTGAAGGCGCGGATCGCCTCGACCGCGCTCGGCACGCCACTATACTGCGAGAGATGGAAGATCATCTCCTTGAGTTCGGTATGGGTGACGCCGAGGTTAAGCGCGCCGCGCATGTGAACCCGCAGTTCCGCGCCTTTGCCGAGCGCGAGCAGCGCCGCCATCGTGATCATCGAGCGGGTCTTGATTGGCAGGCCGGGACGGGCCCAGATGCCGCCGAACAGCTCGTCGTTGAGGAACTTGCCGAAGTCGGGGTCGAAGCCGCTTAGGAAATCGTTGCCCGCCTTGGCGCCTTTTTCGCCCCACAACTGGGTGCGTATTGCCATTCCTTTTTCATGTTTGTCGTCGGCCATTTTCGCTCTCTCCCTTCAATAGCAACTGCGAATAGTAACTCGTTCAAACTGGATAGTGCGGGCGGCCCGATGCGCGCCGCTTATGACGAGCTGCGCACTTTGACCCCGGCGCGCTCTTCCTGGACCATGAAGGTCGCGGAAGAATCCTTCTCGCCCCAGCCCTTGTTGAGCGCTTCCAGGAAATCCTGCTCGGCGTGCGCCGCCATCGGCATCGGCACGTTGAGCTCGCGCGCTAGCTCGGTGGCGAGGCCCAGGTCCTTGCGCGCCAGCTTGAGCGCGAAGGTCACGCGATCGAAGTTGCCGCGAAAGATCATCTTGGGCAGCGCCGCGTTGAGCACCATCCCCTGCCCGTAGGCGCCGCCCTGCACCGCGCGCAGCAGCGCCTCGGGCGTGACGCCCGCCTTGACGCCCATCGTAAAGGCCTCGGCCAGCAGCTGGGTCGAGCAAATCGCAATCATGTTGTGAACCAGCTTGGCCACCGAGCCGGCCCCGATGTCGCCGATGTAGGTCACTTTATCGCCGAGCGCGTCGAGCACCGGCTTGACCTCGTTGTAGTCGGCTTCGCTCCCGCCGACCATCACCGCCAACGTCGCCTTGCGCGCGCCGACCACGCCGCCGCTGACGGGCGCGTCGAGCATCCGGATACCGCGGGCCTTCAGCCGCGCATGGACCTGGCGCACCACCGTGGGCGAATTGGTCGATAAGTCGATGTACAGGCTCCCGGGCGCCATCGCGCCGATAAGCCCGCCCTCGCCGAGCACCACCGCCTCGACCTCGCGCGGCCCCGGCAGTGAAGTGAAGACAACCTCGGCATCCTTGGCGGCCGCGGCCGAGCTTTCGGCCCACTTTGCGCCGCCGGCCAGATGCGGTTCGGCGACCTGGCGGCGCACGTCGTTGACCGTGACCTGGTGGCCCGCCTTCATCAGGTTGAGCGCCATCGAACCGCCCATGTTGCCGAGTCCGATAAATCCGATACGCATAAATACCTCCCGTGCCGGGAAAATTGCCCCGTACGACGCAGGCAAAAAACTCCGGTGGCAAGCCTCCTTAAAGCATCGCCGGGCAAATCCCGCAAGGAAAAGACGATTGCGTACGCGGCGGTTGTCGGGCGAAGGACCGGCCAGCGCAGGACCGACTAGCAACTAACCGACAGGTCCGGCGGTTGACTTTGCGTCACCGCTTGGATAACCGTATTGAGCCTGATGGCCTTATCCAGAGCGGCGGAGGGACTGGCCCGATGATGCCGCAGCAACCGGCCCAACAAGGGTGCTGGTGCTAACTCCAACGGAGCTCGAACGAAGCTTCGGTAGATAAGGCGAGAGTCCCAGTACCCTCGTCCTTATCCGGGAGGAGGGTTTTTTAATTCCCCTCGCAGCGCCGCGCCGCCGGTGGAAATCCGGAAGGCCTGGGCGGTGAGAGAGCGAGTTGGGAAAACAGTCAATACTGGTAGTCGGAGTGGGGGGGCTGGGCGTTCCGGCGGCCGGCGCACTGGCGCGCGGCGGCGCGAAACGAATCGGTCTCGCCGATCCCGACCCGGTGGAGCTCTCGAATCTCGCGCGCCAGGTCATTTACGGCGGCGCAAGCCTCGGCAGGCTCAAGGTCGAAGCGGCGGCCGAGCGCCTGCGCGAGCTTAATCCGGAATTGGCCGTCGAAACCTACCCCGTCGCACTTGAAGTCTCCAACGCCGGCGAATTGATCGCGCGCCACGATTTCGTGATCGACGCGACCGACGATCCGGCGGCCAAGTTTCTGATCAACGACGTCTGCCTCGCCCTTGGGCGGCCGTTCGTTTACGCCGGTGTGCTCGGGATGACCGGTCAGGCCATGACCGTGCTGCCGGGGCGCACGGCGTGTCTGCGATGCCTGTTCGAGCAGCCGCCCGAGCCGGGCGAGATCGCAAGTTGCCGCGAAGCTGGAATAGTCGGGCCGGTCGCGGCGGTGATCGGCGAGATCGAGGCCGCCGAGGCACTGCGCTGGCTTGGCGGCGGCGTGCCGCAGTTGGCTGGAAAAATCCTGACCTATGACGCAACCGCGCGCGGACGAATCCGGGCGCTTGAAGTAAGCGCGCGCGCCGGATGCGCCTGCGGCGCGGCCCGGTATGCAGAGGATGAGGCGGCGGCGTTGGCCACGGGCGACAACCAGCCGCGCAATCAGACGCGCAATCAGAGAGGACTCACGCGATGAGCTACGTCACCACGCTGAAGTGCCGCGAGTGCGGCCAGGAATACCCGATCAAGCCGCTGCACGTATGCGAGGACTGCTTCGGCCCGCTCGAGGTAACCTACGACTACGCGAAGATTCGCGCCGCGGTGTCGCGCGCGACGATTGCGGCGCGCCCGCATAACCTCTGGCGCTATCGCGAGCTGTTGCCGGTTGACGGCGAGCCCGAGGCGGGGCCGTTTTCGGGCTTCACGCCGCTATTGCATGCGCGCCGGCTCGGCGCCGAGCTCGGGCTCAAGAAGCTCTATATCAAGGACGACACGGTCAACCATCCCACCCTTTCCTACAAGGACCGCGTGGTGTCGGTGGCGATCACCAAGGCGCGCGACTTCGGCTTCACCACCGTCTCATGCGCCTCGACCGGCAACCTGGCGACAGCGGTGGCGGCGCATGCGGCGCGGGCGGGACTGCGGTCGGTAATTTTCATGCCCGAAGGGGTCGAGTCGGGCAAAATCGTCGGCTCTTCGATTTACGGCGCGCGGGTGATCACGATTCGCGGCAACTATGACGACGTCAATCGGCTGTGCAGCGAAATTGCCGACAAGTACGGATGGGCCTTCGTCAATATCAACTTGCGTCCGTATTATACCGAGGGCGCCAAGACCTTCGGCTTCGAGGTCGCCGAACAACTCGGCTGGAAACTGCCCAACCATATCGTGCTGCCGACCGCGGGCGGCACGATTTTGCCCAAGGTCGCCAAGGCCTTCAAGGAACTCAAGGAGGTCGGGCTGGTCCACGGCGGCGATTTCAAGATTCATTGCGCCCAGGCGGCCGGCGCCGCGCCGGTCATCCATGCCTTGCACAAGAACACCGACCTGATAACCCCGGTCAAACCCGACACGATTGCCAAATCGATCGCGATCGGCAACCCGGCCGACGGTTTCTACGTGCTGCGCGCCGTGCGCGATTCGGGCGGATGGGGCGAGATGGCGAGCGACCCGGAGATCATCGACGCGATCAAGCTGCTCGCGCGCACCGAGGGCATCTTCGCCGAGCCGGCCGGCGGCACCACGCTCGCCGTGGCGCTGAAACTCATCGCCGCCGGACGCATCAAGGGCGACGAGAGCGTGGTGGTATCGATCACCGGCAACGGCTACAAGACGCTGGAGGCGGTCGCTCAGAGTATAGAGCAGCCGCTCGTGATCGAAGCCCGGCTGAAGGACTTCGATGCGATCTACGAAAGCCTCGGCGACGGTAAACGTTCGCTTAAAGGCGCCGCCTAAGGGGCGGCAGGCGCGCTTGTAAAGCCATCTGGCGAAGCATATTCATCAAGCGCTAGTCTTGAACCCGAGGCTAGCTCTGAGAGGTGGAAGTTCCGATTATGCCAGTCAAGGTACGAGTACCGACCCCGCTACGCAGGTTCACCGGGGGTATCGACGAGGTTGCGGCCGCGGGTGAGTCGGTCCGCGCGGTCATCGAAGACCTCGAAAAGCGCCATCCCGGGATGCGCGAGCGGCTGCTCGACGACAAGGGCGAGCTGCGCCGCTTCGTCAATATTTATCTCAACGGCGACGACATCCGTTTCCTCAACCAGCTGAACTCACAGGTCAAGGATGGCGACGATATTTCAATCGTCCCAGCGATCGCCGGCGGCGAGTAGCGAAGAGCACGTTCCGGCGGCGCGGGCCAATAGCGTGCTCGAGCTGATCGGCAATACGCCGCTGCTCGAGATCACCCGCGTGACCGAGGGGCTGCTGCGCCCCGGCGTGCGGCTTTTCGCCAAGCTCGAGGGCTTCAACCCCGGCGGCTCGGTCAAGGATCGCGCCGTGCGCCACATGGTCGAGTTCGGCCTCAGGCGCGGCGAGTTGCGCCCGGGCAAAACCATCATCGATTCGACCTCGGGCAACACCGGAATCGCGCTGGCGATGGTTGGCGCGGCGCTCGGCTATCCGGTCGAAATTGTGATGGCCTCCAACGTCAGCCGCGAACGCAAAAAGATAATCGAAGCCTTCGGCGCCAAGCCGATCTATTCCGATCCGCTGGAAGGATCCGACGGCGCGATGATGGTGGCGCGCAAGATCATCGCGGACAACCCCGATCGCTACTTCAAACCCGACCAGTATAACAACGAGGCCAATCCGCTCGCCCATTTCGACACCACGGGGCCCGAAATCTGGCATCAGACAAGCGGCCGGATCACGCATTTCGTGGCCGGAATCGGCACCGGCGGCACCGTGATGGGCACCGGGCGCTACCTCAAATCGCGGAACCCCGCCGTCAGAGTGATCGCGGTCGAGCCGGACGACGCGATGCATGGGCTGGAGGGCCTGAAGCACATGGCCTCCTCGATCGTGCCCGGCATCTTTCACGCCGAAGAACTCGACCAGCGCATGGCGGTCAGCACCGAGGACGCCTACGAGATGGTCTACGCGCTGGGCCAAATCGAGGGCGTGCTGGTGGGCCAGTCGTGCGGCGCGGCGCTGGTGGCTGCATTGCAAGTCGCGCGCGGACTACGCGAAGGATGCGTGGTGACGGTGTTTCCGGATTTCGGTGACAAGTACCTGTCCACCAATCTGTGGATCGGATGGGAACAGTGGCGCAAGGAGCGCCTGCAAAAGCTCGTCGGCAAATGGAACGCCTCCGCGAACGCTATTACTTGACCTACCCCAAGTCGCTCATCCGCGAGCCGCTGCTGTACCATCTGGTCAAGAAGTTCGACCTGGTGTTCAACATCCGCGGCGCGAGCGTTTCGGAAGAGATGGGCCTGGTCGCGGTCGAGTTCGAGGGGTCGAGCGAACAGATCGAGCGCGCGCTCGCGTGGCTGCGGCAAAGCGGCGTGACCGTCGAGCCGATCGAAAAAAACGTCATCGAGTAGTCGCGTTCCGGCCAAGGCGTCGAATCCGGTGCGCTGCCTATGCCCCTTACCGACAATCAAATTGAGCGCTATAGCCGCCAGATAATCGTCCCCGGCGTTGGCGGACGCGCACAGGAACGGCTGCTCGAATCGTGCGCCGCGATCGTGGCCGAGCCCGCGGATGCGGCGAACGCGCTTGCCTACCTGGTTGGCGCAGGCGTCGGCCAAATCGTGATGCATCCGGTGGGCGACCGCGCGCCGTATGCCGCAATAGTCGAGCGGATGCGTGACCTCAATCCCGACGTCAGGGTCGAAATCGCCAACCATGAAATGGGCACGCGATGCGACCTGATATTCGCACTGGTCGGCGCCGCGTCAGTTGCGGAAGCGGCCGCGCGCCTGTGGAATCCACCGCATACCGATGCGCCCGGGGCGCCCGAAGCTCGTTATGGCGCCGCAATCGTCGCGCGCCTGGACCTGCCGGGGCGAATCGCGCTGATGCCGGCGCCGCTGCCCTGTCCTCTGTGTGCCGAGATAGACTTGTTAGGTAGGCTGGGCACGCGGGCGGCAAACTCCGGCGTGGTCTTGATGTTCGCGGTGGCCGAAGCCCTCAAGCTGCTGGCCGGCTATGCCGGCCAGCGGCTTGAGGGCACGCTTATCGAGTTCGACGGCTATGCCGCTCGGGCGCG
>DATJID010000076.1:0-33986 GCA_035493515.1 Binataceae bacterium (SeqCode) | reverse complement strand
CGATTCCGCCTAGAACGTGCGGCCCCAGCGTCGGCCGTGCGAGGCGGCGGAGCATAGGCACCAGCCGCTCCTTGAGATCGATATCGACCCCGGCCGCTTTGTAGCTGAGTCCGCGCGCCATCGGGCTCAGCCGGCGCCTTTGCGAAGGGCTAGCGCCGCCGCGCGCCAGGCGCTTTTGCCGCCGGGATAGGCGACGATGCCCTCGCGGTAGCGGACAAGATTCATCGCACCGAGCATTTCGCGCAGCTCGTAGTGTTGCAGCATGAAGTCGGGATTGCGCGGATGGCCGGTGGCTGCCTGATCGATGAGAAAGGTATCAAAGAGCAGGGCGCCGCCAGGCCGCAACGCATCGATCAGGTGCGGAATCAATGAACGATCGAGAAAGTTAAGATTGAGTATCGCGTCGAAGCGGCTGCGCGGCAGAGGAAATGTCGAAAGGTCCGCGACCAGCGGCCATACCGGGAGCTTGCCGGCGCGCGCGATCGATTGCAGCGCGCGGAGCGCCGGCTCGGCATAGTCGATGGCGACTACTTTGAAGCCCGCTCGCGCCAGCAGCAGGCTATGGCGGCCCGTACCCGCAGCGACGTCGAGGGCGAGGCCGCGCGGCAACAGATCGAGCATTTCGACGACCGAGGGTTCGGGCTCGCCGAGCCCTGCGCCGGCGCGCTGGCGGATTTCCCAATCGCGGCGCTTTTCCACTTCGCTCAGGCGTGCGTCGCTCATACCACGCGAGCCAGGGTGAGCACGTCGATTCGCCGCGCGCCCGCCGCGCGCAGCACGCGAGCACATTCGTCGGCGGTCGCGCCGGTCGTCATCACGTCGTCGACCAGCAAGACGCGCCGCCCGGCCACGCGCGCGGGACGCCGCACCGCAAAAGCGTCGCGAACGTTGCGTGCGCGATGGGCGCGGTCGCGCGCGGTCTGCGGCGGGGTAGAGCGCACGCGGGCCAGCGCGGTGACGTCGAGTGGGCAATTGAGCCGCCGCGCGAGCGCGGCGCCCAGCAGCGCAGCCTGGTTGAAACCGCGCCAGCGAAGGCGGGTGCGATGAAGCGGTACCGGTATGATGATGTCGTAGGCGTCGGGGTCCATCGCCGGCGCGGCATCAAGGTAATCCGCCAGCGCGCGTCCCAGCGACTGGTCGAGCCCATACTTGTGCCGTCGAAGCAGGGCGGCAACTGCGCTCGACCCATCTATCCCTGAGCTGTCCCCGCCGGAACGGTACCGGGTGATCGCACGGGCCGAGTCGAAACCCGGCGGCGTGGCCTCGCAATGGCTGCAACGCTGGTCCTCGCCCGTGTGAAGTGGTGCACCGCACACGAGGCAGAGCGGGGGGCGCGGAGGCTCAACCGCGGCCAGGCAAAGCGCGCATACGCGGCGCGTCGCGTCGATCGGCAGGGCCGCGTCGCACGCCGCGCATCGCGGCGGGAAGATAAAGTTGAGCAGGTAATGCAGCATCGCTCCCGGTTCTATTGATGAAGCCTCCGGCGGGGTAACTCAAGCTCCGGCCGGTCAATTTAAGCCGCGAAATGATGCTCGAAGCGCCGGGCGGTGTGGACAGGGGCGGTAATCGCGGCCTGGGGAGGGCGATCCCTCACGGCCCGTCTTATGGTATAGGGGAAAATATGAAGACGCCGCTTGATGGAATAAGGGTCATCGACTGGACGATTTGGCAGCAGGGGCCGTTTGCGACCGCGTTGCTGGGCGACCTGGGAGCCGAGGTAATCAAGCTCGAAACGCTCGACGGCGATCCGGGCCGCGCGATCTTCGCGGTCTCGGGCGCCACCACCGCGCGCAACGGCAAGAACTTCTATTTCGAGTCCAACAACCGCCACAAGAAGAGCATCACGCTCGACATGAAGAAGGCCGAAGCGCGCGAGATCGTCTACCAACTCGTCGCCAAGAGCGACGTCTTCGTGCAGAACTACCGCAAGGGCGTGGCGCAGCGCCTCGGCCTTGACTACCAGACACTGCACGAGATCAACCCGCGGCTCATCTACGCGACTGCCTCGGGCTACGGTCCGGAGGGTCCCGACAGCGGCGAGCCTTCGTTCGACTACCTCGCGCAATCGCGCTCCGGCGTGATGCATATCGCGGGAATCGAAGGCGACGAGCCGGTCTACCTGTTCGGCGGCGTAGCCGATCAGATGGGCGCGATCATGCTGTCGTACGGCGTTATCACGGCACTGCTCGCGCGCGAGCGCTTCGGCGTCGGGCAGGAGGTCAACGCCTCGCACCTGGGCTCGATGATCGCACTGCAGGGGCTGAACCTCGCCTGCCGCAACATCATGGGCACCGAGTTCCGGCGTAACACGCGCGAGAACGCTTTCAATCCGCTGTGGAATCATTACCGATGCGCCGATGGCAAGTGGTTGACGCTCGGGATGCTGCAGGCGGACCGCTACTGGAAGGATCTCTGCAACACGCTCGGCCTGCCCGAGCTGATTGAGGATCCGCGCTTCAAGGACATCAGCGTGCGCGGCAAGAACTGCAAGGCGCTGGTCGCGATCTTCGACCAGACCTTCATCACCAAGCCGCGCGTTGAATGGATGAAGCTGCTGAAGGCGGGGGGCGACTTTATCTACACCGTCGTCAACCGCGTCTCCGACCTGCCCGACGATTCGCAGGTGCTGGCCAACGACTACGTGGTTGACTACGAGCATCCGGGACTGGGCGCGATGAAGCTGGTCGGCTTTCCGGTCAAGCTCAGCGAGACGCCCGCCAATCCGCGCGGCCACGCGCCGGAGTTGGGCGAACACACCGAGACGCTTCTGACCGAGATGCTCGGTTACAGCTGGGAAGACGTGGCGCGCCTGAAAGAGTCGGGCGTAATCTGACACAACGCGACCCGCCATCCGGTCGCGCACGGGAGGAAAAACTATGCCGGCGATTACGGGGAGTGTCGAGGACCGCGAGCAGATTCGCGAGCTCTATGCCCGCTACGCGCTCTATATCGACGCGAGCAAGTTCGAGGAGTGGGTGAATTGCTTCACCGAGGACGGCATTTTCGAAAGCCCCTCGCTCGGCAAGCACGCCGGCCATGAGGCGCTGCGCAAGTTCTGCGCTTCGTACCGGGAATCATGGGCGGGCGCGCAGGTGCGTCACATGATGGTGAACGTCAGCTTCGACGTCCACGGCGATCACGCCCACGGCACCTGCAATCTGATCTATTTCCACATCAAGGGCGGCAAGACCGAGTTGGCCGCGGTCGGAGGCTATCGCGACGAACTGCGCAAGGTCGAGGGTGACTGGCGGTTCGCGCATCGCAAAGTCTACGTCGATAAGTAAAGTCTGGGTCGATACTGATCGCGCCTTCGACCCTTATGCGCGGCGGCTCGCTTCCTTGAGCGCGTTTTCGAGGTCGCGCGGGAGCGGCGAGCGCACTCGCACGGGACCGGAGACGGGCGAGCGAAACTCGATCTCCGCAAGATGAAGCCAGAAGCGGCCCTCGGCTAGCGCGCCGAGTGACGGCCCTCCGTAGAGCGTATCTCCAGCGATCGGATGGCCAGCGTCGGCCAGGTGCACGCGAATCTGATGACGCATTCCGGTGCGCGGCCGAGCCGAAACCAGGGTGAAATTCCCGAACCGCCTGATCGGCTCGACCGCCGTTGCGGCCGGACGTGCGCCAGCCGCGTTCGCTCCGACGGCCAACACCCGTCGCGCGTTGCGCGGATCGTGCGCGAGCGGTTTTTCAATATAAAGTGATTCTTTAATATTACCGGCGACCAAGGCCTGGTAGTCTCGGCGAATCGCACCCGCTCGAATCGCCTGGCGCAGTGCCGTGAAAGCCTGTGGCTCGAGCGCGACGAGCAGAGCGCCGGAAGTTCCGTTGTCGAGCCGATGAACCAGGCCGCCCTCGCGCGGATTGTCGCCGACGGCGGCCACCTCAGGAAATGCGGCCACGACGCCGTTCATCACGGTTCCGCGCTCGCCCGGACGCAGCGGATGACACGCCATCGGCGCGGGCTTGTTCACCACCAGCACAGCGGGGTCGCGAAACAGAATCTCAATTTTTACATCAATATCAGGTGTGAGCGCGGGTAACGGCGAGGCCTCGCCGATTTCGACCGTATCGCCGCCGCCGACCGACTCACCCTTGCGCAAGACGCGGCCGTTGACGCGGACCATCCCACGGGCGAGCATCTCGCGCGCGGCGCGCCGCGACCGCGCCCATCCCAGGCGCACGAGGTACTGATCGAGGCGCTCGCGCGCGTCGGTTGGCATCAGTCGTGCGGCATCAATTCGGCGTCAGGCGCAGCTTGACCCAGCCTTCGATTTTCTCGGCAAAGCCGGCGAACGGATCCTGGTCGGGCGCGGGTTTAAAGAAGCACTTGCGCATGTAATCGAGCGCGCCCGAATAATTCTCGAAGCCGCGGCTGAGCTCCTCGAACATCAGGAAGCCCGGCCGATACAAGGCGACGTCGAGTTCGGAGACGGTCTGGTAGGAGCGCTTGCCCTCTTCGAGATAGTAATCGAGGTAACCGCCCCGTTCGACGAAGGTGCGGAACAGACCCGACATGAAGAGCGTGTAGTCGCCCACGTATTTGCGCAAGTCGCGCTCGCCGATCACGCGCCCGCGGGTTTGCGGCGCCCCCGTTTGCGAAGCGAGCATTTCGACCACGGTGCTGAGCCGACGGCCCTCGGCATCGCGCAACGCGAGCCAGCGCCCGGCAGTACTGAACTCGGTGAGTACAGAGGCGACGTAGTCAACCACCTGCTGGTCAGCCATCCCGAGCTGGCCGAAGCTGGTGCGGGTCATCGCGAGGAAGAACTCTTTGAGGCGCCTGGCGGAGGGAGGTTCAAGATTCATCAACCACTCCTCGGGTTGGGCCCGGCGGGCCTTTCATCCCCGCCGGGACGATGTGAGTGAATTTTATCAGAGCGCGTCAAGCGTTGAGAAGCGTCCTGGAGCGCCCGAACGTTTCAGCGCAAAGAAAATAATCCGCGGCGGCGAATTATTTCGAACGAAGCCCAAGACGAATGACTAGCGGGGAACCGGAGTGTGGAGGCTCTTCGGCGTTGGCACTCGCGGCACGGGAGTGAGAATCCGCCGCGGAGTGAACGGACGATTGTAGGCGGGAAACTGTTTCCACGAAGCGAAAAGCAGAAGGGCCGCCACGATTGCGAGGACGAGGACGTCAACAAAGCCGATCCGCGTCGCCCCGCGATACGATTCGCCGAGCCGCCACCTCATCCGGCGCTCGCACGCAGCTTGGCCGAACGCGCCGCCGCGCGTGGCGCGCTCGCCGGCAAGCCGAACAGCCCGCGCAACTCGCGCCCGGTCAACGAACGTGCCGCAGCCGCGACCTTGAGCGGCGTTCCCGCCGCCACCACGCACCCGCCGTCGTCGCCGCCACCCGGACCAAGATCGATTACGTAATCCGCGTGCGCGATGAATTCGAGATGATGCTCGATCACCACCAGCGTGTTGCCCTCCGCCACCAGGCGTCCGAGCACGCGCAGGAGTTGGCGAATGTCGGCCGAGCTGAGGCCCGTGGTCGGCTCGTCGAGCAGAAAAACGCGGCCGAGCGGCTTGCCGTCGTCGCCCGCCGGCAACGGCTCGAGGTCGGCGAGCAGAAAACGCGCGAGCTTCAGACGTTGCGCCTCGCCGCCCGAGAGCGTCGAAGTCGCTTGCCCAAGGCACAGGTAACCAAGTCCGACCGCACTCAGCGCCTCGAGCCGGCGCGTCACGGCCGGCGACTTGCCGAAAAAGCCGCGCGCCTCGTCGACCGTCAGTGCGAGCACTTGGTTGACGTTGCGGCCCTGGTAGCGGATGGCCAGGATGTGGCTTTGGAAGCGGCGGCCGTCGCAGGCGTCGCACTGCACTTCGAGATCGGCCATGAAGTGCATCTCGATCGTCACCGTGCCGGTGCCATGGCACTTATCGCAGCGTCCGCCATCGACGTTGAAGGAAAAGTGGCGCGGTTGGATGCCCAGGCGGCGGGCCTCGTTGCTTTGCGCGAACAGCCGGCGGATGTCGTCGTAGATTTTCAGATAAGTCGCGGGATTGGAGCGCAGCGAGCGGGCCGGCAATTCCTGGCCCATGTGGACCATCTCGCCCACCAGTTCGAGGCCCTCGATCCGATCGCATGCGCCCACGTCGCTCACCGGCTCGCCGCGCCGGCGCAGGTAGTTATTGTACAGCACGTCCTCGACCAGCGTTGACTTGCCCGACCCCGAGACCCCGGTCACGCAAACCATGCGGCCAAGCGGAATCCTCACGTCGAGGTTCTTGAGGTTGTGCTCCCGTGCGCCCACGATCCGCAGCGCCGGGTCATGGCGGGTGAAGCGCCGCTCGCGCGAGAGCGTGCGCATCAGGATTACCCGCCCTGGCGTCGTCGCGTTTGGATTGTCGGCGTCCTTTATTTTATTCGCGACGGTTTTCCCGCCTTTGGCGGTTTTGGCGACACTGCCGCGCGCAGGCGTCCCCGCGCGAACCAGGCTGCCGCCCTCGCGGCCGCCGCCGGGTCCGAGTTCCACGGTGAAATCGGCCCCCGCGATCATCATCGGATCGTGCTCGACCACCACCACGGTGTTGCCGAGGTCGCGCAGATGGCGCAACACTCCAAGCAGCCGCCGCACGTCGCCGGCGTGGAGTCCCACTGTCGGCTCATCGAGCGCGTACATCGTGGCGGTCAACAGGCTGCCGAGCGCGCTCGCAAGATGGATGCGCTGGGCTTCGCCACCCGAGAGCGTGCGTGCCTGCCGCTCGACGGTCAGGTAGCCAAGGCCGACTTCGTCGAGATAGCCGACCCGGCTTTTGAGCTCGCGCAGTACGACGCCCGCCCGCTCAGCCGCGCGCGCCTGGCCGCCCAACCGCTCCAGCCATTGCTTGAGTTCGCGCACCGCCAGCCGCCCGACTTCCGCGATCGTCACGCCTTCGACCCGCACGTTGAGCGCCTCGGGCTTGAGCTTGGCGCCGCCGCAGGTGGGGCAGGGGACGAAGCGGCGATAGCGGGCGAGCAGAATACGGACATGAGTCTTGTAGCGCCGCTTCTCCATCCAGCGGAAAAATCCGCGCACCCCCGGCCATCGCTCCCAGTCATCGGCGCGACCGCAGTCCTCCGGGCCATTGCGCGCGTCGTCGCGCGGCTCGCCGTCGAGCAGCCAGACGCGCTCGGTCTCGGTCATCTCGCGAAACGGCACCGCGCTACGAACGCGCGCGCGCCGCGCGCACTTGAGCATCCAGGTCTTCATCTCCACGTACGCCGGCGTGCGCCACGGTGCGATCAGGCCCTGGCGGAGCGACAGTCCTGGGTCGGGGATGACTTTTTCGAGGTCGAGTTCGACGGTGCGGCCGAAGCCTTCGCACTCGGGGCACGCGCCGATCGGGCTGTTGGCGGAAAACAGCGCCGGCGTCGGCTCTGGAAAAAGCGTGCCGCAGCGCGAGCAGTTGAAGCGGCGATCGAAGGCGTCATCGGCAACCGACTTCATTCGCCCATTATCGCGTATCACGGTGACCACGCGGGCGCGCCCGCCGCCGAGATAGAAGGCCTTCTCCAGCGCTTCGCGCACTCGGGCGGGAGCGTCGGCGGAGTCGTTGGCGACCCGGTCGGTCACGACCATCAGCGGTCCGCTGCCGTTGCGCCCGGCCAGGACGCGATCGGCGGCGTCGCTTGGCGCGCCGTTTGCGCGAGGCGCCGCGAGCTTACGGGCGCCGTCTGCCGGGGTGTGGCCCGTCACATCGTAGAGGACGTCCTGGACGGCGTTTTGCCCGACATTTTTCCCGGCGTGTCGTCCGACGCTTTGCGAGTCGCTTTGCACGACGCCTTGCACCGCACGCGCCAGCAACTCGGCGGTCTCGACGATCGCGCCATCGACGAACAGCCGATGGTATCCATTCTGCGCCAGGAACTCGCAGGCCGCCGCGGTCGAGCGCGAGCCGGGCTCGAAGGGCGCCAGGAACAGATGTATCCCCGGCCCCTCAAGCGCATGGGCCGCCGCGCTTTCGACACTGTCACGCGTGACCTCGCCGCCGCAGCGCGGGCATCTCGTGAGCCCCAGCGTCGCGAATAGCAGGCGCAGGTAGTCGCTTATTTCGGTGACGGTGCCGACGGTCGAACGGGCGTTCTTGATGGTGTTCTTCTGGCGCAGCGCGAGCGCGGGTGGAATCTCGGATATCGAATCGACGTCCGGCCGGTCCATCCGTTCCAGAAACATCCGGGCGTAGGTCGAGAGGCTCTGCACAAAGCGCCGCTGACCTTCGGCGTAGAGAGTGTCGAAAACCAGGCTGGATTTGCCCGATCCCGACACTCCCGTGACCACGATCAATTTGTTGTGCGGCAAGTCGAGCGAGATACCCTTGAGATTGTGAGTGCGCGCCCCGCGAATGCTGATGGTGCGCTCCACGCCGCTCAATGCTGTTTCTCTGGTTCCTTGAATGTTGATCCCGGTTCGGCGGCGGCCGTCCGCGAGTCAGCGCGGGTCGGCCAGCGGCCGGGCCTTCTTGCGCCGCTCGCCCGGGTACTCGTTGGCGACCTTGGCGTAAAGCTCGGCCAGCCTGACGTCAAAGGCGCCCTGCAGCCGCGCGGTCTTCTCCAGGCGTTCGGCCGCGGGCAGGTCTCGCAGCCGCGCCAAGTCGTCTTCCAGCCTGTACATCAGGCGATTACGTTCGAGGAGATATTCGTAGCCGTTCATAGGGCGACCCCGGGCGCGAATTCCAAAGATCAGAATTATAGGTTAACCTTCCGGTGCCGGACAACTGAGAGCGAGTGCCGGACAACCGAGTGCGCGCCCTTCGTCGAGCTATATCGCTTCCGCCGGTTCCCCCTGTTCTCCAAGCCTGGGACGAGCCCACGCTTTGCCATGGCTTTCTAGGCCGCGAAGGCGGCTGCAGCCGCGGTCCGTACGCCTCGCTCAATCTTTCGTACTGGGTGAAGGACAACTCGCGCTCGGTCGACGTCAACTGGCAGCGCGCGCGCCGGCTGATGCCGCTCGGGGTGCGTTTCGCCCAGGTGAAGCAGGTCCACGGCAAGGCTATCGACACGATCGGTCCCCGCGCCGCCGTCGAACCGCGTCCGGAGGGCGACGGGCTGGTCACCACGATGCCCGGCGTGGTGCTCTGCATCTTCACTGCCGATTGCGTGCCCGTGCTGCTGGCCGACAAGGATCGGGGCGTGGTTGGAGCGCTGCACGCCGGATGGCGTGGGACGCTGGCTGGAATAGCCGGGGCGGGGGTTCGCGCGATGGTGCGGCAGGGGGCGGAAGCGAGCGCAATTAGCGCGCTGCTGGGCCCCTCGATAGGTCCGTGCTGCTTCGAAGTGGACGACGAATTGGCCAGGCGCTTCGGGCGCCGTTTCGACCGCGCGCACGCCCACGTCCATCCGAGCGATCACGCAGGCAAAGCCTACCTCGATCTGCGCGGCATTATCGCCGATCAACTTGCACTGGCTGGCCTGAGACCTGCGGAGATCCGCAAGGTCGGTCCGTGCACCAAATGCGAATCCAATCGCTACTTTTCGCGCCGCGCGGCGGGCGGTTCGGTGACCGGCTTGCAGCTCAGCTTCGTAGGGCGCTTTGCGACTTAGCGATGGTCTCCTAGGGTTGGCTTTAGTCGATTCGGAGATTGGTATTCGGGAGTATGCGATCGCGCAAGCCCATCCGGCGCAAACGCAAGTCACCGTCGCGCAAAGTGCGCAAGCCCGTGCCGCCGCCAACCAAGGTGGAGGAGCCTCCAACCACGTATCGGCGCGCGCGCGAGCGCGAACGCCTGCGGCGTGACGAGGAGCGGGGCGGCGTCTGAGTCGCGTGGGGGCGCATGAGGATCGTGCTTGCGGGTGCGTTTTGGCGGGCCTGAGGCTAATATGCCGAGTTGGCGCAACTCCAACCGAACCGGTTAAAACCGACCATGCTGAGTTTCGATTTAAGCGAAGAGCAACAGATGATCCGCGATACTGTCGGCGCCTTCGCCCGCGAGCGGATTCGGCCCGCGGCGCGGGCCGCCGATGAGAGCGGCGAGATTCCAGCCGCGCTGGTCGCACAGGCCTGGCAACTGGGCCTGGTGCAGGGCCCGATTCCGGAGAGCCTGGGGGGGAACGGCGATACGCGCCTTGCGACGACGGGCGCCATAATCGCCGAGGAACTCGCCTACGGCGACCTCGCGATCGCCGCCCACGTTCTGGCGCCGCGTCTGGTGGCCTTTCCGGTGCTCGAGATGGGAACCGACGAACAACGCCAGCGTCATCTCAAACGCTTTACCGGTGCGACCTTTGCCGCCGCATCCGCCGCCCTGATGGAGCCGCGTTGGGATTTTGACCCGCAGGCGATGACCACGGTGGCGCGGCGCGACGGCAACGGTTTCGTGCTCGATGGCGCCAAGTGCATGGTCGCGCTCGCCGGCGCGTCCGACACGCTCCTGGTCTGGGCGGCGAGTGCCAACTATGACCGGGTTGACGGATTTCTGCTCGCCCGCGACATACCAGGGCTGCGGGTCGGCGAACGCGAGAAAAACATGGGGCTCAAGGCGCTCGAGACTTTCTCGCTCGAATTCCAGGGATGCCGCGTCGGGGCTGAGGCCCGCCTGGGAGGCGAGGGCGGGGCCGATTTCACCCGCGCGATGAGCCAGTCGCGCGTGGCGATGGCTGCGATGGGCGTCGGCGTGGCGCACGCCGCGTTCGACTATGCGCGTGACTACGCCAAGGAGCGTAAGGCCTTCGGCGTGCCGATCGCGACCAAGCAGGCGGTCGCCTTCATGCTCGCCGACATGGCGATCGAGATCGACGCGGCGCGGCTGCTCGTATGGGAGGCCGCGTGGCATCTCGACCGCGGCGAAGATGCGCATCGGGAGAGCTATCTCGCCCGCAACTATGTCGCGGCGTCGGCGCTCAAGGTCGCCGACAACGCGGTCCAGGTGCTTGGCGGCCACGGCTATATCCGCGAACATCCGGTCGAGATGTGGTTGCGCAACGCGCGGGGCTTTTCGGCCCTGGAGGGGCTCGCCACGGTCTGAAGGTTATTGCGAGATTTCAGGGCAGCACCACATCGAGCGCCGCGAACCTGGGACCCCGCAGATCATTGAGGAAACGTTGCCATGATCGACTTCGAAATCGACCCCCAGACCCAAAAACGTATCGAGCTTTTCCACACCGTGGCCGAGCAGATGATGCGGCCGATCTCGCGCGAATACGACGAGCGCGAACACGACAAGCCGTGGGACTTCCTCAATGCGATGTGGGCCGCCAGCACCGCGCCCGGCGGTGACCCGATGGGCGGCGGTGACGCGAGCGGGCAGGGCGCCGCGAAAATGCGCAACGTATACACCGTCGCCACTACCGAGGAGTTGTGCTGGGGCGACGCTGGCCTGTTCCTGTCCATCCCCAACGCCGGGCTGGGCGGCGCGGCCGTGATGGCGGCGGGCACTGCGGAGCAAAAGCAGCGCTTCCTCGCGCCGTTTCGCGGCGGCAAGCCCAAGTGGGGCGCGATGGCTATCACCGAGCCCGGATGCGGCTCGGATTCGGCCGCGGTCACCACCACCGCGACCCGCGACGGCGATCACTGGGTGCTCAACGGCAACAAGATCTTCTGCACCTCGGGCTGGATGGCGGTGGAGAAATCCGAAGGCTTCGTGGTGGTCTGGGCCACCGTTGACAAGAGCGCCGGGCGGCCCGGGATAAAGCCCTTCGTGGTCGAGCATGGGACGCCCGGGATGTCGGTCGCGCGGCTGGAAAAGAAACTCGGCATTCGGGTCAGCGACACCGCCGCGCTGGTCTTCGACAATTGCCGGGTGCCGGCAGGCCATCTGCTCGGCAGCGCGGAGGTCAAGCGCGACGGCGGCGGTTTCAAGGATGTGATGGCGACGTTCGACGCGACCCGGCCGATCGTGGCGGCGATGGCGATAGGGGTGGGGCGCGCGGCGCTCGACTTCGTGCGCGGGTTTCTGGCCGAGCAGAAGGTCGAGATTCGCTACGGGCTCTCGCCGCGGCGCCTGAGCGCCGTCGAGCGTGACTTCATGGAGATGGAAGTCCAGCTCAAGGCGGCCCGCCTGCTGACCTGGCGCGCGGCCTGGATGCTCGACATGGGAATGCGCAACAGCCTGGAGGCCTCGATGGCCAAGGCCAAGGCGGGCCTTGCGGTCACTCTGATTACGCAGAAGGCGGTCGAATTGCTGGGACCGCTGGGCTACTCGCGACGCAACCTGGTGGAGAAATGGATGCGCGACGCCAAAATCAACGACATCTTCGAGGGTACCCAGCAGATCAACATGATCATCGTGGCGCGGCGTATCCTGGAGTATTCGAGCAAGGAACTTAACTGAAGCCGATGCGGCAAGGGCGCCGAAAAACGGAATCAAGACCGGAAACAAGAACGGAAACAGAAACGGCCGGCTGAAACAGGCCGGCCGTTTGCGTTTGAGCCTGTGAAGGCCCGGTTTACCAGAACCACTTGCCCTTTTCGTAGGCGAAGATTTCGCGCGTCGGGACCACGCTGGTTGCGTGCGGCGTCGCGTGCCTGGCTTCCTCGACACTCTTGCCGGTTAGTGTGTAGCCGAACTCCTTATAAGTCAGGATTCCTACCGCAACCCCGTTGGTGGCCTCTTTGCAAGTGCAGGAATCGATCGAGCTGTAACCCACATAGCTGCCGGTCTCGACCCCGTCCTGCATCCGCCACTTGATGTTGCCGAGATTGTCGTGTTCGCGGACGCTCAACTTGTGCGCCCAGTCTCGGCAGAAATCCGGAAAAGAGGCGCTCGCAACCTTGAACTGCTTGAGCGCGCGCATCATCACCGGGTTGAGCGCTTGCGCAGTGCCCTGCATTCCGTTGCCGTCGAGACCCTTCAAAACCGGAGTGCCGGTACTCGCGACGTTCACCGGCGGACTGCCGGTGCTCGCCACAACCGTGTTGGTCGGCAGACTCGCCT
Organism: Binataceae bacterium (SeqCode); assembly: GCA_035493515.1. Taxonomy (GTDB): domain Bacteria; phylum Desulfobacterota; class Binatia; order Binatales; family Binataceae; genus JAKAVN01. The sequence continues at coordinate 21,134 of DATJID010000076.1, read as the reverse complement.
GGATGAGCTTCGCCGGAGCGACGGGCGACGGATTGATCGGAGCCGCGGCCGCCAGGGCAGGGGTCGTAGGCAAGGTCACCGGAGGAATAATCGGTGCTGGAACCGCCGCGGCATGCGCGTCAGGCGCAACGGCTGTCGCGGCCCCGCCGCCAGCAGCCTCCGCTGGCGCGGTTCCCTGCACGTTCATGGAGGAGCCGGCGACCGCGGATGCGGTCGCGTCGTCCTCGGATGACGAGGTTTTGAACTGTGAGCAGCCTGCAATAGGAATCGCGGCCAACCCAATCAGCATGACACCCGCTACCAACCCGCTCACCGCGTTACCGCGCCGACCGATGCAAATCATAACCTTCCCCTTGGAAGTCGTTACGTCGTCGTACTATTCACTGCATTATTAACTTTAATCCCGCTGTGTAAAGAGCCGGGAAGCGAAAGAATTTCCGGACCGCGAAAGGGTGCTGGCAGCTACCGGCCGCAGCCCCCTAATGGGGCTGCGACCGGTTCAGAATTGGAGTGTCGGGCCCTTACTGGTTCGGAACCAGTTCGACCCGGCGGTTCTGGGCACGTCCCTCCCTCGTCTTATTGGTGGCGACGAAGTCGGTCTTCCCATAACCGTGCGGGCTCATGCGGCCTTCCGCGATACCGTGGTCCGCCAGGTACTTCACGACCGCGTTGGACCGGCGCTCGGAGAGGCGCAGGTTGTACCGCACCGAACCGATAATATCGCAATAGCCGTTGACGTTGACCGAGATGTTCGGATGCGCCTTCAGAGTTTCCGCGGCCTCGTCGAGCACGGCTGCATCCTGCGGACGGATGTTTGACTTGTCGAAGTCAAAGTGGACCCCACGCAGGATGATCTTCTCCGGTGCCGGAGGAGGAGGTGGCGGCGGAGGCGGCGGAGGCGGTGGAGGCGGTGGAGGCGGTGGCGGAGGAGGTGGCGGCGGGCACATCAGGTAGCCAAGCACGCTACCGATGATCGCACCACCGACGATTCCAGCCGGAAGCGCGGGCCAGTTATCGCTGTTATCGGCTGCGAATACGCCCGCGCCGATACCGCCTCCAACTGCTCCGCCCGCCACTGCTCCGTAGATGGCGCAATCCCTCTGTTCCGTGGACATACCGCAGCCGGCGAACGTGATCGCGGCCGCCGCCCACAGGACCCAGAACCCCTTCCCTCGTTTTCGTCCTATCATAACCCTTCCTTTAATCTCTCCCCGGTGGCGAAATGCGATGCGTTCGGTAAGGCCAACTACTCAGCGAATCGACCGAGTACGGCGCAAACCGCTATGCACTAATCCCCCGCATCGATGGGCAACCGTTTGTCGGGCGCCAACCAGACTGGAATTGACAACCCTAATTGTTACGCCGGTTGCACTATATTTAGTTCCGTGGGTCCATTGCAATAATCTGAACTGCAGTAGAGGAGTTTAAATCATCGGCTTAGCTATATCGCGACCAGAGACGGGGCGCGGAGAGTCCGCGATATTTGGCTCCGAACAAGCGCTATTAGATAATAAGCGCTATTAGAAGTTATTATACGTGGCGGCGCCTCGCGCCTGTAGAATGTCTCATAAAGAACAATTTTTGCATCTGCGCTGGTTAAAAATAACCGGGCCGGTTTTTCTCTTCCGGCCCGGTTGCTGTGGATAACTTCAGCACTTGCCCTCTGCCCCTCCGTAAGTGCACCTTCTACAGGAGGCTGCGAGGGCTGGATGGCGTTTTAATCGTTGCCGCCGTGATGCTTGTCGTGATGCTTGTGATGGCCGGGATGACCGCCGCCCCAGTGGTCGTCCGCGTCCCCGTTGTCGCAGTTCTCGTCCCCGTGATGCTTGCCCGGATGCTTATACCATCCGAGGTGTTTGCCGTGGTCGTGATGCTCGTGTTCCTCGCGCTCCTCGTTTTCCTCGGCCAGCTGGGCTTCCCGGCGTTCGTTGAAGATTTGCTGCTGACGCTGCCATTGCTCATGCCAATCGCGATCGCTCCAGGCGTCGGCCTCGCGCCACTGGCTGCGCTGGTCCCACGGATGAGTCTGCTGCCAGCCTCTGAAGTTCCATCCGCGCATCGTTAACTGCTGCCGGACACCCGGATGATGCTGCAGAAATCCTTTGAAATCGGGATGCTGGTTGAGATAGGCGGGGTCATTGACTATTGACGGATTGGCCGCGAGCGTCCGCGCTATGTCCGGATGGTAATGCAGATAGTTCGACAGATTGAAGGCAGCCGCATCCGGGGAGTAGGCCGGCGCTTTGGCGGCCAGCGATTGATAGAGCACGGGATTCTGGTTGAGGTACGACCAAACGTCCGGATGCTGCACCATGAAGCCGGGGCTCCGATAAAGACTCGGATTTGCTGATAGGGCCTGAGCGGCTGTCTGGTGCAGGGCGAGGAAATTCTCGTACATCGTTAGAGCATCGGTTTGTGCACGCGCAGGCATTGAAAACGCGAGCGCCAGGCCAAGCGCGGCCGCTATTCGGTTGATTTTCGTCATCTTCTCCTCCTCCTCTGGGCCATCGGCCGAAGACCTTCTTGCCCCAAACAAACCTCTCTAAAGCATCCGAGCCGTGGCGTCGCCTCGACCAGAAGCATACGGGATGCCATCCGTGGCAAAGACCGGACAACCGCCGTTTTTCAGCCGATTTCTGGACCGCGTTTGCCGCTCGTGGCGGACAGCGACCCCAAAGGTGCAACCCCGCGACGCAAACCGTGCAACACAGCGAGAACAGGTCTGTCACAGCAAGGCCCATGCGGATCAGGCGGGCGGGCAGGGCACCCCATTCGAGCATCGAAAATAGATGCACCCGTTGAGCACGAGTCGCGGGCCGCAGGGCGACCCTGCTAAGCTTGACCCGTGCTTTCGCTGGCGCGCGGCAAAGAGGGGATCTTCCGGCTGGTCTCCGGCTATCGTCCGGAGGGCGATCAGCCCGCCGCGATCGAAGCATTGACGCAAAACGTACGCGACGGCGTACGTCAGCAGGTGCTGCTCGGTGTGACCGGCTCGGGCAAGACCTTCACGATGGCCAACGTGGTGGCCAACGTGAACAAGCCGACGCTGGTGATCGCGCCCAACAAGACGCTCGCCGCGCAGCTCTACAACGAGTTCAAGAGCCTCTTTCCCGACAACGCCGTCCGCTATTTCGTCTCCTACTACGACTACTACCAGCCCGAGGCCTACGTTCCGTCGACCGACACCTACGTCGAGAAAGACGCCAGCATCAACGACGAGATCGACAAGCTGCGTCACTCGGCCACCAAGGCCCTGCTGGAGCGCAATGACGTTCTCATCGTCGCCTCGGTTTCCTGCATCTACGGCCTGGGCGAGCCCGAGGTATATTTCGAGATGCTGGCGTTTCTCGAGGAGGGCCAGAGTATCGAGCGCGACCGCGTGCTGCGCAAGCTGGTCGACATCCAGTACCAGCGCAACGACTACGACTTCCATCGCGGCACCTTCCGCGTGCGCGGCGATATCGTAGAGGTCTTCCCCGCCTACGAAGAGAGCCGCGCGGTCAGAGTCGAGTTCTTCGGCGACCAGGTCGAGGCGCTGTACGAGATCGATCCGCTGCGCGGCAAGGTGATCCGCAAGCTCCAGAGCGTGTGTATCTACCCGGCCTCGCACTATGTGACCACCGAGGGCCGGATGGAGGAGGCGGTGCGCAACATCCGCACCGAGCTCAAGGACCGCCTCGAACTGTTCCGCAGCGAGAACCGCTTGCTCGAGGCCCAGCGCCTGGAACAGCGCACGATGTACGACCTCGAGCTGCTGGCCGAGATGGGTTTTTGCCCCGGAATCGAAAACTACTCGCGCCATCTGACCGGGCGCTCTCCCGGCCAGCCGCCGCCGACGCTGCTCGACTACTTTCCGCGCGACTTCCTGATGTTCGTCGACGAGAGCCACGTCACCGTCCCGCAGCTCGGCGGGATGTACCGCGGCGACCGCTCACGCAAGCAGACGCTGGTCGAATTCGGCTTCCGGCTGCCCTCCGCGCTCGACAACCGCCCGCTCAATTTCGAGGAATGGGAGGGGCTCGCGCGCCAGGTGGTTTACGTCTCGGCCACCCCGGGCGACTACGAGCTCAGGAACTCGGCCGGCCTAGTGGTCGAACAGCTTATCCGTCCGACCGGTCTTATCGATCCCGAAATCGAGGTGCGCAAGGCCGGCACTCAGGTCGATGACCTGCTCGGCGAAATCCGCAAGCGGGTGGAGGCGGGCGCGCGCGTGCTCGTCACCTGCCTGACCAAGAAGATGGCCGAGGACCTGACCGACTACTATCACGACCTCGGCGTGCGCGTGCGCTACCTGCACTCGGACATCGAGACCATCGAGCGCGTCGAAATCATCCGCAGCCTGCGCAAGGGCGAGTTCGACGTCCTGGTCGGGATCAACCTGCTGCGCGAGGGGCTCGATCTGCCCGAGGTTTCGCTGGTCGCAATCCTCGACGCCGATAAGGAAGGGTACCTGCGCTCGGCCCGCTCGCTGATCCAGACTATCGGGCGCGCCGCACGCAACGTCGAGGGCAAGGTCATCATGTACGCCGACACGATGACCGACTCGATGCGCAAGGCGATCGACGAGACCAATCGCCGCCGCGCCCGCCAGGTCGCCTACAACCAGGAGCACGGCATCACGCCGCAATCGATCATCAAGGCGATCGACGCCTCGCTGGTCGAGATGTACTCGCCCGAATGGGCGGTGGTGCCCGAGGTCGACGATGCGCCGCCCGAGACCGAACTGATTGCGGCGCATGAGCTACCCGACCGCATCACGGGGCTGCGCCAGGAGATGATGGAAGCGGCGGAGCGGCTCGAGTATGAGCGCGCCGCCGAGTTGCGCGACCGGATCAAGCGCCTGGAGCGCCAGGTCTTCGGACTCGATCAGAAGCGCGAGTCCGCGGCCGCCTCTGCGCAGCCGCCCGGCTCGGCCCATCAGCATGAGAACGAATCGGCACGCGGACGCGGCGAGCGGCACAAAGGCAAAGACGCGAGCGCGAAGCCATCACTGCTGCTGCGCGGGCGGGGTAGGGGGCGCGGACGCGGCGCCGCACCAGCGCCGCCACGTCAGGGCAGCCTGAAGATTATCCCCGACCAGCCCAAGTAAGACCAGGCCAAGTGAGATTAGTTGCGCCGCGGACCCGTCTTTCTGAGGGCGGGCCCGCGGCGCGAGCCGATTCTCGTGCTCGTGGAAGTGCGGACCTGGCTGCGCAACCGTCTTATTTGTCGAAGCCGGCTACGCGCGGCAGCTTGTCGCCCAGCTCGACCCACGGCACATGGTCGGGCCAGTAGGCGTGGCGCAGCGTGGCGGGCGGATAGCCGGGTTCGGCGTCGGCCGGCAGGCTCGCGCGGGTGACGATCAGCACATCGGGCATCGGATCGACATCGACGGTCAGTGTCGAGCCGCAGTTCTTGCATCGGTTGCGATGGATCTGGGCCGAGCTGCTGAAGGTTTGCAGGTCGCCCCCCTTGGTCCAGCGAAAGCCGGCACGGGGGAAAATCGCGAAGGTGACGAAAGCCGCGCCCTGCAGGCGACGGCAAATCGAGCAATGACAGTGATGCATCTCCACTGCGGGCTGCGTCACTTCGAACTGGTTCTCTCCGCAAAAGCATGCACCGTTGATCTTTTTGAAATCCGCCATGATGCGATCCTCCCTGTTGGACGCCATCCCATCGTAGATGCGTGGGATTGGTCAAGCGGTTTTTCGATATTCACTCGGCCGTAACGAGGGAAGCGCCGCCACACGCGGATGATTGGGTCCGAGATTTAAAGCTGCGGCGTTTTCGGCTTGTGGGCAATCAGGATGATATTGTCGCTGAAAAGCCTGCCTCCCAGCCATCGCGGCCAGTGCGTGGGAGTAAAAGGGATTCTCCCGGAATTCGTATAATGGATAGCCGGTTCTGCCAGCCCGCATTCGCGCGCGATTCTGACCAGATCGATCTCCAGCAGAGCCGTCAGATGCGCAGGGTAAGAACCACTCTGGAAAGCATTGAACTGGTTCTTGAGGACCAGCGTCATCTTACTCAGAAGGCTTAGCTGATTGGGTGTGGTGACGATTACCAGGCCGCCCGGTTTGACGACGCGCGTGAGCTGCCGCATGAACGCACGCGGGTTCTCCAGGTGTTCGATGGTCTCGATCGAAGCGACCACCTCGGCATACTCGTCGGCCAGAGGCAGCGTATCGTCCAGATTGCTGATGACCAGCTCGCCGTCGCTGGGGAAGCCGTCATATCCGATCAGATCCACACCGACGTAGCGGGCGAACGCCGACCGCAGCACCTGCCAGAGCGCTCCGCTGCCACAACCGACGTCCACCAGCGTTCCACCGCCAGGATGAACTGCGCCGAGCGCCGACGCCACCGCCGCATAGATAGCGGGCTGGCTGCAGCCCGCGCTGAGGCGGGCGCGATGCTCGGCTGCTTCGCTCATAGCTGCAGTTCTGACCTTGATAATCCTTCCATGATTGCCGCGCGAGCGCTCGCGCGTCCGGCGCGCACCTGAATGTCGCGCGGCCGGCGGCCTGAAGTCCAGACGCGCAGGGGCGCAGGTCAATTTTGACCGATTATCTCGGGGACGGGTTGGCGGGCTATTGAGGAGAAACCTCACCAGGCCAGTCCGGCTCACATAATTATCTCCAGCGCCCCGTTGTGCGCACACCGCTCGTTCGCTTCATGCCTGCCGTGGGAGTAGCACTGGCAGTGCGTCCTACGACGCAAGGGAGACAAGCAATGGCGGGTAAAGCTATAGGAGAATTTTCCTTCAAGGCCATCACCATCACCTACAGTCCCGGGCCGGCGGGAAGCGTTCTCGCCCAGGTGAATTGGGAAGGGACGGCGAAGGGGTTCGGAGTAGTCTTCGGCACGGCCACCTTCGTCGGTGGTTCCAAAAACGGGACTTTCAGTGCGTGTTGGGTCGCCTACCTGGACAACGGCGAGCAAGTTTCGGGTCTCGGCTCTGGCACCTATGAGAGCAGCGGCAAACACCACTGGCGTACGCGGCACGTGATTCACATCTCCGACGGCAGCAGCATCGTCAACGAAGGTGAGATCGACTTTGCTGCTCGGTCGTGGACGGGGACAAATTTCGAGAATAGCTGAACGCGGGAGTTTTGCCGTCCGCCGACCGGCGCGCGCAGGCAAGAGCGCGCCGGTTTCTTTTTCACTGTGTCCGATCCGCCGAGACTCTCGGGTTCGTCTGGCAGGGCGACCAAAGTTTTCATGGCCCAACCCAGCCGGTAGTAGGAATAAGCGTCAACTGATTCCACTGCGAGAACGTCAAGCCCTAAATGCCGGCCGCAGAGTCATCGAGCGCCAGCAGGCCCGCAATCGTCCGCCGCAAGTGTCTCGGGAGGAGGCGAAGCGGTTAGCGTGCCGAAGCCCCGACACCTCATGTCGCATATCGAGTTGACATAATATTTCTTATGCGAAGTGTTGGCATCCGAAGACAAATGAGAGGGTCGAGGGCTTTCAGCACTTCCGTCAAACGACCCTAGCCCGCCATCCGGTTAGACGCGGCGCTTCGGCGCCCATTGCTGTTTGCCGGATGCTTAGCGTCGTCGAGCGCGCAGACAAGGCACCATCACGGGCGCAAACGCTGGGACAAAATCGCCTCGACAGAAGCCTTTAAAGCTCGCTGATATTCGAGCGTCACATCGTAAACCCTTTGAATTTGATCGATGTCGGCGGCGCAGGCCGCGCAAATCTGGACGCGTACTGGCGGATCGCTCGTGGAAGCGCTGGCGAAGCGGCTGGTGATTTGTCCCACCGCCCGGACGCGCCTCGCGCATAGCGGACAGCGGAAGCGAGGGCGTATCATCGGGCGATTATCCGATATTCAAATCACATGAGGGAAGGGAATGGCCGACGAGAAAAAGCCCGACCCGGCAGCACAAGGCGGCGCCGACCAAAGCAATGAGGAAATAAGGGAGTGTTGGAAAGTGGCGACTTTTAAATCGGCCAATGCTTACCATCAATTCTCCCGAAAAATAAAGACTACCAACCGCCATATTCGCGATGCGGACGATCTGGAATTTCTTGCGACACTGCTGGCACAGGCGGAGCACGATCGGAAAACGACTATCCCCAAGGGAATCTTTCTCTGGCGGGCGCAACTCGGATTTGACCAGGAGCCGATCTGGGACGGAGAAAAATACGTCGACGACTGGGTGGAGGGCGCACTTCCGCCGGATCGTATGAAACCGCTCCGCGATCGGGCTCGCGAGGGCCGCGCAAATCCCCAAGGTATTCCATGTCTCTATCTATCGACGCGTAAAGAAACCGCGCTGAGCGAGGTACGGCCGTGGCTTAGATCGCTGATTTCGATTGCACAGTTCGAGACAGTGCGCGAACTTACCATCGTTGATTTTTCGACAGATGAGCGTCCTCGTCGCCGCAGCAACTACAGTTTGCCACCGGAAGAATGGGATAAGGCGGTCTGGTATGAAATCGATCAGGCTTTTCGCAAGCCTGTCACGCCAGAGGGCGACCTCCCCTCAGATTACGCACCCACTCAGGCGATCGCCGAATTCTTCAAAGCACACGGATTTGACGGGATCGCCTATCAGAGCGCCTTTCAAAGCAAATCCCGCAAGGGACACAATGTTGCTCTATTCGATCTTGACGCAGCACACCTGATTGGCTGCGGTCTCCAAAAGGTAGAGGAAATCAAATTCAGGTTCGAACAGGCGGGGAACTCTTATTCCGTCGAGCGGAAGAACGACGCGCCATTACGGGCCAAGGCCAAGTAGTTACATACCGCCCTGCCCGTCCGTTTCGATCGCTTACGGTTGAATAACGGCGGCCTTCATCTGGTCGGAGAGCATCCGATAAGCATAGCTCGGATCTCGCGCGCCTTTTGGCGCGGTCTGCACGGAAGGCCGGACGGCTGAGGTTCGCGCCAGAGCGGCGCGGGCCTTTGGCGCGCTACCGACAAGCGGCGTGGTTTTTTGGCGGACTAGTCCAAGCGCGCGGTTCGGTTTAAATTCTTCCGCGTTTTACAAACGGCCCTGATTCCATTCCTTCGGCTCTCAAGAGATCGATAGCTTTTTCCATTTCCGAGCGATCGATGACAACTATGCCGTGATCCGCATTTGGGCTTGCATACACACGAATCTTTTTTTTGAGAATTAAGATCGCGCGAACCCCCTCGCTTGGTGGATCGACTGAAATTTCACAAATTTCAAGCAATACCTTGCCCTCCTTTTGAGTGCTGGGCTCTTGTAACGCAACCTCAATAACAAGGCGCGGTTGAGAGGCCCCCGCAGGGAGCGGTCGAAAGGCCGCCTCTCGGCCCCGTTGAAAGGCCGCCTCCGGGTCCAGCGGAGAGGCCTCCTCCTGGACCCATAGAACGGCCGCCACCGGGACCCATCGATAGCCCACCACCCGGGCCCATTGATAAGCCGCCGCCCGGGCCCATGGAGAGGCCACCACCCGGGCCCATTGATAAGCCGCCGCCCGGGCCCATGGAAAGGCCGCCACCAGGGCCCATTGATAAGCCGCCGCCCGGGCCCATGGAGAGACCGCTACGAGTCCCGTAATTGCGCCAACCCTGCGCGTACGAAGCCGACGAACCTAGGAGCGTGCAGATAAGCAGGCCGAGAACCGCTCGTCTCACTTTTCTCTTTTTTATCATCTCATTTACCATCTCATATGTCTCCCAATCACTACATAGCATTAGAAAACATCAGATGATAGACCTTCTCTCGTCGACGCCTTGGGACAGTCGAGACTCCCAGCAAGCGCATGGGGCGTCTGCTTTTCAATGCGCGAGTTGACATAATCCCGCGCCCGCTTCCCAGAAGTTGCACGAGACATATTATGTCAACTGACATTATGGCTGCACCGCCGCTATCAATTCCGACGCTGGCCGAGCGGCTCTGTTCGACGCCCCCGTCCGAGGCGGCGGCGCGACCACATCCTTTCCCGCCACACCCCGGCTGGCGCGCCGGCCCCCACGTCTCTATGATTGGGAGCCGTTATGACTTTAACCTCAAAACTTAAATTGCGACCGGCCATCGTGGCTTTCATGCTGATGGCCTGCACGACGTATGGTGGCGCGCGAGCCGCCTCCCCGAGCGACACACATCCGGCGTCGGCCCAGACGGGCTCTGGAAACATGCAGATGCAAGTCTTTCTGCAGCGGCGTTTCCGGCTGCCCAGCGCCTCGGATGTCGAAGTCGGACCGCCCAAGCCCGCGCCGATTCCGGGAATGACCATGCGCGTCGTAAAGATGCATAACGACACGGGCCAGTCGGGTACCTTCGTGCTCTACGTCGATGCCGCAGGCAAAACCGCGATCCTGAGCGACGTCGAAATCGGCGCCGCCACGCCCGGCCCGTTGCGCGGCCTGTGGAGCCATGCCCTGCGTCCGGCCAATCAGCCGCCCGGCGCGCCGGCCAAATCGGTGCTGATCACGGACGCGCCGGGCAAAGCGATCCTCGGCACCGAACTCGATCTGACCAAGGATCCCTGGGGACGCGTCAGCCTCGACAAGCTTCATCTCGCCGACCGCGCGACGCTTGGCCCCCCCGACGCACCGGTGACAATCGTCGAGTTTGGCGACCTCGAGTGCCCCTTCTGCGCCCGCGCCTTCAGCGAAATCGAAACCGTCGTCAACACGACTCACAAGGGCAAAGTGCGGCTCATCTTCAAGCACTTCCCCCTGCCCATCCATCCATGGGCGATGCAGGCCGCGATTGCGGCCGAGTGCGTGCGCCGCCAGAATCCTAACGCCTTCTGGTCCTTCGTCGACGATATCTATCGCGACCAGGGCGCGATCAATCCGCAGAACCTGCGCGATCACGTCAATACCTATGTCGGCCAGCTTGGGTTGGACCAGCAGGTGCTCAACGCCTGCATCATGGCGCCGGCGGCCGAGGCGCAGGTCACGCAGGATCGGAGCGACGGTGACGCGATCGGCATCAACTCAACGCCAACCTTTCTGGTCAATGGAATCGAGCTCGTGGGACTGCCCTCGGACAAGACTTTCGAGTACGTGGTCAACTCCGAGTTGCAGCAGAAACAGGCGGCCAAATAGCCGCAGCGCCCTTGGCGGTCAAGCCTCGACTTCGGCAGTCTGCGCTCAGATGATCGATGATCGAAGAAAGGTGAAGAGAAAAGGGGAATCTACGGCGCGCCGGGCGGCTTGACCAGCTTGACCGTCGGCAGCGCAGGCGCGGCGGGCGGCGGCGCGACCCCAAGCTGTGCGAGCGTTTCCATCGCCACCGTGCGCTCGGGAGCGTACGGATGCTGGGTCAAGAAATCATTGTAGGCGGCAATCGCCTCGGCCCGCTTGCCCTGCTTCTGCAGCATCCGCGCGACGCTCAGTTCCGCCCTCGCCTGCTCGGGCCCTTCAGCTTTGGCCGCCTGCCGGTAAGTGTCCTCCGCCTGCTTGTAGTTACCCAGCTCCTCGTAGATGACCGCAAGATCGTCGAGTGCCGCGCCGTGGAAAATCGGGTCATCGTCTTCCGCCAGGTAGCGCCGCAGCATGTCTCGCGCCTTGGCTGGCTCTTTTTGCGCCAGGTAAGCGATGGCCAGGTAGAAATTCGAGAGGCGGCCTACCGCGCGATGCGGTTCGTCGCTGGCAAGACTCGAAAACGCCTTCTCCGCTGCCTGGTATTTGCCGCCCTGCAGCTCGCTCAGGGCCTGATCGAACCGTGCGGAGGCCGCGCGGCCCTGGCTGACCTCGTAAAGGTAGAGCGCGAACGCGAGCGCGGCGACCACGATCACCGCTGCCAGCCCGAGCAGAACCTCGGTCATGTGGAGCTCGAAGAAGAGCCCGGCGGTTTCAAAGATACTTTGAAACTCGTCGGGCTGCTTGAGCTCTTTGCGGCTTATCTTGTGGCGGGTCGCCAATTGAGTCTGCGCACGCGCCCGTAACGGCGCGCGAGAACCGTCGCAGCCACGCTACATTTTGTATTTGAAATCGTCCGGCGACATCCGCTCGAGAATCTCGGACCACTTGTCGCGTGAGACGCTGGCCAGGTTCTGGTCGCCTCCGTTGGCGGGTTCGGCCGCCTGTTCGTGAAGTTCGCTCGACATCTCGAGCACTTTCTTGGCCACGTAGATCGGCGACTTGGTGCGCAGTGCGATTGCGATCGCGTCCGAGGGCCGCGAATCGACTTCCATGTCGCGGCCGTCGCGCGTGCGCACCATGATGCGCGCGAAGTAGGTGTTCTCGCGGAGCTCCGTGACCTCGACCGCCTCGACCGTCGCCCCCAGATCGCCAAGCATGTTGCGCAGCAGATCATGGGTCATCGGACGCTGCGGCCGGATCCCCTCCAGCTCGGTCGCCATCGAGGCGGCCTCCAGCGGACCGATCCAAATCGGCAGATTGAGCTTGTTGTCGGGGTCCTTGAGCACCACGATCGGCATTTTGGTGCTCGGATCGAGCGTCAGCCCACCCACAATCATAAGGATGAAGTCTTCCCTGCGCGCAGCCATGATCAATCTCTTTGCCCTGCCGCCCCGTTCCCTGCTGGTTGCGCTCTCGCTCGCGTAGTGCGCGGCCCCGCCCCCGACGTGCGGGCGTGAGCCCTGCGGCGGGCGATGCCTACGTCCTGAAATAATTTTGGACCAAACCCGCGCGGCGGTCAACCTGAGGTTGCGCCAGAGGCCGCCGAGCTTGCGCGCCGGCGCGCCGCAGAATCTCCGCAGCGTGCTGAGCGCGGCGCTCAGCGCGTAACGAGATGGTCCACGACGCGGTAGAGCTGGTTGAGATTGCGGCACTCCTCGACCAAATCGCAGTGCGGCGCGTAGCGTTCCATCTCGCTATCGCCGAAACCCCAGGTGTTGCGGCTCTCGGGATTGAGCCAGATGATACGGCGGGCGCGCTGGCGAATTTCACGCAGGCACCAGTCGTGCGGCAGATTATAATTGTTGCGCGCGTCGCCCAGCACGATCACCGTGGTGCGCTTGTTGACCGCTCCGATATGGTCGCCGACGAAATTGCGAAACGCGCGGCCGAAATCCGAGTGCGCATAGACGTTGATCAGATCGCCCTTGAGCGCGATGTCGAGCGCCTCCTTGATGTCGTTGGAGCGGAAGTGCTCGGTGACCTCGCCGATGTCGGAGACGAAGACAAAGCTGCGCACGCGCGAGTACAGGTCTTGCAGCGAGTACACGAACTGCAGCATGAAGCGCGAGGCGTTGCGCACCGAGTCCGACACGTCGCACAGGATCACCACCTGGGGCTTTTCGCGCCGGCGCTTCTCGAAGCGCAGCTTGAACGGCACGCCGCCATTCTCCAGGTTGTGGCGCAGCGTGCGCTTGATATCGAAGCGGCCCTTCTTGGCATGCTTGCGGCGCACCGCGAGCACGTTTTTGAGCCGTTGCGCCAGGCGCGTCACCGCCTCTTTCATGCGGTCCAGCTCTTCGTCGCTCAGATAGTAGAAGCTCTTGTCGGAGAGCTGGTTGAGCCGCTGCTCCTCGCGCGCGCGCAGGTCGCGCTTCTCGCGCTCCATCCGCACGTAGCGCCGGATGATATCCTCCAGCGCCTTGAGCCGGCGGTCGAGATATTTCTCGAGCTGAGCCTTGAGCTCAGAGCCGAATTCGAGCTTCTGAATCTGATCGCGCAGCTCGCGGATCTCCTGCTCCAGCTTGTCCAGCCCGAGCGCGCGCGCCAGCGCGCGGGCGAAGTAGTTCTCCTCTATCGTGCGTTCGACGCCCTGCAGGCGCACCGCGCGCGCGGCCTCGCGCAGGCGCTTCTCCAACTGGCCCGAGCGGTTCTGTAACAGCTCGCGCGCCAGTTCCGAGAGCTTGTCGCCCTGCTGCTTGAGCATCTCCTCGACCTGGTCGAGGAACTTCTGAAATTCCTGGTCGGACATCGAGAGCGCGTCCTGCACGCCCTGCCCGGCCTGCTTGATGATTTCGCCCAGACCCGAGAAGTAAACGTCGAACAGCTCCTCAAAAACCGGGAGCTCGTTGGCGCGCTTGATCATCGTCGCGCGCAGCGCGCCGCGAAACGCATCACGCTGGTTAAGACCGATCATCCCCGACGCCGCGACGGCGTCGAGGGTCTCGGCCAGCGACACGCGGACGCCGTTTTGGCGGAGCAGATTCGCGAATTCGACCAGCTTGTCTTCCATAACAATCAGCGCACGGAAGCGGAACGCGCAGGTGCGCTCGCTAACCGGGCCTGACTCCTAGTTTAGCAGATCCTTGTCGCTCGCCGGGGGCGTGCCGGTTGGGCCGGCGTCGCTGCCGCGCCGCGCGCGCGCTCGCCGCACGTACTCCTTGAGCTCCTCCTGCGCCTTACGCACGTCGCCTTCGTACTTGACGATCGTATCGAGCGTCTCCGTGACCAGGTCCTGGTCAAGATTTTGCACGTTGAGCAGCGTCAGCGCCTTGACCCAATCGATCGTCTCGCTAATCCCGGGGCTCTTCTTGAGGTCGAGCTTGCGTAGCGATTGCACCACGGTCACCACTTCGGCGGCGAGCTGGTCGGCCGCCTCGGGCGCCTTGAGCTTGATAATCGCGATTTCCTGGTCGCGCTCGGGAAAATCAATGTACAGATGCAGGCAGCGCCGCTTGAGCGCGTCGGACATCTCGCGCGCGTTGTTCGAGGTCAGCACGACCAGCGGAATCTGGCGCGCCTTGAAGGTGCCGATCTCGGGCACGGTGACCTGGAAATCGGAGAGCAGTTCGAGCAGGAAAGCCTCGAACTCGGCGTCCGCCTTGTCGATCTCATCGATCAACAGCACCACCGGCTTCTCCGACGTGATCGCCTTGAGCAACGGACGCGGCAGCACGAAACGCTCCGAGAAGAAGACCTCGTCCTCCTTGGCGATCCGATCGACAGCGGCGGCGAGGCCCTGCGCGCCCGTCAGCACTTCGCTAATCTTGTCCTTCAAGATCTGCGTATAGAGCAGCTGCTTGGCGTACTCCCACTCGTAGAGCGCTTTGCCTTCGTCCAGCCCCTCATAGCACTGCAAGCGGATGAGTTCACGGCCGAGCGATAACGCCAGCACTTTGGCGAGATCGGTTTTTCCGACCCCGGCCGGTCCTTCCACCAGGATGGGCTTCTTGAGGGCGGCAGCCAGATAGACCACGGTCGCGATGCGGCGGCTGGCGATGTAACTCTGGCCGGCAAAGCGCTCGATTACCTCTTCGATCGACGCAAACATTCGTCCTCCTGGGCGCTGCGGACACCCGCAAAGGCTGCCGCGCAATCCCTGTTAAGTAGCATGAGCCGCCGGCGCTTTTAAACCGATCCGTCGCGCTCAAATGTGCAGCTCTTCGAGCGCCAGCGCGCCACGCTCGAAACGCTCGCGCGCGAGCGCGCTCGCGTCGAAACGATGGTAGCGCCCCTCCGCGATCAGCTCCGCCAGCGCCTGTCCGGCGCCGTAAGACTGCATCACGCCGCGCCCGCTGAACGAATGCGCCTCGAACACACGCGGTGCCGCGCGGCCCACGATTGCGCTGCGGTCGGGCGAGACTTCGTACAACCCGGCCCATCCGCGGACGTGGCGCAGGCGCTCGAAGGCGCTCATCCGCGCAAAGAGCCGCGGCCAGATTTCGTCCATGAAGAAGCGCTCGCCGTCGTATTTGAAATGGTAGCCCGCCGGCTCCTCGGGCGGTGAGTAGCCGGCGAGGATGTAGGCGCCGTCGTTATGAAAATACACGCCCGAAGTATCGACGACCATGCCGTAGGCCTCAAGATTGGTCGCGCGATTGTCGACCAGGCAAATCTGGCGGCGAATCGGCTCGCTCAGGTTCTTGAGCCCGACCAGCTTCAGAGCGCTCGGCGACCAGGCGCCGCCGGTTATCGCAACCGCGCCGGCATTGAGCTCAACCAGATGGCCCGTGGCCGCCTCGCCCGCGGCATCCTCGGACATCATGCGGATGAGAGTCTCGTCGGAGAGCGCGTCGTCGGCCCGCCAACATCCGATTCGCACTTCGTTCTCGCCCGCCTCGATCGCGTGGACGAAGAGCCGGTCGAGGTATTCGGCGCCGAGCGTGCGCGAGCGCGCCCGGTAGTGTTCTTTCAGCAGGTTGGAATTTATCAGTCCGTCCTCGGGCGAGAAGGTGGCGCCGGCAATTCCGTCGAGCCGATCGATTTCGGGCATCCGGCGATGGACCGCGGCGGCGTCGAGTTCTTCGATCGGATGGCCCAGGTCGCGCTGCAGCGCGAGATGCTCCCGGGCCTTGGGCCAGGTCGCGGCGTCGTAGAGCCAGAGATAACCCTTGGAGCGGAAGCCCACTTCTTCGCGCACGCTTTCGTAATATTTGATCGACGCCCGGCACAACGTGATATTGACCGGCTGCCACCAGGTCGCGCGCACGCCGCCGGCATTCTTTTCACTGGAGCTGAGCCGCCCGCTTAGATCGATGTCCACCACGGCGGTCCTTAGTCCGCGCTCGGCCAGCGCCATCGCGACCGAGCTTCCGATTACTCCGCCACCGATCAGCACCACGTCGTAGCGCGCCACGCCAGCCATGTATCGATTCTATCGCAAAAAGCATCCGCCGCGCGCTGCGACGTCCCCCCTTGTTTCGGCCCAGCCGGTTTTGCCAAGTATGGAGAACGATGTGCACGCTCGCCATCTATTTCCAGGTTTTTCCCGACTACCCGGTCGTGATCGCGGCCAATCGCGACGAATATCTCGCGCGCCCTGCCCTGCCCCCGACCACTTTGCTGGAGCATCCGCACGTCGTCGGCGGCAAGGACCTCCAGGCGAGCGGCACGTGGCTCGGAATCAACCAGCACGGGCTGGTAGCGGGGCTGCTCAATCGGCGGCGCGCCGACTATGGCGATCCCAACCCGGCATTGCGCTCGCGCGGACTGCTATGCCTGGACGCGCTGCGGCATCGAAACGCCGCCGAGGCGGCGGCGTTCGTGAGCAGCCAGCGCGGCGCCGACTACAACGCCTTCAACCTTCTGGTCGCCACGCGCGAGGCGGCATTCGTCGCCTACAATCGCGGTGGCGGACTCGAACTCGTGAACCTCACACCGGGGATGCATCTGCTGACCAACGTCGACCTGAACGATTTCGAGTGTCCGCGGATAAGCCGCGCCCATGACCGCTTCGCCTCGCTATGCGCGCCGGCGGATTTCGCTCGCGACCCGCTGGCCCATCGCGCGCAACTCGCGCGTCTGCTGTCCGATCACTCGACCCAACTCGACGCGCGCGAGGGACGGCCCAACGCGCTCTGCCAGCACATGGGCGACTATGGCACCCGCTCATCCAGCCTGATTTTCGAAGGACGCGACGCTCGGAGCATCAGCCATTTTTTCGCTCCCGGGCCGCCCTGCACGACTGATTTCGCTCCCGCGCCCGTACCCATACCCGCATGAGAAACTCAGGCGCGCTGCGGCGGCCGACGTGCGTATGCGGTAGGGTCTGGAATTCCGGCCGCGCGAAAACCTGCGACTCGCTCCGCGCATTTCGTGCATCGTCCGCAGTGCACGATGCCTTTGGGCCGCGCGCAGGTCACGGTGTAGCGTAGCGGCAGTTTCGCACCCAGCCGGATGACTTCACCCTTGGTCATTCCAACGAAGGGAGTCAATATTTTCAGCTTGAGCGCGAGGCCGAGATCCACCGCGCGCTCGAGTGCGCGAAAGAACTCCGGCCGCGCGTCGGGGAACGGATTGCTTTCCAGCGGAGCCATCGCGATCTCGCCAGTCCGGTTGTACGCGCAGAAAATCGAGGCCTTCGCAAGCAGGCTCAGATTGCGGCCCACTATGTAGTTCGACGCTACGGCCGCGCGATAGCCCGGTACATTGCGTCCGGTCATGCTCCAATGGCTGCCGGCCACATCGCCCATCGGCAAGTCCAGCACGCTGACCGCGTGGATTCCCGGCCTGTCGAGGCGACGAATGAAGCTCTTGAGCGCGCCAAGTTCGTGACGCTCCCACCTCAGGCCCGCACGCACATAGACGGGGAAAATTTCGCGGCCGGCGCGCGCCAGTTCCGCCAGCATCACCGAACTGTCCAAACCACCGCTTGCGAGAACGGCGAGCCGTCGCTTGATCGGCACAATTCGATAGTCGCGATTCATGCGAAGGCCCAAACGACCTTGAGCGTTCAGGACGACGGGCTTGCGCCGAGGGCGACGAGCTTGCGCGCATCGAGGTAGGAAGCAACCTTCTCCGCGCCGCGCTCCGAGGCGGCCATTGCCACATAGCCGTCGGGCCGGACCAGGTACGCCGCGTCGCGCCGCAGTCCCGACCGATCCATGTCCAAACGCCATGGAAAAACATGCAGCGGCAAATTTCGCTCCGTACACAACGTGCGGATCTCCGCCGGCGCCTCGCCGTACACGTGAACCTGCCAGTCAAGCGAGGTCAGTGGCGCAAAGTTGTCTTTCACGCCGTCGTCGTTCTTCACCCACGGCAGACGGTCACCGCCGTGAACCGCACCGGCCCATCCCTCGCTCAAGGGGCTTGCGCGATAATTCACCGCGATCTGCGAAACCGTGCGAAACATCAGACGACGAATCGCTCTGAACCTGGTCAGGAAGGGCAGTATCAGCGGTACGACCTGCATTCGGACCCGGCGAGCGATTGCCCCGGAACTCGTGACCCCGGTAAATGCGCGATCGGTGGTCGCGACGAGGCGCCGCGCGAAGGCGATTCGCTCGGGCTCGTAGCTGTCCAGCAGCGACGCGTCGGCCCGGCCCTTCAGGACCGCGGCCAGCTTCCACGCGAGATTGATCGCGTCGCCGATTCCGGTGTTCATTCCCTGCCCACCCACGGGGCTGTGAACGTGCGCCGCGTCGCCGAGCAGGAACGCGCGGTCCTCGCGAAAATGATCGGCGACCCGATGATGCACATGGTAGGTCGAGAACCAGTTCACACGTTCGACTTCGATAAGCATCCAGTCAAGGACGCGCTTGCTGACGTCGTTCCAGGAAAGGTCCTCATTTCGCGGTTGGGCTTCGCGCACCGTGCCGACAAGCCGGGCATGTCCGTCGCTCTTCAGCGGGAACACCGCCAGGAAATCGTTCGTATCGAGGCAGACGTGCAACTCGCCGTTCATCGCCGGCCCTTTAGCGGCAATGTCAGCGACGTAAAAAACATGCTCGTAGGTCCCGCCCGGGAAGCCGATTTTCAATGCCTCGCGAACGGCGGAATGGGCGCCGTCGCATCCCGCGATGTAGGCCGCTTCGCATTCTTGCGGAGTTCCATCCGATCGTTTCAGGCGTGCGCGTATGCGGCCGCCAGCGTGCTCAAAATCCAATAGCTCCGTCCGCCGTTCGACCTCGACGCCGGACCGGGTCAGGCGATCGATCAACAGCCGCTCGTGCTCGTCCTGGGGAAAAATCAGCGGATAAGGAAATGGACTGAGTCCGGCGCCGAAATCGGCCAGCTCAAGACGCCCCATCTTTCTGCCGGACACCCAAAAATTCGCGGCCGGGACTTTGCGTCCCCGCTCGACCACCGCGTCAGCAAGGCCGACTTGGTTGTACAGTTCCAGCGTGCGCCCCTGCACGGCCAGCGCACGCGAGGTCGTTCCGGGCTCCGCCGTCTTGTCGATGATTCTCACGCGGACGCCCATCCGCGCGAGCCACAGCGCCAACACCAAACCCGTTGGCCCCGCACCGATGATAAGGACCTCCGTGTCGTGCGCCGCCGGCAAGGTACTCATCGTCCGAAGTCAGCCGCGGTACTGTACCGTCAGTTGAGCAGACGGCCGCCGTCCAGCACCAGCGTAGCGCCGGTGGCGAAGTCCGTGCCCTCGCACAAAAACATCACCGCGCGCGCGACGTCTTCGGGCGAGCCCAGCCGCTTGGTTAGCGTGCCTGCCACCAGGCGCGCGTTTTCTTCTTCGCTGTAATCCTCGGGCGGCATCACAGGGCCCAGTGCGACGCAGTTGACCTGGACCTCGGGCGCCAGCGCCTTGGCCAGCGCGCGCGTCAATCCGATGAGCCCGCTCTTGGAGACCGTGTACGGCAGGTAATTATTGTAAGGACGAATTCCGGCCCAGTCGCCGATATTGACGATTTTGCCCGCGCCCTGCCGGCGCATCTCTCTACCCGCGAATTTGGCAAGAAAAAACGGCGCCTTGAGATTCGTGTCGAGGTTGACGTCCCAATCGTGCTCGGTGAGTTCCTCGATTGGTTTGCGATAAAAGACCGACGCGCTGTTGATAAGCACGTCGATTCGGCCGAACGCGCCCAGCACCTCACCGACCATCCGTTCAATCTCCGCGACGCTTTCGAGATTCGCACCAAAGGCGCGCGCGTTGCCGCCCGTGCGCATGATCTCGGCGACCAAGGATTCGGCCTCGGCGCGCGAGCGGTTGTAGTGCACCGCGACCGCGGCTCCGCGCTCGGCGAAGTGCTCGGCGATGGAACGGCCGACGCGGCGCGCAGCGCCAGTGACCAGTGCAACCTTGCCCTTGAGTTCCATCGGTTCCTGCGCGCCTGCGGGGCGCGCGAGCGCCCACCGGCGCTCCTCAGATATTGTCGCGGAGACCGCGGCCGCGGTCTACAGCGCAGCCTTCACCGCGCGCAGCAGCGCGAGGTTGTCGGAATGGCCGGTCTTGTGCGCGATGACGTGGCCGAGGATCGGCCGTCCCAGCAAATAGAGGTCGCCGATCAGATCGAGCACCTTGTGGCGGGCGAATTCGTCGGCGAAGCGCAGCGTCGTGTTAACTACCCTCTCGTCGTCGATCAGGATCAGATTGTCCAGCCGCCCGCCGCTGGCGAGGCCCATCTCGGCCAGCTTGTGAAACTCGTGCACGAAGCCGAAGGTGCGCGCCGGTGCGACCTCGCGCATGTAGACCTCGGGCGAGGTGAGCTCGAAGTGCACGCTCTGGCGGCCGATCGGGCGCGGATACTCCAGCGTGTAGTCGACGATCAGATGATCGGCGGGCTCGACGCGAATCGATTCGCCGTTGTTGCCAATCGCGATCGGGCGCGCGATCCTGACCGGCTCGACCGCGGCCCGCTGCTCTTCCATCCCGGCTTCGGAGATCTGCCGGCAGAATTCGATCGCCGAGCCGTCGAGCGCCGGCACTTCGTCGTCCGTCTTGATGAGCAGGTTGCTAATTCCCATCCCGTGGAGCGCGGACATCAGATGTTCGACCGTGCGCACCGAGCGCCCGCCCGCCGTGAGCGTGGTGTTGTAGCCCGTATCGGTGACGTTCTCCAGCCGCGCCGCGATCGCGGTCTCGTCGGCGACCGAGGAAAAGACGATTCCGAAACCGGCA
>DATJID010000075.1:0-2417 GCA_035493515.1 Binataceae bacterium (SeqCode) | reverse complement strand
AAGGACGTGCTGAAAGAGCTGCCGATGGAGTTCGCGGTCGAGGCGCAGAAGCTACTGGCGATCTCGCTTGAGGGGAGCGTGGGGTGATGAGGCTCATCGTCCTGAAAATTGTGCCCGCAGTTCTCGCGCTGGGGCTGGTTTGCTTACCGAACATCCAAGCTTTCGCGAAAGTATCGGAGTCGCACATGGCAAAGTCAGATCGGTCGGTGGCGCTTCCCGAGGCGATGCAAGGCATCTGGTTCGATATTGACGATGGCAATCAACTGACCGTGGCTGGGGGAGAAGTGACCTACGCAGGCAAAGCGGTCGACTACGATTACAAGCTGGTCGAAAGCGAAGACGGAGCGTTGACCGTCAGCCTGAAAGTCGAAGATTCAAGTCGCGAGGATGCGTTCCAAAGAGAAAACGTCACTGAGCTTGTGATTACGCCGGACGGCGAATTTCACGCCTATAACGTGAATTTCGATTCGCAATTCGAGCGAGCAAAATGACCACCCGCAAGACCCTCCAGCTCCGCTCGCCCGACGAGACTGCCGACGCCGCGCCCGCGATCAAGAAGAAGGGGCGCGGGTGGGAAATCTCGGAGAAGCGGCTCGATGCGCTGCACGACATGGCGCGTGACATGCGACGGCATTCAAGCCCGGCGCACAAGGCGCTGGCCGAGCGGTTCGCCAAGGCCGATCTTGGCAAGTGGAAATTCACCCGCCACACAGTAATCGGCAGCGCGATCGTCGATTTCGGCAGCCCCACGCTCGGCATGGCGATCATGCTCGACGAGGAGGGCGAGGATCCGGTGCTCGCCAAGCGCCGCGACAAGAGCCTCAACGTGGTCGGCATCAAGGTGATGCGGATCGCCGCGGCCGACGTGCTCGAGAACATGGACGCCGTGCTCGCGCGCATCACCGCGGGCATGCGCATGCGCATCGCCGACAAGAAGACCCGCGCGCGCGAACACGCCGCGGCGAACCCCCGGCAGGGATATGAGCGGCCCAATCGCGGGCCGCGGGAGAATCGTGAATGAAGCGCCCCCTCATTACCGCGCTCGCCTTGGCGGCGTTTGCCAGCCCTGCCATTGCGGGAGACTTCGCCAGCGACAGCGCCGAATCGCGGCTGCGCGGCTGCCTGCTCGCCGGGTCGACCACCTCGTCGCAGGCCACCCTCGAAGCCAAGGTGATCGAGGTCCGCGCGTTCTGCGGCGCGCAGATCAACCGCGTGCGCGACCAGCGCACCGCCGGCCTTTCGGGCGACGCCAAGTCCTCCGCGGTGCGCAAGCTCAACACCGAGATCGCGCAGGCGATCGCCAACTTCTCCGGACTGAAGCTCGACGATGCTCAAGATCGATAACCTCCACGCCGCCGTCGGCGACACCGAAATCCTCCGCGGCCTCACGCTCGAGGTCGGCGCGGGCGAGGTCCACGCGATCATGGGCCCCAACGGCGCGGGCAAGTCGACGCTCGCTTACGTGCTCGGCGGACGCCCGGGCTACGAAGTGACCGGCGGGTCGGTGACGTTCGCCGGGCAGGACCTGCTCGCCCTCGACCCGCACGAGCGCGCTGCGGCGGGGTTCTTCCTCGGCTTCCAGTATCCGGTCGAGATTCCCGGCGTCTCGAACGTCCAGTTCCTGCGCGAGGCGCTCAACAGCCAGCGCAAGGGGCGGGGCGAGGAGCCGCTGACCGGCGGCGAGTTCCTCAAGCTCGCGAAGGAAAAGGCAGGCTTGCTCAAGCTCGACATGGAGATGCTCAAGCGCCCGGTGAACGTCGGCTTCTCGGGCGGCGAGAAGAAGCGCAACGAGATGGTCCAGATGGGCGTGCTCGACCCCAGGTTCGCGGTGCTCGACGAGACCGACAGCGGGCTCGACATCGACGCGCTGCGGGTGGTCGGCGAGGGGATCAACGCGATCATGCGCAAGCCTGACAAGGGCGTGCTGCTGATTACCCACTACCAGCGCCTGCTCGACTACGTGCAGCCCGACCGGGTGCATATTCTCGCGAGAGGGCGCATCGTGAAGTCGGGCGGGCCCGACCTTGCGCGCGAGCTCGAGCGCGAGGGCTACGAGGCCGTCGCTTGACCGCGGTAATCGCCCCTGAAGACGCGCTGCGGCGCACCGCGCTGGTCGTCGCGGCGCTCAATCTCGCGTATTTCGCGGTCGAGGTGTTCGCCGCGCCGATCGTCGGCTCGGTCTCGCTGTTCGCCGACAGCGCGGATTTCGTCGAGGACGCCGCGGTCAACGCGCTGATCGTGCTCGCGCTCGGGTGGAGCATGGCGGCGCGATCGCGGCTGGGCGGCGGGTTGGCGCTGTTTTCGCTGCTCCCCGCGATTGCCGCGCTGTGGACCGCGTGGGTGAAGGTGCAGCACGGCGGGGTGCCGCATCCGTTCGGGCTCGGGCTCGTCGGCGCGGGGGCGCTTGGCGTTAACCT
>DATJID010000074.1:0-56691 GCA_035493515.1 Binataceae bacterium (SeqCode) | reverse complement strand
ACATCCGCGCCGACCATCATCGTCCGCAGGGCGCCGCCGGCGGCCTGTGGCAGGGCCGTAGAGCAGCCGGCCGCGCCGCGTACAACGTCGGCTACTCGCCGCTGTTCCTGGCCGCGCGTGCACTGCGCGACGGGCTCAAGTGGCCGCCCCTTGTTGGCGGCATCGCGATGATGGCCGGGTACCTCGAAGGCGCGATGCAGCGTTCGCCGCGGCCGGTGTCGCCTGCTGTGATCAGATTTGTACGTCGGCAACAGTTACGCAGGCTTCTTCTAATGGAGTCGGTATGGCGCTGAGTTTCAAGCTGCCAGTCGATCATGCGGCGTTCTCAGAGAGCGCGGTTCAGGTCGAGATGCCCGGGCGCAACGATGCGTTCAGTTTCTGGAAGCTGCCCGAGCAGTGGCGCACCGCTCTGGAGCCGACGATTGGGCCGTCAGAGGCCGCGGCCGAACGGCTGCTGCTCGAGCAATATCTCCCGGAGGAAAATCGTCATCCTCCCACCGCGATGCGCGCCTACTACTACGTTAAACGGCTGATTCCGCCAAGCCTGCGCCATCGACTCAACTCGGCCGCGATTCGCGCGCGCACGCCGCTGGAGTTTCCCTCTTGGCCATGCGAAAGCGCGCTGGTCGAACTCCGTCGCGACTGGGTACGGCAGAGCCTGGAGGTCCACGGTCTAACAGACGGGTGGCACATCGGTTTCTGGCCCGACAACGCGCGGTGCTGCATCGTGCTCACCCATGACGTGGAAAGTCCGAAGGGCTTCGAGCGGATGGAGGCGATGGCCGAGATCGAAGAGCAACATGGTTTCCGCTCGGCCTGGAATCTGCCGCTGGCGCAATATCCAATCGACTGGCGCCGCGTCGCGCAGCTGCGCGCGCGGGGCTTCGAGTTCGGCGCCCACGGGCTGAGCCACGACGGCCGCCTGTTCCGCAGTCATCGTGATTTTGCCGAGCTCGCGCCGATCCTCGAGCGCCTGGCCGCCGACCACGATCTCCGCGGCTTCCGCGCGCCCTCGACTTTGCGCGATCCGCGAGCGATCGCCACCATGGACTTTGATTTTGATTCCAGTTTTTCCGATACCGACCTCTTTGAACCGCAACCCGGTGGAACCTGCAGCCTGTTCCCGTTCAATCTTTCGCGTCTGATCGAATTGCCCTATACGCTGCCGCAGGACCACACCCTGATTCATCTACTGCGCCGCGCGCCCCTTCCAGTGTGGACGACCAAGGCAAAATGGATTGCCTCGCTCGGCGGTATGATCCTCACGCTCACCCATCCCGACTATTGCGGCGACGGCGCTTACCTCGAAGCGTACCGGGAACTGCTCAAGCGGCTGGGCGAGATCGAGCTGGCGTGGCGCGCGCTTCCCTCCGAGGCCGCCGCTTGGTGGAAACAACGCACCCAGCTGCAGCTGCATGTCGAAAACAACCGTCCGCTTATAACTGGTCCCGGAGCCGCGCGCGCGACCGCGGTCCGGCTCAGCGACCAACCTTTGATGAATTAGGAGCGCATAGTGGCTCGCATCCTCCTCATTGCCTATACGACTTACGTCCACGACGGCCGCGTCAAGCGCCACGCCGAGGCGCTGGCCGAACGCGGCGATCACGTCGACGTGCTGTGTCTTGACAGCGGCCACAACGGGGTGATTGACGGGGTCAACGTCATCGGGCTCAAGATGCCCCGTTACCGGGGCGCCAGCCGCTCGAGCTACGTCAGGAGTTATTTGCGATTTTTTGCCAAAGCCTCGTGGGCGGCTCTGCGCCGGAGCATGGCCGAGCGTTATGACGTGACGATCGTGTGCACGATGCCTGACGCCGCGGTGCTATGCGCGCTTCCGACGCGCCTTTTCGGGAGCAAGATCGTACTCGACATCCACGACACGATGCCCGAGCTCTACCAGGACAAGTTTGGGGGCCGCCGCGGCGCGATCGCCGCGCGGTTGCTGATGCAGGAGGAACGCATCAGCGCGAGCTTCGCTGACACGGTGCTCGCGGTCCACGCGCCGCATCGCGTGCGCCTCATCAAGGCGGGAATTCCGGATCACAAGATCAGAACGGTGATGAACGCCCCCGACCCGGCCATCTTCTCTGCCCTACCGAGCGCACGCGAACGCACCGACGGGGCTTTCACCCTCGCTTGCCACGGCACCGTGACCCATCGGCTCGGCCTGGATATCGCGATCGAGGCGGTAGCGCTCGCCCGTGCGCGAGTTCCCGGGCTGCACCTGATGATAATCGGCGCCGGCGACCATCTCGAGGTGACCAGACAGCTCGTGGCGCAAAAGCATCTCGAAGAATGCGTGAGTTTCACCGATTTGGTTCCCATCCACGAGCTACCGCATCTGCTGGCCAAGGCTGACGTCGGGCTGGTGCCGAACCGGGCGAGCAAAGCGACTCATTTGATGCTGCCGGTCAAGCTGCTCGACTATACGGCGCTGGGCATTCCGACGATCGCGGCCCGCCTGCGCACGGTCGAGCACTATTTTGGCGAGCGCGCGGTGCGATTTTTCGAACCAGGCAACAGCGGCGATTTGGCTGCCGCGATAGAAGAGCTTTACCGCGATCCGGCGCGCCGGGCCGAACTGGCGCTAAACGCGCGCCGCGCGGTGGAACGCATGGGCTGGCCGGCCCAGCGAGTAGAATACTATCGTGCGATTGACGAGCTGCTCCAAAAGGGGCCGTCGACCGCACGCTACGATCCGGAGCGGGCGGCGTGAGACAAATCGAAAAGAGCCGCGGAGGAAACCAAGTGGAGCACGGGGAAACCCTGATTGTCGGCCTCGGCGAGGTCGGCGCGGCGCTGGCGGAAGTCATCGAGCGCCGCAGGCCGATCCTGCGTCACGATATCGAGCCGCGTGAGTTCGACGCGCCGATCGGCGTGATGCACATCTGCATCCCGTTTCAATCTAGCGCTCAATTCGAGCCCGCCGTATGCGAGTACATTAAGCGCTTCAATCCCGGACTGACCATCGTCAACAGCACGGTACTACCCGGAACAACACGCACGCTCGCGCAGCGCAGCGGCAAACCGGTCGCCTATAGTCCGGTGCGCGGCAAGCACGTGCGGATGGCGCAGGATCTTCTGCGCTACGTCAAGTTCGTGGCGGCCCCCGAGGCCGAAACCGCAGCCGCCGCCGCACGCCATTTCGAAGACGCCGGGATGAAGACCCGGCGCATGGGCAAGCCGGAGACGCTGGAGCTGGCCAAGCTCGCCGAGACAACCTACTTCGGCGTGCAGATTGCCTTTGCCCAGGATCTCGACCGCTATGCCCGCCGGGTCGCCGGCGACTACGATGAGGCGATCGATTTTTTCGAGGAAGTCCCTTTCCTGCCCCAAACACGCTACTTCCCGGGGATAATTGGGGGGCATTGTGTGATTCCCAATATCCAGTTGCTGCGCAAGGTTGCCGACTCACCGCTGCTCGACGCGATCCTGGAGTCAAACGCACAGCGCACCAGCGAACTGCAGCCGACCGCAAACGAGCCGCCGGAGACCGGGATTCGCAGGTCGGAAACTCGCAAGCGCAAGGCGCCGCGGCGCGAGTCTCCGAAACGCGATGGCGACCTGCTTTCTAATCGATAGCGCTGCGGCCTGCGCGGCGGCGGCCCGCCTGGCGCGGGTGCGCGGCGCGCGCCTGATACATTGCGACGGCCTCGACGCGCTGCCGGAGCAAATCCCTCAAGGATCGATGATCGCAATCGGAGCGGCGCGGATGCGGGAATTTCGCCGCCACCGCAAAGGCCGCCTTTTGAGCCTCGTCGGCCAGGGCGCCACGTTATACGTGCGCGGGGTCGCGGGGGGGGCGCAGACTCTCGACCTGAGGCCTTTCGCGCCGATAGAACTGGCGATCGCGTCCGAGCGCCGGGCGGTCGCTTACCGCTTTACGGCGAGCCGGATGCTTCCTGCGGTGCTGGCCGGGGAGGCGACGGCCGGAGTCCTCCTCGACGTCCCTGGGGCCGAGCGCAGCTTCGATCCGGCTATCGAAGAACTGCTTATCATGCGCCACGTTGATGGCGTCGAGCGCGCCGCGATTTTCGCGCTCCGCTATGGCGATGGATGCGTAATCCACGATCTGAATCCGGAGCACGAGAGCGGCATCGAACCTCCGGTCGTGGCACAGTTGGGCCGTCGCGAGACGCGTCATCAATACGCGGGGGCGCTGTCTGCGGCTAATCGCGCGGCGGGGATCGATCCGGCTCGCCTGCCGCCCTTCAATCTCGTGATCGACGACCGCCCGGCGAATTACGACCATTTCAGCGCCACGCCCGTGACCACGCTGCTCCGCCACATAGAAAATCTTTGCCCTGGCGCGCACGTCGATTTCGCCTGGACGCCGCGTCATTCCAGCCCGAGCCGCGCTTATCTGGAGGCGGCAAAAAAATTTTCGGCCGGTTTCGTATGGCATGGGCTGTTTCGCCACGTCGATCACCGCGCCATCGAGTCACCCGCGACCGAGCTGGCGCGCGGCCGGCATCTGGTCGCACGAACCGAGCGGCGCTTCGGCATTCGTTTGCAGCCGATAATGGTCTACCCGTTCGAGCGGTCCGCCCCCGAGCAGTATCCGCTGCTGGCGCGGGCAGGATTTCTGGCCAATGTTGAGCAGCCGCAGTTTGTGGCCAGTACGGATTCTCACTGGTCCTCGAGTCCCAACGACTCGGCGCCCTCACATACGGATCCGACCTCTGGCTTAACTATTCTTTATCGGTATTCGGCGGCCTCGTTGGGGCGCGATCGGATGTTGGCGATGGCGGCGCTCGGCCTGCCAATCATCGCCTCCGCACACCCTGACGAGGTGGGATTGAAGCGCTTCTCGCGTTTTTGGAACCGGGGCGGCGACCCTTCGCATTTCGACGAGATCCTGAAGTTTGCATCGTCCAAGGGACTGCCGCCGCGATCGCTCGAGGACATCGCAATCGAAGTCACAAACAGTCGGCTGCCCGATGCCGTGCCGACGCTTGGCCTGCAAGCGGCCGGTGAGCGATGAGCCGCGCTCTCGCGTCCGCGCGCGCCAACGCGCAAAGCGATGCCGGTTACACCTATCACGTCGTCACCGTGAGCGAAGCGGTCGAGCGCGCGGTCTCGGGCGAGTGGGACGTCCCCGAGTTTCAGCGTCAGTTCGTTTGGCAGCCCTCGCAGGTATGCGGCCTCGGCGACTCGCTGTGGCGGAACTATCCGTTCGGCGCGTTGCTGTTGTGGCACAACGCCGAGAGTAGCGACGGCCTGGACCGGCCGCGCTGGTGGATCGCAGATGGCCAGCAGCGGCTGACCGCCCTTTGCATTCTGTCCGGTCGCGAACCAGCCTGGCTCGCCCGTAGGTCCGCCGCCGACCGCACACGCCTGCGCCAACGATACGACCTGCGTTTCGACGCCGGCAGCCATGGCCCGCCGGAGTTTGTAGCCGCGCGGGAGAGCGCCGGAGCCGACGCTTCGGGCCTGATTCCGGTCGGCAGCCTGAGGGCGATCGACCCGCAAGATGAGGCCGGACGGCGCGAGTTGGAGCTGCTCGTCGGCAGGCTGAAAACTCTGGCGTCCTACCGCGCGGTGGACTCGGCGGAGCTTTACCGACGGCTGAGCCGCGCCGTTATGATTTACCAGCGGAAACTGGTCGCGACCCTGGTCGAGCATCCGCGCGAGGACGTGCTCGAGATCTTCGAGCGCCTTAACAGCCGTGGAATGCGGTTTCGCAAACTACTATTGAAACTCGCGATGGAAGAGATCCCGGCGGCGATTCGCGGGGCCCGCGGGCGCTAGCGCTTGCCCGTTCGCGAGCGGGACGCATGGACGCGCCTAAGTCAGGCTGGATGACTGGGTCGCAGAGGCGTCCGCCCGATGGCCACTAGAACTGCCCCCGCAGCCAGCCCTTGGGGGCCACCAGCAATTTGACGGCTGCGATGTATTTCAGCGCGCCCGGGTCGTACCAGCTGCCGGAAAACCAGTCCCCCATGCATCCCCACATCATCTCGTCGGGCGTGCCGTCGGGATATCGCGGATAGCCGGACGCCGGAATCCGTTGAGGCAGATAGTTTATGTCGCCGTTCATGCAGGCGCGCTGATAGGCCAGTCTGAAGTCCACGTTGAACGCGGTGCTGTCTTTGCTCAGAGGCCAGCCGCCGAACGATTTATACTTCATCTGCATGATGCCGTAGCTCTGCTTGCATTGCGCGCCGTCCCAGGCCCCGGGGAAACCCACTCCGGGCGGGCACAACGAGAAGTCGGTGGTAGTGTCGCCGGCCGCGCTCTGCAGCCAGTGCGATTCGGCGGCAGCCTCCGCCCGCACCACGTCTTCATCCACACCCCACTTGCATGCGCCCCATCGCAATATCTGATCTGTGGTGCCCGTGAACTGTCCGTCCACGCGCACAAAGTCCGACCGCGGCACAAAACTGCCCTTGACGGGAAAGGCGTGAAACGCCGTCAGCTGCAAGGGCGTCGGCACGGTATGATTGGCGGCGGCGTTGGCGGGGCGCAGCTCCGCGGAGGCCGGCGCCGACAGTACCGCGCTCGCGCACGCCGCGGCGCTGGGTAGCGCAGCGTGCGGAGGCAAGGTCGGAAAATAGCCGGCCGCAGCCTCCGCCGCCTGCACCGATGAGGTGGCAAGCGGGGCTACGCGGGCCGGCGGGCCGAGAACCCAGCCCACGACGAGACCGATAAGACCGATAAGACCTGCCCGCAGGATGCTACGGGCGCCCGTCGATTTACACTTCTTCATATCCGAGGTGGACGCCTTAGCCGGCCGACGCCAGTGCGCCGATGGCTTTGGGCATGGCTCTCACAGTGGCCTTTCGATCAGTCTCTTTTTTGCGCAACGCGAGGACGCGGTAGCGCTCGGCAATAGCCCATACCAGGCCGAACAGCAGGGCGACGATTCCACCCCCAAAATCGTCCAGTAGCTGCTCGGAGAAATTATTTATCAGTATCGGAACGACAATGAGAAAAAACATCGGCTTGAGATTCCATGGGTCTTCTTTCTGGCGCAGAGCGAAGACCCAGGGCCGAAGCACGATGTAGAGCCAGAACGCTGTCGCCGGTATTCCGACTCCAATCGCATGGCCCAGGTAGCCGTTGTGCAGTGAGCTATGCGGGCCCATGTCCCAGGGGCCCCACCAGATTGGAAAGTACTTGCTGTCGAAGACTGCGCCGGCGACCTCGTATCCATAGCCGAGGATGGGTTGCTCACGAATCTTTTGAATCAGGAAGGCCCAGATGTCGGTGCGGCCGGTAAGCGTGCCGACGTCGCGCCCGACATAGTCAAACATCCCGCGATGCAGCATCACCAGCACCGCAGCCGCTAATGCGCCTGCGCAAACAAGCGCTCCTCGCAGACGCCACTTCCAGACCACAAACAGGCCGCCCCCAAACGCCATCGCGACGAAGGCCGAACGCGAGTCCGCGAGTACGTCAAGCGCCAGTGCGATCGCGATCATCGCAGCCAACATCCAACGTCCGCGCTTCTCAACCGCGTGCCAACACACCAGCGCCGAACCCACCACGACCAGCATCAGAGCTCCCAGAACGTTTGGGCCGCTGGTTAGGCCGCGAAAACGATCCAGTCCGAAAACGCTGATACCCGCTTTGGCCATGTTTGCCAGCTCGTCGGGCTCGTAGCTCTCGAAAGGGCTTTGCCAGGTGATCGAGTGTGGTAATACAGCACTCGACACTACCAACATCGTCAGCATTATGCCGCATGCCAACAGTAACCGAAGCAGCAACTGCGTCACATCCTCGGGTTTGCGAATCTGAAGTACACAGGCGACAGTCCCCAGCATTATCAGGACGGCCTCTATGAGACGGGCAAGAGAATACACCGGAGCAAGCGAGTACATGACGGTGATCGCAGCCCATGCGAAGTAAATCACATAGAGCCTGAATCCGCCGCTGCGCAGGATATTGGAGCGCCGCACGACGGGAATAACGGGGAGGCAAAACAACGCCGTGGCCCCGTAGTGGAACGCCGATCGGAGATTGTCACTGAAAAACGTTATCTGAATTAGCAGAGCTACCAAGGCGAGCGGGAAGATTAACCATTCGGCGTGACGGTAGGCGTACAACGCGCCGTACAGAAGGATCGGCGGCCCCACGACGGCGGCGATCGCGATCACTAAGTGGGAGGGTTTACTGTAAAGTGCGAGTAAAATGAGAAGCGCGGAGGCGCATGCACAAATAACCGCCAAGGGCCGCGCAACCGCCCGTGGCTGAACCGTGGGAGTGAAAAGTGCCGGTGCCGACATTCCTTGTGTTTATCCGGGCAATCCTACCGACCGCCATTGAAACAGATCTGTATTCTGCTCTTATTCTGCGGAGGCGTCTCGTTTTTGGAGACGCCGGGCGCCCGTCCGCCTCGCCGAGACCATCTATGGTCGCCCGTCGGAGAATAATGAGCAATCTCGATGCCAAAACAGGGTCCGACAAAACACGACAGGTCTTGGCCTATCGGCAATTCGCACTTCGCGAGCTTCGGTAAATCGTTCCCTGCCCTGAAATAGTTGCCGGAAAATCAGCAAATGTTGCTTATTCCGCCGGAGCTCGGGGCGGCGGTTTCATACCCGAGATCACCGCGAAAATCAGATTGCGGTAGGAGCAGGCGACCTCGATAAATCCGCACTCACGCATCCAGGCAAGCTGCTGCCCCACGGTCGCCGGCAAATCCTGTTTCATCCGCGCCAGCGCCTCGTCGAGCTCGCGCGCAGAGGCCTTCAACTCGCGCGAGCGCTTGATCCACGCCTCGCGTGAGCGCCGATCGATAACCGCCGTCTCGCCCGCGACCTGGTCGGCATTGATGAAGACGCCGCCGTGCGTCAGGTACTTGAAGATATCGGCGAAAAGATGGCGCTTGCCGCTATCGGGCAGATGGTGCAGCGCCAGGGCCGACACCACCGTATCGTAGGACTTCGCGCCTGCGGCGGCGGCGAAGTCGGCGGTTACGAATCGCACGCGCCGGCCCAGGGGTTTCAAGCGCTGGCGCGCGATCGTGAGCATCTCGGGCGTGAGATCGAACAGGGTAAGTTGCGCCTTGGGAAACCTCTCGGCGATCATCGCCGAGAGCAAGCCAGTCCCGGCGCCGAGGTCGAGCACTTCGAACCGGGCCTCTGGTGCGAAGGGCAGCAAGTCGAGGGCCGCGCAATAGAAATCGTCGAAGCAGGGGATCAGCCTGCGGCGCGCTCGGTCATACGCGTCGGCGCCGGCTGCAGGCGTCTTATTGCGAACCGCGGAGGCCATCGTGAAAAGCCTACCGTTCGAACTTGTCTCAGGCGAGCCCGGGATTGCCCGCGAGCGTCACCGATCTGGCGCGAGCCTAGTCGCCATTTGACAGCGGCGAAGCCCAAGTGAATATGCTTTCGGCAATCCTGCATCGGGCGCGGAGGCACCATGGCGACTGTAAAGCTCATAGAGTATAGCGAAGCGAGCCCCGAGGTCCGGGCCATTTATGACGACATCATGGCGACGCGCAAGACCGACTGGGTCAACAACTTCTGGAAGGCGCTGGCCAATCATCCGCCGACCCTGGGACGCACCTGGGAAAGCGTTAAGGAAGTGATGGCGCCTGGCGCGCTCGACCGGATGGTAAAGGAGATGATCTACATCGCGGTCAGCGCGACCAACGGCTGCGAATACTGCATCCGATCCCATACCGCGGGCGCGCGCCAGGCCGGTATGACCGATGCGATGCTCGGCGAACTGATGGCCGTGGTGGGAATGGCGAACGAAACCAATCGCCTGGCCAATGGCTATCAGGTCGATATCGACGAGGCCTTCAAATAGTAGAGTTTTCGAGTGATCGCGTAATATCGCATACATGAAGGACCGGGGATGAAGACTATAACCGGCGGCTGTCTGTGTGGAGCGGTGCGCTACGAAGCTCAGGGGACCCCGCTGTACGCGGTTCACTGCCACTGCCGCGACTGCCAACGGGCCTCCGGTGCGGGGCACGTGCCGGTGATGGGTATGCCCAAGCCGCTGTTCAAGGTAAGCGGCGAGACTGCGGGCTATCCGGTGCCGGGAACGAGTGGAATGAAAACGACCCGGCACTTCTGTAGGACCTGCGGCAGCTTGCTCTTCGGAATGGCGGATATGGCTCCGGACGCCGTATCGATTTATGTCGGCACGCTGGACGACCCGTCGATTTTCAGGCCGGAGGCTATTCTATTTACCCGCGATCGCCAGGGTTGGGACGCGAGCGCGGGGGGTCTGACGGAATTCGACACGATGCCTGCACCGCCGGTGGATACCAAGTGAATCGGCGAATGACCGGCGAATCAGGCCGGCAAAAGGTCCAGTAGTACTATCCGCCCAAAGGCCACCTTGCCCGCTCATCGGAAGTGCGTTTGTATGAGCGGGTGTACAACCAACCGATCGCCGACGCCGCGCTCGTCGGTTGTCCTCATTGCGACTTGCTGCAGCGGCTGCCGGATCTCGCACCTGGCGCCTCGGCGCGCTGCCCGCGATGCGACGAGGAGTTATGGCGGCGGCGCGAGGACTCCCTCAACCGAACCCTGGCGCTGACGATCGCCGCCGCGGTGCTCTTCGCGGTGGCGAATTCCGTTCCGATGCTCGGGCTCACCATCGTCGGGCGCGAAGCCTCGACCACCGTGATCGGCGGCGCTGACCATCTGTGGCAGGGGGGGCAGAGGATCGTCGGGGCGCTGGTGCTGCTCACGGCCGTCGTTGCACCGGCGCTGCAAATCGGCTCGATGCTCGCGATCGCGATCGGGGCTCATCGAAGCCGGCCGCGCAAATGGGTGGGCAGGCTCCTGCGTTTTCATCCGGCAACCCGGCTCTGGAGCATGATCGAGGTGATGATGCTCGGCGTGCTGGTGGCCCTGGTCAAGATTGCCGATTACGCAACTGTGATCCCGGGAATGGCGCTCTACGTGCTCGGGGTGCTGGTGTTCCTGCTGGCCGCGATGCAGGCGAACTTCGATCCTAAAGAGGTGTGGGAGCGGATCGAGTGGGCCGCTGACGGCTCGCCCCGCGAATTCGCCGGCGGCGACGAGCGCGCCGCCGGCCAGATAGCCGAGCCCGGATGGTGAGCCCGTCCGCGCCCATCGCGATGTTGCGGGGTCTGCAGACCTGCGACACTTGCGGTCTGCTTTCGCGCCCGGCCCCGGGCGCGAGCGAAGGGCGATGCCCGCGCTGCGACGAAGTGCTGGAGTTTCGCAAGCCCGACAGCATTCAGCGCACCTGGGCTTTCCTGATCGCCGCGGCGGTCTGCTACATCCCGGCCAACCTGCTTCCCGTATTGACCACAGCCACCGCCGCCGGCGCCGAGTCCGACACCATCATGCAAGGCGTCGTGCTGCTGTGGTCGCCGACCGGATGGCCGCTTTCGCTCATCGTGCTGGTCGCGAGCATCATGATTCCGAGCGCGAAGATTCTCGCCTTGGCGTATTTGCTGATTAGCGTGCGGCGGGGATCGGTCGAAAATAACCGGCAGCGCATCCGGATGTACCGGATCATCGAATTCATCGGACGCTGGTCGATGGTTGACGTGTTCGTCGACACCTTTACCGCCGCGCTGATCCAGCTTCAGCCGCTGATGTCGGTCGAGCCGGGGCCGGGCCTCTTTTTTTTCGCCGCGGTTGTAGTGCTGACGATGCTGGCGGTCGAGTCTTTCGACCCGAGACTGATTTGGGACGCCACCAATCTGAGCGAGGTTGCACATGGTTGATCCGCAAACTCCGCCCGGGCCCATGCCGGAATCGAGAGCGGTTCCCAAAAAACAAACCAGGCTTTCGCTGGTGTGGACCATCCCGATAATCGCGGCGCTAGTCGGCGTGTGGGTGGCGGTGGCGAGGATTCGCAGCGAAGGGCCGAAAATCACCATCGTGTTTCAGTCGGCCGAGGGGCTCGAAGCCGGCAAGACCAAGATCAACTATCGCGGCGTCGACATCGGCACCCTCAGCGCTATCCGGCTGACAGAGGATCACCAGCGCGTAGTGGCGACGGCGCAGATGGCGCCGAGAACCGAGGATTTTCTGGTCGAAGACACGCGCATGTGGGTGGTGCGGCCGCGAATCTCGGGCGCCAACGTGACCGGCCTGGGCACGCTAATCTCCGGAGCCTATATCGGCGTGGAAATCGGCAATTCCAAGAAACCGCGGCGCGAGTTCGTGGCGCTCGATACACCGCCGATCATCACCGGTAACGTGCCTGGCCGTTTCTTCATCCTGAAAACCCCCGACCTGGGGTCGCTGGACACCGGCACGCCGTTGTTTTTCCGCCGCCTCCAGGTCGGCCGGATTTCGTCGTACGCACTCGACAAAGACGGCCAATCCTTCACCCTCGACGTTTTCGTGCGGGCGCCCTACGATCGGTTCGTCACCCCAAATACACGTTTTTGGCAGGCGAGCGGCGTCGATCTGCAGCTTTCGGCCAATGGCCTCAGCGTGCAGACCCAATCGCTGCTGTCGATTTTGATCGGCGGAATCGCGTTTGAAACGCCGCCGGACGGCCAGTCTCTGCCCGCGGCCGAGGCCAACACCGTCTTCACGCTGTACGACAATCGCGCCAAGGCTTTCGAGCCCGCGGCGCGCAGTCCGCAGACCTTCGAGCTCATATTCAACGAATCGGTCCGCGGGCTGGCGCCGGGCGCGCCGGTGGAGTTTCGCGGTGTTCCGATCGGCGAGGTTTCGGCGGTTCGTGCACAGGTCGATTTAAAAACGCTCAAATTCTCGGTGCCGGTGACTATCCATCTGGATGCGCAGCGGCTGGGGGTCAGGTTTGTCGACCTCGGGACCGGCGCGGATTTCGGAGCCATGCGGCGCAGGCTGTTCGACTCGATGGTGGCTCATGGGGTGCGCGCACAATTGCGCACCGGGAGCCTGCTGACTGGGGCCGTTTTTGTGGCGTTCGATTATTTCCCCAACGCCCCGCCGACGACTCTGGACTGGTCGCAAAGGCCGGTTCGGCTGCCCACCACTCCGGGACAGCTCGAGGCTACCGAGGCCAAGCTGACGAATATCATCGACAAGCTCGACAAGCTGCCGCTCGAGCAGATCGGCAACCGGCTGAACACCACCATCGCCGATCTCGATACCACGGTGCGCACCGCGAACACCACGCTTTCAACCGCGACGCGGACCCTGGCGAGCGCGCGCGGCACCATCGAGAATGCCAACAACTTCGTCGAGCCGAACTCCGTGCAGAGCCAGCGCCTGGAGAGCACGCTGTCGGAGGTGAGCCGCGCGGCACGCTCGATGCGCGTGCTGGCCGACTTTCTCGAGCGCCATCCCGAAGCGCTCCTGCGCGGCAAGACGGGAGAAGCAAAGTGATGGCAAGCCGCGTTCCGCACCTGATCGTCTCGATCGCGTTCATCGTGGCTGCCGCGTCCGGTTGCAGCACCACAGCGCCGTCGAAATTCTACACCCTTGACCCGATAGCCGTGTCCGACGGCGCGGCGCCCATTACCGACGCGATCATGGTCGGCCCGGTTTCCGTTCCGGCCTCCGTGGACCGGGCGGAGTTCGTGGTGCAGGTCGCGCCCAACCGGGTCGACGTGGATGAATTCAATCGCTGGGCCGCGCCGCTCAATGATGCGATCGCGCAAGCCGTCGCCGGCGACCTGGTAAAGCTGCTCGGCACGCCCAACGTGGTCGCGGCGCCGCTGGGCAACTTCAACCCGGCCTATCGCGTGACGATCGACGTTGGGCGCTTCGAATCGGTTCGGGGCCAGGCGGCGATGATCGAGGCGGTGTGGACCGTGCGCAAAACGACTGGCGGAGAAACGCGCTCGGGCCGCACGGCCGCCCGCGAGCCGGTGCAGGGCGACGGATTCGACGCACTCGCCGCGGCGCACAGCCGCGCGATCGCAAAAGTCAGCGGCGATATAGCCGCCGCGATCCGGGCGGAGGCGGCCGCGCGGCCATAACGATCCGGCGCCGAGACGGTCCGTGGAACGGTAGCGCCATGAAACGATTGCGGCAAATCATCCGGCGTCACTTCATGCCGCGCAGACATAGCGCGCTGCTCGTGGCCATTGTCATGGCTTTCGCGACGCGGCCGTTGATCGGAAACAACGACCTGGCGCTGACGGTATTCAGCATCATCATAATGGCGGTGCTGATTCTCGGCCTCTACACCATCCAGGTTGACGAGTTGGTCGGCGAACAGCGCAAGCTGATGGCCGAGCGAAAGCGGCGGAGCGTTATCGGATGGGTGCTGGCGCTCGCAGCGATCGCGGAACGCCTGTCCATGTTCTTTTCATCGAACCATGACCTTGGCTTGATCGGTTCAATATCATGGCTTCTATTCTTTGCTTTCATCACCTGGAATGAATTGCGGGCGGTGCTGCGGCAGCGCGAGGTGACGAGCGAAACGATCAGCATGTCGATTTCGGTCTACCTGCTGCTCGGACTGACGTGGGGGCTTCTTTATAGTCTGATGTATGAATTACAACCTCATGCCTTCAATTTTCCGGCGGCTGACGTATTGACCACGGGTTTGCCGACCGAGCACACGGAACCTGTTTTCCCGGTGCTCGTCTATTTCAGCCTAACCACGCTCACGACCATCGGCTTTGGCGATATCACCCCGCTGACCATGAAGGCACGCTATGCGGCGATCGCCGAAGGTGTCACGGGCCAGTTCTATCTGGCTATCCTGGTCGCGCGACTGGTCGGGATGCAGATGAGCAAATCGATGGGTCAGCAGACCGGAAATCCGCCTAAAGCGGACGTCTGAGCCGAACGCGCGATCCACGAACGGCCCTCATCGTGAGCGCGGCTCACCATGACCACGACCTGAACTCCGGAAAGCCTACGGTCAGCCCGAAGTTGACGCCGGTCTGGGGCGCGACCGGCGCGAATTGTCGATAGACCGTCCACTGCCCGGTTACGAAGAAGTTGAGCGGCGGCAAACCGGGACGAACTATCACGTCCCCGATCCCAAGGCTCAACGGCAACACGGTCGCGGAGTGACGATGCAACCCGCAAACCCAGGTCGCCTCGGCGGATCGCACGTACCAGCCTTGCCAAACATGCACCGCCAGAGCCGGCTGAAACTGGATCGTGTTCAGCGGCGGCCGATTGCGCGAGGTGTAGGCGAAAGAGATCGGCTCCTGCAAAACGAAGGCCGCCACCAGCCAGGGAATACCCTTGTAAACGGCGCCTATCGCGGGTCCAGCTTGCCAGGCCGCCTGCCCGGCGCTCCTGGAGGTCGCGGTCGGAAACACGAACATTGGACCCGCGCCCAGCAGAAGTCGTGTTGCTCTCGACGGCCAAGGCAGCACCGCAAGGTCGAATAATTGGGTGTCGCCCAGTTCGGTTCGCGTTCCGCCCCTGGCGCTTGGAACGGTCACCAGTGAGAATGTCGGCCTGATGAGCTGAACCAGGGGGAAGAGTGAATACTGCGGTAATCGTGGGATGATCGGCCTTATGATGGCCTGGTTGGTCTGAACATGAGTGCCATAATTTGCCGGTATGAATGCATCCTTGAGAGAAATCTGCGGTAGGGTCGTCAGCGGATCGGTGAAATCCGCGACGAGTTTTTCCTCGGCAACCAGATCCGGTGTCTGGGCCTGAGCAAAACTGGAATATGGGTCCAGCAGCCAAAGACTAATCGATAGCGCACAGAACCTAGCGAGCGCTTTTAGTAGATGTGTCAAAGCAACGGGGTTCCGTCGTGGGTTTAGCAATCGCGAGGCGAAGCTTCAACCGCGAGCGGCTCGGTATCGCGCCACGGTCAGCTGAAAATCTGATATAAGCGGCTATTGGTTGCATCGATAGCAGGGGACCGATCGAAGGTCCGCGCGGCGCCGAGCGCCGCAGGAAATCGTGGGAGAGAGCGATGAGCGATTACGACGTCCTCGAAGTGCCTAATGTCCTGCTGCAGAGAGGCGGACTGCTCCCGCTGGCCCGGCTGGTTTACAAGACGGTGGGCACGCTGAATCCCGCGCGTGACAACGCGGTGCTCGTGCCGACTTGGTACACCGGTACGCACAACGACATCGAAACTTTCATGGTCGGCGAAGGCCGGGCGCTGGACCCGCGCAAGTACTTCATCGTGATGGCCAACCTGCTGGGCAACGGGCTGTCCTCATCGCCCAGCAATTCGCCGCCGCCCAACGAGCGCGGCCGCTTTCCCCGGGTCACGATCCATGACAACGTCCGCCTTCAGCAAATCCTGCTCCACCAGAAGCTGGGACTCGCCCGTATCCGCCTGGTCACCGGATGGTCGATGGGCGCGTGCCAGACCTTCCAGTGGGCGGCGCAGTTCCCGGAGATGGTCCGCGCCGTATGTCCGATCGCGGGATCGGCCAGGACGGCTTCCTACAACAAGGTCTTCCTGCTCGCGTTGCAGCGTGCGCTCGAACTGGACCCGGTTTTCGCCGGCGGCTTTTACGATCGCCCTCCAGTGAACGGATTGAAGGCCTTCGCGGCGATCTATGCGGGATGGGGAACCTCGGAGCCTTTCTACCGCACGGAGGTCTACCGGGCCTTCGGCGCGCGCGACTACGACGAGCACGTCGCCTACTTCTGGGAGCCGTTCTTCGTACGCTGCGACGCCAATAATCTGCTCGCCCAGCTATGGACCTGGTTGAATTGCGACATCAGCAACAACCCCACCTACGGCGGCAACTTCGAGGCCGCGCTGGGCGCAATCAAGGCCCGCACCATCGTCGCGCCGGTGGACAGCGACCGCTATTTTCCGCCGGCCGACAGCGAGTACGAGGCACAACACATTCCGGGCGCCGAGTGCCGCGTCATATCTTCCATCTGGGGGCATATGGCGCCGATGAATCCGCGCGACATCCCGGCGATAGATAGCGTTCTCCACGAGTTGCTGGCGGACTGAGCTTACACTTACTACTCGGCGAGCGCGCCTTCGAACCGCTCGAGGCCCAGCACACGCGCGAGGCGCGCGAGCGCCCGCTCCACGCGCGAAGCGAGCACTGTCGTACGTCGCACGCCCGGCTCCAGATGGAAAGCCTTCATCCGCAAAAGCCCTTCGTCACGATATGACTTGAGATCGGCGCGCCCCACGAGCCGGTCACCGATCAGCAACGGCAGCACGTAGTAACCATAGACGCGTTGGTGCGCCTGCTTGTAGACCTCGATGAGATGGTTGAAGCCGAACAGCCGGCGTGTGAACGCGCGATCCCACAGAAGATTCTCGAAGGGCGACAAAAACACGCCGCCACTCCGCGGTTCCGCGGCAAGCGGATCGCTCGCGGCGGGCAGATACACCGGGGGGCCGCCATCGGAGACGGCGAATTCCTTGACCTCGCCGGCGCGGCAGAGCGCGGCCAGATGCGGCGCGATCCTGGCGATCCCGCCTTGGAGCCGATAGTGTTCGACTACTCCGTGCGCGGTCAGCGCACCGCGCGCGTTCACCGCGCGCACGATGAGCGTGCGCAACGTCTCTTTCTCGGCGGGCGCTCGCGCCGCGAGTACCGCGGCAGGGAGTACTCGTTCGGGTAAATCATAGAGCCGCTGAAACCCTTGACGGCCGCGCACGACCAGTTCACCCGCCGTCCACAACGCGTCGAGCATCCGTTTGGCAGGCTTGAGCCGCCACATCCCTCCGCCCCCACGCCCTTCGAAGTGCCGCGACCCGAGCGGTCCGCGCCCGCGAACTTCGTCGAGAATCCGCGCAGCGAGCGCCGGTTCCGAATCGATGACCGGGCCCCACCAATGATGGGTCCGCCGCTCGCGCATGCGATGGAGCAGGAGCGGCCAATCCTCGACCGCGAGCAGGCAGGCCTCGTGCGCCCAGTACTCGAATAAACGTCCGCTTGCGAGCAGGCGTGACACGGCGGCCGGATCCACGGCGCCGGTCCGCGCCCCGAGCACCAGGAGATGGCTGCGCTCGACGGCGGCGATGGAATCGAGTTGCACGCAAGAGAGGCGCCGCACACATTCGGCCACGTCGTTGTCGCTTGCGCGGCGGAATCGCGTCGCGAAACCCTGCCACGCAACGACGTGGCGGCGGAGCGCGGCGAGCGGAAGGGTCGGCATAATCGGCAAAGTTTCGGCGATTCCGCGCGCTTGCGCAAATCCGAGCCCGTGCCGCGCCAACTTCACCGCGCCGCCGGCCCAAAGCAACTGACCAGCGCCGGGAACTACATCAGAGCGCACAGCCCTGGCGGGCGGATTATTTTTCCATGGAAGAGAGGAGTCTTTGCATCGGTTCCTGGCTTACGGTGAACAAGCCGCGTTCGGGCTGGTTGAGGTCGAGGATGACATAGACGACAAAGGTTGCGAGCAGGATGAAGCAAATCGTGCCCGCGAGATCCGCGTTTTCCGAAGCTCCCTGCTCGCGCCCAACCAGCATCGAGGCGACGACCGCGGTCACGAGCAACAGTGCCACGACGCCCGTCGGCAGGCGATCGCGAATCGCGGCGAGGCGGGAAGCGTGGTTACTGATTAAGCCATTTAGCGTGTTGGTCAGAGGCACTGCGATAGGCGTACCGGCCGCCAGGGCCTGATCGACAAGGGCGGTCATCTGAAACTGCATCTGTTGCACCTG
The DNA here is from genome assembly GCA_035493515.1 of Binataceae bacterium (SeqCode). GTDB lineage: Bacteria > Desulfobacterota > Binatia > Binatales > Binataceae > JAKAVN01. The sequence goes on along the minus strand of DATJID010000074.1, from coordinate 38,229 downwards.
CCCAAGCGCATTTTCCAGCATAGCCTCGTCAACTCTACGGCCGGACAACTCGACCCGCAGCTCGGCATAGTCACGAATCAGGGACCGTAATTTGGTTCGCACAGGCTCCTTGAGGAGACTCGCGCAGGTGTAAAAATCCCCGATGGCATTGGTGTCAGCGAGCAGGCTCGTCCGCCGCTGATCGTACTTGACTATGGCCAGCGAGAAGCTGAAGGCGAGCAGAAGGCCCAGCAACGCAAGGCTTGCGTCGTCGAATTTGGATACCGGCACGTTGCCGGATTTGGCCCGCAGCCGTCGTCCACGCCAACGCCCCAACTGCCAGGCGGCGAACATCGCCAGCCCAAGCGTCGCAGCGGTTCGCCACGCGTCGATGTTTGCGAAGACACCATCCATCTTCATATGCACCGCGTTATTCGTATCGGCATCTTTAACAGACTTGGGTGCGATGCGCCCCCTATGCATGTCCCGCGTTTATTGGGCCGACGCATCGGGGCACCCGCGTCCGAGTTCAGCCAGGCGTTTTGAGTAGTCCTCAGCCTTGGCGGGATTCCGCGCGTTCCGATAGGAGTCCACTAACGCGGCCAGCGCGTCACAATCGTAAGGATGCCGTGCGACGTCGTCCTCGAGCACATCCAGCGCCTTGGCGGTTTGCCCGGCGTCGCCGAGCGCCACCGCATACACGTAAACGAAGCGCGCATTGGCAGGGGCCAGCCGCGCGGCCGCAGCCAGGTGATCGAGCGCCTCGTGCCCGCGCCCCTGGCGTACCAGCAACAGGCCGAGCGCATGCTGTAGCGACGCGTCATCGGGTGAATGGGAGATTGCCTCGCGCAGGACCCGTTCGCCCTCGGCCTCCCGGCCGAGTTCGCGATCGAGATCGGCAAGATTCACCGCCGCCGGCGCAAAGGTCGGGTCGAGCGACAACGCCATAGCAAATTCGCGCTCCGCTTCCGGAAACCGCTTCTCCCTGCCGAATAGCAACCCGAGGTTACTATGAGCCTCAGGACGGTCCGCATTGAATTCCTGCGCGCCGACATACTCAGCGGTGGCCTTCTCGAGCGCTGCAGCTGCATCCCCGGACCCCGCGCCCGCAGTTACGCCGGCGAGCGCCTCCGCCGCCTCGATTCGTACATCGCGCACGCGGTCATCGAGGAGAAGCGCCGCCCCGTCCGGGCTCGCATGCGGATCCGTCTCCGGCAGGAGGCGAGCGGCGGCGCGCCTGACCAGCGGCGAAGCGTCGCGGGCGCCCTCGCCCATCGAGGCCGCGTTGCCGGGTTCAGGATAGCCCGCCAGCAAGGCAAGGGCGCTCGCGCGAGCTATCGCCGGCTGGTCGCGATTTGCGGCGAGTTGCGCAAGTGCTCCCGATGCTCCCGGGGCGCCAATAGCGCCCGCGTGCAGCGCCTGGGCGAATCGCTGAAATCCCACGGGTTCGTGCCCATACCACTTTGCCACGATGCCGGCTGCCCACGCGGCGGCTCTGTCGCGATGGCATCCGGTACAGGCGTTGGGCACCCCGAGGCTCACCGAGAGATCGGGGCGTGGAATGCGGATACTGTGATCGCGCCGCGCATCGACGACCATATAGGTACGCGCCGGCATGTGACACTGCGCGCATCGCGAGCCGGGAGACCCGGCCTGGTGAAAGTGATGCTGGGCGGAATCGTACTTTGTGGCTGCGTGGCATTGAAGGCAAACGCCGTTGCCCGGCGCGCGAAGCTTCAGGCTATGTGGCTCGTGACAGTCGCTGCACGTCACTCCGGCATGAAACATCCTGCTCTGGATGAACGAGCCGTACTCGTAAACTTCATCCTTAATCTGCCCATCCGGATAATAGAGGTTGTCGTCGAGCAACGAGACCCGATAGTCATCGCCCACCGGCTGGCCGTGCACGTAGTCTTCGTGAATTTGACTTCTCCGCGAATGGCATCGTGCACAGGTCTGGATTTCACGCTCCGAGCGGCGCGGCGTGCTGCGGACCACGTCTCCGGTCGCTCGATCGGTCGTCCAGCTCACGCCCTGGCGTTCGTCAAGTGCAACCAGGAGACCGTGATTCTTCTGGTACCGGCGCCAGTCGCCGCGTCTTCCCGCCCACATCACATGATTGGACCCGGGACCATGGCAGGCTTCGCAGGCGACATCGATTTCGGCATATGAGGTGGCATACGTCCGCGTCGCGAGATGATAGTTCTTGCGCACGTTGGTCGAATGGCAATCGGCGCACATGAAGTTCCAGTTTTGGTCGATCCCGGTCCAATGCAGCGGGTCGCCGGCGCTCAGCTTCAGATCCGGATGCAGCCGGAACCAGTGCTGACCGCCATTTTCGCGGGCCCGGCTGTCCCACGCGATCCCGAGCGCCTGGAGGCGGCCACCCTGCATTTCGATCAGGTATTGCTGCAGCGGCGAGACACCGAAGGTAAATTTAATTTCATAGTCGTGGAGCGCGCCGTCCGGTCCATCGGTCCGCACCATGAACTTTGCGCCGCGCCGAAAAAATCGTGACGCCGCGCCGCCAGCGGAAGCGCTCGCGTCGTTGAAATCACCAAGCACCGTCGAGTCGTTTGCCGGTTGCATCGCGAGTTCGTGATGCGACCCTTTCCATAGCTTCAACTCGCGCTCGTGACATACCCCGCAGGCGGCCGCACCGACGAAAGTGGCCGCTCGAGCCGACTTCGCGCTGCGAGGAGGCGCCTCCTCCCGCGACCGCCGATGATTCATAGTAAGCGTCGCAAAGACAATAGCCGCGAATAGTATCGCGGCGACCAGGGTGAGCCAGATCCGCGCGGAGGTGCCACGGGCCGCGGCCGCCGATGGCGACGCCGGCGAGGCGCCAAGTGCGGCGCCGATCGACCTGCCGGCTTTGGGTTCCGTCTTGGGGCGTTTTCGCTTCTTCGCCAAGTCGATTAGCGATCTCGAGGGCGAGCCCGCGCGGCGCCGGGGCATGCCGAATACCGCAGGGGCATCATTTGCGGCTCCGGCGAGGCTACTGCATCCGCCATCCGGCCCGTGCGGTGTAGTCGGTCACGGTCTTGACGATCTGATCCGAAGTCTTTTTGGCCAAGCTGCTGGTGGATGAACTGTAAGTCTTGGCCCCGCCGACGGCCGCGTTCATCCCCACAACAGCCGCCGCACCGCCACCGGCAGCTACGCCGACCGGCGCCATCACTGCCGCTCCGGGCATCTTGCCGCTATCGGCGTGCGTGCTGAATGCGAGCACCTGGTTCAGATTGCCCCCGATGCGCTGGTACATCGACACATTGCTATCCAGGGTCGATGCGCCCGTGCCGAAACCGATCACCAGGCGGCGCAGCCGGTTGCCCTCGCTGATATTAGTCAGCGCGCCGTCAACTATGAGGATGTTGCCTCCGGCCACGAACGTTCCGCGTTGAGCGCAGATGGCATTGTAGCCCTGGCTCGTCAGGTCTGAGACGACCTGCTGACAAATCGCCTGCGCGGTGTCATGCGCAATTTGGAGCTGATCGGCATTCTGGTTTTCGCCGGTCGCGCCGCGGTAGGCTTTCTGGATGATGCTTTGGTTGAGAGTAACCTCGGCGGGATTGGCCGCAAAGGGATAGATGACGATCTGGCTGGGACGATCGTAGTCGGCAGGCGCACGCTGCGCCTGCTGCGTGACCGCGGCACTCGCGCACCCCGCCAGCACAAGTACACCCAGCAAGTATGCTCGACGGAACTGGAATATCTCCACCCGGTCACTCTCCATTCTTCAAGGTGCCTAGAGTCTGCCGAGCCGCGCGCGGTATGGCAATCTCGCAGTGAAGACGTGGGCGCGGAGGCGGGTCATGCTGCCTCGACCGACCCTCGGGCGGCGCCGTCAGATGGTCGTGAGCACGGATATCTGAAAAGTGCGGTCAATTTGAGAAAGGTTATCGAGCGTGGGTGAGAGCCGCGGTGCTGGCGGCATTCGAGTAGAGACCAATTTCCAACGGCTCAGACGGAACAGGCTGCATCGCGCGCACAGCAACGATGCAGCCTGGCTATCTTCGCGAGTCCGTTATCTTTTCCTAGTAGCGACCATAGCGATAGTAGTTGTCGTAGCCGCCATAGCCGTTGCCGTAGCCGCCGTACCCGTTGCCATAGCCGCCGTACCCGTTGCCGTATCCGCCATAGCCGTACTGCTCGTTCTGCATATGATTGCCGATCAGGTAGCCAACACCGGCTCCGCCCAGGCCCCCAATCGCGGCGCCAGCAAGAGGAGAACCGACCGCCGAGCCAACCAGCGCGCCGCCGCCGGCGCCGACCGCCCCGCCGAGCAGCGTGCCCTTCTCGCGTGTGCTGAGCGGCATACCGTAACATCCAGCCAGTGAAAGCGTCGCGACCAGCGCGAGGGTTCCGGCGCAATACCGCCACAACTTCCGCACCGTGGACGAGTTCGAGGCCCGTTTCTCGGACGCACTTGCAGTAAATCTTTCTGCATCCATTGCTCAGCTCCTCCGCTTACCTGATACGAAGGGTGTGCCCGCCGGTTACAGGGCCGCCGGTTATATGGAAGACTGCGGCCGTGAATAGCGCACGATTTACCGATTTTCCGAGGATTTTCCGAGATTTTCCGGCCGGACAAGCAGCCCGCGCATCTGGCGCGCGGGCGTGGACGGCGCGACGGCTAAGTTATGGTCACGAGGCCAGCGACTGCACGCGTGAGTCGGCCGCTAAGCTGGGCGACGTCCGGCCTGCGTGAACTCACTCGCCGCCAGCATGAGACGCTGATAGAAAGCTTCACCGAATCCGGCCTCGATCGCCATCCGGCATTCGACGAACATCGGGTCGCCCTGCTCGGCTCGCAGACACGGCAGCTCGGAATCCTTCTCCCGTCCGAACAGCGATGAAGTCTCGCGCGAGGTCGCGGTCAGCAGGGTCTCGCCGTTCTCGAAACGGTAGATGACGATGGGGAACAGCACGCAGGCGAGCGGTTTGATCGAAGGAACGGGGACGCCCTTTTCCAGGGCCAATGAATGAATGCCGCAGCGCAGTTGGCCGCCGGCGTCGCGATAGGAGAAGGCGCAGCGTCCTTTCTCCTTGGCCAGCGAAATCGTGTGCGATTCAAGAAAGAATTCACCGATCGTTCGCGCGGTCGTGACGCGCTCGCCGTCGTGCCGGTGCAACAACTCCATCACGGCTTCGCCATTTTCGAGGATTCGCGCGTGTTCTTCGGGCGTAATCTCGACGTCGTAGTCTGTGCAGCAGGACTCGATGCCGGGGCCGCGGTCGATTCCCGCACAAGTGCGGGTATCGCAGCGAAAGTGCGTCTTAAAGATGGTTGCAGCGTCGACCATTATGCCGTCGACCTCGGCCAGCAGTCCGCGCTGCTCGAGCGAGCGCAGGTACCTGCGCCACGGAGCTTCGTTGAAATCGCGCAACCATCGCTCGGCGAGCGGGGTTAGCTCAGCAGCTTTGTTCGCTTCCATTTGCCTCTTTGGCCGGCCGCGGATCACGTCAGTACGAGTTCGCTGAACACCGGAAACACTTCCAAATCGTTGCGCGACACGCAATACGAGTTGTCCTCGGTTATGCCCAGGCGGGAGCGCCTCGCGCTGCGCGCGAGGTTGCCTGCCGTCCCGATCTTCTGACAGATAGAGTGACTTGTGAGTTCCGTGCCCAATATGACGGCCGATCCGCCGAAGGCCGAAGCGGCCGACTACAAATCGATCGCTCTGCTTTCCGCCTGCCATTTCACCGACGACATCAATCAAGGCGTGGTCCCGGCGATGCTGCCGTTTTTTATCGGGGCATATCATCTGAGCTACGCCGCCGCGGCCGGACTGGTGCTTGCGCAAACGCTCTTTTCGTCGGTGGCCCAGCCCTTGTTCGGTTTACTTGCGGACCGGCGGCCGTCGCCCTGGCTGATTCCAATCGGCCTCAGCTTCGCCGGTCTCGGCGTCGCGCTCACGGGCCTGACGCACAACTATGTACTGATATTCACCGCGATAGCGTCGAGCGGAATGGGTATCTCCGCGTTTCATCCCGAAGCCGCGCGACGGGTCAGATATCTCGGCGGGGCGCGCGCGGCGACCTCGATGAGTCTTTTCACGGTGGGCGGGATGGCGGGCTTTGCCGCCGGCCCGCTTCTGATAACTCCGACCCTGATCGCTTTCGGCACTCGCGGAGCGATGCTGCTCGCGGTGCCGGTCGTGATCATGTCGCTCGCGGCGACTTATCAGTTGCCGCGGCTCGCCGCTGAGCGGGTTCCACGACATCTCGGCGGCGCTCGCTCCACGGCGGTTGAAAGCCGCGAGCAGTGGAGCGCCTTCGCGCGTCTGACGGTGGTCGTGATGCTGCGCTCGATCGTGTTTTTCGGACTCAACACGTTCATCCCGCTCTACTGGTCGCACGTGCTGCATGGATCGAAAGCCGGCGGCGGCTACGCTCTGACTACCATGTTGAGCGCGGTGGTGACTGGCACGCTTATCGGCGGACGGATGGCTGACCGCTATGGCCGCAAGGTCGTGGTCGTAGTGTCGCTGGCCGCGCTCTCGCCATTGCTATTCTTATTCCTGAGCGCGCATGGCCTGGCCGCGGCGGGCCTGCTCCTGGTTCCGGTCGGAATCGCGCTCTCGGCTTCGACCAGCGTGGTGGTGGTTATGGCGCAGGAGTATTTGCCGGAGCGAATAGGGTTGGCCGCGGGTGTAACGCTGGGGCTCTCGATGACAGTCGGCGGCCTGCTGATGCCGGTATTCGGAGCGATCGCCGATCGCCACGGCCTCAGCGCATCGATGGCCCTGCTGGCGCTGGTGCCCGCGCTCGGTTTCGTCACCAGCCTGAGTCTGCACGAGCCTTAGTAAACCGCGTCGGTTCAGGGGAGGACATGATGGCTCCTTCGCGCGATAGCATCGGCGTTCTTCTGCCCCTGGCCGCCGGCGCGGCGACGACCCTCTCCACCATCTTCATCCACGCCCTGGCCCTGAGCGCGATCGTCCACTTCGTCCGGCGCGAGAGAAGGCTCGGCCATGCCGGGATGGTCTTCTGGAAGGACGTGTTGATCGTGGCGGCGGCCGTATCGGTGGCACTCGCCGCGCACCTGGGTGAAATAGCGATGTGGGCGCTGGTATTCATGCGCTGCGGCGAATTCCGGGACTTCGCTGCTGCCTTGTACAGCTCGGCGGAAAATTACACCACGTTGGGCTACGGCGATATAGTAATGTCGGCGTCGTGGCGACTGCTGGGGCCGCTCGAGGCGGCTGACGGGATGCTGATGTTCGGTGTGACAACCGCGATGATCTTCGCGGTCATTCAGCGATTGCTTCTGAGCAGGCTGGGCGAATAAGGCGGCTGCCGCGGCGCAAGGCCGGCCGAATGTCTGCTCGCTGTTCCCGATCGTGCGAATCGTGCCGCACGCGCCGGGCGGCGCTCCCAGGATGAAACATCCTCACCCTGAGAACGCCCCGGCCGCATCGACTAGCGAATTTTATCAGTGAAGCGCGGGAAAACCTTGGTCGTGAGAAGCTCGAATGATCGCATCATCGCCTTCTGTGGAATCAATTCGTTGTACATGAAGGCCCAAAAATATTCCGCCGGCAGAACCTTGAACAGCGCTTCCAGCTTGCGCGAGACCGTGTCCGGGCTGCCGCAGATAGCCAGTCCGCGGTCGACCATCGACTCGAACGTGTTGGGCACGTCTTTGTAGTTTTCGCCGGGCCGGGCAATCGCGGCGTTGAAGCCGAAGGGCTCGAAAAACTTGGTCCAGATGAAGCATCCGCCGTCACGCGCCAGCGCGAACGCCTCCTCGTCGGTGTCGGCGACGACCATCTCGCGCGCCAGGCCGATCCCCTGGCCGAACGCGAGTTTCTTTCCCACCTGCGCGCCGCCGTCCTGGCAGGCCTTGAATTGACCGGTACAGATTTCGGTATCGCAGACAATGGTGATCGGGACGACATTGTTCCTGGCCGCCCACTTCACCGAGGACTCCGAAAAGCTGAAGGGTTGGAACAGTGGCGGATGCGGCTTCTGATAGGGCTCCGGCACGGTTCCGATCTCTTTGATAAAACCCTTGTCGTCGACGCCCTGGCCGTACTGGCGGGTGACTTCGTGCGCGGCCCAGAAAGTGTTGGCCGGCGGAATTTGCCAGTCCTTGCCCTGATGGCTGAAGGTTGGCTTGGTCCACGCCTTCATAATGATCTCGAAGTGCTCTTCGTAGAGTTCCTTCTTGCGCTTCTCGTAGTTCTCGGGATCGGTGAAGCTCTCGGTCAGCCCCGGATAATGCTGACCCAGCGTGTTGACCCATCGGGGCTGATAACCGCGCGCGAAGCCCACGAAGGCCCGCCCCTTGGTCATCTGATCGAGCATCGCCGTGTCTTCGGCGATCCGAATCGGATGTTGGCAGGGCAGGACCAGGCCCAGTTGCCCGACCCGCAAGCGCTTGGTCTGCATCCCAAGGTACATGTCGAGCATGATCGGGTTGGTGGAAACCTCTTCGCCCTCGATATGAAAGTGATGCTCTGTGAAGGCGACGCCATAGTAGCCGTGCTCGTCGAGGTAACGGGCCTGCTCGCCCAGATTGGTCAGCATCCGTTGATAAAGATCGGTGCGCCGTCCCGCCATCCCGGCGCTGATTTCAGCCTTGTTGCCGATACTCGGTAGGTAGAATACTCCAACTTCCATTTGGTCACCTCGTACGGAGTGGCTCCGCTTCTTCGATCTCCAGACTGTAGCCGAAATCGGCGCAGGACGGTATCAGGGAGCTACGGCGATTTCCAGCGGCGCGAGCCCACGCCCCGATACGCTGGCTTGGCGGCTGCAACAGGATGTATCGTTTCGCTTCAGTACTCGTCCGGCGGGCGGATTGCTGGCGCTGTCAATTTGAATTCCGCCGTCGGGGAAACTCACGTTCAGGGAGGCTCGCATGTCGATACGACTTCGTCAGATCTGCCTGGTAGCGGAAAGGCTCGCACCAGTCGTCGATGACTTCAAGGCGATCTTCGCGATCGACGTCTGCTTCGTGGACCCTGCGGTCGCGGCCTTCGGGCTTGAGAATTCGCTGATGCCGATCGGCGGAAACTTCCTCGAAGTGGTCGCGCCGGTCAAAGAAAATACCGCCGCCGGACGTTACCTCAAGCGCCGGGGTGGCGACGGCGGCTACATGGTCATCTGCCAGTGCGATTCGCACGACGCTCAGCTCGCGCGCAAAGCCCGCGCCGCCGCGCTCAACGTGCGCATCGCGTGGGAACACGAGGGCAAGTCGTTTCACGGCATGCAATTGCATCCGGCCGACACCGGAGGCGCGTTCTTCGAGATCGATTGGGACGCGATGGGCGAGCCCGAAGGCCATTGGACGCCGGCCGGCGGCAGCGAGTGGGTCAGCGTGATGCATACCGACGTGGTCAAATATTACAGCGCAGTCGAGCTCCAGTCGGCCGACCCGCGCGGGCTCGCCGAGCGCTGGAGTAGCATCGCCGAACTTCCACTGCGCAAGGATTCCCGAGGGCGCTTTGAGATGCCGCTTGAGAACGGAAGCGTGCGTTTCGTTGAAGCAACCGACGGCCGCGGCGAGGGCCTCGGCGGCGTCGATATCGTGGTCCACAATCGCGCTCGCATCCTCGCCTCGGCGGCTCAACGAGGACGCAAAATCAGCGACGACCAGCTGATGATCGGCGGCGTCCGCTTCAACCTATTTTAACCCCTGCGATTCGCCGTTCAGCAGAGGAAACTCCCTGGCGAAATCGGAGCCGTCCATGGCCAGCTTACGTCAGAACTTGCGTGAAATGATTGAAGGCACTTCGCTGATTGAAGCGCCGGTCGTGTTTAATCCGTTGAGCGCGAAGCTCGCCGAGGCCGCCGGGTTTCCGGCGCTCTACCTGGGCGGTGGCGGCCTCGGCTACATCCAGTGCGTTACCGAGGCCAACCTGACGCTGACCGAGATGGTGCGTATCGGAATCGACATCCGCACCGTGTGCCCGCTGCCGCTCATCCTCGACGGCGCATGCGGATGGGGCGATCCGATGCATCTGCATCGCACAATTAACATGGTCGAGGCGGCCGGGTTTGCGGCAATCGAGATCGAAGACCAGCTTTTGCCAAAACGCGCGCATCATCATGTTGGCATCGAGCACATGATTGACGCCGGCCTGATGAGCGCGAAGATTCGCGAGGCCGCCAAAGCTCGACGCGACCGCGATTTCGTGATCATCGGGCGCACCAATGCGCTCCGTTCGAGCACGATGGACGACGCGCTCAGCCGGGCCGACGCATATCGTGCTGCGGGCGCCGACGTGTTGCTAGTGATGGCGCACAAGGCCGAGCACTTCCGCCATCTTGGCGAACGCCTTGCGCCACCGCTGATGACGCTGACCAGCGACGGACACTTGCGAAAAATGGGACTGACGAAGGCCGAGCTTGCGACGCTCGGATTCAGGCTGCTGGTCGACGCGGTGAGCCCGGTGCTGCTGTTTCACAAGACGATGAAGCAGTGCTACCGGGCGATTGCGAATGGAGACTCGGACAGCCTGTTCGCGCCGCAGGGGCTGGGTCACGAACAGAACGAACTCCATCAGACCATCGGACTCGACGCGATGCTCGCGATCGAACGCGAGACCGTAGAGAAATGAAAAAATAGCGAGGTTCACGATGGGCGCGGTGAGGTTTGAAATCGAAGGGCCGCTGGCGATCGTCACTATCGATCGCCCTGACGCACGCAACGCCGTCGATCGTCCAACTGCGGAGGCTTTGGCCGAGGCCTTTCGCCGCTTCGAGCGCGAAGACGGACTGGCGGTAGCAGTCCTGACCGGCGCAGGAGGATGTTTCTGCGCGGGCGCCGACTTGAAAGCGGTGTCCACCACCGCGGGGAACCGGCTCGCCGCGGACGGCGACGGCCCGCTCGGCTGCACGCGGATGCTGCTCGGCAAACCGGTCATCGCAGCCGTGGAAGGATACGCAGTTGCTGGTGGCCTTGAACTGGCGCTCTGGTGCGACCTGCGAGTGGCGGCGCGCGATGCTGTTTTCGGCGTGTTCTGCCGGCGCTGGGGTGTGCCGCTGATCGACGGCGGCACGATCCGGCTGCCGCGGCTTATCGGGATGAGTCACGCGATGGATATGATCCTCACGGGACGCGGCGTCAGCGGCGAGGAAGCGATGCGAATGGGCCTTGCGAACCGGATCGTCGAACCAGGCGCAGCCCTCGCCACTGCAAAAGAACTAGCCGCGCAACTCGCGGCTTTTCCGCAGCGATGCCTCAGAAGCGACCGTCTGTCGGTATACGAGGGATGGACGTTGCCGCTCGAAGCGGCGCTCGGGAACGAGTTCGCGCGCGGAATCGCGACGGTGCGCTCGGGCGAGACGCGCTCCGGCGCGGCGCGCTTCGCAGGTGGCGCAGGCCGCCACGGGAAATTCTAGTCGATTCTGGAACACTCACATTCGTGGACGAGCGCGCGGACCCGCGTTGCTCGGGATGACTGAAGAGAGACCCCTAGCGGCTCGGCCACTTGGGGTTATTTATCGCCAACGCGTCGGCCAGCGACTGACGCAGATGCGTCCGCAAGTCCGCGTCGTCCAAATCAATCGCACCCTGGCGAATCAATTCGCATAGTTCGGCGCTCAGCGTTTCGGTGTCGCCGTCGTGTTCCGCCAGCGCCGCGAGCCGTCCGCGTTCCGCGGCCGACTGTGCGCCGCGCAACTCGAGTTCCCGCCGCACGATATTCAGCACGTTCGCCGTGACCCGGGTCTGAAAGCGATGATACCCGGTCAGCGTGGGAAGCAGTTCTTCTTCGAGATATTTCACCGCCGCGGTCAAAAGCACGGGCGCGCTGGGCATGCTTTGTGGCATCGCAGTTCCTCTGTGGTTTAAGCGCTGGCTATTCGCGGCTCTCGATAAGATCGAAGAAATCCCATAACGGCTCCTCGATACGACGGCCGATCGCGGAGCGCTCGATGCCAACCTCTTCGATTCCGCGCGTTCCCAAAAGCAGACAATCGACCGCCCATTTGACATTACCGAACGCCTCCCAAAACCTGACGTGCGCGGGATCGACCGGATGGCCGCTCGCTCTCTCATATGCGGCGAAGAGGTCCTCCCGCGAACCAAAGCCGCCGACCGGTCCGGCACCGCCGAAGCGCCAGGTTCGGATGCAGAGCCATCCGAGGTCCTGCATAGGGTCGCCAGCCTGCGCGAGTTCCCAATCCAAAACGCATCGGATGCCCTCTTCGCCGACGATCATATTCCCGGTGCGGAAGTCGCCGTGCAGGACGGTGAGGCGCTGATTGCGCGGCACGTTCTCCGCCGCCCATCGGAGCGCAAGTTCGAGCGCGGGCAGTTTGAAGTTGTAGTTATCGACGATGCTGCGATGCGCCGCGACGTGTGCGGCGGCGTCCTGGCGCATCAGGAAAGGCGCCTCGCCTGGATCGATCCGATGAATCGCAGCAAGAATCTCGCCGCACTGCCGCGCCATCACCCGCCGCGCCGCCGCGAACCGCTCGTCGCGCACGATCCGCGCACCCAGCGTCTCTCCGGCGACGCGCGCGGTGATGTAGCCTTCGCCCAGCGCGTCGGCGGGTTCAAGGATCGCGATCACGCGCGGGGCCGGGGCCCCCACCCGCGCGGCCGCGATCATTACGCGCGCCTGCTCCGCGGGAGTGATCTGCGGCACCATGCCGACGACCGAGTCGAACGTCTGCGTGCCAAGTTGAAGGATGCATTGGCGGCGCGGTTCGCCGGGGTCGGCGCCGCCAACATCAAACGACATCGTCGTCCGATTCGCGCCGCCGGTCAGCCGCTGCAAGTCATGCACTTTCGCGGGCTTGCCAGTATGACGCGCGAGTGCCGCTTCGAGTCTAAGCAGAAAATCGTCGTCGCTCATAATCTTACGTCCGCAGCCGGTCCGAGGGTTATTCGCTTCCCCGGGCCTTGCTGCCGAAGCCGAACATCACCTGCGCAACCCGGCGCATCTGGATCTCTTCCGCGCCCTCGGTGATTCGATAGCGCCGATGATGGCGGTAAATGTGCTCGAACGGTTTGTGCCGCGAGTAGCCGAGGCCGCCGTGAACCTGCATCGCGCGATCGGCCGCTTCGCAGACCAGCCGGTTCGCGCGGTAGTTGCACATCGCAACCCTGTCCGACAATCTCTCCGCCACTTCGGGCTTCGACATCTGATCCATCTCCCACGCCGTCTTGTGAATCAGCGCGCGGAGCATCGCGGCCTCAGTCTGATGCTCGACCAGCGGCCACTGGACGGCCTGGTTGGTGGCAAGCGGCTTGCCGAAGGGCTTGCGCTCCTTGGCGTACTTTACACTTTCGTTGATGCAGTACTGCGCGGCGCCAAGCGAGGAGGCCGCCTGCCGAATACGGTTCTCGTGGACGAAGTGCTGCGCGACTTCCAACCCGCTTTCCGGATCGCCGAGCGTCGCGTCGCCCGGGACGAAGACGTCGGTGAGCGAGATTCGCGGATGGTCGGTCGGCATGTTGAAGGTCCAGAGATATTCCTCGATTTTGAAACCCGCGCTTTTCACCGGGACGATGAAGCAAGTGATGCCTTTGGCGCCGCCGTCGCGCCCGCTGGTGCGCGCGAACACGAAGTCGTGGGTCGCGACGTGCAGGCCGGTGTTCCAGATTTTTGCGCCATTAATGCGCCATCCGTCTCCCTCGCGCACGGCGCGCGTTTCCATCCAGGTTGCGTCGGAGCCGTGATTCGGCTCGGTCAGGCCGAAGGCGACGCTTAACGAGCCGTCGAGGATTCCCGGAATGAACGCCTCCTTCTGCTCCCTGGTCCCGAAATCGCGGAACATCAGGACCGTCGGCAGATTACCGACAATCGAGCTTTCGTTCTGCAGATCGTTGTGCAGGCCCAACCCCTTGGCCGCCAGATGCTCCCGGATAATCGCCATCGCGAGGTTGGAGCCGTCCTTGCCGCCGTATTCCTTGGGCAACGCAAAGCGATAGTGTCCGGCACGGTCGGCGCGCCGGCGCATCTCGGTGAGCAGCGCCTCCCATTCATGGCGCGGCAGGCCGCCGCGCTCAAAGTCGGTGCGCGCCCATTCGCGGCGGTGATCGAAGAAGCGGATGTTGTCGTTTTCGCGTTCGAGCGGCTTGATTTCGCGCTCGATGAACTGATCCAGTTCGGCAAGGTAGGCGGTGATCTCGGCGGGGATTTTGAAATCCAATGGCGGCGCTCCTGTGGCGATATTCGCGAGCTCCTGCCCCTATCGAAGCTGCGGCCGGAACCTCGTGCGCAAGCTCGGGAGGGCGCTCGGTCTGGCCCAGAGTACGCAAAGCGGCGGTCTCTCAACAAACGCCGACGAAACCTTTTCGGCGCCGCCGCGGCCAGCGAATTAGCGCCTTTCCTCCGATAGCATTTCGGAACAAAGTGGACATATGATGCGCCCAAGTATGGCAGCGCTCGTTGGAGGTAGACGCGATGAAATTCATGTACTTTTTCCTGCCCAGCCTTCCGGCCACGCTCGAAGAACGGCGGGCGCTGCGCCCGATTGCGAACCGTACCGACCGCTGGCAGCGCATGATCGAAGAAGTGGTGGAGATCGCGCAGCTGGCTGAAGAAGTCGGCTTCGACGCGGTCTGCTTCCCCGAGCATCATCTGCACAGCGAAGGCCTGGAGATGGGCAGTCTGCCAGTGCTGACGCAGCACGTGATCCACAACACCAAACGGATCAAGGTTGGCCCGATCGGCTACGTGCTGCCCGGATGGAATCCGCTGCGGCTCGCGCTCGAAATCGCATGGCTGGATCAGTTGACCAAGGGCAGGACGTTTGTGGGCTTCGCGCGCGGTTACCAGGCGCGCTGGCTCAACCAGATGGCGCAGAAGATTCACGTGACCGCGACCACGAGCGACAAGAGCGAGACCGACCGCGTCAATCGCGAGGCCTTCGAGGAGGTGTTCCGCTTCCTGAAGCTCGCGTGGGGCGACGAGCCGTTCCGCTTCAAGGGCAAGTACTACGAGTATCCGTCTCCTCAGGAAGGAATTCAGTGGCCGCCCGCCAAGTGGACGCGCGAGTACGGCTTCCCCGGCGAGGTTGACGAGGACGGACGTATCCAGAAGATCAACGTGGTCCCCAAGCCGTATCAGAAACCGCATCCGCCGCTGTTCCAGGCATTTTCAATCAGCGAAGAGACGGTGCGCTGGTGCGCGCGCGAGGGCATCACGCCGACCATCCTGATCTCGCAGCCGCCGCTGCTGCGCAAACTGGTCGAGGCTTACCAGGAAGAGGGAAAAAAGGCCGGCCGTCAGTTGAAGCTCGGCGAGAGCGTGGGCGTGCTGCGCGCTGTATATCTCGCGGACAATCATGCGCAGGCGGAAAAACTGGCCGAGGAAGGAGTAATCGGAACCGCGTTCCGCGAATTCTTTTACCATTTCGGTTTCTTCGAAGCCTGGCGCGAGGCTGCGGACGACGCCAAGTACGGCAAGAAGATGTTGCCGGCCGAGGAAGCAACCATCGCGCGCATGGAGCGGGCGGATTTCGCCTACCTGGGCAGCGTCGAAGACGTGCGGCGCAGGATGGACGAGCTGGTGGAGAACGCGCATCCGGAGTGGTTCGTCTGGCAAGGCGACCAGGGACTGCTCCCGAAAGCCGAGGCCCGCAGACAGGTCGAAATTTTCGGCAAGGAACTGCTGCCGCGCTACAAATAGTCAGTTCGTTTTACTACCTACTCCCTCCTCCCGGGAGCCTTCCCGGAGGAGGGAGCTTTTTTATCGCAGATGCGGCAGCACCTCTTCACCGAATAGCTGCAGACATTGCATCGTTTCGGCGCGGCGCGGGCCCAGCGGCACGCGGCTTCGAATGATCAGATAGTCCGCGCCCAGCGCGTCGCACCAGTACTTTGCGCGCTCGACGCAGGCCACCGGATCGCCAAGCACCAGGAACTTGCGCATCTTCGCCACCGTGAAATCCGACTCGCTCTGAAACTCCGGGTTCGGCGTCAACAATCCGTAGCGGTAGTAGTAGAGCATGTCCTGCACCCATAGTTCGCCGAAAGTGCGCTCCGCCTCCTCCTGGGTCCGCGCGACCCATCCGTCGCGCATCAGCACGACCATCGGCCGCCGGCCTTGCCTCGCGGCTTCCTCGCGGTAGATGTCGGCCTGCGATCTGAGGGTCTCGAACGAATCCCAAAACGGCAAGATCGCCCACGCATCACCGAGACGGCCCGCACGCCTTATGGCTTCCGGATAGGCGGCGCCGATCCAAAGCGGCGGCCCACCCGCCTGGTATGGCTTGGGCGAGAGCAACACGTTGTCGAAGTGATAGCGCTTGCCGTGGAACGAGTACTTGCCGGTGCTCGACCAGGCGCCGCGAAGAATTTCGATCGATTCTTCGAAGCGCGAGAAGCGCTGCTTGTGCGGCTCGCCGAAGAGGTTGAAGTAATCGGGATGATAGCCCATCCCAACTCCGAGCCTGACGCGCCCGCGCGAGAGATTGTCGATCATCGCGACGTCCTCGGCGAGATGCATCGGGTTGTATAGCGGAGGCTGCAACACCATCGTGCCAAGGTCGACCCTGCGCGTGCGCGCAGCCAGCGCCGCCATAATGATCAGCGGAGGCGGGAACACGCACTCGCTGCGGGCGTGGCGCTCGGGAAAAAAAACTCCATCGAAGCCGCTGCGTTCGGCCTGCACACCTTCTTCGAGAAGTTGGTCGGCGAAGGCGGCGACCGTCTCGCGCGAGGGAATCGGCTGATCGTACGTGCCGCTATGCGTATCAGGCATATATCCGATCTTCATGATGGCCTCCTGCCGAAGGAATCCGGTCCTACCAGATTCCGGGAACCCAACGGTAGCGCACCGCTTGCGCGTACGCTGAGTATCCCTTGAGATTGTTTTTGAGGAACCGATCCTCGGCCACGGTACGATTGAGAAGCAACGGGACGCACGGCACGGCGGGCACCAAAGAGAGCCACGAGCCCAGCGCGATTCCGCTGGAGAGACAGAACAGCAGTCCGGCAATATAGCCCGGATGCCTGATCCATCGATACGGGCCGCCGCTTACCAGCTCGTGTCCCCGATCTTCCTGCAGGCGAATTATGGAAGAGAAGAAGCGATTGGTGCCCATAGCCCACGTGATCAATGCGAGCGCCGAGGCGAAAATCGCGAGGCCGGCAACTTTGAGGGTCAGCGGAACAGAATCGGACCAGTGGAATCGGCCGACATCGAGTCCGGCGATACACCAATGCACGATCGGTGGCAGAAGCAATGCGTAGTATCTAAGCTCAAGCGGCTGCCCGCCAGGCCTGATGCGCTCCTGGAAAAGCTCGGGCTCGACAATCAGCGTGGCGACCGTGAAAGACACCGCGCAAATCAGCAGGTATGCCCAGAAGAAGGGAATATTGATCCTGCCGGCGCATCCGAAAAGCAGTAACCCGCTAAACGCACAAAAGCCGAGCGCCTGCAGAATCCAGAAAATCCTGGATGAAGCGAAACTCCTCGCGGGCATGAAGCGCGACGCGTCCTGCGCGAATCGACGCCGCGCCGCCGTCAACGGCCGGCCGCTGCGACCGCCTCGGCCTTCTGATGATCGGCGCGCGTGCGCTTGGTCGCCTCGCCGTCCACGGTCTTCGACTTCGAATCGATAACCACGCCGTAGCCGTCACGGGCCTGGGCCGGCGTCACGTAGCCGTCGAGAAAATCTTCCAGCACTCGCGCCGGTTCACGCAGCATCGGGTCGCCCCATCCACCGCCGCCAGTGGTGAGAACCTCGAATCGATCGCCCGGCTCAAGGCGCTTGCCGCGCAGCGGATTGTGCCACACCCCGTCCGGCGAAATGCCGCCGAAGACGTCGAGCTTGCCGTCCGCGGTCACGCGCGAGACCCGTTGCGCGACGCTGTCGCCGCCGCCCGCGACGCCCGGAGTGCCCGTGCGCGTGCGCGAGGTCTCGATCGACACCTCCGAGGAGCCGAGCATCGTGATCACCATGCGCGACCCCAGGCCACCGCGGTTGCGGCCGGCTCCGGCGGAATCGGCACGCAGGTCAAAGGCCTCGTAGCGGATCGGGAACAGCAGTTCCGCGACCTCAGCCGACAAGTTGGCGCAGTTGCCCAGCGGATCCTGGGTCACGTTCATGCCGTCGTGGAGCGGCGTGCCGCCCCATCCGCCTGCCGGCAGGTCCGAGAAGACGAAATTTTCGCCGCTTTTCGGATCCTTTACTGAGCAGACGAACCAGTTGCATTCGGCGAAAGTCGGAGCGACCGCGCGATCGGGAATCGCATCGGAAAGCGCCTTCCAGATGGCCGCCGTAATCTTGGACGAGGTGAGCGTGGTGCAACCGATCGTCGGCGCGGGCCACTTGGCGTTGAGCCAGCTATTCTCGGGCAACCGAATTTCGATCGGACGGAAGCTGCCCGCATTGGCGGGCGCGTCGGAAGAGAGAAAAAACTTAAGTGAGTAATAAACTGCCGAATAGGTATTGGCCATCGGCGAGTTGATTCCGCCGGCCACCGGCTGATCGCTACCCTCGAAATCCACGATGATGCGGTCGTCCTCGACCTCGAGCGTCACTTCCACGCGCACGGGCTCGTCCGAGATGCCGTCGGTGTCGGCGTAGTCCACCGCGTGGTAGGTGCCGTTGGGGATCTCACGAATCGCGTTGCGGGTGAGGCGTTCGGTATAGTCGAGCACCTCACGCATGCCCTGGCGCACGGTTTCCATCCCATAGCGGCCGGCGATGCGCTGCAGTTCCGCTTCGGCGACGCGCAGCGCCGCCAGATGCGCCTGCAGGTCGCCCTTGATGTACTGCGGCGTACGCGTGTTGGCGACGATGATCCGCAGGAGATCATCGTTGACGCGATAATTCTCGTACATCCGCAGCGGCGGCAGCCGCAGACCCTCGCCGGCGATGTGCGTGCCGAAAGCCTGCCCACCGGCCGCGCCGCCGCCGACATCGGTCCAATGGCCGCGCGAAACGGCGAAGCCTAGGATGTCGCCCTCGAAAAAGACCGGCATCGTAAACGTCATGTCGTTCAGATGCGTACCGCCGTCGTAGGGATCGTTGAGCACGAAGATGTCGCCCGGGCGCAGGCTCTCAAAGCCGAAATGCTTGACCGAAGCCTGCGCTGAAAAATGCATCGCCGCGATATGAACTGGGCAGTTGGCGGTCTGGCCGAGCAACTCGAGCTTCTCGTTGTAGATGGCGTTTGAGAAATCGACCATGTCGTAGATGATCGGCGAGAAGGCGGCCTTCTGCAGCACCGTGCTCATCCTGCCGCAGACGTATTCGAAGGAACTGCGCAGGACTTCGAAGGTTACCGGATCAAGCCGCTTGCCATTTTCATTCGGAGTGTTCATCGGCACTTCCTCACACGGTTATGGACAAATTGCCTTCTGTGTCGACCATGGCCGAACTTGCGGGCGCGAGCGCGGTGCAGGAGTGCTCGTGCTCGATTATCGCCGGACCTTCGATCCTGCGCCCCGGGCGGAGCGCCGCCGCGTCGTAGAGCGCGGTCCGAATCGCTTTGCCGTCGAAAATCACGTCGCGCTCGCCCTTGATCACGTTTTCAGTATCGCCTTTTCGGGCGCCCGCGGGAACAGCCTGCGAATCACCCGTTCCGTGTCCGGCGACCACGCCCAGCGCGGTCACACCGAGACTCACGAAGGCCGGAGCGAACTCCTCCGAGGCGACGCCGTATTCGCGCAGGTGCGACTTGTGGAAATTGGCGTTGACCTCATCTAGCGTCGCCCCGATGCGATCCGGAATCGGGGTCAAAACTTCGTAGCTCTGGCCGACATAGCGCATCTGCGCGGTGCGCTTGAGCCGCACCGCGGCAAGCGCGATTCCCTCGCGCGACAACAGTGCACGGCCGTCTTCCTCGAGCGCGCGATAAAGCTGTTCGAGCTGCTCGGGGTTGGTGTCCGCGACCGGCGAGTAAAAAAATCGCTCCAGGTCGTGGCGCAAATCCATCCGGGTCGCCCCGTAGGCCGACGCGACGCCGGCGTACGCAGGCACAATCACCGTGGGGATTCCGAGCGAGCGCGCGATCCAGCAGGCATGCATCGCGCCCGCGCCGCCGGAGCTTGCCAGTGCGAAGTCGCGCGGGTCACGGCCGCGCTCGGCCAACGCGAGACGAATCGCCTGCGCCATGTTCTCGGTGCAGATCGAAACTATACCTTCGGCTGCCGCTATCGGATCCAGTCCGACGCGCTTTCCGATCTCGGCGACGGCGCGATGCGCCGCATCGCGGTCCAGAATCATTTTGCCGCCCAGCGTCGGCTCGAGCCGGCCGAGCAGCAGGTTGGCGTCGGTGACGGTCGCGTTTTTGGCCCCCTTACCGTAGCAGGCCGGACCGGGGTCGGAACCGGCGCTGCGGGGCCCGACCCGCAACGATCCGCCCTCGTCAATCCAGGCTATCGAGCCGCCGCCGGCACCGATGCTCCGAATATCCAGCATCGGAGTGATGATCGGCATCTCCCAGCGCAGCTCGTAAGAGTTGGTGATCAGGCCCTCGCCGTCTTCGACTACCGCGACGTCGAATGAGGTGCCGCCCATGTCGGTGTGGATGACTTTTGCCGCCTCGCGCATCGAGCGCGAAAGCGCGCTCGCGTACGCGACCCCGCCGGCCGGCCCGGATTCGATCAACTCCTCGGGCCGTTCGATCGCGGACGCGACGCCCATCACGCCACCGTTGGATTTGATAATGAGCAGCGAGCCTTTGAATCCCCACTTGGTGAGTTCGTTTTCGAGATCCTGGAGGTAACCGGCCATCACCGGCAGCAGGACCGCGCGCACGACCGTGGTCATGAAGCGGCCCAGCTCGCGGAATTGCGGGCGCGTCTCGCTCGAAATCGCGACGCGGACCTTCGGCGCGGCTTCGCGAATCAGTTCGCGCACGCGCCGCTCGTGGCGGCCATCGACGTAGGCGTTGATGAAACAGACCGCGATTGTTTCAGCGCCCTGTGCGAGCGCCTCCGCGATCACCGCGCGCGCGGCTTTTTCATCCAGCGGCCGGACTATCTCGGCCTGCGCCGACATCCGCTCGGTGAGCGCAAAGCGCATCCGCCGCGGGATGAGCGGGCGCTCCTTTACCTGGTAGGGATCATAGAGCCGTTCGCGGCGCTGGCGGCCAATCTCGATCGTATCGCGAAACCCCTCGGTGGTGATCATCGCCGCAGGAGGAAAACTGCGCTCAATCAGCGCGTTGGTCGCGGTCGTGCTGCCATGCACTACTTCCGCAACCTCAGCCGGCTTGATACCCGTCTGCTTGAGCGCGCCGAGCACGCTTTCGACCAGCCGATGCTTGGTCCCGAGAACCTTGGCCGTGCGGGTTTCGCCGTTCTCTTCATTGACCGCGAAGAGATCGGTGAAGGTTCCGCCAACGTCTATTCCTATTCGCCAGGACATCGCCGCCGATGCTAGCGGTCCAGGCTAAATAGGTCAAAGGAAACGGCGCTCAAGCCGCGGTAACCGGCCCGACGGTAACCTCCACGCTGTGCACGGCGGTGCTTTCACCCATGTCCGACTTGCGCCCGGGGTTCAGCACGTTCACGTTTCGATGCCCGGCCTCCTGTTTCGGCCAGCGGCCCTTGTGCGATAGCGCAACCCCGCGCGGGATGGTCTCGGTCAGGGTGACGCGCATTACGAGGCGGCCGGTTTCGTTGGTGACCAACACCTGGTCGCCCTCGGCGAGCCCGCGCTTGGCCGCATCATCCGGATGCATCGCGATCGCGGGAGGGCCCGTATGGGCCGCAATTTTAGCCACGTTGGAGAAACTGTCGTTCAAAGCCCATTGCGAAGATGGCGACAGCAATCGCAGCCGCCCCGAGGCGGGCCGGGGATCGGCGAGGGGTTGCGGAACCCGTGGATGGCCGTCGGCCGCGGCGCTCTCGGAGGCGATTTCGATACGGCCGCTGGGCGTCGGAAACGTGAGATCGCGAAACTGGATCAGCGGCTCGGCGGGAAGGTACACGGGCGCACGCGCGGCAAACGAGCGAAAATCGCCGTCGAGGTTCGCGCGCTTCAACAGCGTCGCGATAATTTCAGTGTCGCTCTCATGCAACTCGGGCTCGGCGAAATCCATCGCGCGCGCGAGGCGGCGAAAGATTTCCGAATTGGGCAGCGCCTCGCCCATCGGCTCCGCCGCCTTGACCTGCGCCGAAAGCGTCAGATGAAAGTAGCTCGCCACCAGATCGTCGAATTCCAGGAAGCTCGCCGCCGGCAGCACGAAATCGGCAAAGTCGGTGGTGTCGGTCGGGAACAAATCGAGCACGACCGTCATCAGGTCCTCGCGCATCAGCGCTTTGCGCAGGCGCTCCTGCTGCGGATTGGACGCCGCGATATTGATGTTCCAGCACATCAGGGCCTGCGCACGTGCGGGGTCCTCGAGGGTGGCGGCGAGGTCCATCTGACTGATTGACGGCGGAGCGCCCTTGCTCAGATGCGGCGCGGTCAGGTACTCGCCGTCGATTCCGCGCTGCGCCATGTCGAAATTCAGATAGACGAACCCGGCGCCGGGTTTGCCGAGATTTCCGGTGACCGCCGGAAGTAGCGCGCACGCGCGCATCACGTTGCCGCCGGTCGGCTGACGCTGGAGCGCCTGGCCCATCCACAGCAGCGACGGGCCGCGGCCATACAGGCGCGCGACCTCCTCGATCAGGCGCGCCGGCACGCCAGTCTGCGCCTCCCCCCACTGCGGCGTGCATTGCGCGAGCATCGGTTCAACCGCGTCCCATCCCACGGTGTGCTGCGCGACGAAGTTGCGATCGACCAGTTTCTCGCGCTGGATGACGTGGAGCATCGAGAAAGCCAGCGCCGCGTCGCTTCCCGGGAACGGTTGCAGATGGAGGTCCGCCGCCGCGGCCGTCGCGGTCCGCACCGGGTCGATGACCACCACCTTGCCCGGCAACTTCGCGAGCCAGTGCTCCTGCACGTGCGGACCCGATGCTGAAGGATTCGCGCCCCACACGATGATGCAGGTGGCGTCGGCGCCGGTGCGCGGATCGAAGCCGCTCACCGAGGTGCCGTACATATAATGCAAGGCGACGTGGCCGGCCATGTTGCAAATCGTGTCGGGGCTGACCTCGGTCGCGCCGAGACGGTTGAAGAAGCGTGTCGGAAACAGATACGCGATGAGCGAGATGGTGCCGCTATAGTGCGTATTCAGGATGGCCTGCGGTCCGGCGTTTGCGACAATGCTCTTTAGCCGATCGGCGATCGCATCGATTGCGGTCTCCCACGACACTGGCTCGAAGCGGCCCTCGCCCTTGCGCCCGACGCGGCGCAGCGGCCGGGTCAGACGCGAGCGCGGGTCCAGCCATTCGTTGTTGTAGCCGATCGAGCATTTGACGCAGAGCTGGCCCTGGCTGACGAAATGCGCGGGGTCGCCGCGCACCGAATCGATCGCGCCGTTGCGTTTATGAACGTTGACGCCGCAAGTGTCGTAGCAGTCGCGGGGACATGTGGTGCGGACGATTTCTTCAACCTCATTCATCGTGAACGCTCCTCTTAATTTCACGCATCGCGCCAGACTGGCACCCCACCGATGCGGGCGGATCCACCTGCGAATTCCGCAAGACCTTTGCGCCGAGCGCGGATCCAGAACATTCCGACTATCACATATGAGAGGAAGATGTACGGGAAAACGCTGAGCGGCCACGCGGGGACCGGATATGCGCTGCCGATCGCAGGAACCATCAGCAGCAGCGCCGCCGCTCCCGCAAGGGCGTAGTCGCGGCCGCGCACGACACCTTCGCGTTTCAGATATGCGGGTGCCGCGACCGAGACCAGAAAATATGAGCCGATGAATCCGAACGCGATAAGGGTTCCGCCATAGCCCACAATGTCGAATGGCCGAGTCTCCGGCACCGCCAGCATCGCGGCCGGCACCACAAAGAGTAGCGCGCCCATGATTGTGACCGCGACGTGCGGCCTTTCGTGAGTGTCGTGGGCTGCGCCGATCGATGAAGGCAGGAGCCCGTGACGGCTCAGCGAGTAGAGAATCCGCGCGCCCGAGTTGAGACATGCCACACTGCCCGCGAAGCAGCTTACGATTACCGCCAATGACATCGGCACCACCAGGGCGGGCATCCCCACCATCTGGGCCAGGATGTTAAGCGGCGTGTCTACTTTATCCAACGGCGTCTTGTAAACCGATGAAGCCGAGGATCTCGGTATAGGAAATCAGGATGAAAAAGAGTTTCTTCGAGGCAGCTTCCATAAGATCGTACAAATCTAGGTTTACGGCGTGGCCGGTGCAAAGCGTCTCGTGGGCTTGAGGCCCCTTAATTCGATCTGCGGGCCATTCGAAGCGCGGAAATCGAGCACGACCGAGGACTCGACCGTTCGGCGATGGGCTATTAGACTTGGAAGCTCTTCAACGATGAGCCAGGCGATCAAAGATAAATCGGCGGAAAGCGCGGCGATGCTGGGTAAGTACATGCGCTACCCCTTCGCCGAGGGCAATTACAGTCTTGCGCTCGGCCTGGTCCCGATGGCCGAGGAGACCTGGCTCGATATCGACGAGCATTACGCCGCTGAGATGCGCGAAAAGGCGCGGCGCCTGCGCGATGAATACGCGATGGTGTTCTGCGCGATGCCGGGCAGCGAACGCGGTCAGGCCGAAGTGCTGGAGATGCTGGTGGAGCATCTGGCGATCTATTATCCGAATTTCTTTCGCATCACCCGTGCCGCGGCGTCGCGGAACGCGGATGAGGGAATCGAGCCGGACGCGCGGATCGAAAATCTTAGCAATGGCGACGTTTGGCGCGTCGGCGACTTCAGCGCCGCACCCCTCGACCTCGCCGGCCGCCTGATCCAGGAAGACCTCTGTCTGATGAGCCCTGACGGCAAGGGCACCTACCTGCTGAGCGCCGGATCGGTCTGCTTTCCACTGCGCTGGGAGCTGACGGACAAATTCGGACTGCCGATGGCCGCCATTCATCATGCGGTTCCCGGCTATGACGAAAAGCTCGCGGCGCCTTCGGACCGTTACATGGTGGGACTCAAGGCGCACAAGCCGTCGTGGCGCTCCAACTGGAGCATCGTTGACGCTCCGGACCTGTACCTGAAGCAGCGCCGATTCGCCCAGGGCCAGAACAGCGACATCACGGCCGAAAACGCCGGCCGCAAACTATGGATTCGCTCGGAGCGGCAGAGCCTGCGGCGGCTACCCCGCTCCGGCGATGTGCTGTTCACGATTCGGACCTACATCCGCCCGCTGTCAGTGCTGGAAGATTTGCCGTCGGTGGCGCGGGGCCTGGCGCAGGCGCTCGATAAGGTTCCCGCGGGTATGCGCGGCTACAAGAATCAGCTTCCGATTCGTGACGCGCTGCTCGCTTATCTGGCCCGTATCAGCGGCTGAGCCCGGACTGTTTCGCGCATTCTTCAATTCGGCGGATGAGGCGGCAAGGCCGTGGGTGGCGCGGTATCAGGATGCGCGCGCGCCGGACGCTCGCCCATCACGCCAGCCAGGTAGAGGAACACCGTCCACAGACTGCGCGACCAGGGAAATGTCGCTAACAGGCTGACCATCACGCAAACCGAGATGATGGCGATTTCCACGATCTGCGGAAGCGTCGTGAAAGCCTCCAGCGCCGCCCACACCATGATCGCGACGCCGGTGGCACAGGCCCAATCGATCACGAACGCGCCGAGCCATTCGCCGCGATCGACCCAGAAAACCGCACCGCATTCGCTACAGCGCGGGTTCATCCTGAAATAAGAGGCGAAGACCGCGCCACGACCGCATCGCGGACAGCGTTTGGCGAACGCCCGCCCGAAAAGCGTCCATCCCGGGACGCGTGGCTCCAGGTCGCCTGCCGCGGCACGCTCTTCAGCGGTGCGGACGCCGTCCTCGCGCGCCATCGCGAGCGCCAGGATGACACCGAGCCCCGCCATCGTGGCGATGACCGCGAGCGCCGCAGCCATCGCGAATATCATTTGAAATTTACTCATCTGAAATTTACTCATCGCCTGCGCGATTGCTCATCCCTTGTACGGCTAGGAGTTCCTGCATCTTATCGCGTGGCCCAACTGATGCTATCCGTGATGCGATGGCGCCCCGGCTACACCAGTTCTACGCGATCGCCTTCGAAGAAAACCTGACGCTCAGGCAACTGGCGCCAGTTTTTCCGCAGGCGAAGATTTCCGCCCATGAACTGTACGTGCCACTCGAACCGGAAGGTGGCCTATACGCTTTTCCCTTTGGTGCGGTCGTGGCCTATGACGTTCCGCCCGAGCACCGCGAAGCCGAACTGGCGCGGCTCTTCAAGCTGGGGCCGAAACTGACCGCGCAGGTCATCCGCGAAGATTACTCGGTGCTCGAGGATCCCGGCTTCTCCACCGGCATCGTCGAGGGCAAGCTCCGAGTCGATCGCCTCACGCCCGCGCGCGCCGGGATCGTTTCGCTGATCGTGGCGCAAAGCGCGGCGATGGAATACTACGAGCGAATTGTTGACCGGCTTTCGACTCGCACCGGCACCTTTGTCGAGCGTCTGGAGCGGCGCGGAACCGTGCCGTTGCGCACGCGCCGGCTCCATCGTTTCATCGGCGAAGCCATCTCGACCCGCAGCGAGGTCCTGCAGGTGCTCCATCTGCTCGACAAGCCCGACGCGGCATGGGACGACCCGGAGATGGATCGGATCTACGGCGACCTGCGGGCCGAGTTCGACCTGGTCGATCGCTATCGGGCGCTGGAGCTCAAGCTGCGCGCCGTGCAAGAGGCGCTGGAGTTGCTGGCGGAGGTGGCGCGCGACCGGCGGGTGCTTTGGCTGGAAATGATCGTGGTCATCCTGATCCTGCTCGAGGTCGTGATGCCGCGGTTCGGCTATAGATGATCGCGACTGGTATTTTTTTCGCTTTTGTGAGACATGCGTTTGTTTGACGGGCGCTCGTTGAGACGCCAATTCGGAATCGAGGTGCGCTATGCCGACTGCCACGCAAAATCCGCGACTGCGCTTTGGCCTCTGGGTAGATTTCCGCAATCCGCCACAGTGGCGTCGTCCATATAAGGATCTCTACGCGGAAACGCTCGACATGATTGCCTACGGCGAGAGCATCGGCTACCACGACGTCTGGCTGAGCGAGCATCACTTCGTCGATGACGGCTATTCGCCGGCGCAAATGCCGATCGCAGCGGCGATCGCGATGAAGACGAAGAAAATCAGAATTGGCACCTCGGTAGTGCTGCTCCCGATGTACGATCCGGTGCGGCTGGCTGAAGACGGCGCCACCGTGGACATCCTCTCCGATGGCCGTTTCGAACTGGGCGCAGGGCTAGGCTACCGGGCCGGGGAATTCGAGGGGCTGGGGCTGAAGTACAAAGAGCGCGCCGGACGCATGAACGAGGCGCTTGAGATTATCCGCCGGCTGTGGGAAGGCGAGACGCTGACTTTTCACGGCAAGCATTTCCATATCGAGGGCGCGCGAGTGTCGCCCGAACCGGTGCAGAAGCCGCGCCCTCCGATTTGGGTCGGCGGCTTCGCGGCGGGAGCCACGAAGCGCGCTGCGCGCTATGGCGACGGCTACATCGCGATCAACGAAGTGCGCCCCGCGTACGATAATTACGCGGCCGAGTTACGCGCGCTGGGCAAGGATCCCGCCAAGGCCCACGTCATTGCCGGCCATGTCTGGCTGGTGGTGGCGAACGATCCCGACAAGACCTGGCACGAGATGGCGCCGCACGTGCTCTATCAGATCAACCTCTACGCCAAGTGGATGGGCGACTCCGGACAGGATTTCTTTCCGCACATGAACTCGGTGGAGGAGTTGCGCAAGAGCGGGCTGCTCAACGTGGCGACGCCCGAGCGGGCGGTCGAGATGATTCGCGAATACGCCTCGCGCATTCCGATCGAGCGCTACTACACCTGGACGTGCCCACCGGGCTTTCCGCCGAAAAAGATGTACGAGCACCTGGAGCTGTTCGCGAGCAAGGTAATGCCGTATTTTCGCGGATGACAGTCTAAGCAGCTCGGCGCGTTCGCCGGTGGAGTGCCCGGATGGCGTTCGCGACTTCGGTAACTCATCATTCAGACAAAGTCCGTACGCCATCCGACCACCCCAGCCTTGCCTTGTTGAACTCTGCGCGGACTGCCTGTCTATATGATCCAAAAATCGATCGGTTATAGGAATATTTTGGCCGTATTAATGAATGGTTAATCGATAATGCAAACGGGAACTTCCCAAGACGTGAAAAGCGCTCTGGCGAACGCCCAAGCTGTGAGTAACAATTGCGCGGGAGAGGCGTTACGATGCCATCCGCGAATCCAAAGATTACGCGTCAGGACGGGAGGCCGCGTTTCGAATTCAGGATTTGGGATCGGTCGCTCTCGGACCTGAATGATCGTCTGGGGAAGCTTTCGGGGCCGCAGCCGGCGGAGCGCACCCGCGAGACCTATATTGTCTCGGACACTACCGACGCCACCAACACAAAAATCAGGGCGGGCGCGATCGACATCAAAATCCTATTGCGCACCGATCAAGATCTCGAGCAATGGCAGCCATACCTTAAGGCGGACTTTCCGATTGACTCGATGCTCGTCGCGGAAAGTATCTTGCCCGCGCTCCACGTCGATCCGCCGGAATTGGGTACGCAGCTTTTCACCGCCCCGCTTTTCGTGGAGACCGTGGTGAATCCGCATCCGCGTCTCGTCGCGGTTGAACTCGGAAAGACCCGACGCCGCTATGTGCTCGGCGGATGCGCGGCGGAATTTGTCGAAGTCGAAATCGGCGGGCGCATGCTACACAGCGTCGCCGTCGAATCCGACAGTCCGCGCGTCGCTCTGGACGCCGTCGCCGAACTCGCGATCGGCGGCCGCCCGAATATCAGTTATGTGCGACAGATCAAATCGCTCCTCGGCCGCTGGACTAGCGCACGCTAGTCCAGCGGTGGACGTTGATCGCGCCAGGGCTGCGCCTCCTCGAAAGCCGCCGCGAGCGCGATGATTCCGAGTTCGCCGGCAGGCCGGCCGATTATCTGCAAACCGATCGGCAGTCCCGCCCTGGTGAAACCGTTGGGCAGCGAAAAAGCCGGCTGTCCGGTAGCGTTGAAGGGAAACGTGAACTGGATGAACGGATAGAGTTGCTCTTCGAACTTCTCGGTCGGCAGGCCCAGGCGCGGCGCCGCGGTGGGCAGCGTCGGCGCGAGCGTAGCGTCATAGGGCGCCAGGGTCTGCACGATCTCGCGCGAGGCGTTATGCATCCGCGCCACCGCGCCCAAGTAGTCAGTCGCGGAAAGGCGCCGGCCGGCCTCCCACGCGCGACGCACCACCGGGTCCATCGCGTCGGGATTCTTGATCGGCACCGCCGCGATGCCGGCGGTGATCGCGATGCGCGTGTAGTCGGCGAGGCGCTTGGCCGGATCGACGTCGACCGGCTCGACACGGTGACCCAGCGCGCGAAAAACCTCGCAAGCGCGGTCCAGCGCGGCGCGCACCTCCGGGTCGACCGGGCCGAGCGCGCTTTCGGCGATCAGCCCGAGCCGCAGCCCCTTGGGCCGATCCGTCACGGCGCTGGCGAACGGTTTGGCCGGCGGCGGCGCCCAGTAAGGATCTCCGATCGCAGGACCAGCCATCACGTCGAGCATCAGCGCGGCGTCGCGCACCGAGCGCGCGATCGGGCCTTCGGTCGCGAACCCGGCCCATCCCTCGCCCATCACCGGGGCAAAACTGATGCGCCCGCGCGAGGGCTTGAGCCCGACAATGCCGCAGCAGGCCGCGGGCACGCGAATCGAGCCGCCGCCGTCGGTGCCCTCGGCCAGCGGACCCAACCCGGCGGCGACCTGCGCCGCGGCGCCCCCGCTTGAGCCGCCCGCGCTGAATTCGAGGTTCCACGGATTGTGCGCCGGCGGGCACAGGCCGCCCTCGGTGGTCGGACGGCCGCCGAGTTCGGGCGTAGTCGTTTTGCCGAGCAGGATTCCGCCCGCATTGCGCAAGCGCACCGCCAGTTCGGCGTCTGCGCGCGGGCGAAAGTTCTCGAAATTCTTCGAGCCCATCGTGGTGCGGATGTCGCTCGTCCACGTCAGGTCCTTGAGCGAGTAGGCGACGCCGTAAAGGGGCATCGCGGCCGCGTCGGCAGCATTCGCACTCTCCAGGCGCGCCGCGTCGGCAAGCGCGCGTTCGGCGGCGACGGTCATGAAGGCTCCGAGCCTGGGATTGAGCCGCTCGATTCGACTCAAATAAAATTCCGCGATTTCGCGCGGACGAAGCTCTTTTCTGCGAACCAGTTCGCGCAACTCCCACGCCTCTATGTACGCGTCAAACATTTTTTTCGCCCCTCCTGACCATCCTCTTTCTGTTAGTGCAAATACGCGATTTCAACAACACTCGCGCCTTCGCTAGTCTGTTGGCCGGCGACGCGCGCGCCGGCCAACGATGTTGAGAACCATCTTTCTATGGATTCACGTGATCTGCGGCGCACTGTGGGTCGCGGTTAGCTTGAGCTTCATGCTGGCCGCCGGCGCGTCGACCGAGACCGAGCGCGCGGGCTTCACCGCGCGCGTCGCGCCGGTGCTCAATCGGGTGAACCTGGCCGCGCTCGCGATACTGCCGCTAAGTGGAATCGCGAACCTCGTCTTCGTCGCGCGCGAGCGGCGTTACAGGCTGCCGGCGGCCTTCGTCGAAGTGCTCGGCGCGAAGGTCTTGCTGCTGTGTGGGATGGCGGCTGCGCTGGCAATCGCATGGGGCACGGCGGCGCGGCTTGGCGAGGACGCATCGGGCGCCGGCGAACGCCGGCTCCTCGGGCTCTATGGCGCGATGGCGGCGATGGGCGCGGCGGCCCTGATGCTCGGGCTGTGGCTGGCGGGAAGCGCGTGAGAGTCGAACGCCGGGAGCGCTGGTGAAAAAATGGACGTTCCGGGAAAAGTGAAAGTCGGCGAATTCGAAATCGCGATGCTCAGCGATGGCCTGTGGCGTAATGATGGCGGATGCATGTTCGGCGTGGTCCCGCGCGAGCTCTGGCAGCGCGATCATCCGGGTGACGACCGCAACCGCATCCGGCTCAACCTCACCTGCCCGCTCATTATGCGCGGCGGCATCGCAGTCCTGGTCGACACTGGAATCGGCAATCGCCTGAGCGCGGTTGAGCGCAAGATTTTCGATCACGGCGAGGGCTGGCTCCTCGACGGGCTTAAGGCGCTCGGGATGGAGGCGGGGGACGTGACCCACGTCGTGCTGTCCCATCTGCACTTCGATCACTGCGGCGGGATTGTGCGGCGGCGGCCGTCGGGCGCGCTGGAGGCGGCATTTCCGCGGGCGCGGGTGATGGTGCAGCAGGGCGAGTTGGAAATCGCCCGCGCGTCGCGCAACGAAAGGTTGCGGGCCGCGTATCGTCATATAGAGGAGTGTCTTGCGCCGCTTGGGAATTCGCTGGAGGCGCTCGACGGCGATACCGAACTGATGCCTGGACTTGATCTCCGAGTAACCGGCGGCCACACCGTCGATCATCAGATCGTGCAAGTCCGTGCGGATGACGGCGGCTGCTTCGTTCATCTGGCGGACATCGTGCCCACGCGCTCGCACATGAAGGGCCCGTGGAACCAGGCTTACGACCTCGATGCGCTACGCACGATGGAGGTCAAGGCGGATTACCTTCGACGTGCAATCGCCGGCGGATGGTGGGTGTCATTCGCGCACGACGATCAAGTGCTGGCGGCGCAGGTGCGAAACGATCGCGGACGGTTTGCGCTGGGCGAATCGATCCCGATGCCATCGTCGGAGCGGACGGGAGGATGAGGGAAAGTTGCAGGTTTTTGAACGGAAGTGCGGCTTTGCGGACCTATCGCATAGTCGCAAGCGACAGCGGATAATATTTGTTGTGGACAACCGGCTTCGCGCGGTGAAATTAGTCGACGCCGCGGATTGATCGCGCCACAGGTTCGGTTATGCTCAATGGCATAGGATGCGTTTTAACCGAAGAATTTTATCCTGCCCGTTTCTCTCTCATCCGAAAATCTCCATAGGTGTCTACTCTAATAAGGAGTCTGCTGATGACCGCAGTTAACGATTTTGAGCGCGTGATCAAGCAAGACCGGGCCTCGCGTGAATCCAAGCAGTGGCGTGGAACGCTGCTCGAATACTTCGAAGTCGTAAAGGCCGACCCCACTTTCACCAAGCTTTCTCATGCGCGCATCTACGACCTGATCATCTCTCAGGGCATGCACAATATTCAGGAAGCCGACGACCCGCGCACCAAGCGCCTGTACAAGGATGAGCCGGTGAAGGTTTACCACTTCTTCGCCGACGAGTTCTTCGGAATCGAACGCACCATCGCGCAGCTGGTCCGCTACTTCCACTCGGCCTCGCTCAAGGGCGAGGAGAGCCGCCAAGTACTCTATCTGATGGGGCCGGTGGGCTCGGGCAAAAGCTCGCTGGTCGAGCGCGTCCAGCGCGGACTGGAGCAGGCGGGTTCGGTCTACGCCATCGAGGGCTGCCCGATGCATGAAGAGCCGCTGCACCTGGTACCGCGCCATCTGCGGCGCGAGTTCGAAAAGATGCTCGGCGTGCACATCGAGGGCGATCTATGCCCGGTGTGCCGCTACCGGCTCAAGGAAGAGTTCGGCCAGCGCTACGAGGAATTTCCGATCGAGACGCGCAGCTTCTCCAAGCGCAACCGGACTGGAATTGGGGTGGTGCCTCCGGTCGATCCCAACAATCAGGATACCTCGGTGCTGATCGGCTCAGAGGACATCTCCAAACTCGACCAGTACTCCGAGGGAGACCCGCGCGTGCTCGAGCTCAACGGCGCGCTCAACGTCGGCAATCGCGGACTGGTCGAGTTTATCGAGGTCTTCAAGAACGAGACCGAGTATCTGCACGCGATGATCACGGCGACGCAGGAAAAAGTCATCCCGGCGCCAGGCCGCCACGGGATGGTTTACGTCGATACCTGCATCCTCGCGCACTCCAACGAGGCCGAGTGGCAGAAATTCAAGGCCGACCACACCAACGAGGCGATCCTCGATCGCATCGTGGTGATCAAGGTGCCGTACAACCTGCGGCTGTCCGAGGAAGTGAAAATCTACCAGAAGATTATTCGCAACTCGGACTTCCGCGCCCACGTCGCGCCGCACACGCTTGAGTTGGCCTCGATGTTTGCGATTCTGTCGCGCCTGGAGCCGACCTCGAAGTGTGACCTGATGACCAAGCTGCGGCTGTACAACGGCGAAGAGGTGGTCGAGAAAGGACGAACCAAGAAGATCGACGTGGCGGAGCTCAAGGAAGACGCCAAGCGCGAAGGTATGTCGGGAATCTCGACCCGCTTCATCATGAAGGCGCTCGACAACGCGCTTTCCGACAATGTCACCGGCAACTGTATCAATCCGATCAACGTGCGCGAGGCGCTTATCGGTATGGTCAAAGAGGGCGACCTGCCCGACGACAGCCGCAAGCAGTACCTCGAGTTCCTTCAGGATACGCTGCACAAGGAGTATCTCGACCTGCTCGAGAAAGAGATCACGCGCGCCTTCGTTTACTCTTACCAGGAGCAGGCCGAAGCGCTGTTCCAGAACTATCTCGACCATGCCGAGGCCTACGTCAAC
Organism: Binataceae bacterium (SeqCode); assembly: GCA_035493515.1. GTDB lineage: Bacteria > Desulfobacterota > Binatia > Binatales > Binataceae > JAKAVN01. Next base: position 4,832 of record DATJID010000074.1, on the reverse strand, counting down.
AAGACCAAGGTGCGCGACCGCAACACCAAGGAAGAGCTGCCGCCGGATGAGGGCTTCCTGAAATCGATCGAGGAGCAGATCGCGATTATCGGCTCGACCGCCGACGGTTTCCGCCAGGAAGTGATCGCCTACCTGTGGTCAACCTCGCGGCGCGGCGAGAAAGTCAGCTACCGCAGCTATGAGCCGCTCAAGGAAGCGATCGAGAAAAAGCTGATGACCTCGGTGCGCGACATCTCGCGAATCATCACCAAGGCCCGCACCCGCGACGAAGAGCAGGCCGAAAAGTACGGCGCGATGGTGCGCAACCTGTTGGAGAACGGCTACTGCGAATCGTGCGTCGACGTGGTGCTCAAGTACGCCGCCAACAACCTGTGGAAGGACTAAAGCTTCGCGGCACTCGCGGTTGGGGAACGACAACCAAGGCCCGCACTCATACGGCATCCCGAATTGATCCAGGATGCCGTGGAGTAATGTTACGCCGGGCCGTGCGCGCGGCGTATAATAAATAGTCGCGGAGGAGGAACCGCGGTAATCGGGAAATGGTCCTCGAAAGCATCTTTCGCGAATACAGCCGCTCCGACGCGGAACACTCCGACCGCTCAGCAGGTGATCGCGCGCGCCATCGCCAGAAAGTCCGCGAGTCGATCCGCGAAAATATCGCGGACATCATCGCGGAAGAATCGATCATCGGCAAAGACCGCGATCGTGTGATCAAGGTTCCACTCCGCGGAATCAAGGAATATCGTTTCATATACGGCGAGAATGCTCCCGGCGCAGGCCAGGGCCAGGGCGACACCCGCCCCGGCCAGGTCGTGGGCAAGACCGGCAAGGACGGCCAAGGCAAAGGCGACGGCCAGGCCGGCGACCGCCCCGGAATCGATTATTACGAGACCGACGTCACGCTGGATGAACTGATCGAGATCATGTTCGAGGATCTCGAACTGCCCAACCTGGAACGCCGCGCGCTGCGCCAGATTCCTTCAGATCGCTCGTTCAAACGCAAAGGCTACCGCCACGTTGGTATCCGCATCCGACTCGACAAGCGCCGCACCGCGCGCCAGCGTGTGATGCGGATTCTCGCCGCACGCCATCGCCATGCAGTCGAAGCCGAGCGCGCGCTCAAGGCAGCCGAAAGCGCTGAACTCGAAGCCGACACCGACGCCGATATCGGAGGCGCGGAGGAAGAAGCGCCGGAGCGGCGCTATCCGTTCCATCAGGATGACCTGCGCTATCGCCACGTCGAGACGGATACCAAGGAAGAATCCAACGCGGTCGTGATGTGCATCATGGACACGTCGGGATCGATGGACACGATGAAGAAGTACCTGGCACGGAGCTTCTTCTTCATGCTCTATCAGTTCATCGCGACCCGCTATCGCAACGTCGAAATCGTCTTCATCGCGCATCATACGGAGGCCCGCGAGGTCAGCGAGGAAGAGTTCTTTCACAAGGGCGAAGCCGGCGGCACCTTCATTTCCTCGGGCTACCTTAAGGCGCTCGAGATCATCAGCGAGCGCTATCATCCTTCGCTGTGGAACATCTACGCTTTCCACTGTTCCGACGGCGACAATTTCGACTCCGACAATCCGGCCGCACTCAAGTCGGCCAAGGAGTTGTCCGATCTCTGCAACCTGTTTGGCTACGGCGAGATCAAACCGCTCGGATCACGCTACTACGAGTCGTCGATGCTCAACGTCTTCCGCCGGCTCGAGGCGCCCAACTTCCATTCAGTGCTGATCGAGCGCAAGGAGGACATCTGGCCCTCCTTCAAGGCCTTCCTCGCCAAAGATCGGATTAAGGAATAAGTCCGGATCAAAGAGAAAGCCCGAATCAAGGAAAAGTCCGATCCAATCCAACGATGGCGAACTACGAACTTCAGGACCTGGTCGAATGGGACGCGCGCATCCGCGACAAGGTTGCCGAGTTCGGACTCGACTGCTTCACGCAGGAGTTCGAGCTGTGCGACCATTTCGGGATGCTCGGCTATATGGCGTACTCGGGGATGCCCTCGCATTACCCGCACTGGTCTTACGGCAAGTCGTACGAAAAGCTCAAGACGCTTTACGACCACGGGGTGAGCGGCCTGCCTTACGAGATGGTCATCAACTCGGACCCGGCGCTCGCGTATCTAATGCGCGACAACACGCTGCTGCTGCAAATCCTGACCATCGCGCACGTCTACGGCCATAACGATTTCTTCAAAAACAACTTCACCTATCGCACCACTCGCGCCTCGCTCACCATAGAGCTCTTCAAAGCGCACGCGTTGCGCGTGCGGCATTACGCCGAGGATCCTTCGATCGGGGTCGAGAAGGTCGAGTACGTGCTCGACGCGGCCCATGCGTTGAGCTGGCAATGCCGGCGCAATCTGGCGATCCGCAAGCTCAGTCACAGCGAGCAGCTCGAACGCCTGGTTGAAGCCGCGCATCCCAAGATCGATCCCTTTCATCGCATTCATGCGCGCGCGGAAGTCACCGAGCCCGACATCCATAAGGTGCCGGTCGAGCCCGACGAGGATCTGCTGCTGTTCATCCGCGATCACAATCCGTTCCTCGCTGAATGGGAAAGAGACCTGCTCACGATCGTGGACGAGGAAGCGAAGTACTTTCTGCCGATGCTCGAGACCAAGATCATGAACGAGGGCTGGGCGAGCTATTGGCACAAGCGCATCCTGGAATCGCTCAATCTAGATCAGGGCCTGCACCTCGAATTTATCGTGCGCCACAACCAGGTGGTCCGGCCGATTCCCGGCCAGCTCAATCCCTACTACCTCGGCTTCAAAATCTGGGAGGACATCCATCGCCGCCACACCAATCCGACGCCCGAGGAGGTAAAGCGCGACGGCGCACCGACCAAGAGCGGCGAAGCCAAGATTTTCGAGGTGCGCGAGACCGAACGCGACAGTTCTTTTCTGCGCCGCTTTCTGACCGAAGAGCTGATGCGCGAGATGGACTTGTTCAAGTACGAGGCGCGCGGCGACGATTTGGTGGTCGACAAGGTCTCGGACGAGGAAGGCTGGCGCGAGGTCAAGGAGACGCTCATCCGCAACGTCGGTGCCAGCTCGATCCCGGTGATCAAGGTCGAGGACGCCGACTTCGGCCAGAATCGCACGCTCTACCTCAAGCATGCTCACGATGGCCGCGATCTGCAGCTCGAATACGGCGAGAAAACGCTCGCCTACGTGGCGCGCCTGTGGGGACGTGAGGTCGTGCTCGAGACCACGCTTCAGGGCAAGCGCTCGCTGCTCTGCTACAACGAGCGGGGCTTCTCGATGCGCGCGTTGAAGTAGCGAATTCGTTTCCGTTCGCGCCGCGATAGCCTTAGAAGAATTCCCTATCCGTCTCGAAAACAAAGCTGCCGGTCAGAGCGGCGCGGCGGGCGGCAGCGCCTCGAAAGACAGAACTTCTTCGCACCATCGCGCGACGCTCAGCAGCCGGCCTTCCTCGAGCGCCGCGCCGGTGAGCTGAATCGACATCGGTAATCCCGAAGGAGCAAGCGCGCAGGGCAGCGCGACCACCGGATGACCGCTCAAGGTCCACGGCAGGTTGAATGACGGATCGCCGGTCGAGGCGATTCCGGCCGGCGCGGCCGCCGGGGTAGCTGGGGTCAGGATAGCGTCATAGCCCGCGAGCACATGTTCCACTTCGCGCCGAAAGCGGCGTTGCACCTCGCGCGCACGCATGTATTCCCAAGCCGGCATCTCGAGGCCGCGCTCGACAAACTCGCGAATCCTGGGCCCGTACAGATCCTTCTTCTCCGCAAAGCGCTCGCGATGAACCTCGGCGGCCTCGGCGGTTAACTCGAGCGTCGTGTTCGCAGCGATATAGGCGAAAGTCGGTGGTGGCTTGACGGTTTCGATCCGTGCGCCGGCGGCGGCCAGTTTGGCGACCGCCGCGGCGACGGCCGATCGCATTTCCTCGGCTGCGCGATCGTCGAACGCATTGGGCATCAGCGCGATTCTGAGCGGCAGCGCCGGCTGCGCCGCCGCATGGATATAATCGTCGGTCGCGACGGCGAGGCTTGCGTGGTCGCGCGGATCATTTCCGGCCATCGCATCGAGCATCGCGGCCGCGTCGGCGACCGAGCGCGTAAATATCCCGACGTGGTCGAGGCTCGGCGCGAGTGCGAGCATCCCGTAGCGGCTGATTCGTCCGTAGCTTGGCTTCATCCCGACGATGCCGCAATACGACGCGGGACGGATGGTCGAGCCGATAGTTTGCGAACCGATCGCCGCATAACACATCCGCGCCGCCACCGCCGCGGCTGAGCCGCTGCTGGAGCCGCCGGGCGTGTGCTCGAGGTTCCACGGGTTGCGTGTGGCGGCCGGATCCAGAAGCGCGAATTCAGTGGTGACGAGCTTACCCAGTATTATCGCGCCCGCACCCTTAAGCCGCGCCACCGCCTCGGCATCGTAGTCGGGAACGAAGCCAGCAAGCGATTTCGAGCCGCCCTCGGTCGCAAGGCCGGCGGTGTAGAAGATGTCCTTGATTCCGACCGGCACGCCGTGAAGCGGGCCGCGAAACCGCCCCTCACCTGCTTCGCGCTCCAGCTCGGCAGCAGCGGCGCGCGCCCGCACGCGATCGATCGCGGCCCACGCCTTTATCACGCCGTCCAGCCGATCTATACGCGCGAGCGACGCATCGACCAACTCGACGGGCGATAGCTTGCGCTCGCGGACCAGGCGGGCGGCCTCTGTGAGCATGAGCGCGCAGGAATCTTCCATCGCGTCCTTACTCCATGGGGCCCCTGTCCCTTCAGATCATCGGGACTTGTTTCACAGGGACCTTTTCACGGGGACGTGTTTCACTTTTTGCCTTTAAGATGCGTATCGA
>DATJID010000073.1:0-20157 GCA_035493515.1 Binataceae bacterium (SeqCode) | reverse complement strand
CGAGTTGGCGGAAATGTTTGAGCTGCTCCAGCGGCAGGTCATAACCGCTCAGGTACAGCATCGCGTACAACAGCATCGAGCCGTGACCGGCCGAGAGCACGAAACGGTCGCGTCCGAACCAGTGCGGGTTGGCCGGGTTGTAACGCATGAAGCGGGTCCACAGGAGGTAGGCGATTGGCGCCATCCCCATCGGCATCCCGGGATGTCCCGAGTTGGCCTTCTGCACCGCGTCGATCGCCAGCACCCGGATCGAGTTGATGCAAAGTTGATCGATATTCGATTCGGGGGCCTTGGTTTGAGTTGCGGTTGCCACGTTTACTCCGATTGGGGTCGAAGACAGCTGTCGCCGGCTGTCATGGGTTCATCCACTTTTGGTTCATCTTTCACTTTCACTTGAATTTTGCGCGGACGCGCCGCGCGGATGCGGATGGGTCACCACTTGGAACCGTCGTCATCCTTCGGATCGCCGGACCTCTGCCGCATCAGGTTGACCGCCTCCCTGGCGGTGCCTTTGTCGCCATGCTTGAGCGCCTCGGTAAACCTCTGCGCGACCATCCGCATCATCGTCCCCTCGGCAGGATCGAGTTCGCCCGCGATCGCGGCGAGACGCTCCATCGCGCCCCTTAATTGCTCCAGCGAATCCGCCAGGTCGCCGCGCTCGCGGCTGGCGACGGCGGCGCGCAGACGCTGGCGGAGTTCGGCGACGGCTGGCCGCGCGCACTCTCCGACGGTGACTTCGAGCTCGCCCAGGTTGTCAGCGAGTTTGAGAAACGGGTCGAGCGACAGATTAGCGGAGGGCATGGCCCAATTTTTTACCTCATCGCGGCCACGTTGCAAGGAAACCCGAAGCCGGTGGCGCGATTGATTGCGAAAATCATCACAATCCAGACGCTTCACCGCTGCAACTTGCGGCGGACCCTGTTTATGGATTGTCGACGTGGGGATTGTCGATGATGCCGCGCGATGGTGATGTAGAAGTGACGCGGCTTTTGATACAAGATGGAACGTTACAACGACCCTTTAGGAGCATCGCGCTTAGATGAGACGCATCGGTGATCGCCGTGTGGTGGTAACCGGCTTGGGCCTGGTCACGCCGCTGGGCACGGGAATCGAGAAGAACTGGGAAGCCCTGATGGCGGGGCGCTCGGGTATCGGCCCAATTACCCGCTTCGACGTTTCCGACTTCGCCGCCCGCATCGCGGGCGAAGTGCGCGACTTCGACCCGCATGACTGGATCGAGAAGAAGGACGTCAAAAAGATGGACCTCTTTATCCAGTACGCCTTGGGCGCGGCAGAGCAGGCGATGCGCCAGTCGGCGCTCAAGATCGACGAGAGCAATGCCGACCGCGTGGGCGTGCTGGTGGGAGTCGGAATCGGCGGGCTGCTCACGATCGAGGAAAACCATCTGCTGTTTCTCGACACCCGGCTCAAACGCATCACGCCCTTCTTCATCCCCAAGCTGATCAGCAATCTGGCCCCGGGGCAGATCGCGATTCGCTACGGCGCGCGCGGCATCAATCTGGCCACCACCAGCGCCTGCGCCTCGGGCAGCCACGCGGTGGGCGAGGCCTACCGCATGATCCGCGACGGTTACATCGATGCGGCGATCACCGGCGGTGCGGAAGCGGCCCTGACCTCGCTCGGCATCGGCGGCTTTATCGCGATGCGCGCGCTGTCTACGCGCAACGACGCGCCCGAGGCCGCCAGCCGTCCCTTCGACGCCGAGCGCGACGGCTTCGTGATGTCCGAGGGCGCAGCGTCGTTGATCCTCGAGGAGCGCGACGCGGCGCTGGCGCGTGGCGCCAACATCGTGGCCGAGATTGCCGGCTATGCCGCCAACGGCGACGCCTATCACATGACCTCGCCGGCGCCGGAGGGGAAAGGTGCGGCGCGCTGCATGATGCTCTGCCTGCAGGACGGTGAACTCGATCTCAACCAGGTCGACTACATCAACGCCCACGGGACTTCGACGCCGCAGGGCGACACGGCCGAGACCCAGGCGATCAAGCACGTCTTCGGCGAGCGCGCGGCCAAAATTGCGGTGAGCTCGACCAAGTCGATGACCGGCCATACGCTGGGCGCGGCGGGCGCGATTGAATCGGTCTACACGGTGCTGGCGATCGAACGCGGAATGCTCCCGCCGACCATCAACTATGAACATCCTGACCCGGAATGTGACCTCGATTACGTGCCCAACCGGCCGCGGGCCGCGAAAATCCGTCTCGCGCTGAACAATTCGTTCGGGTTCGGCGGCACCAACACCACGCTGGCCTTCAGACCGGCGGTCGAACTTAGCGGGAAGTAACAAGATGGGATCGCGAATCGTCGCGACCGGGCGCGCGCTGCCGCGCACCGCGGTTACCAATCATGAACTGGCGCGGATCGTCGATACCTCCGACGAATGGGTGCGCACGCGCACCGGAATCGCGCAGCGCTACGTGATGTCCAGCGGCGAGTCGCTGGTCGATATTGCCGCCGCCGCCAGCACCACCGCGCTCGATCGCGCCGGCATTCGGCCCCGCGATCTCGAAGCGATAATCGTCGGCACCGTCTCCTCCGAGTTCGGCTTTCCATCGTTTGCCTGCCAGCTCCAGCATCGCCTCGGCCTCGATTCGATTCCGGCCTACGACGTCGCCGCCGCCTGCTCCGGATTCGTCTACGCGCTTAACGTGGCCGACAACGCGATGCGCGCGGGCGATTACTCGCGCGTGCTGCTGGTCGGCACCGACGCGCTCTCGACCATGGTGGACTGGAACGATCGCGCGGTCTCCGTGCTGTTCGGCGATGGCGCCGGGGCGGCCGTGATGGTTTCCGAGCCGGGGCCGCGCGGCGTGCTCGCGAGCCTGCTGCGCGCTTCGGGCGAGTACTGGCATCTGCTCTCGGTGCGTGCGACCGGAGTGCGCGCGACGCTCGACTCCGAGGTCCGGCGCTCGCCCGACGACGCGATCAAGATGAAAGGGCCGGAACTGTTCAAGCTCGCGGTGCGCTCGATGGCCGACGTGACGCTCAAGGTGGCCGAGCGCGCCAGCGTCAGTCTCGACGAGATCTCGCTAATCGTGCCGCATCAGGCAAACATACGCATCCTCAACGCGGTCGCCGATCGCCTGGGCGTCTCGCATGACAAGGTCTTCACCAATATCGACCGCTACGGCAACACCTCGGCCGCTTCGGTGCCAATCGCGCTCGACGAGGCGCTCGAAGCCAACCGCATCCACGACAACGACCTGGTGATGCTCAACGCGTGCGGCGGCGGCCTGACCTGGGGCGCCAACCTGCTGCGCTGGTAGGCCGCGCGGCTCCCGACGCGAGCGCTCCCGCGGCTATTTGGCGGGCGAGCCGGCCGCCGGAAAGCTCGCGAGTTCGTCTTCCATCGGCTCTTCGTTCGACACTTCGTGAGTACCCTCGACAGTAAGCTTCACCGGGGTCTCGCCGTGCTTCTCGATGCGATACTTGATGAGGCCGATCCGCTTGAACTCCATCGGGACGCCCTCGCAGATGAGAAACGAGGGGGCGTTGCAGACCTGCAGATGCAGATGCGGCTCGGAAGAATTTCCGGAATTGCCGAGACGTCCGAGGACCTGTCCGCGATGAACCTGCTGGCCGGCTTTCACCGTAATGCTGCCGGGAATCATATGCGCGTAGCCGACGTATAGTCCGCCGCCGATGTCCTCGACGATGTGATTGCCCGTGATGTTGGCGAGATTCATCGCCATCGCAATCTTGTCGGTGTGCGGGACGTTTTCGGGAAGCCCATCCTTGAGGCTTACGATTTTTCCGCCAGCAACCGCCAGGATTGGAACGTTGTAGGCGTGGTAGCTGGAATTTTTGTATTGGTCGCCGGAATAGCTGTTGCCGTCGTCGCCAAGTTTTATCCAATCGATCGCGTAGCGCTCCGGCACGCGCGGCTTGCCGTCGAGCACGATGATCGCTCGTCGATGGAGTGAGGTGTTCGATGGCCCGTTCGCGGCGAACCATCGATCGCCCGTGAACGGTTGGTCGATCAACGCGGCGCCGGTCTTTGTGATCGCGAGTTCGCCGATCGGAATCCGCTGGGCGTTTTTCGGGTCGCCGTCAGCCTCGACCACCAGCGTGTTGTCGAGCCGCTGGGGGGGGTCGCGTCCGGAAAGATTCAGAAAAACATAAAGGACTCCGCTGGCCCCCGGCGCCAGGACCGGATCGTATGCTTTAATCCGGTTTGGCGGCGCCGCCGGCGTGAATGAGGACTTGAGCGCATCGCCGTCGATTGTGGCCGCGAACGCCGCGCCGCCGATTCCGCGAACTCGAAGCGCCACCAGGCGTACCGTCTTTTTTCCAAAGTTGGTCAGGTAGAACTCGTAGGCGAGATGCGCCGTGCCGTCGCCGATCACCGGGATGAATGGTCCGGCCGACGCCCGTCCGCCGATCAGCATCACGCTCTCCAACTGCAGCGAACTGGCGAGAGGCACATCGTCGGCGGGCGCGGCCGCCGGACCACCGCCGCATAGAATCGTGGCGAGAAAAATTCCAACAATCGCAAATGTCGCTCGTTTCATGCGAATCCAGGCTCCTTGTTGCTCCGCGATTATCGGTGCAACCGGCCGCATCTTCAATCGCGCGCCTGCGCGGCGCTTTCGCGTTGACGCGGCGGTGCGCTAGAAGTCCGTGGGGAGCGATCGCGGCGGCCTCAGGCGGAAGCTCTCCTGAAAGTGATACTTTAAGTTGACCATTCGCAGGAAAGTGCGCGAACAACAGATCGTCACCAAAGGCGGCGAGGCTCTTGATGATCGAGGGTGTGGTGCCGTGGCCGGAGCCGGCTGCGGAGCTTTATAGAAAACTCGGTTACTGGCGCGGCGAGCCGATTGGCGATCGCTTCGACCGCTCGATTGCGGAGAATGCCGCGCGCCTGGCTATCGTCGATGGCGAACGCCGCATCACTTATAGCCAGCTGGGCGCGATGGTCGAGCGGCTCGCGCTTCATTTCGTGGCGCGCGGAATCGTCTCGGGCAGGCGCGTCATCTTTCAGTTGCCCAACGGCCTTGAATGCGTGGCCGCCTACTTCGCCTGCCTCAAGACCGGCGCGATTCCCGTAGCGACGCTGCCGGCGCATCGCCATACCGAGATCGGCCATCTCGCGCGTTTCACCGACGCTTACGCCTGGCTCCTCCCGGCCGTGTATCGGCGCTTCGATTACGTCGCGATGGCGGCCGAGTTGCGCGAGGCGCTGCCGTCGATGCGCGAGGTGTTCGTGATGGGCGGGGGAGCGGGCGCGGGGATGACGCCGCTCGCCGAGCTGCTCGAGGATCCGATTGAGCAGCGAATCGCCCCGTCCACGCTGGCCAAGATTCGTCCGCGCGCCGAAGACCTCGCGGTATTTCAGCTCTCGGGCGGCAGTACGGGGCTGCCGAAAGTGATCCCGCGCACGCATGATGACTATCTCTACAATTCATTGCGGCTGGCCGAATGCTCGGGCTTCGATCGCGACGGCGTCGCGCTGGTCGCGATCCCGATGATGCACAACTTTCCGCTGCTGGCCGCGGTGCAATCGGGGATTTTGCTCGGCGCGCGAATCGTGCTCGCGCCGTCGCCGGAGGCCGAGACCGTCTTCCCGCTGATCGAGCGCGAGCGCGTGACCTGGATCTGCGCGGTGCCCGCAATGGCGGTGAGCTGGCTCAACGATTCGCGTTTCAAGCAGACGGATTTTTCTTCGCTCCGATCGCTCGCGGTGGGCGGCCAGCGGCTCAACCCGGAACCCGCGCGCCGCATCCTGCGCGAAATCGGTCCGGTCGTGACGCAAGTCTATGGCATGGCCGAGGGCCTCTGCTGCTCGACCCGGCAGGGCGATCCCGAAGAAGTTCTCGTCAACACCCAGGGCAGGCCGATTTGCGATCACGACGAGTTGCGTGTGGTCGGGGACGACGGCCGCGAGATGGCGCCCGGCGAAGTCGGTGAACTGCTGTGCCGCGGACCCTATACGCCGCGCGGCTACTACCGCGCACCAGAGCACAATCGCGGCGCCTTCACGCCCGACGGCTTCTATCGCACCGGCGACCTCGTGATGATGCATCCGAGCGGCAACCTGGTCGTCGAAGGCCGGCGCAAAGATGTGATCAATCGCGGCGGCGAGAAGATCAGTGCCGAGGAAATGGAAGATCTGGTGCTGTCGCATCCGGCGGTGCTCAACGCGGCCATCGTGGCGATGCCCGACGAGGTACTCGGCGAGCGCGCTTGCGCCTACGTGGTGCTGCGCGCAGGGCAGAGCTTGACCTTCGCCGAGCTGGCGCGCCATCTGGAGGAGCGCCGTATCGCGCGGTTCAAGATTCCCGAACGCCTGGAAATTGTCGAGCGCTTTCCGATGACCGCCGTGGGTAAGATATCCAAGAAGGATTTGCGCGCGGACATCGCGGCCCGGCTGGCGCGCGAGGCCGCCGCGAAAACCACAGGCGGCGTTAAACCGTAACTTTAATGAGCGCGATCCTGGATGAAATCCGCGCCGCTTACGATCCGCTCGGCGTGACGGTCGAAGACGTTGCCACCTATGGCACGTATTATCGGCTGCGATGCGCGCGCTGCGGCGCGGCACTGGGATGCGTCGGCGATAAGTTGCTGCCGGGGATGGCGCGGGAACTGGTGGACGCCGAGATGGATCTTTACGCAGCGGGTCTCGCCGGATGCGCCTGCGGATTCCAGGCCGAGCGCGCCGGCGCGATCGATCCGGCGCGCGCGGCGTCCGCCAAAGCCCGTTTTGCGTGAGCGCGGTGCGGCGGGCTAAATTCTAGCGAGCGATTCCGAAAAAGGAATGACCGATATGGCGCTCAATGATTTGACCGCGGACGATATTACGCAGGACATTACGCAGGACGAAGTTGGCGACGGCGCCGAACGCGGCGAACGCATCCGCGGCCGGGGATTGTGGCCGTTCTGGACGCGCATTTATGCCCAAGGCGATCCGCTGCCCGACCTCTCCTGCAAAATAGATCGCCCCGAGCATAATTTCGACGAAGGCGACGAGTTGCCCGAAGACTATCGCAACCTCCTGATGAAGATGCTGCGGCACGAAGGCGAGCGCGCCGGCAACAAGAGTTTTCTCGGACTGATGGGGACCTGTATCGAGGCGGCCGAGACCCTGGCGCCCGATCCGGCGGCCCGGCTTATCAAGTCGGAGTACCTGGCCGAAGAACTCAAGCATGCGATCATGTTCCATCGGATCGCGGTCGGCCTGGACCCCGACTTCGCGCTGCGCGACGTGCCGTATGCGCATTACGCGTTTCATTTGCCCAAGGACACCTGGGCCGACGACGCGTTTTTTCATTTCCTGATCGATCTGAATGGCGCGTTTCATGCGCGCGACTGGCGCGAATCAAGCTATGCCCCGCTGCGCAAGATTTCGCGCACGGTCGAGCGCGATGAGTTCGGGCATTCCGAAATGGGCTATCATTTTCTGAGCGCGCTGTGTGAGGAGCGCCGCGACCGGACGCTCGTCCAGGCGCTGCTGCCGAAGTGGTACTCGGCGGCGCTCGACATGTTCGGCCGCTCCGATTCGCCCAACACACCCCGCTTCATTCAATGGGGCCTCAAGGGTGTCGGCAACTCGGAGATTCGCGCGGCCTACAAGGAATACGTCGATCGCAAGCTCCTGGCGCTGGGGCTCGACCTGCCCGACGAGCGTCAGGGCCGCCGCTTCCTTTAGATCCGCGGGCAAATGCGCCAGTAAGATCGCTTCGGCGGGCGCATAAATGCGAACCCGTACATGCGAACTCGCAAATTACGAAGTTCCTCAGCGCGAAGTCTTATTCCCCAATGCAAAGTTCTAAATGCAAGTTCTAAATGATTGACGAGCTGCTGCGCCGCCGAGCGCTTATCGTCGTCGGCAAGGGCGGGGTCGGCCGCACCAGCGTTAGTGGCGCGCTCGCGATGCTGCGCGCGGCCGCTCCGGCCCGCGTGCTGGCCATGGAATACGATCGGCTCGGTGCGCTCAGCATCGCGATGGGGCGCAAGCCCGGTCTCGATCCGGCCGAAGTCGGCCCGGGCCTGTGGACGGTAGTGCTCGACGGCGCGCGTCAGCTCGAGGAATATCTCGCCACCGTGGTGCCGGGCCGCGCGATGCTCAAGGCGGTCGTCAACAGCGGCGCCTACCGCTACTTCGTCGAGGCGGCGCCGGGATTGCGCGAGCTGATCATGGTCGGGAAAATCTACCACGAGCTGGAGTATCGGCCCCCCTCGCCGCCGTGGGACATGGTCGTGCTTGACGCGCCCGCCTCGGGCCAGGCGCTCAGCGTGCTGCGGATGCCACTGGTGGCTCGCGAGACTTTCGGCGCGGGAATCGTCGGCGGCACGGCCGCGCGCCTGGCGGAATTGCTCCGCGATCCTGCGCGCTGCGGGGTCGTGCTCGTGACCTCGGCCGAGCCGTTCGCGGTGAGTGAGACGCTGGAGACTCACGCCGCGCTCCGCAGCCTGGGACTCGACGTTGCGGCGGTGATTTTCAACCGCACGCGCCGGCCGCGCTTTGACGCGAACGCCGTCGCGCGCCTGGCTCGTCGTCCGGCGCTACGCGCGGCCGCGCGTCATCTCGACGGCCTCGCCGCGCTCGCCCACGCCGAGCTCAAGCGCGCGGCCGGCGAGCGGCGCGCGCTTGAGCTCGTGCGCCGGCGCATCGGTGCGCCGATAGTCGAGCTTGCCGAATGCCGCGGCGTAGGCGGGCTCGCGCTGATGCGCGAGCTGGCCCGCCAGCTCGCGCATCAGCGCGCGGGCGAAGCCCGCGTGCACGCGCCATCCGCCTGAACGAAGCGCCCGCTGGCATCGGCCGTGTCTCCGTGTCGAGGATGATCGCGTCCGTCCCGCCGGGCGGGATATACTGAATGCAACGTGCGCCGCGTCCGGGCCGGGACGCGGCGCACAGCGGAGAAAAATTACGCTCGATGGCTAGCGCAGGAAGGCGGGGTAGGGGATCGGCGGCGGCTGGACGGCTGCGCCGCACACTCAAGCGGCTCGGCCCGCGACGCGCAGCGGCGGGCGTGATCCTGGTGTTTCTCTTCGGTTGCGGCTTTTACCTGGCGCAACTTTATGGCGAGGTCTCGGCGCTGATCGAACAGCGCGAAGCCGCGCTCACCTCGGCCGTCTATTCTGCGCCGCTCAAGATCGAGCGCGGCGATGACGTTGCCCAGCTCCACCTACTCGAACGAATCGAACGCCTCAGCTATACCCGCGTGACCGACCCGGCCCATCCCGGCGAGTACTCGCTGATGCCGGGCCGCGTGACGATCTTCCTGCGCGGCTTCCACGAAGGGATACGCGAGCGCCCGGCCGCGCTGGTTCATCTGACGCTCGGCGGTACCAGGGTCGAGGGCGTGGCCGATTCTTTCGGGACGGCGCTGCCCGCGGCCACGGTGGAGCCCGAGGTTATCGGCCGTCTGCTGCCCGGAGCACCGCCCGAGCGGGTCGAAAGTCAGCTGAGCGATATTCCGCGTTACCTGGTGCGCGGCCTGCTCGCGACCGAGGATCGCTACTTCTACTATCATCCGGGCTTCGACCCGATCCGGATGATCGAGGCGGCAATCGCCGACCTGCGCTCGCATCGCCTGGGCCAGGGCGCGAGCACGCTGACCCAGCAACTCGCGCGCACTTTTATCGACCGCCATGAGCGGACGTTCACGCGCAAGATACGCGAGTTGGCGGTCGCGCTGGTGATCGAGATACGGCTCAGCAAGAACCAGATCCTCGAGCGCTATATCAACGACGTCCCGATGGGCGCGTACGACGGCACCCCTATAACCGGGATGCCGCTGGCGGCGCGTTACTTCTTCAACAAGGACCTGCACGAGGTAACGCCGGCCCAGGCCGCGACGCTTATCGGGATGATTCAGGCGCCGACGCTGTACGATCCGCGCCGCCATCCCGAGGCCTGCCGCGCGCGCCGCGATATCGTGCTTGCCGCGATGCGCCGCGACGGCGTGATCGACGCGGCCCAGTATGCCGAGGCCGCCGCCCGGCCGATCGAAATCGCCAAGCTGCCGGGCCTGCGCCGTGCGCCCTATTTCAACGACTACGTGATCGCCGAGGTCGAGCGGATTCCCGGTTTCAACGGCAATCTGGCCGGGCTCAAGGTGTACACGACCCTTGATCCCGAGATGGAACAGGCGGCGGTCGAGAGTGTGGATTCGAATCTCAAGCGGCTGGAGAAGCAGCATTTGCGTCTGCGCCACGGTGCGCACGGCGAAGAGCTCGAGGGATCGATGGTCGCGCTCGACGCGCGCACCGGCGCGATTCTCGCCATGGTCGGTGGGCGCGACTATTCGATTAGCCAGTTCAACCGCGTCACCCAGGCCGAGCGCCAGCCCGGTTCGGCCTTCAAACCGATCGTCTATCTAAGCGCGCTCGATCCGTCGCGCTCGCCGATCGGGCAGCCGGTCACGCTCGCCTCGCTGCTGCCCGATCGCCCGATGACGTTCAACGGATGGACCCCGGCCAACTACGAGCGCACCTACCAGGGCACGGTGACGGTGGTCGAGGCTCTGGCCGAGTCGCTTAACGTCCCGACCGCCTACCTGGGCAGCCTGCTCGGCCCTTCGACGATGGTTGCGATGGCGCACGAGATGGGTATCGACGAGGAAATTCCCGCGGTCCTGCCGATTTCGATCGGCGCCGCCGAAACCACGCTGCTCGAGCTGACCGGCGCCTATCAGGTCTTCGCCGCCGCCGGAGTGTCGCGGCCGCCGTACGCGCTGGAGGCGGTGTACGACGCGCACAATCATCTGATCTACCAGCACGCTCCGCATGAGCTAAAGCTGGTGAGTCCGCCCGTGGCGTACCTGGTGACCGGCGCCCTGGAGCAGGTGATCAAATGGGGCACCGGCGCGGGTGCGCTGAAGATGGGGCTGGATTTTCCGGCCGCCGGCAAGACCGGCACCACCCAGGACTACCACGACGCGTACTTTATCGGTTACACACCGCGCGTCGTATGCGGCGTATGGGTGGGATTCGACCATCCGCAGAGCCTCGGCGCTTCCGGCGCCACGGCAGCGCTGCCGGCGTGGGTAAGTTTCATGCTCGACGTGACGCCGCGCAACTCGCCCCCATTCGCGGTGCCGGACGGAGTTACGATGGCGACGATCGATCCGCAAAGCGGCGGCCTCGCGACCAGCGGATGCCCGCGCGTCGCCACGGTTCCATTTCTTAACGGCACCGCGCCGACGCAGATTTGTCCGCTGCACGGCGGCCTCGCATCCACGCCGACCCTGGTCGCCGGTTCGGGTGCCGCGCCGCCGCCGCCTCCGGGCGCCGCGACGGCTCCCGGAGCCGCATCGACACCGGCGACCAACGGCGTATTGGGCGCGGTCGGGAATTTCTTCGGCTCGCTGTTCGGCCACTGACGGCCGCGGCGACGCCGCGCGACTTCGCGCGCGCCAGTCCACTTGGTGCCGCTCGTCAGCCGCGCTCGTCGTCGGTATCGCCGTCGTCGGAATCGCCGGCGTCGTCGAGCGAAGCCGCATCGCGGCCGCTTGCCGGCGATTCGCCCGGCGCGGGAAGCGGCGCGGCGCCGGCCTGCGAGTACGAGGCCAGGCGGCGCGACACGATTATAAAGCCCGAGTGCGCGACCATCCGATGTACCGGGCGCACGCTCAGACCCTTGACGTGCCAGTTGCGCAACAGCGTCTCGAACGATTCGACTTCGCCGAAGCCGCAGTCGTGTTCGAGCGCCGCCACCGTGTCGCCCAGCTGGATTGCGGTCGGCACGTAACACACCAGCACGCCACCCGCCCGCAGCGCGCGCGCCGCCACGCCGAGCGCACGCCCCGGTTCGGCGAGATCGAGGAAGAGGCGGTCCACGCCGGTCTCCGCGAAGCCTGCGTAAAGGTCGCCAACCTTGAGCGTCCAGTTTGGGGCCTCGCCGAAAAACGCCGCGACGTTGCGCCGCGCGGAGGCGGCGAAGTCCTCGCGCAGTTCATATGAAATGACGCGGCCGGCCGGCCCGACCGCGCGAAGAAGCGCGATACTCAACGCGCCCGCGCCGACCCCGCCCTCGATAACCGTGGCGCCGGGGAAAACGTCGCCCCAGATCAGCAGCGGCCCGGTGTCCTTGGGATAGATCACCTGGGCCTGGCGCGGCAGATGCGGAATCAGGTCGGCGTAAGTCGGGCGCAGGACCAGGAAGGTCTCGCCGGTGCTGAGCTTTACGCGCGAGCCCTCGTCGGCGCCGATCAGATCGTCGGCGGGGATTTCGCCGCGGATGAGGATGCGCGTGCCCGGGCGCAGCATCTTGAGATAGCGGCGGCCCTTGCGATCGATGAACAGGACGGGGTCGTGTGGTTTGAGTTTTGCTTCCAAGGGCTTAACGCTTAGACGCTCGGCGCGGCGCGTGCAACCTGCGTTTGGCAGGCGTGGCGCCTACGTATGCCGCGGACGATGTCGGACGAATAGTTTTGGGGCGCTTGGGTTGTGCTATAGTGATGCGGCTGAAACGTCGTCGAGACGTAGGGACGGGGAGAGGTAGGGACGAGACGGATGAACGGGCCGGCGCACGCAACCTCCTCCGCAGCACATCCTCTGGCGTGGCCTCGTTTCGGATCATAGTTTCAGAAGTCAGGCAGTCAAAAACCAAAAACTCCAAGAAAGAGAGCGTCATCGGTCATGGCTGAGAAAAAAGCGAAGACTGCGGAAAAGAGCCGCGATGTGACTTACAAACACCTTTGTCCGAGTTGCGGCGCCGAGAGCAAGGTCACGATGTTCGCCGGCTACGGCCGGCGCGGATTTTTCCTGGTCTGTGACAAGAACTGCGGCTACGTCGCCCGCACGCGCTAATCGGAGGCGATAGAAGCGATGGCCAGGACTCGCAAGACCAAGACCGCCAAGCGCGACCTCTATCCCAGTTTCGCCGACGCGCCGGACGAGGCCGATGAAGATGCCGATCTTCCCAAGGACGAAGCCGGGCGACGCAAGATCAAGCGCCAGTACCAGGAACTCCTGGGCATCCGCATCGAAAAGCTCAAGGGCCGCATCCTAAACCGCGAGCGCATCAACAAGACCATCGACGGCATCTATTTCATCTGCGCGAAATGCCTCAAGGTTTGCCACTCGCTCGATGACGGCCTGATCGAAGACCCCGGCAATCAGAACAACCAGTGCGGCAAGTGCGGCAAGGCCCGCACGGCCGCCGCCTGAGACCGCCAAAGTTCTTCGCCGCGCGCGCCGCACTGTGGAATCGGCGCGAGGGCCGCACTGGGCGGCCGCGATGGCATGGCGGGCGCGGCTGTGCTTTTATTAATCGGATCAAAGAGCTAATTGTTGTGCTGTTTTGCCGGCGCCGGGCGCGCGCGATGCGAGGCGGCGGAGGAGCCACACAGGACCGATGTCCTTTCAGATAATTCGCCCCGACATTGATCTCGATTTTGTTGGCAAGCGCTATTTTTTCGTCGTGCTTTCGAGCCTCATCAACCTTGCCGCGATCATCCTGCTGATCACGGTGGGACTGAACTATGGCGTCGACTTCGTCGGCGGCAGCGTGGTCCAGTTACAATTCAAGACTCCCACCGACGGCGGGCATATTCGCGCCGCCCTGCAGCCAATGGGCCTCGGCGAGGTAACGGTACAGGACTTCGGCGCCACCGACCGCCATCAGTATCTCGTGCGTTTCGCGACCGTAAAGAATGTCGGCAGCCTGGGCAAAAAGCTCGAAGCCCAGCTCGACAAAACCTACGGACCGGGTGTCGCGCAGGTGCTGCGGGTCGAATCGGTAGGGGCCAAGGTTGGCCGCGATCTGCGGCGCAACGGCTTCATGGCGGTGATTTTCGCGACCATCTTCATGGGCCTGTTCATCGCCTGGCAGTTTCGCGGCGTGAGCTGGAGTTTCGGCGCGGGCGCCGTCATCGCGCTCACCCATGACGTGCTGGTGGTCGTCGGCGCGCTGGTTATTTCGCGCCTGGAGTTCGATCTCACGACGCTCGCCGCGCTGCTGACGGTCATCGGTTACTCGGTGCACGACACCATCATCGTGTCGGACCGGATACGCGAAGACGCGGCCAAACGCCGGCGCGAGCCTATCGCGGCCATCATGAATCGCGCGATCAATGAGACCCTGTCGCGCACCATCCTGACCTCGGGCACCGCGATCGCGGTGTTGATTGCGCTGCTGACCCTCGGCGGCCCGATTCTGCGTCCGTCGGCCTTTACCCTGCTGGTCGGGTTCATCACGGGGACTTACTCGTCGATCTACATCGCGGGCCCGGTGGTGCTGTTTTGGGAAGGCAAGGGCGGTGGCCGGGGCCGCGGCGCGGTCACGCGCGCGGCGTAGCCTAACGTCTCAATACGAAATTAGCACCGGACGAGGGCTCTATCGCTTGAGCCTCGCCGCGCCGCCCGCAATCACGGCCGACGAAATCACCCTGACCCTCAGTTTCGAGCGCGCCGATGGCCTGGAGCGGGTCGGCTTTCTATGCCTGATCGCGCGGGCCATCGCCGAGGCGCCGAACCAATCCGATAATGCGTCGAACTTGGACGGGATCCTTATGCGGGTGGCGCCGTGGTTCGAGCGCGAGTTCGAGCAGACGCGGGAGGCGGCGCTTAAGTCGCTGCGCGGCGAGCGCAAGCCGCACGTGGTGCGTTTCGACCGCGAGCATCCGGGACCGTTCGCCGCCTGACCTTGAGGCGTCCGGCGCGGGCGCGCGAAGCGGGAATTACCGGATTCCGAGTCCCGCCCTCAGAGCTTTGCGCTGGTCGTCCATCTGCGCGGGTACGCTCGCACCGATTTTTTTGAAGAACTCTTCCTGTGAATCGAGTTCGACGGTCCACTCCTCGGTCCTCACGGCCATCGCCTCTTTCAGCGCATCGGGGGCAATCTCGATACCCGTCAGATCGAGCGCGCCGTCAGCCGGCTTCATGCCCACTGCCGATTGCTCGACCGCGGCGCGGCCGTTGACTCGCTCCACGATCCATTTGAGCACGCGGATATTCTCGCCGTAGCCGGGCCACAGGAATCGCCCCTCGCGGTCCTTCCTGAACCAATTGACCATGAAGACTTTGGGCGGGATTTTCAGTTTGTGCCGCATCTCCAGCCAGTGGGCAAAATAGTTGCCCATGTTGTAGCCGCAGAACGGCAGCATCGCCATCGGGTCGCGCCGCACGATACCGACCTTGCCGGTGGCGGCGGCCGTGGTCTCCGATCCCATCGTCGCGCCCAGATAGACGCCGTGATTCCAGTCAAACGATTCCAGCACCAGCGGCACCGTCGAGGCGCGCCGTCCGCCGAAAATGATCGCCGAGATCGGTACGCCCTGGGGAGAATCCGCATGGGGAGAAAGCGCGGGATTGTTGCGCATCGGGGTGGTGAAGCGGCTGTTGGGATGCGCCGCGGGCTTGCCTGAATCCTTGCGCCACGGCTGACCCTGCCAGTCGAGGAGTCCCTCGGGAGGATCGATCCCCATGCCCTCCCACCAGACGTCGCCGTCAGGGGTCATTGCGACGTTGGTGAAGATGGTGTCGTGCTCGACCATCTTCATTGCGTTCGGATTGGAGTGTGCGTTGGTTCCTGGCGCGACGCCGAAGTATCCGGCCTCGGGATTGACCGCCCACAGACGGCCGTCCGAACCGACTCGCATCCACGCGATGTCGTCTCCGACGGTGGTTACGCGCCAGCCGCGAAATGCCGGCGGCGGCGTGAGCATCGAGAGATTGGTCTTGCCGCACGCGCTCGGAAACGCCGCTGCGATGTACGAGGTCTCGCCCGCGGGACTCTGGAGGCCCAGGATCAGCATGTGCTCCGCCAGCCAGCCGTCGGTTCTGCCGAGCCAGCTTGCGATGCGCAGGGCGAAGCACTTCTTGCTCAGCAGGGCATTGCCGCCGTAGCCGCTGCCGGCCGACCAGATCGTATTGTCCTCGGGAAAGTGGCAGACCAGGCGGCGTTTGGGATCGCAATCGAGCGTGGAGTGGAGTCCGCGGTTGAAGTCGTTGGAGGCGCCTAACGTCTGGAGAGCGGCGCTACCCATCCGCGTCATGAGTCCCATGTTGAGCGCGACATAGATGCTGTCGGTCAGCTCGACCCCGACGCGCGAAAACGGGGAATCGAGCGGCCCCATCACGTAAGGAACCACGTACATCGTGCGCCCGCGCATTGCGCCGTCGAACCATCCGCGCATCCGCTCGTAGGTCTCCGCCGGCGCCATCCAGTTGTTGGTCGGCCCGGCATCCTCCTTGTTGCGCGTGCAGATGAAGGTGAGGTCCTCGGAACGTGCGACGTCGTTGGGGTTGGAGCGATGCAGGTAGCAGCCGGGCCGCTTCGTGGGATTGAGCGGAATCAGAACGCCGTCTGCGACGGCTTGCTTGTACAGGCGCTGGCGTTCCGCCGCGCTGCCGTCGCACCAGTAGACTTGATCGGGCCTGGTCAGTCGGACCACCTCATCCACCCATTCGGAGAGAAAGCGGTTTTCGGTGGCGTTCTTTTTCGCGCTTGTGTTTGTCATCTCGTCAGCGACTTCAGTTTGATTTGACAGGTTTTGCTTGGTTTTGGAGTACTCGACCCTTTGCCTCAGAATTAACTGTAAAAATACCGTTCGATCACAATATAACAATAAATCATATTGTCGTGATTAAAAAAGGGCTAAAAAAGGCGGCCGAAAGAGAACAACGAGCGCGGTTGAGAAGACACGGCGGCCGACGGCCGACATGTGCGGCGGCTGGCCACTACGGGCGCCGGCAAGGGTGAAATTGAAGCGCCGCTGAAACGTCCGCGGATTTGACAGATCAATAAACACAGAGTTTAGCGTTCTGGCGGTAAGGGACTCCAAATGGCAACTGGAGGTAACCCGTGAAGATCGTCATTATCGGCGGCACCGGCCTGATTGGCTCGAAGACCGTTCCCCTTCTGCGCCAAGGCGGGCATGAGGCCGTCGCAGCCTCGCCCAAAAGCGGCGTCAACACTATTACCGGCGACGGGCTCAAAGAGGTCTTGGCTGGCGCGCAGGTGGTGATTGACCTCGCCAATTCGCCCTCATTTGAAGACAAGGCGGTGATGGAATTCTTCAAAACCTCCGGCCGCAACCTTCTAACGGCGGAGGCGGCAGCGGGCGTTGGGCACCATGTTGCGTTATCCATCGTCGGAATCGACCGAACCGACAATGGCTATTTCCGCGCCAAGGTCGCCCAAGAAAAATTGATTGAGACCTCCGGCATGCCCTACACCATCATCCGTTCGACTCAGTTCATGGAATTCCTCGGCGGCATCGCCGATTCATGTGCGGTCGAAAACACGGTCAGGCTTTCGCCCGCCCTCTTGCAGCCCATCGCGGCCGACGATGTTGCGATCATCGTGGCCCAAACGGCACTGGCGGCACCGCGCAACGGTATCGTCGAGATCGCCGGCCCACAACCGGCACCGTTTAACGAAATCGTTGCCCGCTATCTGAAGGCGGTCGGCGACCGGCGTGAGGTCGTGCGCGATCCTGAGGCCCGATACTGGGGCGGTAGGATCGAGGAGCGCTCACTCGTGCCGGTGAGCGAAGCGCGCCTGGGCCGCATCGGTCTCGACGAATGGCTCCGCCGCTCACATCCGAGAACCTTCACAAGAACCTGATCCCGCATCCGCGAAACCCGGGATAGGCACCCATGAAGAGGATAGGCCTCCATGAAGCGCATCCGCGAACCGCGCATCCGCCGTTAGCCGCCTGTTTGTTCGCTACTTGTCCCGACCCTGCCGTACTTGGCGGCGTACGTGCGGATGTCCTGCGGTGCGCCTCGGGGTTGTGATCTAGAAAGGATTATAATCCTGCCGATTTCTGGATGGCTCGCACTGCGGCTCGGGAGGCGAAACTATTTTCTACTCTCGATCGTCGTGTTTACTTTGGCGTCCGCCCTATGTGGAATGGCTGGAAGCCTCCCCTTTATAATCGCCTCGCGCGCCGTTCAGGGCGTGGCTGGCGGCGGGTTGCAACCGTCGAGCCAGGCGGTTCTGTTAGACGCCTTCCCGCAGGAGAAACAAGGACAGGCGATGACGGTCTTTGGGATGGCGGCGCTTCTTGCACCGGTCGTCGGGCCGACGCTCGGGGGCTATATCACCGACAATTACGGCTGGCGCTGGATCTTCTATCTGAATGTTCCGGTCGGTCTCTTGGCTTTTTTCATGTGCCACGCCCTGGTCACAGATCCGGAATACCTGCAGGCCGAGCGTGCCAGGAACCGCGATCGGAGGCAGCCCTTCGATACGCTGGGTCTCTGTCTGCTAACGGTGACGATGGTCTGTTGGGAGGTCGTGCTCAGCAAGGGACAGGAGTGGGATTGGCTCGGCGATCCCTTCTACCGGGCGCAGACGCTGTTGATCGTGTTCGTGCTGGGACTGGGCGCCTTGATTTATCACGAGTTGCCGCTCCGCAATCCACTTATCGCTCTGAAGACGCTGGCCGACCGGAATTTTGCCACCTGCTGCGTGATCATCTTCTGCGCGTATGGCGTTCTCTACGCCAACACCATAAGTATTCCATCCCTGCTGCAGTCACTCTTCGGCTATGACGCTACGACATCCGGGCTGGTGCTATCACCATCAGGAATCTTTGCGATCATCATGCTCGTCATCGTCGGCGCCGCTCTCGCCCGCGGGGTCGATGCCCGCTACCTGATGACCGGCGGGCTCATCACGATGTCCGTGGGGAACTATTGGATGGCACACCTGAATCTGGATATCACTCCATGGCAAGTGGTTTGGCCGAGGGTCGTGCTGATAGCGGGACTGTCGATGCTGTTCGCTCCTCTTAATGTAGCGGCCTTCATCTATTTGCCCAAGGAGATCCGCGGCGCTGCCGTGGGATTGCTCGCTCTACTGCGCAACGAGGGCGGCAGCGTAGGGACCTCTGTGGCCCAGATCATTCAGGAACGGCGCGAGCAATTTCATCTCCTGCGGCTCAACAAGAGCCTC
This sequence comes from Binataceae bacterium (SeqCode), assembly GCA_035493515.1. GTDB lineage: Bacteria > Desulfobacterota > Binatia > Binatales > Binataceae > JAKAVN01. The sequence continues at coordinate 1,286 of DATJID010000073.1, read as the reverse complement.
GATACGCTAAGCCCGTCGGTCAACAATCTGTTGACACGGGGGCAGGCGTTTTTCCTGCGACACAACGGCGACACTACCTTATCGCATCAGATGGCCTTGGGAATTCTCAGTCAATCGCGAGGCCGGCAGGCGTCGTCATTGGCCTACTTTGACGTCTTTTCCGTTTTGGCGATGGTCAGCTTGGCCTTGGTTTTTGTGGTTCTGCTCATGCGTCGTTCGGTCGCGGAGAAGGGAGCCCATATTGGCGGGGAATAGCCAAGCCGTTGAGGTCAGTCCATCCGACGGGCGGCTCGGACGGCCGCGCCGAGTGATGTGGCCCTGTCATGCGCATCCCAACTGCGGCAACGCGGACATGCCGCGGCAGAAGAATGGTTCAACCTCATGATGTCGCGATCCAGGTTCCATTGACGTCGGCGCAATCGCCCTGATGTGTACGATCGCCGCCCGATGGCCGGCCACTCCCGAGGCGGACGGACCAAGGAGCCAGCGCCAGTGCGGCCGAGCCTTCTCTGGCCACTCCCACGATTCTTTTGAGGAGGCCGCGACCGCGGGTCAAAGCCGGAAGTCAGCAGGAATCAACCGTTGGCGCCGTCCAAAGCGATCGCCTCCAGCCGCTTCACCATAACCGTGAGCTTGCGGCCCTCGCGCGAGAGCGCCTTGCGCCGCTGCAGGTCGTTCATGACTTCACTGACCTTGGGCCGCGAGGCGCCGACCAGGTCGGCGAGCTGTCTGTGCGTCGGCGCGATGCCGAGCACGACGCCGCGATGGTCCTGCACGCCGAACTCACTCGCCAGTTCGATCAAGGCGACCGCCACGCGCCGCAGCAGGGCGAAGCCGACAAAACTGGGATAGCGGGCGAGGATGCGGCCGAGACGGCTTGCCGCCGGCTCGGCTATACGCGCATACGTTTCGTAGTCGATGCCCAGAGTGATCCCTACGTAGCGCTGCAGGGGCAGCCGCCCGACTCTGCAATCTTCCAGCGCTACCCATTCGAAGTTATGACCAACCTCCGACGGCATCTGGGGTAGCCTGAAGACTATTCCGGGCATCATCATCGCTACTACGCGCGGGCCATTGCCGTTGAGATGGCTAAGCTGTGCCGCCCCGGATAGCAGGATGTGCGCATCGGTCGATGGCTTACCGAGTTCCTGAAAGATGACGCCGTTGCGCTTGACGCTCCTGACCGCCATCGCGAGGGTCAACTCTTTCGCCTGAGCGGTGGAGAGCCAGGAAAGATCCTTCAGCCGATGAAGGAGTTCAAGATCCGAAAGCTTTTCACGACGCGG
>DATJID010000072.1:0-50727 GCA_035493515.1 Binataceae bacterium (SeqCode) | reverse complement strand
TGATCGCCATGCCCATCGACAGCGTGCCCTGAGCCGGGATCAGCTTTACCGCGACCTCAGGCGTCATCAGCTTCGATTTATATTCCGCCTCGTACACTGTTCACCCTGACTCGCGCACATCTGGCAGCCATCGACCTGATTCAATTCTCAGAGGTGCACCCGGTTCACGAATTCCGCATGCTGATCATCTCGAATATAATGTAGCGGCGTTGAGTTCTCCAGTCGTTTGCCCCAGGGTCCGTTTGATCAAGACCAAGGTCCGCATTCACCAGGCGTCTGCATGATGTCAGAGTCGCAACAGGTTGTAGTGTCGACAGCACGCTTGACCGGGGTTGGCGATGACGTCTCATAACCGTTTCGTTCTATATATGTTAGCCTCGGCCGCGATGGCCGGATGCGCTTCGAGCCAGTTCACCCAGAAACAGCCCGTCCGACCGGGATGGATCGCGCATCGCGGCTAGGTTCCGCAGCAATCAAAAATGGAGCCCAACCGATCATCGGATTTTGCCCGTACCACGCTGCAGCTTCTTGCGCTGGGCGCATTGATCGGCGCGAGTCTCTGGATCATATGGCCATTCCTAGTCGCGTTGGTCTGGGCGGCAACGGTCGCGATTGCGACCTGGCCGCTCCTGCTGCGCGCGCAGTCGTGGTTTGGCGGAAGACGCGGCCCCGCGGTCGCGCTGATGACTATCGTGCTATTGCTGATTCTGATCGTGCCACTGTACTTCGCCATTACCGCGATCTCGGGAAACGTGGCGCAGATCGCGCAGTGGCCGAATTCGCTGAAGAGCCTCATCCATTCTCAGCCCCCCGCCTGGATCGAAGAGTTTCCCTTCGTGGGCGGGAAAATCGCGGAACGCTGGCGCCAATTCGCAGCCGCCGGTCCAGAGGAGCTCTCGGCGCATCTCGCGCCATTTGCGCGCACGCTAACGCTCTGGTTCCTTAGCCGGGTGGGCAACCTGGGGATGCTGCTCGTGCAGTTCCTGCTTACCACGATGATCGCCGCCATTCTTTACTCTAACGGCGAGGCGGCGGCGCGCGGCGTGCTTACTTTTGCCCGCCGGCTGGCTGGGCCAGCGGGAGAGAAGGCGGTGCTTCTGGCGGCGCAGGCGATTCGAGGCGTAGCCCTGGGGGTCGTGGTAACTGCGATTCTGCAGTCCGTCCTCGCAGGGATTGGGTTGGCTGTCGCTGGAGTTCCGTTCGCCGCAGTGCTGACCGTAGTTATGTTCATTCTGTCGATCGCACAGATCGGCCCTGCGCCCGTGCTGCTGGGCGCGGTTATCCTGGTGTATTACAGGGACGGAATCGTATGGGGCAGCGGCCTGCTTATTTGGTCGATTTTCTGCACGACCTTCGACAATGTCTTGCGTCCGATGCTAATCAGGCGCGGCGCCGACCTGCCACTGCTTCTGATCTTTGCAGGCGTGATCGGTGGACTCATCGCCTTTGGCGTAATCGGGTTGTTCATCGGACCGGTGGTACTCGCAGTCGCGTACCGGCTGCTCGTCGACTGGGTATCCGAGGACGAAACAGCGCCACCGAGCGTCCCGGCCAATCCCTGACGCATCGAACCAATACGGAGACTATCAGCCGTTCAGTTCAAGCTAGCGCACCCATGCTTGCGGCGGCGGCAAGCTGCTCGTTATGTGTAAGGGCACCTGCACGCGATGTCCATTGCGCAGTAGATTCAGATAGATCAATTCGCCGGGCTGAACCTCACGCATGCAATAATAAAAATCCAGGAAGTTGGTTACGCGCGCGCCATCGACTCCGATTATCAGGTCGTACGCTTCACCGAGCGGAACGGACTCGACGATCGGCACTATCGCCGCAGCCGGGGGAAACGCCATCGCGGCCAGCATACCTACTCCATTTAAAATGTCTCGCGTGGGTTGGCGGTAAGGATGCAGCCCCGCATACGCCCCCGGACTTCCCGGAGCAATATCGACTACCAGCAGCCCCTGAATCCGTTTCTCCGCCTTGCGCTGCTCGATGCGCAGGTCCATTCCGAAAAGCGAAATCTCCTCGCTCTCACCCAGATATTCCTGCAACCCGGGAGGCTCTGCCTGATTTGCATTCTGATCCCTCTGGTCGGTTGCAGCATTGGTGCCGGATTGCGGCGCTAACGGCTGCTGCGACTGAATGGTGCCTGCTTGGACGCTTGGCGTTGAGGTAATTTCATCGGTCGCGGCCGCGAACAGATGCCCCGGATGAATCTCAGTGACAAACAGGCTCACTGTACATATGAACAGAAACATCCGGTTCAATCGACGCATCTCGGTAAACCTGGCCGCGCTGACAGCGAGCACGAATCATTTAATCACGTCAGAGCCCACAGCACCATGAACTTCAAGGCGACAATCCGAGGCGGTATATACCTGTTGGACCATGCCTCGCCCGTTCGGAGCAACACCGATCGTGTTTCGCGTCCGGCTCACCTTAACGCGCGGTCAAGACACGGGGGTAAACCTGAGGTATAAGGGGAGGGCCGACAACGCACGGCCTTCGCGACCCGATGCGCCGTTCGGAGACTCCGTTTCTAGCTCTGGGAGAAGCACGAAACCGTGAATCCGATGATCATCAGCTGGATCGTATTCGGATGCGTCTTTGGCGGCGCGATGCTCGGAATGTTTCTTCGGACCGTTGTCCCCGAGCATCATTTGAGCGCAGAGTCCAAGGATGTCGTGAAACTAGGGATGGGATTGATCGCGACCATGTCCGCGCTGGTCCTGGCTCTATTGATAGCCTCGGCCAAGAGTTCGCATGATACGCAGAATGGCGAAGTCATACAGATGTCAGCCGATTTCATTCAGCTCGACCGGGTGCTGGTCCACTATGGACCGGAGACCAAGAATGCGCGCGAACTCCTAAGGCTCACGGTTGCTCGCGGGCTTGGTTCGGCGAGGAATTTGAGTAATTACCGGCCCACGATCCTCGATGCCGCCGAGGCAAAGGCCAGCGCGGATAGTTTCTTCGAAAGGATTCAGCAACTCACCCCGGACAACGACGCCCAGCGCGCGCTTCACGCCCAGGCAATGCAGATCAGCGCGGAGTTGGGGCGCACGCGTTCGCTACTGTTGGAACAGACCGGCGGCACCATCCCCATGCCTTTTCTGATCGTTCTGGTTTTCTGGTTCACGATGATCTTCATCAGCTTCGGCCTCTTTGCCCCCTCGAACAGCACGGTGATCTCGGTTCTGCTCGTGTGCGCGTTGTCGGTCGCCGGCGCGATTTTTTTGATCCTGGAACTGGACCGGCCATTCGAGGGATTGATACAGATCTCCGAAGCTCCTCTGCGCGACGCCCTCGCTCATCTCGGCCAATAGCGGACTCCGAAACCGAAAGCTTTTCCTTTTTACGCCGGATCAGAACGTTGGGCGCGGAGGAATCCAGCATCTCAGTGCGCCTTTACCATTTCTCCGCAAAGGGGCGAATCTCCTGTTCAAATGTCCACGCGTCCCGAGGTTGCCGGTAGAGCTGCCAGTATGCTTCCGCAACCGCGCCTGGGCTCATGAGCCGATCGGGAGCGAGGTTATTCAACGCGCCTTTCCCCTCTCTCTCTTTGATCCGATCGCGCACCCATGCGGTATCCACTCCCGCATCGATGATGAGATGGGCGACGTGGATATTCTTCGGTCCGAGTTCTCGCGCGATGCTCTGAGCAACGGCGCGCAGACCGAATTTCGCGCTGGCAAAGGCCGCGTAACCGACACCGCCGCGCACGCTGGCCGTGGCGCCAGTGAAAAAGAGGCAACCCTGCCCGTGCGGCAACATCAGGCGGGCGGCCTCACGTCCGGTGAGGAATCCGGAATAGCAGGCCATCTCCCAAACCTTGCGAAACACACGCTCGGTCGTCTCCAGCAGCGGGAAATTGACATTGGCCCCGATATTGAATATGCAGACCTCCAGCGGGGCTTGCTGGTCGCCCTCCTTAAGGAAGGCGGTGATATCAGCTTCTTTTCGCGCGTCGAGCGAGCGCGCGAAGATTCGGCCGCCCGAGGCTTCGACGTCCGCAACCAATGGCGCGAGCTTTTCACCATTGCGGCGCCCCGCGAAGACCGTGAAGCCCTCTACCGCAAACCTTTTTGCGATTGCGGCCCCGATGTAGTCTCCTGCTCCGATCACCGCCGCCGTGGCGTTCCTGTGTTCCAAGGACAGTCCTCCTCTGGTTTCAGCTCATCGGTCGCCCATTGGCCATGGAGCGATCGCGTCGCCATCGATCAGCCACTCATTCTCACGAGCTGGCGCGAACGTTCGCCTTCGGGGTGCCGCGCCGAACATGTCTTCGAATATTGACAACCTTGCCCAACCGCTGGCCCGTGGCTTTCAGTATCCGCCGCGAAAGCGTCTCGTCGTCGACCGCCCGCGCAAGAATCAGTGCGCCAACCATGCCGGCAAACGCTACGACCGCCTCCTCGTGGCGACGCGCGGAAGTGTCCCCCGGCATCAGGCCGCCAAGGAACTCGAGCACCTCCTTCAACTCTATCGTGAAAGCTTTGCGCACCGCCCGCGGCTGCCGGGCAATGTCGCAACTTAGAGCCGCGACCAGGCATCCCTCCCCGTGGGTGTCGCGATGCGCTAGCGACAGGTAGTAGGCCAGAATATCACACAAGGCCTTTCCTTCCGGTTTGCCATGCGCCGCTCGTCGCCAGACGCTCCGGGACCGGGCCAATGCAAAACGGATCGCCTCGACCACGATAGACTGCTTCGATCCGAAATGGCTGTAGAGGCCGCCGTGAGTGAGGCCGGCAGCTTCGGTGATCGAATCGACACCGGTCGCGTCGATACCTCGTTCACGGAACAGGCGCGCGGCCGAAATCACGATTTGTTCGCGGTTGCGCGCAGCTTTTTCTTTCGACACTCGCATCGGGCTTCTCTCGACGTCGTGCTCGCGCTTGACATGATTGATTACGAGCGTCATTAATATTTCACATCTGGCTGAGCGTCATCAACAGGTAGAAGATTGCTGTTTTAGGTGACCCAAGTCTTAATTAAGGAGCAGCCCGCCGGACCCTGCGAACCTGCAGGGGCAATCCGGCCGGCAAACTTCGCATGAGCGATCCCATTCCCTCTTCCTTGAACAAAGTCTGCGTAGTGGTCGGGGTCGGTGAAGGTCTCGGCATGGCTCTGGCCCGCCGCTTCGCGGCCGGCTACAAAGTCGCGCTGGTCGCGCGAAGCGCGGGCGTGATCGAAGTCGTCGCGGGCGAGATCAACTCCGCCGGCGGCGTTGCGCTGCCGGTCCAGAGTGACGCCACCGTCGAGGCAGAGATCGCGGCGGCGTATGGGCGGATCACCCGCGAGCTTGGGCCGGTCGAAATTCTGATCTACAACGGCGGCCGCCGGCCGATAGGCCGGCTGGTGGAGACCACGCCCGAGGTATTCGAACAGACCTGGCGGTTGCATACGTTTGGCGCTTTCCTGTGGGCGCGACAGGTGGCACCCGCCATGCTTTCGCGCGCCAGCGGGGCGATGCTGTTCACAGGCGCGACCGCGGGCGTTCGACCGTGGCCTAACTCCGCCGCATTCGCTCCCGCGAAGTTTGCCCTGCGAGGTCTCACCCAGGTGATGGCGCGCGATCTCCATCCGCAAGCAGTCCATGTCGCATACATCAACGTCGACGGCGGCATCGACATGCCGCTGCTCAGGCAGATGCGCCCGAGCGGAAAGGATGAGGATTTCCTGAAACCCTCGGCAATCGCCGACGCGTTCTGGTATCTCGCACATCAGGATCGCAGCGCCTGGAGCCACGAGCTCGATGTCAGGCCTTTCACGGAGAAGTTTTAGCACGGCAAAATCGAGAAGTCGGCGTGACGCATGATCTGACTTTATGGGGAGCAGGCACCGCGCGTACGATGCGCGTGCACTGGACGCTGCTCGAACTCGGACTGGAGTACGAGTCCCGTCCAATTCAGGCGCGCAGCGGCGAGACTCATACTGAAGAATTCAAACGGCTGAACCCGCGACACAAGGTTCCCGCTCTTCGCCATGGCTCGTTTGTTTTGACCGAGAGCGCCGCGATCATCCTGTATCTCACTGAAACCTTTGCGGATTGTGCGGAGCTGTTGTACATGCCAGGCGACGCCAGGGCTCGGGCAGCCTTGAACGAATGGTGCAGTTTTGTACTTACCGAGCTCGACGCGGCCTCGCTCTACGTCATACGGCGGCATGAGGGACTGAAACACATCTATGGTGAGGCGCCGGCCGCGGTCGCATCGGCGAAGGCGTACTTTCTGCACAACCTCGAGGCGATGGCCTCGCGAGTCGAGAACGGCGGATCGTATTTGTTCGGCGCTCGGCTAAGCGTTGCTGACATCCTACTGATGACCTGTCTCGATTGGGCAGCCTCGAGCGGGATTTCTCTCTCCGATACGTTCTCACGCTATCGCCGCCGGGTCGCGCAACGCCCGGCCTATCGGACGGCGTTCGAGCGGAACTTCGCACTGTAACGGCGGCGGCGCCGCGAGAGGTCAAAAGAAATGTCAGGGCCCTTGGACGGCGTTCGAGTACTGGATTTCACGACCATGGTCGCTGGGCCGGTCGCAACCATGATGCTGGCCGACCAGGGCGCCGAAGTGATCAAGATCGAACCGCCGCGCGGCGATCTCATGCGCCATCTGAGCCGGCGCCGCAACGGAATGTCCGCCTTTTTTCTGTGCTGCAATCGAAACAAGCGTTCCTTGGAGGTTGACCTCAAGACTGTCGAGGGCCTCGAGATCGTCAAAAGACTGATTCCCACCGCGATGGTGTTGGTTCACAACTTCCGTCCAGGAGCAGCCGAGCGCGTAGGCCTCGGAGAAGACTCCGTACGCGCCATCCGCGGAGATATCATCTATGTTTCGATAAGCGGGTTCGGCGAGCGTGGCCCCTACGCCGGTCAGCGCGCCTACGATCCCGTGATTCAGGCTTTGTCCGGCCTGGCGGACGTCCAGCGCGACCAGGACACCGAGCGTCCGAGGATGGTCCGGACCATCATCGCCGACAACACCACGGCCCTGACCGCGGCCCAGGCGATCACCGCGGCGCTCTTCGCCAGGGAGCGCTCCGGGCAAGGACAACACGTTCGAATTGCAATGCTGGACACGATGATTTCCTACCTCTGGCCTGATGCAATGACGAGTCTAACCTTCGTCGGCGATGAGACCGACCCTTCCGCGGGAGAGCTCGGGCCCGACTTGGTATTCGCAGCGCAGGACCGATACCTCACTGCGGCCGCGCTGTCCGACGACGAATGGGCCGGCATGTGTCTTGCGCTTAACCGGCAGGATCTCATCGATGATCCCCGCTTCAAGAGCGCGCACGACCGATCCGCGCATGCGGTAGAACGCCGCGAGCTGGTGGCGGCCGAGCTGGAGAAGTGGACTGCGCGGGAAATCCTGCAACGGTTGCTCCGCAACGACGTTCCATCCGCTCCGGTCCTGAGCCGCTTTGATCTCCTGCGGGACGAACAGGTGCGTGAAAGTCACATCCTCGAAGAGTTTCAGAGCGAAACTTTCGGGAAAGTTAGAATGCCGCGGCCGGCAGCGCGTTTCGATCGTACTCCGGCCGGTATCCGCACGTTGGCGCCGCTGCTTGGCGCGGACAACGCCGCAATCCTGCGCGAGTTGGGTTACACGGATGATGAGGTCGCGCGCCTGCAACCCAGCCACGCAAAATTCGAAAGAAAAGGAAGTTCTCTGTGAATGATACAAGGCCCGTCGCGGTTGTGACAGGAGTAGGACCGGGAACCGGCGCGGCGGTCGCGCGCCGTTTCGCGCAAGGCGGCTATGCGGTGGCGATGCTCGCGCGCAATCGAGAGCGCTTGAATGCCCTGGAAGGTGAAATCCCCAACGCACGTGCCTATCAGTGCGACGTTACAGACCAAGCGCAGATCGATGCCACGATCGAAGCGGTCCGTGCCGAGCTCGGCGCGCCGAAAGTGTTGATCCATAACGCAGTCGGCGGCGCCTTCGGCAACTTCATGCAAATCGATCCCGAAGTGCTGAATCGAAATTTTCAGGTCAACACCATGGCGCTGCTGTATCTCGCCCGGCGGCTCGCGCCTGCGATGATCGCAGCGGGAGAAGGCGCGGTCATCGCGAGCGGCAACACCTCCGCGCTGCGCGGCAAGGCGGGCTTTGCCGGTTTCGCGCCGACCAAGGCGGCGCAGCGGATACTCGCGGAATCGATCGCACGTGAGGTGGGGCCAAAGGGCGTGCACGTCGCTTACGTGCTGATCGATGCGGTGATCGACCTTGAATGGACGCGCAAGCGATGGCCCGACGCGCCCGACGCTTTCTTCATCAAACCCGTGGCGATCGCCGAAGAAATCTGGCACGTCGCGCATCAGGATCGCAGCGCCTGGTCCTTCAACGTGGAGATCAGGCCGTTTGGCGAGAGCTGGTGAATGCCCGGCTTTAGCGCTGCCGCTTGAAGCAGACTGCTATAAGCGGCCCTGGAGAAATCATGAGCGAGCTGAGAATTTTTTCCTACTTGCCTAACCCGCGTATCTGGAAAGCCACGATCGCCGCACGTCTTTGCGGTGTCGAAGTCGAGCTGCGAGGCGCCTCGCCAAAAGAGCTTCAGACGTGGCTGTGGGATTTCGATGCACGGCCCCTCACCAGCGACGAACAAGCCCGGCTCGGCGAGGGTGCCGCCGGTAAGGTCGGGTTCAAGGGGACGCTGCATAAGACCCAGGCATTCACGGAGGCGCATCCATTCGGCACCGTGCCGGCAGCCTTCAGTCCCGACGGCAAGGTCGGCATCTTTGAATCGAACAGCATCATGCGAGCCGTCGCGCGACTGGGCGAGAATAAGTTTCCGCTTTATGGCCGCGGCCCATACGAGGCCGCACGGGTCGAGAGCTTTCTGGACGCGAGCCTCGTGTTCGCCCGCGACGCGCAGCATTACCTGTTGTCGTTAATGAACGAGACTGTCTCCAGCGAGCTTCATTCAAAAGCGCGCGACGGCTTCGCGGCCTACGCTTCCGGAATCAACCAGGCGCTATCGACCGGCCGTCAGCACCTGGTAGGAAACAACCTCACCCTCGCGGATATCTGCTTCGCGGCCGAGTTGAGCCTGTTCTTCAACGAGAGCCCAAGGGCCAGCGAACTCGAGAAAAAGGGCCTCCAGCCCATCATTCATAGTGGGATTGGAGCCCAGTATCCGCGAGTCTTCGCGCACTTTGCCAGACTGCGCGCGCATCCGGCGTTCGTCCCCGACCTCATGCCCTATCTGAAGAAATTCGAACCCGTATTGTCCGCTTATATCGCGGCGGGCCAGGAGCACACGCGAGGGTAACCGAGATGCTCCACGGCAATTGGTTTGACACCGGCGACGATGCATGTATATGCATGTATCTATGACGGACAAACTCAGGCAGGTCGGCCGGGAATGTATTGGGTTCCGTGTCCGCATGCTCAACCGGATGGTCACGTCTATCTATGACGATGCTTTGGCCGGCGTGGGCCTGAAGGCTAGCCAGTTCAACCTGTTGGTAACGACCGCCAGCCGCGAGGATACTCGGCCCGCGGATCTGGCGAAATTCCTCGAGATGGACGAATCGACTCTCAGCCGCAACGTTGAGCGGATGTGCGCAAAGGGCTGGCTTCGGCTGGTGCCGGACGAAGACAGGCGGAGCCACCTGATCAAGATTACAGAAAAGGGCTTGAGCCTGATTCAGAACGGTTATCCGGCCTGGCAAAAGGCTCAGGGAGAAGTCACTCGCCGGCTCGGATCCGATAACGTGGCGGCCCTGAGGTCGGTTCTTCGCAAACTTCGCGATTGATGCCTGGCTTCCTTTTTTTGGCACGGTGCTTGTATATGCAAGTAACAACGGTGCCACATTGGATACTTTCAATGAAGATAATGGCGATGAGCAATTCGCGGATGGCCAAAGAAGTCGCGATTTGCGAGTCGCTCTGGATCCTGAGGATCCGAAATCAGCATTCGATTCGGAAACTCCGCGCCTCGAAACCCTCAAGCAAGGCAGCGGCGACGAGCGTTTCCGGCGCGTCCATTTGCCTGGCGCTCCCGATCAGAAGCGTGGCTCCTCTAGCGACGGTTTCTGGTTCAAGCGGAACGCCTGGCGGGCCGCAGTGTTGGCGCTGCTGGTTCTCGCAGCGGGCGCCGCAACCCCCTGGGCGTGGAACTACCTGCAATCCTATCAGTCCACCGACGACGCGCAGATCGACGGCCATATTGACCCCCTGAGTTCCCGTATCAACGGCACCGTCGTTCGAGTGCTTGTCGAGGACGACGACCGAGTAGAGGCGGGCGAGTTGCTGGTCGAGATCGACCCTCGCGACTACGAGATTGCGGTCGCACAGGCGAGGGCACGGCTTGAATTAGCGCTCGCCCAGTTGGCCTCCGCGAGGCAGGACTATGCTGCCGCGCTCGCGCACACTCGCGAAGCCGACGCGGCTAATTACAAGGCGCAAAGGGACGCCCAAAGGTTCGCCGTCCTGCTCGACCGACAGGTGGTGGCGCAGAACGAATACGATCAATACATCGCAACGGCTCGCGTCGATGCGGCCAAGGTCGACTCCTATAGGGAAGCCGCCGGTTCCGCGCTCAAAACGATCGCGGCACGCGCGGCGGACGTCGACGCGGCCAAGGCGGCGCTGGACCAGGCGGTGCTCAACCTGAGCTACACAAAAATCTACGCACCAGCCAACGGGATCGTCGGCAAGCGCGGCGTCGAGCTTGGCTCTCGAATCGAACCTGGACAGACCCTGATGTTCGTGACCGAGACGGACGAGATATGGGTCACAGCGAACTTCAAGGAGACCCAATTGGCACGGATGCGTCCCGGCCAGAAAGTCACCATCCACGTCGACACCTTCGGCCGCAGCTATCAGGGCTACGTAAAGAATCTGCCTGGCGCGAGCGGCGATCGCTTCAGCCTTCTTCCTTCCGAAAACGCCACTGGCAACTACGTAAAGGTGGTCCAGCGGCTGCCGGTGCGAATCATCTTCGACGCGGGGCAGGATCCGGGTCATCTGTTGCATCCCGGAATGTCGGTGGAGCCCAAGGTATGGCTGCGCTAAAAGCCACGCGCGCGGCAAGGCGCGAAACGCCGGCGCCGAATCAGGCGCGGGCCCCGAGGCCAGCGCACAATCCGTGGGCAATCGCACTTACGGTGACAATGGCGACGTTCATGGAACTGCTCGATACCAGCATCTCGAACGTCTCGCTGCCGCACATCGCTGGCGGTCTCGGAACCAGCTACGACGAGAGCACTTGGGTACTGACCAGCTACCTGGTCGCGAACGCGATCATCCTGCCAATGAGCGCATGGCTCAGCCGCATGTTCGGGCGCAAACGTTACTACATGATGTGCGTCGCCCTGTTCACCACGACCTCGCTCCTTTGCGGCCTCGCGCCGAGTCTTGGACTGCTGATCTTCCTCCGAGTGCTTCAGGGAGTTGGTGGCGGTGGTTTGGCGCCGGTCGAACAGGCGATCCTGGTGGACACCTTCCCCAAGGAGAAACTCGGCGGGGCTTTCGCGCTCTATAGTATGGCGATCGTCACGGCGCCGGCTATCGGGCCGCCGCTCGGCGGATGGATAACGGACAGCTTCTCATGGCGCTGGGTTTTCTTCATCAACGTCCCGATCTGACTGTTGTCCCTCCTGCTTTCGAACCGGCTGGTTCACGACCCGGTCGAGTTCACTGAGGAACGGCAAGCAGCGAAACGCCGCGGCAAATCCCGGATCGACTATCTTGGAATTAGCCTGATTGCGATCGGGTTTGCCTGCCTCGAAGTGGTGCTCGACCGTGGCGAGCGCGATGACTGGCTGGAAAGTCATTTTATAGTGGCTTTTCTCACGATCGCCGTCGTAGCCATCGCCGCCGCCATATGGTGGGAGTGGCGCCATGACGATCCCGTGGTCGAGTTGACTCTGCTGCGAGAGCGCAACTTCGCGATCGCCAATGTGTACTATTTTCTGTTCGCATTCGGGCTGTTTGGCAGCACCGTGCTGATTCCCGAGATGCTGCAAACGCTGTTCGGATATACGGCTACAGACGCGGGCCTCGTTTTGGGTCCCGGCGCGGCGGTGATCACACTGCTGGCTCCATTCGTGGTTCGAATTGTACCGCGCATCGGGGCAAAGCGTCTGCTCGCTGCAAGCTTTACGATCGCAGCCCTTTCATTCTTCTACTATAGCGGGATGACGTCCGAGACTGACTATTTCCATTTTACTCTGGCACGATGTTTTCAGGGTTTCGGCTATGCTTTCATGTTCGTTCCAGTCAGCCAGCTCGCATATTCGTATCTGCCCAAAAACAAGAACAACAAAGGTTCGAGCCTGATGAACCTCTGCCGCAACTGGGGCGGCAGCTTCGGCATCGCATTTGTTACGACGATGCTCGAACGGCGGACGCAATTCCATCAAAGCGTGCTTGTCAGCAATCTCAGCTCAGCCGATGGATCAGTCCGGCAGTTTGTCAAGACTTCGAGCCGTTTCCTGGTGACCCGCGGCGCGAGCACTCCAGATGCCATTCACAAGGCGTACGGATTGGTGGGAGGCATGATGACGCATCAGGCGGCGATGCTGGCGTTTATGGATTGTTTTCACCTGTTGGGCCTGGCCGTGCTGATGGGAGTGCCACTGGCGTGGTTTATTCGGCGCTTCGAGATAGGCAAGGCCGGCGGCGCGGCCCACTAACACTCAGGGAGATTGAGCAAATGTTAAATGTCACCGCGGAGACGGCTAGCGGATCGTCCCCTGGTGTCGGTCGCGAAGACTTTCCTGCTCCGATTGGAAAACTGCTGGGGCTCAAGTTGAGTATTCCCGCGGACGGTCAGGCAACGGTCGAGTTCGAGGCCACCCAGCGTTACGCGAATCCGATGGGGACGCTCCATGGCGGAGTGCTCTGCGATATCGCCGATGCCGCAATGGGCGCGGCCTATCGCAGCACGGTGGCCGAGGGCGAGAGTTTCACCACCCTGGAATTGAAAATCAATTTTTTGCGACCGGTATGGAAGGGAAAGCTGCACGCCGAGGCCAGGATGGTTCGTGCGGGCCGCGTCGTGGGCCTGGTGGAATGCGACATCTTCGACGAACGGCGGCGGATGGTGGCGCGCGCCTCCAGCACCTGCATGACGCTGCGCGGCAAACTCGCCGAAGGTCGCCAGCCACCACCGAAAACGAAGTCGGCGATCTGAAGGAGACAGGTCGATCCGATCCGCCAACGCGTTCAACGAACTGAATAGGGAGTATCATGGTGAGCGGAAGACTCGAAGCAAAGTAGCAGTCATCACCGGCGGCAACGGTGGATTCGGCCTCGCCACGGCCAAGCGATTCGTGACTGAAGGCGCATACCAGTGTGCCGCTTGGCCGCCTCGGCATCGCGGACGGGATTGCTGCGAGCCGCTGTTTTCCTCGCCTCGGACGACAGCAGCTTCGTCGCTCAAAAGAGACTCCGCGTAATGATAGACAGCCCATCCATGTGATCAGCGCCGGCGGCCGTGGAGGCGGTGTCGGACGCGCATTGGTCGAGCGCCTGCGCGACGTCCGATGGAAAGGAGATGGGCGGTCTGATTGATCGGCTGGCGACGGCAGAAAAAAAGGTGCGCTTCAGGTGGGTGCTGAAGATCTAATGCTGCGCGGTCGACCGGCTGTGACTAGCGACGGAACAGCGCTCTTACCAACCCATGAAGCGGCTCAACACGAACGCGGCCACCAGGGCGAGACCGAATTCGAATTGCAATTGACCCGAACGGGCCATCGCGCGGTTATGCTCCTCGGCACCGGCCTCACCGGAAACCAGTCTCACCTGGTCGATCGCCCGCGGCAGCGTCGCCAGAACCAGGAGCGAAGGCCAGGGGATAATGTTGCAGAGCACGCTCGCCAGCACGATTACGTACGCCATTGTGTCGCACGCGATGAGTTCGACCATCGCGGCCTTGCGGCCGATTATCGCCGCCATTGTCCACTTGCGATGCTTGCGATCGTTTTCGATATCGCGCAGGTTGTTGACCTGCAGCAAGCTGGAGCAGAGCAGACCCATCGAAATCCCGACCAGCGCCGAGGTCCATGAAAAGCCGAGCGCCTGGACATAGTAACCTCCGAGCACGTAACCCGGACCCATCAAGGCGAAGACCAGGAAATCGCCCAGCCCGTGATAGGCAAGGCTGAGCGGCTCAGCGGTATAGAAATACGAACCGAACGCCCCGACGAGTCCGAGCATCAGCACCGGCCACCCGCAGGCATAAACCAGCGTCAGACCGAGCGCCGATCCTGCGGCGAAAGTCGCGAGGCCGGCAATGTGAATCTGCTCGGCCGTTAGCAAGCCTTGTTGAATAACCAGACCCGGCCCGAAGGCGTCGGGTGATTCCCAGTTGTCGACGTCGGTGCCTTTGATGAAGTCGTAGTAGTCGTTGATCAGATTGGCGGCGGCCTGCAGAAGCATCGCGGCCGCGGCAGCGGCGAGATATTTCGCCGGTGAAAAGCCCGCGCCTGTATAGAACGCCAGGAACGAGCCCACCGTCACGCTCATAAAAGGCATCCCGAGCGTGAATGCGCGGCTCGCCTGCAGCCAAACTCCAAGCCGGCTCGGGCCGACGCGGCCCGGCGGCGACATCACTCCCGCCTGATCCATTTTTCCCGTGCCCTCGCCGACACTTTACCTCCAAAGCGATTGGCGCTAAAGGCGAACGATGTCTTTGACCACCCATAAGCCCAGGCGTTTTCGGCTGCAACGTTCCGAACTGGCGGTGCCGGCCACTTCACCCCATTTCTTCGCCAAGGCGGCCGCGAGTGCCGCCGACGTGATTTTTCTCGACCTCGAGGACGCGGTCGCGCCCGAGCAAAAGGTCGGTGCGCGCGTGCGTGCGATCGCTGCGCTTAACGAGGTCGACTGGCGCCGCAAGACGGTCGCCGTGCGGGTCAACGGCCTCGACACACCGTGGGCCTTGCAGGACATCTGCGAGATCGCCCGCCGCTGCCCGCGCCTGGACATGTTCATGCTACCCAAGGCCGGCACGCCTTTCGATGTGCAGTTCGTCGACGCTCTTCTCGGCCAGATCGAACGCGAGATCGGACGCACGGATCCTTTCGGCCTTGAAATCCTGATTGAGACGGCCTTGGGAATGTCGAACGTGGAGCAGATCGCCGCCAGCTCCGAGCGGCTGGAGGCGATGATCTTCGGGATAGGCGACTACTCAATCAGTATGCAGACCGGCGAGGTCGTTTTCGGCACGCCCAATGAGCGCTACTCAATCCTGACAGCGGCCGACGCCAATGGCGTGCGCGCACGCCATTGGAATGATCAATGGCATTTCGCGCTCGCCCGGATGACCAATGCATGCCGAGCCTACGGACTGAGGGCTATCGACGGCCCCTTCGTCGACTTCGCGGATGCCGACGGCTATCGCGCCTGCGCCGGGCGCGCGGCCACCCTGGGCCTGGAGGGCAAGTGGGCGATTCATCCGAACCAGATAGCCCTCGCCAACGAAATCTTCTCGCCCTCGCCCGACCAGGTCGCATGGGCCAAACGCCTGCTCGAGGCGATGAACGAAGCGACGGCCGCAGGGCGTGGCGCCGTCAGCCTCGACGGCAAAATGATCGACATGGCGCATCTCAAGGTCGCCGAGATTATCCGGCGCAAGCGCGAAGCAATCGCCGCCAACCAGTGACAAGCGCGAACCTCTGCTCCCGATACCCGCGCGATTCCTACGCGATCCGACGTTCTGCGTGATGAAACTTTTCCGCTGCGTCGTCCTCCATGCGCTTCAAGCCGATGGCGCAAGAAGCTCTTCATACCACGAAACCGTCTCCTCGACCTGGAAGCGCACATCGAAGTGGCGCTCGGCCCGGCGCCTGCCATTGGCCGCGAGTTGCTGCGCCAACTTCGGAAATCGCACCAGGCGCTCGATCGCCAGCGCGAGGCCGTGCGCGTCGCCAAGGCGGACCAACAGACCGGTCGAACCGTCGATTACAACTTCGCGGATGCCCTCGATATCGGTCGCGACTACCGGACGTGCCGCCGCCATCGCTTCAATCGCGGCCAGCGGCAACCCTTCGTAGAGCGAGGGCATCACCACCATATCCGCCGCCGCAAGGAGAACTTCCGGGTCCGCGCGATAGCCAAGAAAAGTCACCATGCCGGCGAGTCCGGCGCTGTCGCACTGCGCTCGCAGTTGATGCTCCAGGCTCCCGGTTCCGGCGAAAAATATTTTCAATGCGGGCACCGATTGGGCCAGGACGGTAGCGGCTTCGAGCATCAGCGCATGGCCCTTTTGCGGCTCCAGGCGACCGAGCACCAGCGCGGCCGGCGCCAAGCCGAGACCAAGTGCCGCCCGCGCCTCGCGGCGCTCGGCGACTGAGGCCGGATGAAAGCGCCCGAGATCGCGGCCATTGAAAATAGTCCGCACCTTGTGCGCCGGGATGCCCTTGTTATCGGTCAAATGACGCGCGGCGGCGGCGGAGACCGCCACGAAATGATCGACCGAGCGAGAGACCTGGCGGTCCAGCCAGAAGCTTCGCTTGAGCCGCTTGCCCATGCGCCAGACTTCCGGCAGGTGGAGGGTCTCGACCACCGCGCGGACACGTGCGAGGCGCGCGAGCGGCGAGGCGAACAGGCTGCCGACGAAGAGATGAGAATGAACGATGGAGACGCGCTCGCTGCGTAGCGCTCTGACCAGCACCCCTGCGTCGCGGAAGTCCCAGGGCGATGCTCGCCTGATAGCCACGGTCCGGACGCCAAGTGCCGCCAGTTCCGGCCCCATCTGACACAGCAGGTCCGGCGGTGCGGCCAGGTATGGCTGGAAGCCCCGTCCAGGCAGATGCGCGAGGAGCGAGAGAACGTGCTCCTCGATACCGCCACGGACCGTGCTGCAGAGATAGTGAAGTACGCCCGCTCTCGTGCCGCGCTGTAGCTGTTTGGTCAGGAAGAGATGCGGGCGGATCGCGCGCCCGCGCCGTTCTTGCCCGCTGCAGTGCCGTTTTCCGGAGATCCTTCGATCCGCGGCATCGGCGGGGCCAGCCGCTCGGGACTATCATCCGACAGCAGGATGTAGTGCTTGCCCTCGCGTGCGAGTACCCGGTTCTGCACCATCTCCGCGATGAGCCTGCTTACCATTGGCCGCGAGCTGCCAATCATCTCTGCCCAGTCGTCGTGCCCGAGCTCGAGCGTAAGGAGTGTCCCGCGAGTCTCCTTGACGCCAAAGCGCGCCGCTACCTCGGAGAGCATCGCCTCCAGTCGCTCGCGATACGAGAGCGTCATCAATGAGGCGTAGCGATGAACGACCGAACCCCAAAAGGTATTGAGACGCTCGAACAGGGAGATCAGCGCGGCGTGATTGGAATCGGCGAGGAGCTTGAGAATGCGCTGGCGGCTGACCAGCGCAACCGCGCAATTGGTGAGCGCCTGCGCTTCGAAAGCCTGACAATGCCGACCCTTGAAGTCCAAGCGATCGACGTAGCCGATTATGTCGCCGGGACCGGCCAGTTCCACCAGGAACCTCCGGCCGTCGGGCTGCGCACAATGTACCTTGACCACGCCATTGATGATGATCATCAGAACATCGGCGGGCGCCCCTTGTAAAAACAGGCGGAAGCGCCGCGTATAGCGCGCGATGATATTGTCGTTGATTAGTTCGTCTATGATCTCGCTCGGCACGCCTGCCTGGCGGACTCGCCACGCCAGCCGGCTGCGATCTTCACTTAACGGATTGATAGAGCCTGCCATAAAAAAGAGCCTCAACAGGCGGAGGCCGTATTCGGCTCCCCACCGGGCAATGGTCCGTACTTGCCGCTCTAACAGCCAAGGGCCGCCTCCGCACTGCATCTAATGCAGCTGGAACCTTGCGGTCTCGCGTTCCTCCGATCATGGCAAATACAGGAGCCTCCATTAGCGTCAACTGTTGCGGCCTGGTGGGCTATGACGCAGGGCTCGTCAAGGATCGCCGTAGCGAACTAGGCTCTAGCGAAACCGACATCTCAAATCGTCAAAACAACCTCTTCACGTCCATCGCGAGCTTACCTTTATTTACCCAACTACGGTAGAGGTTGAGACTCATGCTGGTCTCACGGCCGGATGGCTAATGGAACGCGTCAAATATGCCCATATTAGTAGGCAACTACAGCTATTTGACAAATATTGACCGGATAAGACTAGAACCCGATACTGCTCATTTCTCTCTTTTTGAGTCTGCATTTAGGTTCATTTTGTCCATATCATAGCAAATAAACGTGAATTGTGACCGATAAAGCGTAACATGGTTCACGAACTATCGTAAAATATCCGCAGCCTCTGAGACGCGACCTCGATCGCGGCCTTCGAGGTTTTCACCTGCTGAAGCAAAAAGGAACGTGGCCCCGGACTGTCGATACCAACGAACGACTATCTGAACGACTATCTGACGTCCTGGGTTTGAGTCATTCGTTGGGGAAAACGGCGCGCCGTGGCGAGCAACAGATCCCAGGTTTCGCGCACGTCTGTGGCCGTGGTGCGCGCGTTACCGATCGCGAAGCGGATCGCGACGCGCTCGTTGAGTCGCGTGGCCGACAGAAAAGCGAAGCCGCTGCGGTTGACCTCGTCGATCACGCGCTGATTGTGCTGGTCCAGCGCGGCGGCGTTTTGCCCAAGCCGCGACGGCAGATGACGGAAGCACACGACCGAGAGCGGATGCGGCGCCAGCGTCTCGAAATCTCCGGCCTCGCGGATCCACCGTGCCAGGTCCTGCGCCCAGGCGACGTGATTGCGAAGTATTTCCACTATTCTGCGCCGACCATAGGCGCGCAACACGAACCACAGCTTCAGACCGCGAAAGCGCCGTCCCAGTTGCACGCCGTAGTCCATGTAATTGCGCACCTCGCTCTCGGGCGTCTCCAGGTAGGCAGGAATCAGGCTGAAGGCCCGGCGCAGCAGCGCCTCGTGCGGAGTGTAGAGCACTGAAAGATCGACAGGTACGAACATCCATTTGTGCGGATTGACCACCAGCGAATCGGCCGCCTCGGTGCCCTCGAGCAGCCAGCGCAACTCCGGCACCATGGCCGCGGGGCCGGCGTAGGCGGCGTCGACGTGCAACCACACGCGATGCGCGCGGCAGATTCCGGCGACCGCGGCGACCGGATCGACCGAAGTGGTCGAAGTGGTACCGACGGTTGCCGCCACCGCCATCGGCAAAAAGCCCTGGGCGCGGTCCTCCGCGATCGCACGGTCGAGCGCCGCCGGGTCCATCCTGAACGCGACGTCAGTTGCGACTTTGACCACGTTTTCGCGTCCGATGCCGAGCAGTATGGCGTCCTTTTCGATATGCGAGTGAGTCTGGTCGGTGCAGTAGACGCGCAGGCGCGGAAGGTCGCGGCCCGCAGTGCCGAGATTGCGCACGTCAAGGCCGAGCGATTCGCGCGCGGCCGCCAGCGCATGCAATCCCGAAACGCTGGCGGTGTCGTAGACCACACCGAAAAAACTCTCGGGCAGGCCCAACGCGTCGCGCAGCCATTTGAGCGCGACTTCTTCGACTTCGGTCGCCGCCGGCGAGGTCCGCCACAGCATCCCGTTGACGTTGAGCGCCGCCGCCAGCAACTCAGCCAGCACGGCCGGCTCCGAGCCAGTGATGGCGAAGTAGGCAAAGAAACGCGGGTGGTTCCAGTGCGTGATGCCCGGGACCACGATGCGCTCGAAGTCGTCGAGCAGGGCGTCGAAGTCCTCGCCCTCCTCCGGCATCGCGGGCGCCATCGCGGCAGCGACTTCGCCCGGGCGCACTTGCGAGAGCACGGGGAAATCGCGCGTACCCTCAAAATAGCGCGCGACCCACGCGCAAGCGCGCTCCAATGCTGCGGCGAATTTACGTTCGTCCATGGCGGTTGCAGGCATGGGCGGCGCGCTTGGCGGTCCGCGCCAGCCCCGGAGTATAGCCCAAGATTGAAACGTCAGGTCTGTTCAGATTTTTGCGCACCCGAATCATCGTAATGCGGCGACAGGCGGAGTCCGCTCTCCTTAGTCATCCGTTCGGGTCTCCTGCGGCCCCTTCTGGTGTTGAACGAGCGGAGTCGCCAAAGCTTCTCCTGCGAGTTGATCGTCGGGGACAATGACGCCCTTGGCTTTCAGCTGCTTGACCAGCGCGTCGCGAGTTTCGGTGATGCGAATCAATTGATGGGGCCGGTCCCTGGCGATTTCGTCGGCCGTGTAGGGTTTGAAATCAGCCGGCAACTCAGCCTTGTTGAAGGTGAATAGCAGCCAATTGAGCACCTGCGCGACTTCAGCATCGCTCAGCGCAGAGGCCGCGACGCCCGGCACCTCGACCAGGTATTCGCGGCCACCAGGCACCCGCAGAAAATCCGCCATCGAATCCGCCAGGCGTGGGACGGTGCCGGGAATGCCCTCGGCGCGCGGTTTATGACAGCCCCAGCAGTTGAGCGTGTAAAGCTCAGCGGCTGAGCCACCGGCGAGCGCGGGGACCGCAAACGAGAGCGCGGCAATCAGGATGGCTACAGCGCGCGGCTTCATCATCGCGCAAGCGTACTACTTCGCGGCCTTATCACCCAACTGTTTAATCAGGGCGTCGCGTTCGGTGTGCACGGCCGCGGCAGTGAGTGTTTTGGCGCGTTCCGCTTTGACTTCCTCGGGCGAGATAGGTTTGAAGTCCGTGGGTAGCAGCTTGGCGTTGAGGCTGGTGAGAACATAATTGAGGACATCGGCGACGTCCTGGTCGTTCAGTTGCGGCCACGGCGGCATGTCGCCCTCGAAGCTGTCGCCGGCGGAGTCGATTTTGCCGCCCATCCCGAAGGATACCACGTCGATTACATACGCACGGCCTTCCTTAAGCGCGACGTATTTGCCCACCGAGCCGGCCAACGGCGGATAGACCGACGGCGCGCCCTTGCCGTCGGGCTGATGGCACACGGCGCAGTTCGAGATGAAGATGTTGTGCCCGTCCGCTCGCGCCACGGATGCGCCGGCCGCGAGCGCGATAGCGCACACCGCCGCGACCAGCGAGGTCCGCAGCCTCAGGTTTTGAGCCCGAGACGGACCGCAGTCGTGCAGTTGACGACGTAGGATGAAGGTTTGGTTCCGAAGCACCAGATGACTCCGTTATCAAGTTGGGTCCGGTAAATGGGCATGTCGCCCTTGTTGTTTTCGCAGAAGCAGCGGCCGCATACGTCTTTGCCGCAACAATCACGATAGCCGATTATGTATTCCTTGCCGTCGTTGGGATCGCGGCAGGTGCCCACCCACGAGGTCGGCGACATGATAGTGCCGGCGGGGCACTCGGTATGGCTGCCGCCGCAGCAGCCGCACAGATTGCCGTCGAAACCGCAGTAACGCCAGTAGTCGCAGGTCGAAGGATCGTCGGTGCGTCCGGTGCCCGTGGGACCCATGGTCATCTGGGCGCCGGCATCGCCCATTACGCGATCGATCGGCAACAGCGGAAGGACCATGCCGCCGAGCATTAGTTTGCCCATCCGGGCGAGGAAGCCGCGCCGCGAAGTGCGCTGCGCAACCGTGCGGGTAAGCTGTTCCACCAGGGAGTCCATCGTTCGCCTCCTCGCCTACTTGCCTCCGCGCTTGCCGACTGCGGCGAGCGGAGCTTCATGGTTATGGGCGTGGTCATCCAGACCATTGGCATGGTCATGCTGATCGTGCGAGTGATCGTGTCCGTCGTCGTGCGAGTGCTCGTGCGGTTCGTGACCTTCGGGCGTCCGGGACTGGAGGAACTGCTGGATCGACGGGACACCCATCTGCTTGGCCTCGATCAGGCTCTCAAGATGCTCGCGCGTGTTGAGCAGGCCCTTGGCCCGGATAACCCCCGAGTCATCGATCATCACACCATAGGGCAGCTTGCCGATTCGGTAGGTCATCCCAACGTCGGCCGAGAGCACGTAGGGAAAATCCTCGAGGTGCTGTACGCGGATGAAGCGCTCGTGCTCGACTGGTTCACCGTCGCTGGCCAGGACGACATCAAGCCATGAATTCTCGGCCTGCTGAATCGATTTGACGATCGGCAGCAGCTTCTTGCATACCGGGCAGGTCGGCGAAAGGAAAAAGAGCAGCGTGCTGCGGCCGCGCGGACCGCCGAGATGAAGCGGCGTGCCGCGGCGGAGATCCTTGACCTCGAACTGCGGGGCGGCCTCGCCCTCCTTGGGTCCGCGGTCGAGCGTAAGCGCACCCATCGGTGCGATGCGCTCGTGCAGGACGCCGACCTGGCGGAGCAGCGCGAGCATCATGAGCGCCATGGACAGCACCAGCGCCCACAGCAGAATCTGCGAGATGACAAGGGCTTCAAGCATTTAGCGCACCCAGCGCGCGAAGCCCGGGGGCGTTCGCGATTAAGTAATTGGCGGCGGTATAGAGCACAACCACCGTGGCCGCCGCCATCGCGGCGGTCGCGACGTCGAGAAAATCCATCGGCCGCACACCCGCCGGCATCAGCGCGATCGCGAGCAGCGCGAACAGTGCTCCGTTGCGTAGCAACAGCCACCAGCTCAAGCGCTGGCGCAACGCCGGCCCGAAGCATCCGCAGTCGATATCGGTGCGGCCGCGGGCCAGGTTAATCGCGATCGCGCCCGTGAACACACCGAGCAGCACAATCAAGAGCAGCGCCGCGGATCCGCGGATGGGGCTGAGCAGCAGGCCGAGCGCCGCGGCGCATTCGATTACCGGTGCCGTCCAGGCAAACGGCGTAGCGAGCCATTCCGGGATCAGCCGATAATTCGTCACCGCCCCACGGAAGGTCTCCAGGTCATAAAACTTGAGCGCCCCCGAGGCGGCGAAAATGGCCGCGGCAGCGGCCGCGGCCATCCATCCGAGTACTGGGTCGATTTGCGGCATTTCTCAGTATGTACTTTACAGACCCGAGATCGAAAGCTCGCCCTCAGAGCCCAAACATCTCCCATGGCACCCCCGACAGTCCCGACATCGTGCCGAGATACTTACCGTCAAGGGCGTTGAACGTCTGCATCATCGCTGGCATCACGCTCAATACGTACAGCGTCGGAGCGTCGTCCTGGCTAACCAGGATGGAGTTACCCGGTTGCGGCAGCGCAATCCGATCGACGCGCTTCTGTGCCTTCACGTCGTACGCCCACACTTCGATGCCAGGGTTCTTGTGCGTCCAGTCGCCGCCTCCCTGGTGCATCAGGACGAAGAGCAAACCCTTGGCGGCGTTGCCCCAAATCGGCTGATAACCGCCGGGGAGCCATCCCGCCTTCCGCTCGTCATCGCTCAGCAACGGCCATGGCTTGCCGGGCTCCGCAGGGTTCGAACCGAGGGCCATCGGATAGACCATCCCATGATAACTCACGAAGTAGGCCTCGTCGCCCACCCGCGCCGGCACGCCGAAGACGGGATCCTTCTCGATGTCGAAGAAGGGTTTGGCGGTGCGCTTTTGCGCTGTCGCCTTGCCGTTGTCGTCGAATTCGGTAGTCATCATCGTACCGTCGCTGCAGACGGAGACGAAGCGGCGCTGTCCGGCGATCAGGACCTCGGCGCAGCCGGAGGTTTCGATCTCGCTCGCGACATTGCGGTCCTGTATATCGACCACGCTGACCGAGGTCGCCGGAGTCAGGTTGGCGACGAGCACGAAGCGGCCATCCGGCGTCACCGACATCTCGGAGCTGTCCGGAATGGAGAGTTGCCGCTTGGTCGGCAGAATCACCTCGCCGACCGGCGCCAGATGGCGCGCGTCGTAGATAGTCAGCACGTCAGTGCGATCGCCGCGGGCACCACGCGAGTAATAAGTATCGGCCATATATATCTGCTTGTGATCCGGCGCTATAGCGAACGCGCTGGTTATCCCGCCGGTCATCTGGCCGAGCACCTGGAGCTTGTCACCGTCGATCGCGAACACGCTGGTGACTTGCAAAGTGCCGCTGAACGGGTTCATCACGAATACCCAGTGTGGCCCGGCCAGCGGCAGCTCGCGTACTTTCACGCCCTCCTCGGGCGGCATTTGGGCGAGCGCGCCGGGTCCACACCAGATCGGCAGAGCGAGAAGGATCGCGATGATGAACGTGGCGCGCTTGACCATCTCAGTAACTCCCATACAAGTCCGCAAATATAACTCCCGGCCGCCTCTCAGGTGCGCCCCTTGATAGCCTGGAAGTTATACTGGAACTGCATATACATAAGGCTCTTACCCTTGAAGACACCGCCGGCAAACGAGTTGAATTTGTCGTTGCCGAGTATACCAACGTAACCGAGGGTCGCGAAGTACTTGTTGGTCCACGGCGGCGTGACCGTGACGGTCGGGAAGAGCAGCGTCGTATTGCCCGAGGGATTCCAGATCATGGTGTAAGTCGGCAGGATCGCTCCCCACCAGAAACTGGTGTTCGTGCTGAACAGGATTTGCTCTTCGTTATGACGATAGCGCTCCGCGTAAAAGGCATACACCAGGTTCTTGCCGTAGCCCGAGATGGTAAACTGATTCCACTCCAGGTTGGCGTTTAGCGTCCCGGTCTTGGTCAGCCAGGGAGCATAGAGCCCATCAAGATCGATTGCGACCAACGAGTTCACAGTATTCTTATCGACCACACCGTTTCTGATTGCCACATCGGTCGTATTGAAAGGTGTGCGGTCCTGCCATACCGCTTCGGTCCTGAGCACCAGCGGCACGCTGGCTAGAAATTCGCCCGGCAGATAAATCGGCCGATTCAGCGTAACGCCGATATCGTTGAACTGTGGGAATCCAAACTGCAGGTACTGTCCCGTGGACGGATTGCCCACCACGTAAGGCGGGGCGCCCGGCGTGAAGCCTTCGTTGAACTGGTGGCCGTGCCAGTACAGCATCGTAATCTCGGCGTTCTTCACCAGCGTGTGAATGCGGAAGCCTTCTGTCGAACTGCCTAGCGTGTTGCCCGGCAGATGATAACCGAAAAATGGCGGCACCAGGGAGGAGAATTCTTCCGAGGTGCAGTGCCGGCCGTTAAAGCTGCTGCACAATTGGGGAAACGCGGTCATATTGTTCGGCACCCCGGCTGCTCCCGTCAGCAGCGGATACGGCTGAACCTGAAAGCGCGCCGATCCGAAGGCCGTAAAGGGCGCCTGGATCGACACACTACCGGAAACGTCATGCTGCCCGTCATACCAGTTACTATGCGGGTTGGAAGGATCCTGGTTCGGGGTGTCAACCGAGGGGTTGTACATCGGCTGCCAGGCCGGCGTCCACACTCCTTCGATAAAATTAGCGGTGAATGGTCCCCAACTCGGAAGGTTCAGGATCGGATGTACCATCCACAGCGGCAGCCGCGATTGCTCGAGGTTGGAAAAGCCGAAGTTCCAGCTGAAGTCCTGCGGATTGATAACGTCGCCGATCCGGAATGCCAGCGATTCGCCCCAGGTCACGATCTGGCGGCCCATGAACAGGGTTAGCGGCCCGGTCACGTTTTTCCAGTAGGCATCTCTGACGTTGTATTGGTTGTAGTAGTCCGACATATCGGTTATGCCGGAGTTGTACTCAAACCGGTAGGCAGGCTCGTACACTACCCAGCCACGAACGAAAAATCGATTGTTGCCATTTAGTATGTAGTTGATATCCAGCTGGAGCCAACTCCGCGACGCCGCCAGCGAGTTCTTGCTGTGCTGGTAGCGAATGGCAGAGGAGTCGAGCCACATCCCGGTGGTGCTGTTGATGAACCCCGAGACCGACAGGCCCTGGAGCCATCCCGGTTGCTCGCTGACATCCATCAGCGGCGTAGGGCTGCCCATCAGGAGAGTCTTGTAGAGAGGCACATCCGCGGTCTGTCCTCCGCCCGCCGGCTGCGCGAGTGCGACCCCTTTATTTGCGCCAAGCCAGACCAGCGCGGCGGCCATCATCGCCGCGACCAGCAGCAATCCGGAACGCTTCTTTTGAGTGCGTTTCATACCTACTCCTCCCTAGGCTCGTGGCTGCGTGCCGCGCCGCGTGCCGTCCCGCCGCGTCTTTGCGGCGCGCGGTTGCAGCGGCGGCATCCCCGATTCAGTTTATAGCCGCAGCCATCGTTTCCTTGCGTAGATCCTCCTCCGCAACACCACCGAAAATGAAGCGCGGGCGCGCCCACGCTATGTATGCCGGCAATATCAGAAGCCCCACGATCACATTGGTCGACATCAGAATGATCAGCAATACGCTCATCTCGTTGTGGAACAGCACCGGAGAAAATACCCAGGGGGCCAGACCGCCGATGATTACGGAGAAGGTCGCGAGCACGGCGGCCCCGGTGCCCCGAAGCGCGGTCGTAATGGCCTCCTCCAAGCGCCTACCCTCGGCGCACTCGTCGCAGATGCGCGAGACCGCGTAGATGCCGTAGTCGACGCCCAGTCCGATACCCAGTGAGATGACCGGGATGGTATCGATCGTGATACCGATGTCGGCCAATCGCATATAAATGAACGCAGCGAAGTTTGCCGCTATACACGAAACCACGAACAGCACGCCCGCGACGAACGAGCGGTAAACCACGGTGCAGAACAGAAAAACTACTCCGAGCACGAAGGTGATATTGATGAAGTCGAGTTGGTAGAGGACGTCATTAGCCGCGGCGTACAGGCCGGCGATTCCGCCCAGATACACGATCTCGACCTTCTTGAGCGCGGGATCCCATTGGCGCCGATTGATGAACTCGGCCAGCCGCGCCTGGATGTTATTGAGTGTCATGTAAGTATGGTCGGAAAGCAGGACGCGCAGGATGCCGTCGTTGGTGTTCAGATTGATCCATTGATCGGCCTCGCCCGGCGCGGTCCCCTGCATGAACAGGAAGTACAGGCCCATCGCGTCGTCGGCGGTGCGCGGCACAGCGAGATATTTCGGATTACCGTAGTGGAACATCTGGTTGTAGGGCTCAAGGATGTCGGGGGCGACCGAAATAATGCTTGAGACCGAGGGATCCTGCAGCATGAATCGTCCGAGATCGCGCTCCAGCCGGATCACGTCGGGCGCCAGCATATCGGGCGTGTACGCGGCGCTGATGGTGGTGGTCGCGCGGGCACGCACGATGATCCATCCCTCGTCGAGCGGGAACACCTGACGGACCGCGTTGATGTCCCGGTTGACCTTGGCATTGTGCCGGTAAAGCGGCGTCCCCGGTTCGGTGTAGCCAATTTTGGCCCGGATGCCCGCGATGAAACCGACCACAATCAGCACGCCCACGGCGACCAGCGCGCCCTCGCGCGCGTAGCCCGGGGTGATCGGGAAATTGACCAGCTTGTCCGCGATCGGCGCCAGCATTCCTCGTCCCGTCTTGCGCGCCGGCAACGGCTTGGGCGTCGGCAGATAGCTCATCATGATCGGCTGAAATATAAAAACCATCGTGAGGCTGCCGCCCAGCCATACCGCGCCCGAGGAGGCCACGTGCTGCAGCGAGGGGATACCGCCGAAAGAGATAAAGACGATTCCCGCGATATCGGCCAGGATCGAAAGCAAGCCCGGCGGCAGCATCAAAGTCGTCGTCACCTCGCACGCAGCCATCTTGTCGTAGCCGTGCGTTTCAAGCTCGTCGTAGTAACGGCCCTGCCACTGAATACCGTGGCTCATGTCGCGGGCGGTCAATATAAATCGTATGACCAGCATCACCGGGTCAAACTCGTAGCCCTCCATCCCGATGAAGCCGAGGCCCCAGACCGTCGACAAGAGGCCGGTGATGAGCGGCGCCCACCAAGTGCTACGGCCTTTAAAGAAGATGTACAGGATGAGGATCATGATGCCGTCGGAGACGAAGAAGATGATCACCAGCACCGGCAGATAGTAATACCCATAGCCGCGAATCACCGGTTCGCCGGCGGCATAGATGACCGTGTTGTCATCCTGGTATTTGGCGATGAGCGCCTGGATCCGGTTGAACACCTCATGATAGTTGAGCCGGCCTTCGTAGAAAGAGGCCATGATGGCGGCGCTGCGTCCGTCGTCACTCACCAGGCTGCGCATCTCGAGACGATGAATGAAAATCTGACGCTTGATCTCCTGTATTGCCGCCTCCGAGGTCGGCACGTTCGGATACATGTAGGCCTTGTAGACGAGATTGCCGGGCAGCGCGACGGCGTATCTGACGCGGAAGGAACCTAAAGAACGAATCGACTGATGATTGACGGCGGGTAGCAAGTCGACATCATAGGTCATATCCTGAATTTTTCTCAGGGTCTTATAGTTATAGATGTCTCCGTGCTTTACCTGCACCATCAGGGTCAGGCGTTGAGCGCCGCCATAACGTTCGTAGTCGTGGTAGAGCTTCACGTAGGGATGGCTCTTGGGAAAGAAATCGATAAAGCTGGTCCCGATGGTGAGCTTGCTCGCGTAGTAGCCGAAGATGCCCGTGATCACGAGCAAGGCTATCCCGATTATCGCGCGATAGCGCAGTATGAACCGGCCAATCACTTTCCCGTCACCACATCCCAATGCACGCCGCTGTCGGCAGTGTGCACAATTGTGCCGCCAAGCCCGACCGCGACTCCGTTTTGTCCGTTAAACGCGATGTCGGCCAGATCGAACACCGTCGGCGTCTGCTCCTTCGGGGCGGCGGCGCCGCCAAGCGCGATATGTAGGAGCGCGCCGCCTTCGCCCGAGCCCCACAACTCCGTCGGCGCGGAGCTTGAGGTCGCTCCGCTATAAGTGACGCTATACATCGGGGACGCTGAGGGCGCGGTAATGGGCTGCCACGTCGCGCCACCGTTGTCAGTGCGCAAAAGCGTACCGCCCTGGCCTGCCGCCCATCCGTGTTGCGCGTCAATAAATCGGACCGCGAATAGAGCCGGCAGTTTGAAATTGGCGCGCTTACCCCCCATCTGCGGAGTCCACGTCTTACCGCCGTCGGCGGTATGCATGATCGTTTCGAACTCGCCGACCGCCCATCCGTTTTGCGCATCGGCGAACGCAACATCCAGGAAGATGAGACCGTTCTTGAGGGTTTGCAATTGCCAGTGCGCGCCGCCGTCCGTCGTGCCCATCAGAAGACCGTTGGTGCCGCAGGCAAAGGCCGTCCGTGAGTCGACGACCGCGATACGAAAGATGTTCTCGGCAGTGCCGCTCGCCTGCGGATTCCAGGTCACGCCGCCGTCGGTGGTTTTGAGGATTAGCCCGCCCTCACCGCCGACCCATCCGGTCTGCCCATCGCTGGCGAAGCGGATGCTGTAGAGATCGAACCATGACAGGTCGCCGCGCCTGGCGATCGCACGCCGCCCCCAGGTCTGCCCGCCGTCGCTCGAGGTCAGCAGTGCGCCTTCCGTGCCGATGACGTAGCATTTATTAGAGGGGAGACACGCGACACTGAAGAACGAGTCCCAAGGCTTGGCCAGGCTTTCGCTTCGACCGGCCTTCCCCGGCGCCGCACCGGCCACCGCCGACGCTGCAAATATCGCAACCACGGACAACAGGGTAAGCGCGGACGCACCCCATCTGCCCGCTCGGAGAGTCTGTCGTTTGCTCCGGGCCTGCTCCGCGGCTGGGATCGGCAGTTCCGCGTCTTCGGATGGCACCAGGCTCATCAGACACTTCCCTCGCTGCGCGCGCCTCTCGCTGAGCACCGGCACGAACCTCGGGGCTCCCTACTGCATAATCTTCATCAGGCCGTCAGGCTGCGCGTAGCGCCCGATATTCGAGAAACCCTGGGCGTCGCACTCGTGATCCACGCACACATGGAGGCCGATAAAGACCGTCGCGTGCTCATCCTGAAAATTCACGACGTAGCCGGTGTTGGGACCGGTTATCGTCACTTCCTGACCCTCGAGACCGAGGCCGGGAAGAACCGCCGGGTAGGCGAAGACGACGATCCATTTATAGAGATTCCCCGACCGATCCCAAACTTCGGTGTGAACCGGGAAATAGTTCTCCTTGTCGAGGTATAGCCGGCGCTTGCCGTAACAGTAGCCGCGCGCCTGCGAGGGCAGCCGCGTCATCTCCATCAAGTACACATCGCGGACTTCCCATTGACCCGAGCCCGGATTCGGGAAAGGTACCACCCCCTTGAGGCCAAAATAGTAGTACTTGGGATCGAGCGAGGTGGGCGTGCCGCAGCTATTGAAGCTGTCGGGAGTTCCGTGCATCAGGGTCAGGACTTTCTTATCTCCCACATAGACGTTGTTGAACAGGTTCCCCATTCGCGGAGCCCCTTCCTGCGCATCCTCGTATACGAAGTCGGTGCCAAAAATCGGCGCGCAACGCGCGGCCTGCGAGACGCGCAGAGAGCGCCGCAGGCTCGGAATGTACTCGTAGAGCTCGTCGAGCACCGAGGGATCGTTCCAGGTCATATCGAGCGAGGCGAAATACTTACCCTGCTCGGGCGCGGTCTGCTCGAAATACGCCGCAAAGAAGTAGCCATTGTTGCCTGGCAGTTCACGTGGATAGCCGGGTTCGCTGAGATGTGTGAGCTGTGAAAAGACGATGTTGGAATCGGCGGTGCGGGTGAAGTTCGCGTACTTGTCGAGCGTGTAGGAACAGTTGGGGGCTTGCTCCACGACCGGGGCCGGGCGGTAGTAATTGTTGTAGTACATCTTGGCGCCCACTTCGTCCTTGGCGCCCGCCATCGGGTTGGCAAACGGGAATCCGCCCACGTATCCCCTGGGGACGTAGCCGCCGTCGGCGGTCTTTACCAAGGAGGTCTGGCTGCCGTACTTCTCGGTATCCTCTTTGAAAGGCTTGGGCGGTAGAATGTGGCGCGTTGGACCAACGTCGATCTCGATACCCTTGGGCATGTGCCAAAACAGGTCGCCCTTGAAAAGATGGATCATGCTCTCGGGCATGAACTGTTGGTACTGCTCCCAGTTCTCCTGAGTGATCTTGGTGCCGATAGGAATTCCGTTTTCGAATCCCTTTTCGGCCTGCCAGGGCGCTGGCTGCGCCTGCGCCGGCGTGGACATCGCTCCCAGCACCAGCGCAGTAGCCAACAATCCGGCGATCATCGATATACGTCGAGCCATGGCTATAACCCCTTCCCCGTCTAGAGGTTTCTCGTCACGGGAATCCAACGAAGCTCCTGATTTCTCGTCCAATTCAGTCGGCCCCAAAAGCAACGTAGATGCCAGATGAAACTCGCCAATCTCTCAGCTGACCTTCCAGAAAACCGCGCCCGATCTGCTTGCCTGCCGGGCGTTTGCCCGAACTAAGGCAGCTATCGCTGTACAACCTCAGACGTTCACGCAAACCTTAGTCCGCAATCCTCACGGTCTAAACATGTTTGTCCAGGCGAAAACCTACCGCACGGTCGCTTAACAATCAAATCGCAATTCAAACAACTTCGGCCCCGCATCCCACCGCCCAACACGCCCCTGAGACCCGCCCCTGCCATGGCGAAGTCCCCGCCCTGTAGAGGTACGGTTGACGAGCGGCGGCAAAGCGGGCACAAGCGTCTGTTACACGCGCGCGGGCGCGCGACGAAGCTCGGCGATGAAGGAAAAGCGATCAGCCAAACGAGGGATCTCCTCAGCCTTCCTGACCGGCGCTGCGGCCGCATTCTCTCTAATGACATTGGCGCTGGCACCGGAAATCGCCGCGCGCGGCGAGGCCTTCGCTATGCCGGAGGCTACGGCCCAGACCGCAACCGCGAGCGTCGCGCAACCTGGCGCCGGCCTCAAGCGGCAGCCGTCCCATTATGTTGGCACCGTATATTGTTACGCGTGTCATCAGGAACTTTCGCTCGAATTCGCAAAAACCAAGATGGGCAAGCTGTTCCTGGTCAAGCCGCAGAACGACCTCGAGCGCAAGGGCTGCGAGGGATGCCACGGCCCGGCCAGCGATCACGCGGAATCGGGCGGCGGTCTGGGTGTTGGTGGGATGGCGGAGTTTCGAATCGATCACGGGCAATCGATCGAACGCAACAACCGGGCTTGTCTCGAATGTCATGACGAAGCCTTCTGGCACGGCGGTAAAACTCGTCCCTTTCGCCGGATGGCCTGCTTTGATTGCCACGTCGTGATGGTTCGGATGAGTCCGACCTTCCAGCTCGCGCCCGCTGCGGCCGGGCAGGATTGGAATCGCGGGCGCACCTGGGGCGATGCGGCGCTGGTGGGTCTGCTCGTGGGAGGAGTCTTCGGCGGATGGCGGCGGCTGCGGCGGCGTCGAAAGGACTGAGAGTCGTATAACGGTCGTATAACGGACGTATAACGGACGTATAAATGGACTGGATCGCTTTCGCCCGCGGCCCCGCCCTGCACTGGGCCCTGGTTGTCATGGTCTTCGGGCTCGCCCTGCGGCTCGGCGCATTCATCTTCAGCCCGCCCGATCGCGACCTCTACTGGGCGCGCAAGCGATTCTGGTTGGGCCGCGGGCACTGGCAAATCGAAAGCTACGTGATGCACGTGGGGCTTCTGATAGTGCTCTTCGGCTTCGCCCCGCATATCCTGCTGGTTAGCGACCTGACCGGAATCGGCTGGCCCGGCCTGCCAATAGGGCTGGTCTGGTTTGCCGGTTCGGTCACGGTGGTCGCGATGGCGGCGGTGCTGCTGCATCGCCCGCCAGACGAGGCGCGCTCGACCTGGCGCGCGCGGCTGGATGAGTACTTTACCTGGACGATCGTATTGCTGCCGCTGGTGACCGGGATGCTCGCCTTCCCGCACTTGGGTGGCGCCTCGCTCACACGTCCGTACGCCGCCCTGCTGACGGCCCATCTGCTGAGTGTCGAATTCCTGATGATCTGGCTGCCGTTCGGGCGCCTCGCGCATCTGGTGCTGATGCCGCTGTTGCGCGGCACCGCTCGCGCATTGGAACTGATCGGGGTCTGGAGCTGAGACGCGCGCCGGTCCACCGGTTGCGATTCACCCGCCGCACGCGTTACCACACACGAGCATGCGTATCGCTTTTAAACATGCTTTTAAACATGCGCACAGTTGTCACTTGACCGCCGCGTCAATCTCTCATTTGCGCCCTCACCTGCGGTGGCCAGCGCTGGTAGCGCTCGCGATGCTCGCCGGATGCGCTGGCGCAGAGCCGCGGCTGCACGCTACCACCGGTGCTGCGCCCGCGGCCCAAAGCGCTCCGGCCCCCGACTCCGGCGCGGCGAGCGAAACAGGGTATACGGGTCTTTGGGACGGAACCGCCACCAGCGCCTGTCTGCCGATGCAGCCCGATGCATCGCGCTGCAACGCGGTGATGAAAATCACGCTCCAGATATACCAGGAGGGGTCCAGGCTGACCGGTCATTACACCTGTGCGCCAGGCAACATGGTCTGCCGCAACTCGAACACCACCGGCACGATCGCTGACGGCAAGGTGCGTGAGGGCAATGTCGGCATGCGCGTAATGATGCCTGACGGCTCGAGCTGTTTGTTCAACGGCAGGCCTTCGCGGGGCAAGCCGCCCGCGCAAAAGTTGATCGGTTCGTACTTCTGCATGCAGGGCGGCGGCTATATCGAACAGGGCCGCTTCCAGGTCGAGCGCGGCTACTGAGGCTCTACGGAATCAGCACCGCGCGCCCCTTGACCTTGCCTGCCACGAGGTCATGCAAGGCCGCATTGGCCTCGCTCAGCCGGTATTCCTGGGTCGCGAGCTTTACCTTTCCCCGATCCGCGAGCGCCATCAGCTCGACCAGATCTGGATAGGTGCCGACCAGGTTGCCCACGATGGTTTTTTCCGTCGCCACCATCTCCATCGTCGGAATCTCGATTTTGCCGCCGTAGCCGACGACATAGTAATAGCCGGCGTTGGCGGTCATTTTGAGTCCGTTGGCAACCGCGTCGCCTTCGCCCACGAAATCGATTACCGCTTGCGCCCCGCCACCGCCGGTCAGCTGCTGCACCGCCTCGACCTCGTTACCGTCAGCCCTGACGATGTGATCGGCACCGCACTCGCGGGCGAGTCCGAGCGCGAGGTCAGATCGGTCGACCACGACGATCGACGCCGGGCTGAGCGCGCGCAGGGTCTGAATGCCGATATGGCCGAGACCGCCCGCGCCTATTACCACCGCCCAATCGCCAGGCAGCAACTGGCGCGAGGCTTTTTTCGCCGCGTGGTAGGCGGTGATGCCGGCGTCGGCGTGCGGCGCGACATCTTTGGGCGCTAGCGTTTGCGGCAGTTTGATCAGCGCGCGCACGTTGGTCTTGAGCAACTGCGCGTAGCCTCCATTGGAGTCCAACCCCGGAAACCTGCCGCCACCATGCATGTCGTTGCCGCGGCGCGCGGCCAGCGTCTCGCCCGTGCCGGCCAAAGGATGGCAGATGACCGGGTCACCCCGCTTGACGGCTTCGACGGCGCTCCCGACCTCCTCGATCCAGCCCGCGTTCTCGTGCCCCATGATGTAAGGCAACTGGACGGGAATCATGCTGCGCCAGAGCCCTTCAATCACGTGCAAATCGGTGCGGCAGACGCCGGCGCCGCCGATCCGCACGATTACGTCCGTGGGCTTTTCGATTTTCGGCTCCGGTACATCCTCGTAGCGAACGAAATCGGGCCGCTTTAACGCTTCATCGTAGTTATGAAGAACCGCAGCTTTCATCTTATGCAACCGCCTGTGGCGAGAGCTTTGACCGAATCCGCCTCGCAGACAACTGCGTTTACACCCCGCATGAGGCGAGGGTCAACCGCGCGATATTGGATAACCAGATCTGAAGATCAAGACCGATCGATTGGAACTTTGTGCGCCTATGTCACCCAAACTGCCAAAGCCTGGCAAGGGCTAACAGTTAGCTCGCACAACATTGAGGAGCGCCCCTATATCCAGGGGCTTGCGCAACACGCGTACCGCCTTGAGATCGTCGGCCGTCGAACTGTCGAGCGCCGTGACCACCACTACCGGGATTTCGGCGAAGCGCGGCTGCTGCAACATCGCCGCGCGGAATTGCCTGCCATCCATCACAGGCATCAGGATGTCGAGCACGATGAGGCAGGGCGCCGCAGAGGTGCGCAGGTAGTCCAATGCCTCTGCTCCATTGGCAAATCCAAGCGCTTTGAAGCCCTCGAAATTGAGGATCTCCGTTAAGAACGTGCGCGCCTGATCTTCGTCTTCAACAACCAGGATGGTGTCGTCTTTTGGCATGTTCTTCGTCTTTCAGGATCGCGTGGGTTCGAGCGGCAGCCGCAGCGTGAAGGTCGAACCCTTGCCGAGTTCGCTCTCGGCTGTAACTGCACCATGATGAGCCTTGGCAACTTGCTGTGCTATCCAAAGGCCCAGTCCGAATCCTGTGGGGGAACCGTCGTTGTTCGCGCGTCGAGTCGCTCGTTCAAACTGTTCGAAAATTCGCTCGAGGTCTCCCGGCGCCAGTCCTATCCCCTCATCGGTAACGCTGATGACCGCATCGCCGCGCTCCACTGCGACTTCGATCCGCACGGGCTTCCCATCACCATATTTTATCGCATTCGACAGGAGATTGGTAATCGCCTGATCCAGCCGGAGCCGGTCCCACGTTCCGGTCGCCCCGGGATCGGTGGCGGCGGATATTTGCAGGTCGGGAAATTGTTCGCGAAACCGGGCGACCGCTTCGGCGACCAGCTCCTTGAGATCGAACGCTTCGAGGTGCAATTCGAACCGGCCCGCCCGGATTCGCGAGACGTCGAGCAATCGTTCGACCAGCATGTGCAGGCGGTCCAGGTGAAATCGCGATTTGTCGAGGAGTTCGCGCACGCCTGCAACCTCGCCGGCCCGGCGACGTAGGAGCTGGAGACTCAGATGGAAAACATTGAGCGGGTTTCTCAGCTCGTGGGCGGCGATGGCGATGAATTCGTCGCGCGCCTGCACGGCTTCCGTCAGCTGCGCCTCGACTCGCCTTCGTGCGAATACTTCCTTGCGCAGCAGGTCCAGCTGATCGTTGAGCAGCAGAAACCGGTCGGCCGCATTGTCGAACGCCACACCATGGACAATCACCAACGGGGGATCGTGACTGCCCGCGGCCTGCACGCACCACGCCTCCAATCGAACCCGTTGCGGGCCGTGACCCGTCTTGAAAACCAAGGTGCCCGGAATGGGCGACGGGCTCCGTGCCCATATATGGAATTGGGCGGCGCAGTCGGGGCCCTCGATCAAGGAACGTAGGGGCACGCCGCGGACTGTCCCCATTCCGAGAAGTCTCAAAGCTGCCGGATTAGCGTCGACCACGACACGGTCGGCGCCCACGAGAAGGATCGCGTCGGGCCGAGTGCGTACCGCATCGAGGTAGAGCAATTGATCTGTTTTAGCCTTGAGAATGTCGGCCCGAGCCTCTCAGACCGAGGGTTGAGACTTCACGTATTCGCGGCCGTCAATCGCATCGGTCTCTGGCGTGGATTTAAGATGCACGGCGACAAGACAGCCGGAATTCCCAGCCGCGATGGTCTCGCGCAATTCGACCTTGGCGAATCCCAGATGGTCCGCCGTAATCGAACCGAACACGTTGGATGTCATCATGCACATCGAGGGGCGTCCGAGAACCTTTTCTCCGAAAGGGCAACGCCGATTGCCGAGCAGTATCCGATCCTCGTTTTCCTCAATGACAAAAAAATCGCCGCCGATACGGCGCTTCAGATCGACCAGGGTATAGGCTACTTGAGCGCGATCGAGCTGCTCGGTTCCCAGCGCCGACTGGTAATGCCCGTTAATCTCTTCACCGATACGCTGCCCAACGATACTTACGAACCCGCTCGCATCCTTGATGCCGACGATTTCTTCCAGAACTCCCGCAAGTTCACGAATCAACGTGCGAAAAAAAATGTCGCGATCCAAAGGAATGGATTTTTGGTCACTTGCCTCGTGCGACATTGCGGTTCGGCCTCCGTCATCCATCGTGCCCAAACACTCGAATCAAGCCAGGAAAATAAAATATACCCGAAACTCGCGCGCTTAATCCATAAAATCCTTCGCCACCAACGGGCTTGGTTTGCGGCGCCGCTTTAGAGCGCCATCTGCTCGAGCGTTTTGCCCCGCGTTTCCGGCGCGAAAAGAACTATAAGTATCGCTCCCGCCAGCGGTCCGATCGCGCACAGCGAGGCCGCGTTGCCCAAACCGCCCACGAACAGCGACATCGTCCCGACCAGCACCGGGCTGATGAACCATGCCAGCTGGCCCAGCGTCTGGATCGTGGTGCTGTAGCCGGCCGCGCGAATTTCGGTGGGAAATAATTCCGCCGACAACGCCGAAGTCGCGGCGCGCGCGCCCTGATAGGCGAACATGGTCGCCATGAACGCCAGCAGCATCGTGTGATGCGTCGAGGACTGGAACAACACCATCATCGAAATTCCCGCGCCCAGGTAAAACACGCTCGTCGTCAGCCGCCGCCCGACCAGGTCGAGCAGATAGCCGCACAGAATCGTCCCCACCGTCGCCATCAGGTAAGCCGCGATTATCGCCGAGCCCACCTGCGTCGAAGTCCAATTGTGGTCGCGCTTGGCATAGAGGCTGAAATAGGTGATCGTTGGCCCGCCGACAAAGCCGACGCTGTTGGCGAGCAATGCCACGAGGATCAAGCGGCCGCGGTAGGGGCCGCGAAGCAACGCGATATGTTTGCGCAATGTTTCGCGCCAGCTCGGATGAGTTGTCAGCGTGCCCCGATGCGCCAGAAAGCGAGCAGTTTCGCGCACGTACTGGCGCAGGAACGCCACCAGCAATAGCGGTGCGATTCCCAGCAGGTACATCCCGCGCCAGCCCCACGACGAGTCCGCCATGTAGCCGTACAACTGCCCCGCAATGGCGACTCCGACGAACGCCGCCATGTGAAAACCCGCGATCGCCCGGCCACGCAACTCGTCGGGGAACTCCTCGCTGATGATGATGATAGCCATTCCGAACTCGCTCGCCAGAAACACCTGCGAGCAACTCTGAAAAAGCGTGAAGGTGACCAGCCCGCGCGAGAGTCCAGTCAGCATCGTGAACAGCCCATAGCCCAGCACGGTCACCGAGATAACCGGCTTTCGCCCGACGCGATCGGAGCAGGAAATCACCAGGAACGACATCACCGTGCCGAATCGCACGATCGACGCGATCAGGCCGATCGCCTCATTGCCAAGATGAAAAGTCGCGGCGATGTCGGGGGTGCAGAGGTGGAAAATCGTGATGTCGTAGCCCTCGAAAATAGTCGCCGGAATCAGCAAGCCGAGCAACTGCCACAGGTACGATCGCGGCTGGCGCGGGACGCCTGGCGCGCCGCCACCAGAGGGCGGCGCCGCTGCGCTGGAGGCCGGCGCGGTCTGGCAACGCGCTCCCGCGTTATCCACGTATCTTCACCCGCGCGATATTCTCACGCGCGGGTTCCATCCGCGCGCTTTCTAAACGCATTCTCGCCACTGTAATCGCAGCTCTCGCCATCCTCGCCACCGCAATTAGATAGCATGCCCGCCTCTCGGTCCCGATCCAACACCCGGCCGCCCGCTCTCTCGAGCGGCTCTACGGCCTCGCGCCGTGCGCGGGCCCGGCCTCGCGCACCGCAGTCACGATCATCCGCTTGCCGAACAGGAGCGCGGGCGAGAATACGTGGCGCATGATTTCCTTGGTTAGCTCCGGCGGTGCGACCGCGCGGCGATGCTGGCGCGCCTTGCGCGCAAACGCGGCGACCGCGGCGCGCGATGCGGCGCGCATCGCCGGCACTATCGGCGCAAGCGCTATCGACGACGGGCTGAAGCGATCGGTATGAACTTCGATCGCGCCGAGTCCCGCCAGCCGCATCAGGTAGCGCAGACGAAAATAATCAATAAGGAAAATGTGCCCGTGGTAGAAACGGCCGGCGGATCGCGCGCGCAGCGTCTCGACTTCATTGGCCAGCCCGCGCCGCATCGTGCGCTGTCCGGTTAGCATCGCGCTCAGCCGCGCGCCCAGGTGCATCACGTTGGGCGTGGTCACCACGATTCGGCCGCCGGGACGCAGCACGCGGGCGCACTCACGGATGAAGCCGGCCTGGTTCTCGAAATGTTCGACACCCTCGCGCGAGAGCACTGCGTCGAAGGCGCCGGTGCGAAACGGCAACGGCGCGTTGCAATCGGCACGGACCCATCGCGGCGTCGGCGCGCCATCCGCCGGCGGGAAAAGGTCAGCCGAGACGACCTCGAAGCCCATCCGTTCAAGCCGCGCCGACTCGCTACCCGCGCCGGCAGGGATGTCGAGCAAAAGGGCGTGCCCCATTCGATCGAATAGTTGAAAAAAATCGACTCGCGCGCGCCGTTTTTCACCCACAAGGGTCAAGGCTTTAGCCGAGCCGATGCGTCCGCGCAATCGCGCGCACATGACGCTCGGACAAAGCAGCTTCGCTCGGCAGATTGATACCGCCGCCCGGTAACGGAATAATCGTCGCTCGAGCCCTCTACATGAACGCTTCACCAGTAACAGGCGCGTCGCCAGCGGAGCGCGCCGCGCGGAAGTCCGCCGAGCCCGCGATCGAGGTCGCGGGCCTGAGCTTCAGCTATGGCGATCGCCAGGCGCTCCGCGAGGTCGAATTTACGATCGTGCGCGGCGAAATTTTCGGTTTC
Source organism: Binataceae bacterium (SeqCode) (assembly GCA_035493515.1). GTDB lineage: Bacteria > Desulfobacterota > Binatia > Binatales > Binataceae > JAKAVN01. Next base: position 11,475 of record DATJID010000072.1, on the reverse strand, counting down.
CTTGGCCCTAACGGGGGCGGCAAGAGCACCCTGTTCAGGCTGCTCTCGACCCTGACCCCGATCCAGTCGGGCAACGCGCGCATCCTGAACTGCGACCTGCGCGGGGCCACCCAGGCGCTGCGGCGCAGGATCGGCGTGGTCTTCCAGAGTCCCAGCCTCGACGGCAAGCTGACCGTGGCCGAGAACCTTACCATCCATGGCAACCTCTACGGGATGCGCGGCGCGCGCCTGCGCGAGCGCGCGCAAGCGATGCTGGCGCGGCTGGACGTCAGCGATCGCGCGAACGATCTCGCCGAGGCGCTATCGGGGGGACTGCGCCGGCGAGTCGAACTGGCCAAGGCGCTACTGCATCAGCCAGAGCTGCTGCTGCTGGACGAGCCGAGCACCGGGCTTGACCCTGCGGCGCGGCGCGAGTTCTTCAATCTGCTCGCGCGCCTTCGCGAAAGCGACGGCGTCACTATCGTGCTCACCACGCATTACATGGAAGAGGCCGAACGCTGCGACCGGATCGGCGTCCTCGATCAGGGCCGCCTGGTGGCGCTCGCCCCTCCGGGCGAGCTCAAGCAGCGGGTTGGCGGTGACGTGATGGTGATAAGCGGGCCGGCGCCCGAGGCCCTGGCGCGCAAGATTCTGGATCGGTTCCAGATCAGCGCGGCGCTGGTCGACGGAACGCTCCGGATCGAGCGGCCGCGCGGACACGAGCTGGTGGGGCGGCTGGTCGATGAATTCGGGGGCGAGATCGAATCGGTGACGTTTGGCCGGCCCACGCTGGAGGACGTTTTCGTGCACCTGACGGGCCATCGTTTCGTCGCCCGCGCGCGTGAGGAGGACGATCGCTGATGGGCCGCGTCGGCTTGCAGGTGTGGACGCTGTGGTGGCGCGAGATCGTGCGCTTTCGCCGCCAGCGCAGCGTGATTATTGGATCGTTCGTCCAGCCGCTGATTTTCTGGGTGCTGATCGGCTGGGGCTTTCGGGCCTCGTTCAAGCCGAGCGGGATGCCTGCCGGAGCCGATTACGTGCAGTACTTTTATCCCGGCGTGATCATGCTGGTGCTGCTGTTCACCGCGATCTTCGCCACCATCGCGACGGTCGACGACCGCCGCCAGGGGTTTTTGCAAGGCGTGCTGGTGGCGCCGATCGCACGCGACACGGTGGTGGCGGGCCAGGCGCTGGGCGGCACTACGCTGGCGCTGTTCCAGGGATGCGTATTCCTGGTGCTGGCGCCGCTGGCCGGGATTCACCTGGGCGCCGCGGCGATCGCCGCGTCGATTGCGGTGATGGCGATAATCGCGTTCGCGTTTAACTGCATCGGACTCCTGATCGCTTGGCGCATCGAGTCGACTCGCGGCTTCCATCTGATCATGAACTCCATCCTGGTTCCGATCTGGTTTCTTTCGGGTGCGTTCTTTCCGGCCGCCGGCGCGCCCGTGTGGCTGCGCTGGATCATGTGGCTCAATCCGCTGACCTATGGGATGGCGGCGCTCCGGCGAGCGCTCTACCTGGCCGAACCGCAAACACTGGGCCCCTTGCCGGGTGCGGGGCTATCGGTCGCGATCAGCGTGGCCTTCGCGGCGGCCGCGATGTGGGCGGCGGCGCGCGTCGCGCAGCGCAGCCAGGTCGCCGCCGGCTAAGAGCGGTGGCCCGACCATAGCCCAGCGTCTTGGAAGGCCATCAATCGATCGGATCGAAATAAGTCTCGCGGCGGCCCTCGAAATGGAACTCGCGCGCAAGCCCGATCCATTTGCGGTCGATTCCGTGAAGCGGTTCGGGCAGCCGTTCCAAAGAAAAGAAGCCGGCCGTCAGCGCTTCGAGCGAATTGGGGCTGAGCTCGCCGCCCTCTATCTGGCAGTAGAACAGGTGCGAGTAAATGTGGCGATGGACGGAACCGGTCTTGCGGCTATCGATGATTGCCATCAGGCAGATCGGCCGCACGGCTAACCCGGTCTCCTCCTTGGCCTCCTTGACCGCATTCTCCGCCGGCGAGAGCCCCACCTCGCAGAAGCCCGTCGGGTACCACCAGCGGCCGTTGGGACGCTGGATCATCAACACTTCGCCGCGCTGGTTGAACGCGATCACGCCGCATCCTGAGGCCGTGGTCACGTAACCGTCGTAGCCGTCACGCACTTCGGCGCGCCAGCGCCGCAAAAGATTGGCGGCTTCCTCGGGGCTCGCACCGTCGAGCGCCGCACGCATCGCGCCCGCCTCGCGCAAAAGCTCCTCATAGCGCTCGGCGTCGAAGCCCTGAGGACTGAACGCCAGCCCGGTGCGCGCGATGGCGGCAGTGCGCTCGACGAAGTGGATAATCGCAGCGAGAATTGCGCTCATGGTTCTGCGGCGGCGGCGCGCGCGGCATCTGTCAACTTGCGCCGCGGCAGACCTCCCGGGCCGACGGGCTGAGAGACGGCTACAGGCCGGGCATCACGCTCGTCGCGTGCTGGAAGGGGCTGCGCCCGAAGGGATTCTGGCCTACCGAGCCGATACCTCCCAGCGTCACCATGAATTGCACGGCGGTCTCGCTGGGGTTGATCGACTTGGTTATGCCCACGTCAACCGCCCAGCAATTACAGGGCGACTTTATCCGCACGCCGTACTCGGTCGAAAGCATCTTGGAGTTGGCAATATCGTAAGACGGAGCGAAAAATAGTCCAACGCGGTCGATCAAGTCATAATAAGCGCGCAGGGTGACGAACTGATAAAAGTTCGAGTTGAGACCCGGCTGCGCCGCGGTCGGCCCGGGCGCGATGTAATTATAGGAGAGCTGCAGAAATGACCCGGACAACGAACGGCCCATGTACAGGCTGGGCGGCGTGTACAATGCCCACGGCGGCTGCATCGTGAAATAGACGCTGGAGTAGGTGATGCGCGTGTCGCGCGGATCATAACCCAGCTGCGACCCCATCGAGATCCAGTTGGTCGCCAATACGTTGGCCGAGGCCTGCAAATCGGACCATCGCGATCCACCCTTGGCGACCGCGTGACTGGTGTCATAGGCCTGCAGAATCTGGAATTCGGCCAGCTCGCGCGCCATCCCGGACGAAGCGGCGACGGCAGGCAGCGGAACATCGCCGGCCAGCTCCTCATCTTCCTGCTGCTCGGCGACGTCGCTCTGAGCGAAGTCGCCCTGCGGTACCGCCAGATTAGACACGGAATGGGCATAAATCCGCGAGGTCACTCCGAAGGTAAAGAGGCTGCGCGGATTGATGCGGTCGAGCTGGTCGAAGAGCGCATACTGGCTCTGATTGACGTTTGGGACATAGGCGTAATAGGCGAACGGCTCAAGGGTGTGCTTGATCTTATCAATCGATTTCCAATCGGTGTGGTAAACCTTCTCGAGGATGGTTTGCACGCCGAAGTCGGCATAAGGCAGTTCGCGCGTGGTCAGGCCGCCATTCGCGAGCGAGCCCAGCGAAAGACCGTTATTCCACTTGAGTCCGTCGGTGCCTACGGGGGTGATCGCGATCTGATGGCCGGAGACGTCGTATATCGTCTCGTGAGTGCCGACCGCTCCCCAGCCGAAAATATATTCGCCCAGGCGCCACGGCACGGTAAGCTGCGGATTGAGGTCGAGGCGCAGGCCGCTCACGCCCGAGGAACGCCAGAAGTTGTCCGCCTGGACGTCGTAGTCGGCATAGGCCAGTCCGCCAAGCAGTTCGTGGCGCCCGCTCAGTAGAAATTCCGGCAGCGTCTGGAGCGCGAATTCCTGCGGTTGAATCAGGTCCTGGTTCCACGTTCCGCCGAATCTGGCGTAGCCGTTTTCGAAGCTGTCGAGCAGGCCAAAGTGCGCGGGAGCGTTGCGCATCGTGTTGTAGCCGTTGCCGTAGCCCTTGGACAGCGTCCAGATATTCATCTCGCGCAGGTAAAGGCTGTCGCTGACCGAGATCGCGTCGCCGTAGGCTACCAGGTCGGGAGTGATGTGCTGGCGCATCATGCCGATGATGTTGTAGCGGTCGATCGGGATGTGCGGGTCGGCGATCTGATTATCGACGACATCATTGACCCGCGAGGCCTGGGAGCGCAGGCCCTCGTTCACGTACGCGGTATCGACCCGCAAATAGTCATCGAGCCCGTTTTGCAGCCGATATTCGTTGAGCAACCCGACCCGCTGATTGGTCTCGACGTCGAGCGCGGCGGTCGCGTCCGAGCTCTTGTTGATTGCCCAATAGAATGGCTGCACGTATTGCGCGCCGCGCAGTGCCGAGTAGCCCACCCGCGGGCTCAAAAGGCCGCTCTGGCGGTTGCTGTTGGCCGGAAAGATAGCGTACGGCAGCGGAATCAGCGGATGGCCGAGCACGTCGAAGTGGGCATTGCGCGCGACCCCTTTTTCACCCACGTGGACGTCCATATCGGCGCCTGAAATCGACCAGTCGGGCGTATCGCCGCCGCATCCGCAGGTGGTAAAAAACCCGTCCGTCACCTGGTAGTGCTGACCCATCAGCTTGTAGATCTTTTTACCCTGCAGGCGGTAGGTGTGATTGGCGGCGACCAACTTTCCGTTGGTCAGCTCGACCGTCTCATCCTCCCAGTTGACGTGGCCCTCGGTGCCGAACATCTGCCCCTCGGGGTCGACCAGATGGACATTGCCGAAGGCCGCCGCTTGATGGGTCTTGCGCATCAGGCTGATTCGATCGGCGGTCAGCGTGGTTGCGGCCTGGTTGACCACCGCGTCGCCGGTGACCACGAAGGTGTCGGTCTTGTAGTCGTACTGGAACTGGCGCCCGGTCACGTCGACCGCGCCATGATGGGAAGCTTGCAGGATTTGCACCGCACCCGCCGGGGTCGCTTTCCCGCCGCGGCTTTGCCGGCTCTGATGTGCCGGCCGCGTCGTCTGCGCATAAGCGTGCGGCAAACCGAGCATCGCCACGGCCGCGAACACGCACCAGACTAACCGCGGGGCTTTACATAGCCGCTTCAGGAAATAGCCCCCGCCGTCCCTGCCGCTTGAGGAAGTATGGATAGATCTCTCCCACCAGATAGACAGAACCCGTTACCACGATGACGTCGTCCGGTCCACTCTCCACCATCAACTGTTCCATAGCGCGCCGTGGTTCGCGAATCACGCGCGCCGGAACCTGGGCGGAAAACAACGGCAGCAGATTCTCCGGCTCGAGCGGACGCTTGGGCTCCACCCGGGTCAGCGTCACGTCACGCACGCGTGGCGCCAGCATCGCCGCCATCTGCGCCCACTGTTTGTCCTCGAGGCAACCGAAAATCAGGCGCGGCCGCACCTGCGGCCCCAACTCAACGGCGATCGTTTCGAGCAGCGCGCTTATACTCAGTTCGTTGTGCGCGCAATCCAGAATGACCAGCGGACGGCGGCATACCACGTCGAAGCGCCCGGGCCAGCGCAATTCATTCAGCCCCCGCCGTATCGTCTGCTCCTCCAACCGCCAACCTTGCGCCCTAAGGGCCTCGACCGCCGCCAGCGCGATGGCGGCGTTCTCATGCTGAAACGGCCCGGCTACCCCCAGCTCAACTCGCTCAAGGTTAAGCCCCAGCCCAAAATAGTCAAGCATGTGGGCGGGCGCACGAGAGCGAAAAGAGAAGTCGCGGTCGGCCAACCGAACCGGGCTTTGGCGCTGAGCGGCTATCGAGGTCAGCACCTGGCGCGCTTCGGGATCGCGTGCGCCGATCACCACCGGCACGCCGGGCTTGATGATGCCCCCCTTTTCGGCCGCAATCGCCGCGATCGTATGGCCGAGGCGATCCATATGGTCGAAGCCGATCGGAGTTATCACGCTGACCAGCGGCGTCACCACGTTGGTCGAATCCAGCCGCCCGCCCAGGCCGGTCTCAATAATCGCCAGATCGACCCCCGCCTCGGCGAAATACAGAAACATCAGCGCGACCGTGAATTCGAAGAACGTAAGCGCGAGATCGGCGCGCTCGTAAATCGCGCGCAGCCGCTCGATGTATTCCAGCATCAGGCGCGCCGGCATCTCGGCCCCATCGATCCGCGTGCGTTCGCTCAGATGAACCAGGTGGGGCTTGGTGTAAAGCCCACAGCGCAGCCCTGCCGCGCGCGCGATCGCGTCGAGCATCGCAGCCACCGAGCCCTTGCCCTTGGTGCCCGCGATATGGACCGCGCGCAATTCCCGATGGGGATTGCCAATCAGCGCGAGCGCCTGGTCCATGCGCTCGAGCTTGTAGATTTCACCGCGGCCCTCGAGCGAATAGAGCCAGTCGAGTGTCTTGGATAGACGGGGCATCGCGCCGGAATTCTAGCGCGCCGCCAGTCGAAACCTAAGCCCTGGATTGGTCGCTCGGTGTGCGGGACCAGCGCGCCGGCGTCGAACGCTCATCCCACCTGGGCCGCGGGTGATTTGCGGGGGCGGCCGTGCGCACCGTGCCCGGTGAGCATCGCGAGCAACCGCGCCAGCGTCGCGCGCATCTGGGCGCGGGGCACGATCGCGTCCAGCATTCCATGCACGAGCAAAAACTCCGCGCTCTGAAAGCCCTCTGGCAGCACCTGGTTGGTGGTCTGCTCGATCACCCGACGTCCGGCGAAACCGATGAGCGCGCCTGGCTCGGCCAGGTCGAGATCGCCCAGCATCGCGAACGACGCCGCCACGCCGCCGGTGGTCGGATCGCAGAGCACCGCAAGGTACGGCAGCCGCGCATCGCGGAGCCGCCCGATCGCGCCCGCCACCTTGGCCATCTGCATTAGCGACAGCACGCCCTCCTGCATCCGCGCGCCGCCCGACGAACAAAACACCACCACGCCGAGGCCCTGCTTGGCCGCATGATCGATCAGCCGCGCGATCTTCTCGCCCACCACGGTGCCCATGCTGCCGCCCATGAAGGCGAAGTCCATAACGGCGAGCGCCACCGGATGGTCCTCGATTTTGCCGACTCCGGTGACCACCGCATCGTTGCGGCCCGAGGAGCGGCGCGCCTGTTCGAGACGCTGCGGATAGGGTTTGGAATCGTGAAACTCCAGCGGATCGCCGGCCGCGAGGTCTTCGTAAAGCTCACGCCAACTGCCGCGATCGACCGTTATGGTCAGACGCTGTTCGACGGTCACCCGATGATGGAACCCGCACTTGGGGCAAACGTTGAGGTTGCGTTCGACCTCTTTACGAAAGGAAATCTCGCGGCATCCGGGGCATTTCACCCAGATGTTTTCGTCGGCCCCACTTTGCGCCCCCGCCGTCCGTCCGCCCTGCTCCCGCTCCGCCATTGTTCACCCTCCGGTTGCGGCGCGTCCGTGCCCGCGCGCCACGCGCATCGCTTCCTTCATCGCGCCCACCAGATCGCCGACCGCTGCCGCGAGTCCGGGCCTCGCGCCCTCGCGCTCGATTATCAACGAAAGCGCGCTGCCGACCACCACCGCGTCGGCGTAGCCGCCGACCTCGCCCGCCTGCGCCGCGGTCGAGATGCCGAAGCCGACGCCTATCGGCAGATCGGTCACCGTGCGCAGGGCGCGCACGCGGGTCTCGAGCCCGGCGGCGAGGCTGGTGCGCGCGCCGGTCACCCCGGTCACCGCGACATAGTAGAGAAAGCCCCTGCCCGCGTGTGCGATCATGCGCACGCGCTCCACCGGCGTGGTCGGCGCGAGCAAATAGATAAGGTCGAGGCCGTGGGCGCGGGCCGGACGTGCAAGCTCGGCCGCCTCCTCGGGCGGCAGATCGACGACGAGCACGCCGTCGACGCCGGCGCGCGCAGCGTCAGCGCACAGCCGCTCGCATCCGTAGTGCAGAATCGGGTTGTAGTAGCCAAACAGCACGATCGGAATCTGGGTTTGGCGGCGCACTTCGCTGACCATCGCGAGAATCGCGGCCAGCGAAGCGCCAGAGGCCAGCCCGCGCGCGAGCGCGCGCTGATTGGCTGGGCCGTCGGCCATCGGATCGGAAAATGGCACTCCGAGTTCGACCAGGTCCGCGCCGCGCGCTTCCAATTCGAGCACCAGCGCGCGGGTCGCCTCGAGGTTGGGATCGCCCGCGACGATAAACGGAATCAGCGCCGCTTCGTCGCACGCGCGCAGCTCGGCGAACTTCTTTTCGATTCGTCCGGCGGTTGTCTTCGTCGTCACGCGCCCGCTCACAGCGTAACTCCCAGCGCGCGCGCGACGGTCTGCATGTCTTTGTCGCCGCGTCCCGAGAGATTGACGATCATCACGCGCTCCTTCGCCATCGTCGGCGCAAGCCGCGCCGCATAAGCAACCGCGTGCGCGCTCTCCAGCGCCGGGATGATGCCCTCGCTCTCGGAGAGCAGGCGCAGGCCGGCGAGGGCCTCGGCGTCGGTAACGGCGGCGTACTCGGCGCGGCCGCGCTCCTTGAGCCAGGCGAGTTCCGGGCCGACGCCGGGATAGTCGAGTCCGGCGGCGATCGAATGGGTCTCGCGAATCTGGCCGAGTTCGTCCTGCAGCAGGTAAGTGCGATTGCCGTGCAGCACGCCGACGCTTCCGGCGGTGATCGTCGCCGCGTGCGACGGGCCGTTGAGCCCCAGGCCGCCCGCCTCAACGCCATACATGCGCACGTCCTTGTCGGCGATGAACGGATAGAAGAGCCCGATCGCATTGGAGCCGCCGTTGACACAGGCCACCAGCGCGTCCGGCAGGCGGCCCTCGTGCTTGATAATCTGGCGGCGCGCCTCGCGTCCGATCACCGATTGGAAGTCGCGCACGATCATCGGGTACGGATGCGGTCCGGCGGCGGTGCCGATGAGGTAGTAGGTGTTGGCGACGGTGGCAATCCAGTCGCGCAGCGCCTCGTTGAGCGCGTCCTTGAGGCTTCGGCTCCCAGCGTCGACGGCGGTGACTTTTGCGCCGAGCAGCTTCATGCGAAAGACGTTGAGCGATTGGCGCTCGACGTCAACGCTGCCCATGAAGACCTCGCACTCGCGGCGAAACAGCGCGGCCATCGTCGCCGTCGCCACGCCGTGCTGGCCTGCGCCGGTTTCGGCCGTGATCCGCGACTTTCCCATCCGCACTGCGAGCAGCGCCTGGCCGAGCGTGTTGTTCACCTTGTGCGCGCCGGTATGACAGAGGTCTTCGCGCTTGAGGTAAATTTTCGCACCACCGAGTTTCGCGGTCAGATTGGCGGCGAAGTAAAGCGGCGTCGGACGGCCGACGTACTCGCGCGACAGACCCTCGAGCTCGGCGCGAAAGGCCGGGTCGCGCCGCGCCGCGCGGTATGCACTCTCCAACTCAGCGAGCGCCGGGATCAGGGTCTCCGCGACGTAGCGGCCGCCGAACTCACCGAAGTGTCCGCGCTTATCGGGATAGCTTTGCATGGGTGGAGGTGGATCCTGGTTTTGTGGAAGAGGCATTCGCTATGAAGCTTCGGAGCTTGCCGCCATCTTTGATCCCCGGCGCGGACTCGACGCCGCTGGCGACGTCGAGCGCATAGGGATTGAGCGCCGCAGCTTCCGCCGCGGTCTCCGGCGCCAATCCGCCGGAGACGAAAACGCGGCTCAGGTCGAGCCCGCGGAGCGCGTCGAGGGGGCGCGTTTGGCCGGTGCCGCCGAAAAGCAGCGGATGAAACGTATCGATCAAAATGAAATCAGCCCTGATTGAGCCGAGGTCGACCGCGTCGAGCGCCGCGTCCGAGCGCACCCGCAGCGCACGAATCACAGGCACCGGCCATCCGTGGAGCGCCTCGTCATCTTCGTCGCCATGAAACTGCAACAGGTCGAGCTCGAGTGACTCGAGGCGCTCCTCTATATGAGCGCGTGCGGCGTTAACGAAGACTCCGACCAGCTTCGCGCGCCCTTTAACCGCCCGCGCAATCGCCGCCGCTGGCTCCAAGGCCAGGCATCGCGGACTCGCCGGATAGAAGTTGAGCCCGACAAAATCAGCGCCGAGCCCGACGGCGAGTTCTGCATCGTCGCTGCGGGTAACGCCGCAGATCTTTATCCGTACCGCCATCGACAGTTTTACCGACCTTCGCCTCGTCCGAGCGCGGAGCACAGTGCTTGGAGCTTGAGGCGCGGCGCGCCGCCACGCAGCAGACTCTCGCCGACCAGAAAAGCGCGGGCTCCTGCGCGGTCGAGCCGCCAGATATCGTCCGGCGTATCGATTCCGCTTTCCGAGACGATCAGCGCCGCACCGCGATAGCCTTCGAGCAGCCGCTCGGTAACCGCGAGGTCGGTGACGAACGTATGCAGGTCGCGATTGTTGATCCCGACGATTTGGGCGCCTGCGCGAGCGGCTGCGCGCAATTCGTTTTCGTTATGGACCTCAACTAACGCTTGAAGGCCAAGCTCGCGCGCCGCCGCGTACAGCGCGCACAGATCGGCCTCCTTGAGCATCGCCGCAATCAGCAGAATACAGTCGGCGCCGGCTGCGCGTGCCTGGTAGAGCTGATAGGGGTCGAAGATAAAATCCTTGCGCAAAAGTGGCAGATCGACCGCCGGCCTAACCGCACGCAAATCTTCAAGTGAGCCTTTAAAGTGACGGTCGGTAAGCACCGAGATCGCCGCCGCGCCCGAGTCTGAATATTCGCGCGCCACGGCGGCCGGGTCGAGGCCGGGCAGGATATCGCCTTTGCTTGGCGAGGCGCGTTTGATCTCCGCAATGATCGCAGGACAGCGCCCTCGGAGTGCGGCCAGAAAATCGCGCGGCGCAGGCGAACCGTTGGCAGCCGCGCGAATCTTTTCCAGCGGTACGACGGCGCGTTCCGCTTCGAGTTCGACGCGTTTGGCGGCGAAAATCCGCTCCAGTATTGAAGACCCGATCGAGCCCATGCCCGAAATTGAAGCAGAACTTGAACTCACAACGCCTCCCCCTGACTAGCCCGGCGCATCCGCTCGACCACCCCGAGCGCCCGCCCAGCGACGAGAATCTCGCGCGCAATCGCGACGCCGTCCTTGAGCGACGCCGCTCGGCCACCGACATAAATCGCCGCCGCTGCGTTAAGCGCGAGCACATCTTGCGCCGCCCCATCCTCGCCCGCAAGCGTGCGGCGCAGGACCTCGGTCGCATGCTCCACGCCGGTCACCATCAGCGCCGAGGCGTCACCAGACTCGAATCCGAGTTCGCGCGGCCGCACTTCGAACTCGCTTATCGCGGCGCCGCGAATCTCCGCGACTCGTGTTGGCGCGGCGAGCGACAGCTCGTCGAGTCCGTCTTCGCCGTGCACCACCATCGCATGGTCGACCCCAAGTGCGGCCAGCGCCTCGGCCATCAGACGCACCAGCCGGGGCTCGGCGACGCCGAGCAATTGGCGACGCGGACGCGCCGGATTGCTAAGCGGCGCGATCAGGTTGAAGACGCTGCGTACGCCGAGCGCTCGCCTGAGTCCAGCGAGGCGGGCCAGCACTGGATGATACGCGGGGGCGAAGATGAAACAGCATCCAGCGGCGCGCAGGCATCGTTGCACGCCCTCGGGATCGAGATCGATTTTCACCCCTAATCGCTCGAGCACGTCGGCCGCGCCGACGCGTCCGCTAATCGCGCGATTGCCATGCTTGGCGACCGGCACACCGGCCGCCGCCGCGACCAGCGCCGCGCCGGTCGAAATATTAAACGTGCCGGCG
>DATJID010000071.1:0-5774 GCA_035493515.1 Binataceae bacterium (SeqCode) | reverse complement strand
CTGTGCTTTGCCGACATTCGTGAGCAGTCCAACCGGATTGCCAATGTGCTGGTGGGCCTCGGAGTCAAGCCGGGTGACCCGGTGATGGTCGCGCTGCCGCGCATCACGCTCTGGCAGGCGGCCTACGTGGGCGCGCTGAAGGCCGGCGGGGTGGTGGTCCCATGCGGCGCGGCGCTACGCGAGAAGGACCTCGTCTACCGGGCCAATCATTGCGGCGCGGTTGCGATCATCGCCGCGGTCGAGCGCGCCGAGCTCATCGGCGACCTACGCAAACAGTGTCCGGCGCTCAAGCACTTTCTCATCGCGGGTAGCCCGCGAAGTGGATGGCTGGGTATGCGGGACTCGATGGCCAAGGCCTCCGCACGCTTTTCTCCAGTGTCGACGCGCTCTGGCGATCCGGCGATTTGTTTATACACTTCCGACGGCGCGCCGGAGCCCAAGGCCGTGCTGCATAGTCACGCCTATACCTGGTGTCAGCGCTATATCGGCAGCCACTGGCTCGACCTGCGGCCGGGCGAATTGCACTGGGGCACGGCGGACACGGGAATCGCGCGGGCAGGGTATGGCGTGTTGTTCGGCCCGTGGATGAACGGGGTTACGACTTTCATGTACAACGGCGGCCTCGAGCCGCGAAAGCAACTGGAGTTGCTCGCGCGGTATTCGGTCGCGACTCTTTGCGCGACGCCGACGGAATACCTGCGGCTTATGCGGGACGATCTCGCATCCCACAAACTTCCGGCGCTCCGCCATTGCACCGCCACCGGCGAAGCGCTCAACCCGGAAATCGTCGGCGTCTGGCGTGACGCGTTCGGGCTTACGATCCACGACGGCTACGGCCAGGCCGAGACCGCGATCGTCGCCGCCAACATGCCGGGAATGGAGATCAGGGCGGGTTCGATTGGGCGGCCCTTGCCGGGTTACGACGTTCGGGTGCTCCGCGCCGGGGACAAGGAAACCGGCGACGGCGAAGTGGGCGAGATTGCCGTCCGGATCAACCCCGAGCGGCCGCCGTCGCTTTTGATCGAGTATTGGAAGAATCCAACAGCGAACGCGGCAGCGTTTCGCGGCGATTACTATTTCACCGGTGACCTGGCTTCGCGCGACAGCGACGGCTATCTATGGTTTGCCGGCCGCGCACGTGACGGTTGAAATTCGCCGCGCGCACGCACGCTGATTAAGGACGAGTTTGCATAAATGCACGACGGCGAATTTTCGCAAAGCTCCACCGGCGAGCTTGCGGGCAAAACGGCAATAGTCACCGGCGGTGGCCGAGGCCTGGGCCGCGCGATGGCGTTGGGATTGGCGCGGGCCGGGGCGAACGTTGTGATTACGGCCGCGCGCGGCCGTCGTGAAATCCAGGCGGTCGCGGATGAAGCGAAGCATTTGAAGTCCGGAATCGTCCGTGGGTTGACGGCCGACGTCACCAGCGACGAGGACGGCCGGTTCGTGGTTGGCCAAGCGCTGCGCGAGTTCGGCGCGATTCATATCCTGGTGAATAATGCCGGACGCGGGATGCGCCTGGTCAGCGAGAATTTCCTCGATACTCCGACAAAGTTCTGGCAGACCGACCCGGCCGTGTGGCGGATGATCGTCGATACCAATGTGACCGGGCCGTTTCTCATGGCCCGCGCGGTGGTGCCCCACATGCTCAAACAGCGCTGGGGCCGCATAATCAATATCTCCATGAATTACGAGACAATGCGCCGCGCCGGATTTTCCCCGTATGGACCTTCGAAAGCCGCGCTCGAGTCCGAGACTCTCATCTGGGCGCAAGAACTGGCCGCAACCGGAGTGACCGTCAACTCATTGCTGCCGGGTGGAGCCACGGATACCGGGATGGTCCCGGGCGACGTTGCACCTCACCTTCGCAAACGGCTGCTGCGTCCTGAAGTCATGGTGGCGCCGCTTCTGTGGCTGGCTTCGGAGGCCAGCGACGGAGTCAGCGGCGCCCGTTTCATCGCCCATCTCTGGGATTCGTCGCTGCCCCCGGAAGAGGCCGCGGGAAAAGCGCGGAGCACGGAAGCCGCAATTGTTCCAAGGCCTTGAAAACTAGGATTTGCGCGGCGCGCGTTCCAGCATATTGAGTTTGCCGGCGAAGTCCTCGAGGTCGACTTCAGTGGTCTCGAGCAATCGTGCGACCATTCCCCAGAAGCCGATCGAAAGGACCAGCTCGACCAGTTCCGCGGTGCCGAGATGTTTCTTCAGCGCCTCGAGCGTTTGCTTGCGGCCCTTAATGTTGCGCGTGACCTCGTCGGTGAGTGTGAGCACCAGGCGCTCGACCTCGTCGAAGCACTTCGCGCCGTCCCAGTTTTCCATCGCCCCCAGCTGCTCGTCGCTGACTCCGCAAGCCTTGGCGATCGGCACGTGCTGGGTCCATTCGTACACGGAGCCGGTGAGCTTGGCGGTGCGCAGGATCGCGATCTCGCGCAGCTTACCGTCGAGTTTTGCGCGCGTCAGAAGCGCGTGGCCGAGGCGCGAGAAGTTCTGGAACACCGCGTCGCTGCTGTTGGCGATCATGCGCGCGACATTCATCTTGCGCGGAGTGTTGCCCAGGATTTCGCGGGTTTTGTCGGAAGCCTTCGATTCGTCGACGTATGGTAGCAGCGCCATCGCGCGTATTTCCTCCGTTGCGGTTGCCGCGCCGCGCGCGGATAAGCGGAGCCTAATCCCGGGGGCCGCGGCGATGCAAACCAGGCAACAGCGGACGGCGTTGCGCATCGGCTCAGGCTTGCGCGTCAGGCCCCGGCGCTGCTTGACGCGTCCACCAGTAAATCAGGTAGGCGGCCAGTGCGATCAGCACCACACCGAGCGCGATCCATCGCGCGCTCCAATGGATTAACTGGGCCGCGCGCCAGACCTCGTCGCCGACCAGGTAGCCGATCGTCACCATCAGCGAGCACCAGGTTATCGCGCCCATCACGTTCCATCCCAGAAAGCGCAGAAACGGCATCCCCGCCGCGCCCGCCATCGGTCCGGCCAAAAAGCGCGCGCCCGTGATGAAGCGCGCCATGAAGACCGCCTTGCTGCCGTGCTGATCGAAGAACAGGCGCAACTGATCGATGCGCCGGCGCACGAACGCGAATCTCGCGGAGAGACGCTCGAGCAGGTGTTGGCCGCCCGTGCGTCCGATCAAGAAACCGCAGCAGTCGCCAGTAACCGCGCTCGCAACCGCCACCAGATATATCCATTCGAGATCGAGCAGCCCGTGCGAGGCGAGAAAACCGGCGGTCAGCAGCACGCTTTCTTCCGGTACCGGCACGCCCAGGTTGCCAACAAAGACAAGGATGAAGATGCCGAGATAACCCCACGCTGCGAGCAGGTCGGAGAGTTCGCCGGGGTTCGTCAGATGTTGCATCAGCGTTCGGTTTTCGCGGGCGCGCCACTCGCCTAGGTCGTTCAAGCTTGCCCGAATCGATCAGCCAAGGTAAGTGGGCGATGCCAGCGCGAAGCCTGCGTGATGCAAGGCCGCACTGACAGGGATCGGGTCCCGTCCCGGAGCGCTGGAGTCTAGCTGCGATGGCTGGAGAGATCGGGACGCGGCGGCCGAGCTGGAAGTTTGATCTTGCGGCCGTTGACCATCCATCCGCCGTTCTTGAAAGTCGCACGGCAAACGTAGTTGGCGCCGTCACGGACCAGGATGCCGCTTTGTTCGAGTTGCTGGAGTTGCGCCGGCTTTGTCACCTGCGCGAGAAAACCGGGCGGCGCCGCAAGATCGACCGCGGCGTGTCCGTACTTGTTCCAGGCCTGCGCGACGACGCCCTTGGGAGCGGGATTGTGGGGCTTTAGCAGTGGATCGTTGGCGAGGTCAGGGGAGATTCCGAAGGTGGCCTTGCCGGCCCCGTCACCCCCGGGGCTGGCGGCGCGCAGTTCGATAGTCAATATCGGCGATTCCTTTATTGTCGCAGCAAAGAGTTCGAGGAGCTTTTGCTGCAGCATCTGTGCTTGCGCCGGTTGGCCGGATGCCGGCTGCGGAATCGAAGAGAGCGCTTTCATGAATTGTTCGATCGGAGCTAGCGGGAGGTTACCGAACTCGGCGGCCAGACTTAACGGCCCCAGGATCAGCGTGCCCGCCGCTATCTTGCCGATCGACAAGCTGTCGCGCACTTCGAGCCGGCCGTTATTGACCCGGCTCCGCCCCGCAAGGGCGATGTCCTGCACCAGGCCGCTCGCCGCTGGATGCACGCCGCTGGCGACGACACTGTAGCTCGCCCGCGCGATTTTGAGGGCCTTATCGCCCAGCCACAGGCCACTGCTGTGGCGATGCGACTCGCCGCGTATCGTCAGCCCGGCCATCCCGGCTTCGCCGAACCCGCCGGCGGCGGTGAAACCCGGCGCATCGCCGCGTACGAAGTAAGCTTCCTGCGACAAATGTATTTCGGCGTCGAAGCCGTGGAACCTGGCGGTGAACTTCTGCGCGGCATCGGAGCGTTCACTCGACGCGCGCGTTATGTAGGTATCCAGCGCGCCGCCCAAACCGACGACCGTTGTGATGACAATCGGCGCGTCGCCGAAGAACCGGTCGAGATTGGTCTGCAAGGCCTGCGGCGGATCGGTGTCGACGACCGCCGCCACCGGGAAGGCTATGTGCCAGCCCTTGTAAAATCCGAGCGGACCATGATGCACGTGCTGTACGAATGTAATTGCGCCGCGTCCTGCCGTGAGACTGACCGTGGCTTGCGAGGAGAACCATCCGCGATGGTAGGAATCGAGCCTGAGCGCGCGGCCCGTGCTGCCGAGTTGGGCTATCGAGTCGCGATAGACCCGCTCGGCCCGTCCGCCGAAAAGCGCGGGAACCACGATCGCCACTCCAAAGCATACGGCTGCGATGATGTATGCGGCACGGGCTTGCCCTCGGGCACCATCGAGCCGGGATACAAACATGGCAACAATGGCTATCAAGCGAAACTGGTCCGAACAAGCCGTAACGACCTCTCGCTGCCGGAGCAGTCGCGGCTAACACCGTCGCCGTAAAATGCGCTATTTGGGAATGGGCGTCCGCTGAGGTCGCGAAAAGGTCGGGTAAGAAGCAATCCACCCGATGCTGCGCGGAGCGCCATTGGGCCGATTTACAAGGAGGAGTGCAATCATGGCACTGGCTGGACAAGTAACCAATCCCGATCGCCTGGAGGGACGCGACGTCAGCTTTCAGAGCGAGGGCACCGCAATCGATTCTTACCTGGTAAGGCCGCGCGAGTCTGGCGCCTATCCGGGCATCATCGTGATTCACGAGGCCTGGGGCGTGATCGAGCATATCCGCGACGTGGCGCGGCGCTTTGCCAGCCTCGGCTACATCGTCCTTGCGCCGAATCTCTACACCCGGGTCGGCGCGCCGAAGACCGACGATCCGATGAGTATCGTGCTCAGCAGGATGCTCGCATTGCCTGACGCGCAACTGGTGCGCGATCTCGACAAGGCGGCGGATCTCCTCGCCGCCCAGCCCGGGATGACGGGTAAGATCGGTTGCGTCGGATTTTGTATGGGCGGCCGCACTACGCTGCTCTACGCGTGCAGCAGCAACCGGCTGAGCGCGGCGATCGATTGCTGGGGCGGAGGCATCACCGCCGACGCGGCGCCCGCCTCACCGGAACGCCCCACGCCGATCGTCGATCTGGTGGCACGGCTTAGTTGCCCGCTCTACGCGGTCTGCGGCGAGGAGGACGCCAGTCCGTCGCCCGCACAGGTCGAGGTGCTGCGTCAGCGCCTGCAGCAGGCCGGCAAGACTTTCACAATCGACATGTTCAAAAACGCCGGCCACGCGTTTTTTGCCGACTACC
>DATJID010000070.1:0-93953 GCA_035493515.1 Binataceae bacterium (SeqCode) | reverse complement strand
TATACCGACCCGGCGCCGGCGACGACCTTCACCCATCTGGACGCGACCACCGCGCTTGATCGTAAAATTTTCGAGAAAGGAATTTTCCCCGCCGTCGATCCGCTGGCCTCGACTTCGCGCATTCTCGACCCGCAGGTCGTCGGCCAGGAGCATTACGACGTTGCGCGCCGGGTGCAGCAGATTCTCCAGCGCTACAAGGACCTGCAGGACATTATCGCGATCCTTGGGATGGACGAGCTCTCCGCCGACGACAAGCTGGCGGTCGCGCGCGCGCGCCGCGTCGAGCGCTTCCTCTCGCAGGCGATGCACGTCGCGGAGCCGTTCACCAGCATTCCGGGCGCCTACGTATCGCGCAAGGAAACCGTGCGCGGCTTTGCCGAAATTCTCGACGGCAAATGCGACGACCTGCCGGAGCAGGCCTTTTACCTCGTCGGCACTATCGACGACGTGCGCGCCAAAGCCGAACGGCTGGCCCGCGGCGAGGCGCGCTGAGCGCGCCCGTCGATAACGAATCGCGATGGCGACGACTTTCGCATTCAAGCTTGTGACCCCGACCGGCGTGCTGTTCGACGGTCAGGCCGAGCAGGTAAATGCGGTGAATCCGCTGGGCGAGTTCGGCGTGCTCGCCGATCATACCAACTACATCACCTCACTGGTGCCGGGCCTGCTCACGATTCGCACGGCGGAGGGAGCGACGCTGGAGTACCTGGTCACGGGCGGACTGGTCGAGGTCAAAGACGGCGTGATGACGGCGCTCGCGCAAACCGCCGAGCCGCCCGAGAAGATTCCGCCGATCGACGAGACCCAACTGCGCGAAGCCGAAGAGCGCCTCGGGCAGATGAGCATGTTCGATCCTCACTACGATGAAACCAAGCAATCGGTGATGGTGATGCGGTCGCGCCACGACGTCGCCGAATCCCGCCGCGCCTCCGCGCACTAGCTCGGGCGTTCAATTCTCCGCCGGATCGCCGGCGACGGAATCTTCCGCAGCGGATTTGTCCACTAGCTCTCCGCGTTCTGCAACCGCGCGAGGTCGCTGAAAAAATCCGGGTAGGTCTTGGAAACGCATCCGGGATTCCTGATCCGAATGCCGCCGGTCTTCAATCCCGTCACCGCGAACGCCATCGCGACCCGATGGTCGTCGTAGGTCTCAATTGTCGCGGCGCCTATGTGCGACGGCTCGATCGAAATCCCGTCCTCGTATTCGCGGACCGACGCGCCAAGCCGCTGAAGCTCGGTGGTGAGCGCGCGCAGCCGGTCGCTTTCGTGATGGCGAATGAAGGCGACGCCGCGAATCCGCGTGGGTGAGGAACAAAACGGAGCGATTGCCGCGAGCGTCGGCACAAGGTCCGGCATTGCGCTCATCTCGACGTCAGCGCCGGTGAGACTTTTTCCGCTGCCGCTCACTTTCACCCCATCCGCGCCCCACTCGACCTGCGCGCCCATCTGCTCCAGTAGCCTCATGAACGCGACGTCGCCCTGCATCGAGTTTGCGTGCAGGCCCTCCAGCCGGACGCTGCCGCCGACCAGCGCAGCCGCCGCGGCGAAGTAGCTCGCGCTCGAGGCGTCGGGCTCAACCGCAAAGTTCGCTTGTGCCGCGTAGCGCTGCCCGCCGGGCACGATGATTTCGCCGTCGCGCATCGTTGCCCTCGCGCCCCATCGCTCCATCATCTTGAGCGTCAGCGTGATGAACGGACGCGCGGCCTCGCCAGTCATCGTGAGTTCGAGACCGAGCGGCCACAGTGCCGCCGGCATCAGCAGCGCTGAGACGAATTGCGAAGAAACCGCAGCGTCGATCTGCGCCGCACCGCCCCGCACACCTTCCTCGCCGACCTCGATCAGCACCGGCGGACATCCATTATTGCGCTCGGCGCGCACCGCAACCCCGAGCGCCGCCAGTGCGTCGAGCAGCGGGCCGACCGGACGCTCGCGCATCCGCTGATTGCCGTCGACGCGGAAGCGCCCGCGGCCCAGCGTCAGGAAACCAAGCAAAAAACGCATCGCCGTGCCCGCGGCGCCGGCGTCCAACTCGCCGCCGCGGGCCGGAATAGCGCCGCCATGGCCGTGCACAACGATTCGCGCCGCCGCCTCGTCGACGGCCAGCCCAAAGCCGAGCCCACCGAGCGCGGCCGCCATCCGCCGCGTATCGTCGTTGAGGCCGGCGCCGAAAATATTCGAACGCCCGTCGGCCATCGCGGCCAGCAGTAGTGCACGGTTAGTGATGCTCTTGGAGCCGGGAACTCTGATGGATGCGGCTATCGGATGCCGCAGGCGAACTATTTCGATCTCGTTCACGTAGCTTCTTCGACCGCGAGCTTAGCGGTGCGCGTAAACTCAACTCAAGCCGACAATGGTGCGGAGGTATTTTCGTGAAATGATCGTTTTTCTGTCCTTATGACAGTCACAGCTTAGCAGATCGGAAAACTCGATAATCGATTCGCTTTGCTACGTCAAAACGTTTTGTTGACTACCTAGGCGCACAAGCATAATGGGTATGTGTCGATCCTGCACCGCGCAGAGGAGCCGCGCGCGGTCAGCGCCATTGGTTGCCTGGGACGGTGGGTGGATAGCGGCGGGGGATGAAAATGCCGGGAGCAGAGCCGATAATTATTCGTAAGCAAATCATCCTGGCAGCGCTGGTCATCACAACTGGACTGGTGTGGGCCGGGTTGACCGGCACGACCGCACGCGCGGCCGAAGAAGTTGCGGTCGCACATGTCAACACCGATGCATCGCCCTTTCCGCGTCCCGCGGCGCTTGAGCCCAGCATAAATTTCTGGATCAAGGCTTTCACTTACTGGAGCGAGCGCGATTTCGTCGTCCACGATCGCGACAACGTTTCGCTGATCTACCAGAAATTTCATGTTCCGGGCGACGGCGCTCCGACCGGCGAAGAGGTCGAGTGGGCCAACGCCTACCTGAAGGCCAAGTACGGCGACATCCTGAACCGGCTCGCCACGGGACAGCAGGCGATCGGATGGGAAGAACAGCGAGTCGCGGCGATGTTCAAGGGGCAACCAGTATCGGCCTATGCGCGCGCGGCGCAGAATTTACGCGTGCAGCAGGGTTTGAGCGAGCAATTCCATGATTCGCTCCTGCGTAGCCGCTATTACCGGCCGAGGATGGAGCAGGTGTTCGTGAGGGCGGGGTTGCCGCGCGATCTGGTGGCGCTCGCTTCGGTCGAGTCGGGCTTCTCGGCGCGCGTACGCTCGAGCGCCGGCGCCTTGGGGATTTGGCAATTCACCCGTTCCACCGGCCGCGAGTTCCTGAAGATCACCCGCTACCGCGACGATCGGCTCGACCCGGTGCGTTCCACCGAGGCCGCGGCGGAGCTGTTGCAATCGAATTATCAGGCGCTGGGAAGCTGGCCGCTCGCCATCACCGCCTACAATTATGGAACGGGAGGGATGGAACGCGCAGCCGCTGAGTGCGGCAGCGACTACATGAAAATCTTACAGAACTATAACGGCGCGCATTTCGGATTTGCGGTCAAGAATTATTATGCCGAATTCCTGGCCGCCGACCAGGTCCATCGCTACGAGGACAAGTACTTTCCCGGAATCCAAAGTGAAGAAGCGCCGCCGCCGCCGGCCTCATCTCCAATTCTGCGGGTCCGGCGCATCATCCATCGCTTCCGCTCGCGCCATCATCACGCCCATATTAAACAGGTATCCGCCACGCATCGCCGCGACGCATCGACCGCCACCCATCACCGTCACGCGGCAGCCGCCAGGCATAGTAGCCATGCATCGGGCGACGCACATAATCGCGACGCAGCGGCCGACTCACCCAGCCGCAACGACTCCTGACGCGGCGGCGACGCGCGCTCAGCGCAACTCGCTCGCCTCCGCGACCCTGGTGCGTGGACTTATCGCGCGATAGCTCGGCCGCAGGCGCAATTCTCTGAGGTAACGCTCGACCCGGGGAAATTCATCCAGTGCTAACTGGTCTACTTCGAGCACCATCGCCAGCACCATCATGGGCACGTCCGCCATCGAAAAGCCGCCGCGCAGACTGCCGCCAGACGGCGCTGCGCCGAGCACCTTTTCGATAAACGGCAGATCGCGCTGGCGCAGTCCCTCGCGCCCTTTCTCCATGCGCTCGACGTCGCGCTTGTCGGGATCGCTCCAATAGGCCATCCAGATGAGCGGCAGGTTTCCGCCCAGCAGCGCCTCGTCGGCAAATTGCTCGAACTCACGCACTTGCGCGCGCGCCAACGGCTCGTCGGGCAGCAGGCGGGGCGGCCCGTAACGGTCGTCGAGATATTCATCGATCACGGTCGAGTCGAAGACGGTCACGCCCTCGTCTTCGATATACGGAACCTTGCCGAGCGGATGGTGCGCCAGCATCGCGGGCGGTTTTTTCCAGAGGTCGCCGGGGCGCAGATTTTCAATTCGGTAGCGGATGCGCTTTTCCTCGAGCACTACCTTGCTCTTACTCGCATGCGTGGAGCGAAGCGTACCCCACGGATAATCACGCTCGGTTGTATACAAAACGATCATCGGAAGAACCTCCCGGCGGATTCTACCGAAGTCTAGCATCGCCTCAATCCGGGCTGCCATCGCCCCGCAGGCGGCGAAAGGGGGGCGGTCAGTCGAACCACGGCTGGCCATCGTGGGCTGGCCATCGCGCGCGCTCCGGCGCCGCTCTGCTATTGTGATTGTCGATGCCGGAAACGATGGTGCTCGCGCCTGAGCTTCGCGATCTGGCGGCGCAGCTTGCGCGCCTGCTCGGCGATCCGCGCCTTGCCGCCACCGCCACGGCGGCGGTGGCCGATCGCGCCCCCGACGAGCGGCTGGCGCTGGCGACCCTGCTCAAGCTCGGCGAGGAATCGCCGCGAGAGCTTGGAGCGGCGCTGGCCGATGAAGCGCTTGCGGGCGATCTCGCGCTCTGCGTCGGCGGCTCCGAAATCGTCGCGCAAGGGCTCGGCGCGATGGGTTCGCGGTGGCTCGAATTCTTCCGCACCGCCCGGGGGGCAAACGCCGAATCGATCGATAACGCCATCCGCTTCAGCGCCGGCCCTAGCGCGGACCGGACGGAAGCCGCGCGCCGGCTCGGCGAATTTAAACAGCGCCTGTTTCTGCAAATTGCGATTGCCGACCTGATCGGCCGGCTCGACGTAGCGGCGACAATGGGCGCGATGTCGCGGCTTGCAGACGAATGTATCGCCGCGGCGCTCGAGTGCGCGCGGCTCATCGTGGGGCGTAAGGCGCCCGCGGCCGAAGGGTTCTGCGTACTTGGACTGGGCAAGCTCGGCGCGCAGGAACTCAACCTCAGCTCGGATATCGATTTGATTTACGTCTTCGACGGGCCGGATACCGACGCCGAAGCGGTGGCGCGCCTGGGCGAAACGCTGACCGAACTTCTGTCGCCGGGATGTTTTCGGGTGGACATGCGATTGCGTCCAGGCGGCAGAAACGCGCCGCTGGTGGCTCCGTTTGAGGGCGCGCTCGGCTTCTACCAGAGCTTCGGCGAGACCTGGGAACGGGCCGCGCTGCTCCGCGCGCGTGCGGTAGCCGGCGTGCTCGAGGTCGGCGAACGCCTGCTCGGCGAACTCAGCCACTTCGTCTATCGCCGCTACCTCGACTTCGACACGCTGCGCCAGTTGCGCGCGATGAAACTTCAGATCGAGCGCGAGCTGCGCTCGCCCGACCTGGTCGCCCGCAACATCAAGCTCGGTTACGGCGGAATTCGCGAACTGGAATTTATCGTGCAGGCGCTCATCCTGGTATATGGCGGGCGCGATCCGCGCCTGCGCACCGCCCGCACGCTCGCGGCGCTCGAGCGTCTCGGCGCATTGGGCTACCTCAATCCCGGCCGTGCGAGCGAACTCGCGGCCGCCTACCTCTTCTTGCGCGACGTCGAACACAAGCTGCAAGTCGTCGCCGCGCTGCAGACTCACGTGTTGCCCGCTGGCGACGCGGGACGACGGGCGCTGACGGCGCGGATGCGTCGCGGCAAGGGCGCGGCGGCGAACGCTCGCTTCGAGGCCGAAATCATAAGCCATCGTGCGCTGGTCGCAGCGCAGTTTCGCGAGATGCTGGGCGCCGCCGAGGATCGCGGCGGCCGTGCGGCCTCCGACGGCGCCGAACACGCGTGGCGCGCAGCGCTCGATCCGCGCCAGTCCGGACTGATACTGCAGGCGCTCGGCTTCGCGCGGCCGCAGGAGAGCGCGGGACATCTGCGGTCCCTGGCGCGCGGTCCCGAACACGCGATCGCGGCGGTTGCGCCGCGCCGGCGCGAGCTGCTGGAACGTCTCGGCCCACTGCTGCTCGACGAGATTCGGGAGCTCGCCGACCCCGATCTCGCGCTGATGAACCTCGCCTCATTCATAACGGCGATCGGTGCGCATACCTCTTTTCTCGAATTGCTCGAACAGCATCCCGCAACCCGTCGGGTGATGCTGAGCCTGTTCGCTTCCAGCGCATATCTTTCGACGATTTTCATTCGCCATCCCGACATGATCGATACCCTGGTGCGCTCCGACCTGGCGCGGCCGCGGCGCTCACTGGCCGATCTCGACGAGGAACTACTCGCGCTGATCGTGGCGAGTCCGGACCTGGAAAGCCGGCTCGACGCGATTCGCGCTTTCCGCCACCAGGAGTTTCTGCGAATCGCGATCGCCGATCTTGCGGGCGACCTCGACGCCGATGCGGTACATTCGGAGCTTAGTCTGCTTGCCGAGGTCGTGCTGCGCCGCGCGCTGGAGCTGGCACGGGCCGACATCGCCACGCGCATCCCGATTCCGCCGTCGCTGGAGCTGGTGGCGCTGGCGATGGGCCGTTTGGGCGCGGCCGAGATGTCCTATAACTCGGACCTCGATCTCATTTTTGTCTACCACGACCGGGGCGAAGTGGCCGGGGATAGCCGCGTGGCCGCCTCCAGGATTGTGCAGAAATTCATCGTTGGGCTCGAAGCGCGCACGCGTGAGGGTTACGCGTACAAGATCGATCTGCGGCTTCGCCCCTCGGGCAACGCGGGGCCGCTGGTGGCCTCGCTCGACGGTTTTCGCGACTACCATCGCACCAGCTCTTCAGCCGTATGGGAGCGCCAGGCACTGGTGCGGGCACGCGTCATCGCGGGCGAGTCCTCACTGGCCGCGGAGGTAGAAGCGGCGCGCCGCGAATTCGTCTTCGGCCGCGGCCTGCGCCGCGAGGAGGTCGCCGAGATTGCGGCCATGCGTCTGCGTATCGAGCGTGAGCTTGGCGGCGACGAACGCGGCCGGCTCAACATCAAACAGGGCCGCGGCGGCCTGCTCGATGTCGAATTCCTGACCCAGATGATGGCGCTGCGTTATGGCCACGCGCATCCGGAACTGACCAGCCGGGCGACCGTCGCGCTGGTGCGCGGGATTGGACAGTGCGGATTGCTCGAGCCCGGCGCAGCCGCGCAATTGGAAAGCGATTATCGGTTCCTGTCGCGGCTGGAAAATCGGTTGCGCATCGAAACCGACCAGGCCGCCTGGGCGCTCTCCACCGGGCCCGAGAGCCTGGGTCCGTTGGCGCGCCGGATGGGCTATCGCGACACCGACGGCGCGGCTCGCCTGCTGGCCGAGGTCAACGTCTGCCGCTCCCGTATTCGCGGGACCTTCGATGAATGCTTCCGTATCGAAATGTCGCGTGACGGGTGAGCGCGCACAGGTCCTAGAAATCCACTTTGACCCCGGCGACGAAGTTGACCTGCGGCGAGGGAAATCCAATCACCTCGTTGTAATGGCGGTCGAGCAAGTTCTGCACCCGCACGTAAACCTCTTCGCCGCGAATCCGTCCGTAGCGAATCCCCGCGTCGTAGGCCACCGTCAGGTCGAACCGATTGTAGGCGGCATTGTTCTGAATCGTCGCGGTAGTCTGGTCGATGTCGTCGCGGTCGCCGACGAAGTAGTAGGCGAGGTTGGCCGAAACCGCGTCGTCCATTTTCCAAAGCGACTTGTGCGCGTACGTCAGGAGCGCGAAGGCAGCATACTTGGGTACGCGCAACGGCCGGATTTCGGGCGACGATGAGATGTGAGTTTCGTCGATCACGGTCAGGTTGCCGCTGAACGCAAGCCCGCGCATCAACTGGACCGCCGGTACCAGTTCGACGCCCTGGGTATCGACCCGGCCGGCGTTGGCCGCCTCGACACATCCCGGAAAGGCCGTACAGGGCTCGGCCACGATCAGGCTGTGCACGCGGCGCGAAAAGTAAGTGGCGGTAAACGACGCCGTCTCACCGAAGGTCTTGGTGATGCCGCCGTCGTATTCGCTGGAGATCTCGGGGTTAAGCTTCGGATTGCCGAAATCGGGAAAAAACAGCTCGTTGAAGCTCGGCGCACGAAAGCCTTCGCTGTAGCTGCCGCGCAACGTCAGGCCCCACTGCTCAAGCGGTATCGCGACCGTCCATGATGGGCTCACCTCGATGCCAAAATCGCTGTTACCGTCGACCCGAACTCCGCCGGTCAGTAGCATCAGGCCCTTAAACAACCGCCACTCCTGCTCGAGGTAGCCGGCGTACTCCTGACGGCGCGCGTCGAAGCTGGTGAAAAATTGCGCGGGTGGGTCGATGGTCTCGAACAGATCCGCCGAGCGCACCCATCGGTCCTTGAAATCGAACCCGGCCAGAGAGCGAATGCCCTCGCCCCATTTGTAGTGCAATTCCATGTTGGTGCCGCGAGTCTCGTCCGGAACGCGGTCGCGCTGGGCGGTGAGATTGGCTGGGAACGGCGTGTCGTTGATGCGGAGATCGTTGCGCACGAAGAAGGCGCTCAGTCGTCCGTCCAGCCGGTCGCTGAACTGATGCGTGACGACGCCGTTGTAAAGCATGAACTCGTTACGTTGATGGGCGTTCGGGTCGACCGGCGTAATAAAGTTGGAAAAGTTGACCAGGCTCACGTTGGAGCGGATGTAACGCGCGAAGCCGGTGAATTTGGTATCGGGAGTGAGATGATAGTCCACGCGTGCGACGCCCGACAGATTGTCGAAGCTCGCGTTGCGCGGACGAAACGCGGTGGTCGAAAAATAGGACAACGCGCCCGAGTAGGCGAGCCGGCCCTTGGCGCCGTCGAACACCAACGATTGGCGCTGGGTGGCGCGATTCCCGCCCTCGCCATCGTAGCTGAGCTTGAGCGGACCGCTGCCTTCGCGAGTGATGAGGTTGACGACACCCCCGATGGCCGACGAACCGTAAAGCGCGCCGCCTGCGCCGCGCACCACCTCGATTCGGTCGAGATCGTCGCTGGTCACGCCGGCCATGTCGAAGCCACCGGTCGCACCGCTGTCGACGTTAACGCCATCCATGAGGATTAGCGTCTGGGCCGCGGTCGAGCCACGAATGGAGACGTCGGTCTGCGTGCCCGCCGATCCGCTTTGCTCGACCAAGACACCGGGCACCTGGCGCAAAACCTCGCCTGCGGCATGGATATGCTGCTCCTGAATCTGATGTGACTCGACCACGCTCACCGTGGTGCCGACCGTATCGAGCGGCTGCTCCATCCGCGTCGCCGTGACCACAAAGACCATCTTCGGCAGCTTGCGATGGGACTTGGCGGCAGTTGTGGTTTTTTTGGGTTTAGCCTGCGCGTTAGCTCTGACCTGCGCGGCTCCCGTCGCGGCCGGTTGGGACATGGTTTGGGCGTGCGCGCCGCGCGAGGCGATTGGCCATTCAACGAAAAGAAAAAATGTCAGAACGGAAACAACCGCAACCGATTTTTTCATAGCCTCCCTCGAGCTATGCGTCGGCCTCGCGGGTCGACCGACTCAGGCGCTCGGGCAGGCTCCCAGAGAGGGAAGTGGCGAGTAGCCTAAGCCTCCTTCCCCACGGAAGGCAGACGGCTTAATAGTCACTCGGCCGGTCTCCTGGCTTGGGGATCATCCGCGGGCCCGCCTTCCCGCTCGTTAGCGGTGGCTTGGATGGGCCGTTGTCCCCCCATACAGTTGCGGGGCAGCGCCGGACTTTAACCGGCTTCCCGTACACCGAGTGCACAAGACTGATATGATTTTCACGCCAGACAAGTCAATCGTCGGGCCGCGAAACAAGCGGACAGGAACGCCGGATGGGTACCGTAACGCTGATAACCGGAGGAGCGCGCAGCGGTAAAAGCGCCCACGCGCTCGCACTGGCACTGCAGGCGCCGGGCGCGCGGCGCTTCTTTGTCGCCACGGCTGAAGCGCTCGACGATGAGATGCGCGAACGGATCGCGCATCATCGCGCCAATCGCTCCGCCGACTTTGTGACGGTCGAAGAACCGATCGCTATCGCCGCCGCGCTCTCAGCGCTGGCGGGCCGCGCCGATGTCATGGTCGTCGATTGCCTGACGCTTTGGATTTCGAATCTGCTGATGGCCCAGCGCAGCGATGAAGAGATTCTGGCCGAGGCTCGTGGCCTTGCCGGCGTGATGGCCGCCGCGCCATTTGCCAGCTTCGTGGTGACTGATGAGGTGGGAGCGGGAATCGTGCCGGACAACGCGATGGCGCGTCGCTTCCGTGACCTCCTGGGATGGACTAACCAGGCGCTCGCACAGACCGCCGAACACGTGTTGCTGATGGTCGCGGGCTACCCGATGCGGGTTAAATAGCCGCGATCGCGAGCAGCACCGCCACTTCCACCAGTTCACCCGCCGCACCGAGAAGGTCTCCCGTCACGCCGCCGAGCCATCGCCGGTACGCCGCGCGCAGCAGGGCTGCCAGCACTGCTGCCGCAGCATAGACCAACAACACGCGCCACGAGAATATTGGCAATGCGGCGAGCGCGGCAATCGCGCTGGCGAGTACGAGATTGCGATCGCCGCCGGGCGCAACCAGCAACGTTCCTGCGCCCGCTGCGCGCAAATAGTCGATGCGCCATCCAACCGCCACCATCGCCCAGCGGGCCAGCCCCGGGGCAAGCCAAAGCGCCGCGGTGCGGCGTGCTTCGTCCATCGTCGCCAGCGCTACGATTTCGAGCGCGAGAAAAAAGAAAATCGCGGCCGTGCCAAAGCTGCCGATCCGGCTGTCGCGCATGATCTCCAGCGCGCGGCGCCGATCCGTGCCCGCACCCAACGCATCGGCGCTATCGGCAAGCCCGTCGAGATGGACTGCGCCGGTCAGCACGGTCAAAGTCAGCACCAGCACTACCGCGGCGAGCGCGTCGCCAAAAAGTGGCGTCAGCAACAGTTTCTCGGCCGCTAGCAACGCGCCGAGCGCAAACCCCACGAGCGGGAACCATCCGAACGACGCCGCGAGCGTCTCGGGTGCTACGTCGGCACGCGGAAGTACCGGCAGGATGGTCAGGAAGCCCGCGGCAAGGCGAATTTCCGCGAGCGTTCCACCGCGCGCGGTGCCGTTTGGCGTTTGCGCTCGATTTTCGCGATTGGGCGCGCTCTCGGACTCCTCAGCCATCCAATTTCTCCGAAACTCCGGCGCTCTCGAACGTCGCCATCTGGTGGAACAGAGCCAGCGCGGATTCGACCACGCTCATCGCGAGCGCCGCGCCCGTGCCCTCGCCCAAGCGCATCCCAAGGTCAAGGATCGGACGCACGCCTAGTTTATCGAGCGCGATCGCGTGGCCCCCCTCGGACGAGCGATGGCCAAAAAACAAGTGAGCGGACAGGCCGGGGCTCAAGCGCTCGGCGCTCACCGCGGCCGCTGTAGCGATGAAGCCGTCAACCACCACCGGAACGTTCAGCGCCGCGCCGCCCAGGCATACGCCGGCCATCGCGGCGATCTCGAAGCCGCCTAACGCCGCGAGCGTGGCGAGCGGGTCTGTGAGCGCTGCGCGATGGAGCTTGAGCGCGCGATCGATAACCGCGACCTTGCGCTGCAACCCGGCATCGTCCATGCCGGTGCCGCGTCCGGCCAGGCGCGCCGGACGAACCCGCGTGAATGCCGCAAGCAATGCCGCTGCCGAGGTGCTGTTGCCGATTCCCATCTCGCCGATTCCGATCAGCGTGGCGCCGCCCGCGACCGCACAACGCGCGACGTCCACACCAATTTCCAGCGCGGCACGCACCTGTGCGACGGACATCGCGGCCTCATGCGCCAGATTGCGCGTGCCCGCTCCGATACGCCGATAAAGCACGCCAGGCAGCGCATCGGCGCTGCTGCCGGTCACCACACCAAGGTCGGCGATCCACAACCGATAACCCAAGCGCTGCGCGAGCACGCTTATCGCCGCTCCGCCACCAGCAATATTGCGCAGCATCTCGACCGTGACCGCTTGCGGGTAGGCGCTCACGCCTTCCTCCGTGACCCCGTGATCGGCGACGAAAACGCAGCATGCGCCGCCGCCCATTCGAGCCGTCGGGTCGCGGCGGATAGCGGCGTAACGCCGCACAATATCCTCCAGATACCCGAGGCTGCCGCGTGGCTTGGTCAACGAATCGAGCCGGCGGCCCGCTTCCTCGGCCGCCATTTCATCGGGCGAGACTATCGCCGCGAGCGTTTTTTCGAGCACATCCATATCCGATGCCGTTTTCGTCGTCGATTGACTGTTGTTCAAATTGATTAGTCGAAATACGCGCGCGCAGCCGCAATCAACTGCTCGTTCTCTTCGCGCAGTCGGACTGCTACGCGATACATTCCGGGACTGCATCCAGGCAAGTCGCCCAAATCGCGCACCGCCATACCGCGCGAGAGCGCATGTTGCGCGAATCGCGTAGCGTGCCCGTGCTCCGCCACTTCAAGCATCAGGAAGTTGACGGACGATTTATATACGCGAATACCCTCGATCGAGTTGAGTGCGCCAACCAGGTGCGTACGCTCGGAGGCTATCAGAGTGCGGCTTCGCACGGCGAAATCGTCGGCCACGTCGAGACAGGCGTTGCCGACGCGCTCGGCCACCACATTGACCGACCAGGGTTCAATCGCTTCACGCAGGCGGCGCGCAGTATCGCGGCCAGCAACCAGGTAGCCCAGCCGCAAGCCGGCGATCGCAAACATTTTGGTCATCGAGCGCAGCACAATGACGTGCGAATCTTCGGCGGCCCGGCGGATCGCCGAATGCTCTTCGCCCACGAAGTCGATAAAGGCCTCGTCGAAGACGCACCAGCAGCCGCGACTGGAACATCGCGCGCCGATTTCGATGGCGTCACCGATACTCAGCATCGCGCCAGTGGGGCTGTTGGGCCTTCCGATGAACAGCGCGTCAGCGCCTCGCTCCAGCGCCTGCTCAACTTGCCCGATTTCGATCGCAAAGCCGCGCTCACGGCGCGCCAGCATCGCGTACGCCGCTCCGCCCGCAACTATCATCGCGTTGGCAATTTCGCTGAAGGTCGGTATCGCGACGAACGGGCAGCGCGGGCGCAGCGTGCGAGCGAGCAGATGGATCAGCTGGGTCGAGCCATTACCGACCACAACATTGTCGGGCGCCACGCGATGGCGCCGGGCAAGGCGGCGAGCCAGATCGCTGGCGTCAGGAGACGGATAGCGTGCGATGAACGCAGCCGCGTCATGATATGCGGCTAGCGCCTGTGGCGGCGGGCCCAGCGGATTTAGACTGGCACTGAAGTCCACCACACCGGGCGACGCGGCGCCGCCGTGAGTCCGGTCCAGCTGGAGTTCTATCGGTTCGAATTTCATCATCAGCGGGTTTAGCGCGCGGACTCATCGTATGTCAGTAGCTGGAGACCACATAGCGCAGAAGTGCGAGCAGGCCAAAGCCGATTGCTGTCGCGATACGCATCAGACGGCGCGCCGCCCTGATATCCGCTACTTTAACCGCGCGTTGCGCTCCTCCGAGGCGCGCGCGATGCTCGATTTCTCCTGCATAAATCGCATCGCCACCCAACTCGATTCCGAGCGCGCCCGCCATCGTGGCTTCCGGAAAGCCCGCGTTAGGACTCGCGTGCTTGCGCCCATCGGCGCGACACGCGCGGACCGCTGCGCCGCCGCGCCCAAGCGTCAGTCCCGCCGCTGCCGCGAGGCAAAGGGCGGTTAAACGCGCGGGCACGAAATTGGCGGCATCGTCCAACCGCGCCGCCGCGCGCCCGAAGTAAAGGTAACGAGCGTCGCGGTAGCCAATCATCGAGTCGAGCGTGTTGACAGCCTTGTAGGCGAGAGCAATGACGGGGCCGCCGACAAAAAGAAAGCACAGCGGCGCCAGCACGCCATCGGAGCAGTTCTCGGCGACCGACTCGACCGTGGCGCGTACCATCGCGTCTCGGTCGAGGGTGGCGGGATCGCGTCCGACCAGCGCCGGCATTGCCTCGCGCGCAAGATCGTCGCACCCTCGATCAAGCGCCCTCTCAACCTCGCCGGCGGCACGATCAAGGCCGTTCAGCGCGAGCGTCGTCCACGCAATCAGCACCGCGGCCGTGAGGCCGAGCCAGTGCGTCACTGACGAAGCGATGGCGATGACGATCCAGGCCGCGACCGCGGTGAGAATCACGACCGCCGAGGCGAGCAGTGCGCCGCGCCAAAGATCCGCGCGCGACTCGCCAGTGCGCAGCCGGGCTTCGCCAAAGGCAACGGCACGCCCGATAAAGCGCACCGGATGGGGCATCCACGCCGGATCGCCGAGCAGCAGGTCGAGGGCGAGCGCCGCCGCGATCGCCGCAGTCGAAATGTAGAATCCGTTTCCCACTTCTGGAATGCGGCTTCAACGCATGCGACGGATCGCCCGCATGCAGCTTTCGAGCACCGCGCGGCCGATTAGCTCGCCCAGCAGCGTATGCTTACCGCAATATCGCCCAGCACGCGCGTCAGCGCGAAGCGGTGCCGCGATCGCGATACAGTCAGTGCCAGTGCCGGTCGCCGGCGCACCCGAGCGCACGCTTTCGATTCCCGCTTCGAGCACGGCAAGCGCGCGGGCCTCGGTGGCGATCGCGACCGCCTCGACCATTGCGGCACGAATCAGGGGGCGGTTCACGACGACGATAATATTGATCGTACCGGCATGGCTGGAGAGCACGGTCGCGCGATCTCCGACACGAAGCGCGTTGGAGAATCCTACCGTACACCATGCTCCCGCGATTACGCCCGCGCGAGCGGCGAGCGCATAGCCGGCGCGCGCGACTTCCGCGCCGGTCATCAGCGCGACGGTCCGCTGCGGGTCATATCCCGCAGCCCGCACGACGGCTGCCAGGCATGCGCGTGGCCTACGCATCGCCTCGCGATCGTCGAGCTCAATTTGGTGATTTGCGAGCAGGTGGGCGATGCGAACGCCGCCGCCGAGCGGCGCCCAACTGAGCACGCGACACGCTTGGTCTGGAACGACCCATAGCGTCCGCGCGCCGATCCGCCATCGCCACGGCGAAGCGCCGCTCTTCGCGTCGCGCGCGCGGCGGCCGGCCGCCGTCGGGATCGACGGTCGCACGAGCCGCCGCGCCGTCCGGGTACTCTTAGGCCGCGGCCTTGCGCGCCGCTGCGAGAGCGGCTTCGAAGTTGGGCTGATCGGCCACCTCCTTGACGTACTCGGCATAAACGACGTTGTCGTTCTTGTCGAGCACGAAGACCGCGCGGGCGAGCAGATGCAGCTCCTTGATAAGCGCGCCGTATTTCTGGCCGAACTCGGCCGCGCGCCAGTCGCTGATCGCGGTGACCTTGTCGACGCCGGCCGCTCCGCACCAGCGCGCCTGCGCAAACGGCAGGTCCATCGAGATGGTCAATATCTGCACGTCGCCGGGCAGCTTGGAGGCTTCCTCATTGAAGCGGCGGGTCTCTGCGTCGCACACGGGCGTGTCGATCGACGGAATCGCGGCGATTATTTTCACTTTGCCTTTAAACTGGTCGAGGGTTACCGGCGCGAGCCCTTTGCCCACGGCGGTGAAGGCGGGCGCCTTCTGGCCGGGTTTGAGTTCCGGCCCCACCAGCGTCATCGGGTTTCCGCGCATCGTGACCGCGCCTTTGCGTTCTTCAGCCATCGTCAATTCTCCCTGGTCAGATTTACCCACCGCGGCGAACCAGTGCGGCGGCGGCGCTACGGTTTACCCCGGATTGCCCGTCGTGTAGCGGCGGCGGCGCTCCTGCTCGGCCAGATCGGCATCGGCCTTCCTGGGCCGTGGCGGCAGGAATCCGGGCGTGTAATCGGTCTCCTCCCAGCGGCGATCATTCGCGTCCCATACATAGGGCAACTCGACGATCGTGCCGGGCTTGCTTATCGTTTCGAACGCAGCCAGCGCGTCGCGAATGATTGCGCGCTGGTTTTCCGCATCGTTCGGTTTGCCCGTCTGATGGCCGAGCGGGTAGTTGACGAATGCCGCGCGCGGCGGATTGACGGCTTGCGTGATGTCGTATGCCGAAGTCATGCACAAGGTCGGGATTCCGGCGGCCTCGACTTCGCGGGCAATCAGTCCAACGGACTGATGGCACACGGGTCAAGCGGGCACCAGGTAAAATGCTTCCACGTTGCGGCTGCGAAGTTCTTCGACGATTTTCGGCGCCAGTTCCTCGCGCACCTTGCGCGCCGAGTAGATCCCACCCATGAAAGTGAACGCCGGATCGCATAGCTCCCCGATCCGGCCCGCGGCCTCGAACTCGCGCATCCGCTCGAGCGGGAAAACGCAGTTCGGATCTTTTTCGGCATCCCCGGTCGGGTAGCCGAAATGCCAGACGGTAAGCTCGTCGCGCCGCGCATTTTTCGGGATGAGACGGTAGCTCGTGTCCTCGCGATGAAAGCGCGGCTGATCGCGGTAGAGCATGCCGCCCGAACTCATCAGTGCGACCTTGCACTCGGCAAGCGGTTTCCTGAGCGGCGTCCAGGGCGGTGGTTCATCGTTCATGACCCATCGATAGGGCGTGTAGGCGTTGTACAACTCGCGCGTGCGCGGGATATAGGCGACGGGCATCGATTCGCTCCTCGTGGGCTCGCATTCCGGACGCGGCGTGTCCTAGGACGCGTCGGGCGGAAACATCATCTTACCTGCATGGAATTCGCGCGCAATGAAGTCGACAAAGCCATGGCGCACGGGCCATTCGAGCCGGCTATCGCGCCAATGGACACGGCCATCGGGGCCCGCGAACTCGTCGGCCAGGTTGCCCCCGGCCATCGCCTTGCGCGCGCGCTCGAGGTCGGCAGCGACCAGCGGAATTGCACGCATCCGCTTCTCCCAGACCGCCAGGCGCGGGAATTCGTGCATCGGAAGCCGCATCGCGTGGGCCACCGGCAGATGGCAGATGACGGCAAGATCGGCGAGCGAGAGCGCGGCGCCGCAGAAATAGTCCCGGCCTTCGAGTTCGCGCTCCAGCCGCGCGAGCAGCGCCTTGAACTCGGCGCGCCCCGCGTCTTGCATCGCCCTGGACTCGGGCGCCGCCGACCGCACGACGCCAAGGAAATAGCCAAAGACCGTCGCGTCGAACGTGCGGTCGCACAAATCATCGATCGCGCGCATCCGCGCACGCTCGAAAGGATCGAGGGGAAAAACCGGCGGCTGGGGATGCACGTCTTCGAGATACTCACAGATGATCGTGGAGTCCGCGATCACGCGACCATCGTCGAGCACCAGTACCGGCACCTCGGCGCGCTCGCTCGCCTCGCGCAGGTCCGGCTTGCGATCGAGCGAGTAGCATCGTTCGACCATTTCGCACTCGATCGCCTTGAACTCGAGCATCATCCGGACCTTGCGCGCGTATGGGCTGGTCGCAAAAGTGAAAAGTCTCATCGGATACCTCGCTTTGGCGGTTAACGCGCGCTCAAGCCGCCATCGACGATTAATTCAGTGCCGGTGATGTACGAAGCCTCGTCGGAAAGCAGAAAAACGATCGCCTTGGCGATTTCCCACGGCGTGCCCTGACGGCGCATCGGGATACGCGGCGCGACCCGCTCCTCGCGGTCGCCGACCAGCCGGCGCACCATCGAAGAGTTGATCAATCCCGGCAAAATCGTGTTGACGCGAATCTTGTCGCGTGCGTGCGTGACCGCGACCGAGCGGGTGAGCCCGAGCAGCGCGGCCTTGGTGGTTTCGTAAGGCAGGCCCGAGCCGGTGCGAATCGCGGCCAGCGAGGAGACGTTGACGATCGCCCCGCCGCCGGCCTTGGCCATCTCGGGCACCGCGTACTTCATCATCAGGAACTGGCCCCGGACGTTGACCTTGGACATCGTATCGAACTGCTCGATGGTGGTTTCGAGCAGGCGGCCGCCGATCGCTATCCCGACGTTGTTGACCAGCAGATCGAGCTTGCCGAAAGCGCGCACCGCGGCCTCGCAGGCGCGGCGACAGTCGTCCTCGAGCGTGACGTCGGCGGCAACCGAGCCGGCTCGGCCACCCTCGGCGCGAATCGCCGCGGCGGTTTCGCCGGCCAGCGTCTCGGCGCGATCGGCGACCATCACCGCGGCGCCCTCACGCGCGCACAGGATCGCGGTGGCGCGGCCATTGCCAATCGAGAGCGTCTCGCCCGCATTGGGCGGTCCGTCGGCGCCTCCGCCGACGATCAGGGCGACTTTTCCATCAAGACGTCCCATCGCAAGGAACCTCCGTCACGCGCCGAGCGCGATCGGGCTACGGCGACACCCGTCAGGCGCCGAGCTTGCGCTTAATCGCCGCGTAACTGTCGAGCATCGGCTGCACCTTGTCGGCGGGCGCCGGCGGCAAGGCGAAAATAAGTTCGTGAAATCCGATCTCGACCAGCTTTTTCGCTTCTTCCTCGCGCGGCGGCACGCCAAAGACCGACAGTGTCAACGATTCGAAGCGCCGGCCGGCGCGGCTCGCCGCCTCGCGTAACTGTTTCACGCCTTCGGCCAGCGTATGGTTGCGCCGATAGATCGGCATCCATCCATCGCAGTAGTCGGCCACCCGCTCGAAGCATCGCTTGGCCTCCGAGCCCAGAAGCACGGGTGGTCCGCCCTTTTGCACGGGTTTGGGAAACGCCAGCATCGGCGGAAAGTTCACGAATTCACCATGGAACTCCGCCGGATCCTTGGTCCAGATCGCACGCATCGCCAAAATTCGCTCGCGCAATAGCGCCCATCGCTTGCGAAAGTCGGTGCCGTGATCTTCCATCTCTTCAGCGTTCCATCCGCCGCCGATTCCGAGCACCAGCCGCCCGCTCGAAATCAGGTCGAGCGAGGCGCATTCCTTGGCCAGCACGATCGGATCGCGTTCGATCACCAGGCACACACCGGTGCCAAGTTTGATGCGCTTGGTCGCCGCGGCGGCCGCGCCCAGAGCCACGAACGGATCATGCGTATGCCAGTACTCCTGGGGCAAATCGCCGCCGCCGGGCCACGGGCTGCGCCGGCTGGTGGGAATGTGCGTATGTTCGGGAAAATAGAGCGAATCGAGTCCGCGCTCCTCGACCGCACGCGCCAGCTCGATCGGCTGAATCGCGTAGTCGGTCGGGAACATCATCGCGCCAAAAGTCGTCGCCATCGTGGCCTCCGCTGACAGGTGCTGATTACGTCGCGCGTGAGCGACCTAGATCGAATACCACGGTCGCACTCGCTCACCCAAGGGAACCAAACCGGTCCCGCCCCGTGCCGGGCGCCGCGGCTTGCCCGCAAAGGGCCGGGCTGGGTACAAGAAGAGAGGCCTTCACTTCGCGCGAGGGAGGGACTTTCCCCGATGGCATACGATCTCATAATCAAAAACGGCACAGTGGTCGACGGCACCGGCACTCCGCGAGTGCGTGCGGACGTCGCGATCAAGGATGGAACGATCGCGGAAATCGGCAAAGTCAGCGGCGGCGCACAGCGCACCATCGATGCCGGCGAGCTGATCGTCGCGCCGGGCTTCGTCGACCCGCATACCCACTACGATGCGCAAATTTGCTGGGACCCCCTGCTGAGCTGCACCTCATGGCACGGCGTGACCTCGGTCGTGATGGGCAACTGTGGAG
This sequence comes from Binataceae bacterium (SeqCode), assembly GCA_035493515.1. GTDB lineage: Bacteria > Desulfobacterota > Binatia > Binatales > Binataceae > JAKAVN01. The sequence goes on along the minus strand of DATJID010000070.1, from coordinate 74,232 downwards.
TGGGTATCGCACCGTGCAAGCCCGAGGTTCACGAGGTCGCGGCGTGGGACCTGGTCAACGTCGAAGCGATCCCCTTCGACGCGCTGAGCAAGGGCATCACCTGGGACTGGGTGAGCTTTCCCGAGTTCATGGACGCGGCCGAGCGCCGCGGAGTCGGAATCAACGTCGGCTTTCTCGCGCCGCTCACGCCGTTTCGCCATTTCGTGATGGGCGAGGAATCGATGGAGCGGGCGGCGACGCCCAACGAGACCCAGCGCATCGCGGCTTTGCTGCACGAGGCGATGGCGGCGGGCGCCATGGGGTTTTCCACCACCACGCTCGCGCAGCACATCGGCTTTCGCGGCCAGCCGCTCGCCTGCCGGCTCGCCAGCCGCGACGAGCTGAAGGCGTGCTCCAACGTGCTCAAGGAACTGGGCAAGGGGGCGATCGAAATCGCACTCACGCGGCGCGCCGGACAGGTGCTCGACGACGAATATCAACTGCTCGACTTCCTGCTCGCGGAAAGCGCGCGCCCGGTAACCTGGCTCGCGATGGCGTCGCGGCCGGATAAGCCCGAGTACGCGCAGGAGACGCTCAAGCGCCTGGAGCCGCTAATCAAGCGCGGCGGCGTGCCGCAGGTCCTGTGCAAGCCGTTCGTGGTGCAAATCGACCTGCGCAACCCATTCAGCTTCGCCGACATGGAGACGTGGAACCCGGTCTTCAACCAGCCGGCCGAGGCGCAGAAACGGATCTACGCCGACCCGGCGTTTCGCGATTCCTTCCGCAAGGAGCTGACGCGGCCGCATCTGTTCAACGGCAAATGGCATCGGGTCGAAGTGCTGGAGGTCGGGAGCCCGGCGCTCAAGGCGCTGGAGCGCAAGACCGTGGGCGACATCGCCGCCGAGCGCGGGCGCGACCCGCTCGACACCTTCCTCGACCTCGCGCTGGAGGACGACCTCAACATCCAGTACACGATGGCGCAGTATCACGAGGAAGGAATCGGGCGGCTGATCGGCGACCCGCGCACGATGCTCGGACTTTCCGACGGCGGCGCACACGTCGATATGCTGTGCGACGCCGGCTACTGCACCTACCTGCTTGGCAAGTGGGTGCGCGAGCGCCAGGCGCTGACGCTCGAGCACGCCGTCAAACGCATCACGTCGGAGCCGGCCGACTTCTTCGGCATCCAGCGCCGCGGACGTCTGCGCCCCGGACTCGCCGCCGACGTAACAATCTTCGACTACGATACCGTGGGATCGGCCAAACGCGCGCGCATGCAATACGATCTCCCAGGCGGCGGACGGCGCCTGGTGATGCCGGCCGAGGGCATCGAATATACGATCGTCAACGGGCGCGTGCTCTACGAGGGCGGCCGCGCAAGCGGCGCGATGCCGGGGCAGGTACTACGCTCGGGACAGTCCTGAGCGATCGCGGCTATGCGACTGCGCGACGGCGCTCAGGTAACCGTCCAGCCCGCATCGATCACGAACGGCGCGCCGGTTGCGAAAGAAGCGTCGTCGCTCGCCAGGAACAGCGCGACCTTCGCGATCTCATCGGGCAGACCCATCCGGTTGAACAGGGAAATCCGTTTGACCGAACTCGGCCGTGGCGGCTCGCCTTGCCTGATGCGCTCGGCCATCGGAGTTTCGATCGCACCCGGGCAAATGCAATTCACGCGGATGTTGTAGCGCGCGTACTCGAACGCCGCCACACGCGTCAGCGCGATCACGCCGGCCTTGGAGGCGCAGTAGGCCGCGCTGCCGCGGATAGCGACCATCCCGGCGATCGAAGCCTGGTTGATGACCGATCCGGCGCCGAGCTGAACCATGTGCGGCAGCACGTACTTCATCCCGAGAAAGACGCCGCGCAGGTTGATCGCGATGACCTTGTCGAAGGCTGCCTCGCTGGTCTGGGCGATAAAATTTGTTTCGCCCTCGATACCGGCGTTGTTGTAGAGCACGTTGGGCGGCCCCAGGCGCTCGACCGTTACCGCGGCCATCCGCTGCACGTCCTCGGCTTTCGCGACGTCGGCGCCGATTGCTATCGCTTCGCCGCCGGACTTGCGAATTTCGCGCGCGACATCCTCGACCGCGGCCTCGCTGATGTCGGCCGCCGCGACTTTCGCTCCCTCGCTCGCGAACAGGAGCGCGGTCGCCTTGCCCATTCCCGATCCGGCCCCGGTGATGAGAGCAACTTTTCCTTTGAGTTTCATCTATGTCGATCCTCCTTGCGATCGCGGCCGGCCTTTTAACCAAACGCCGGTCCGCGTGACATTCGAAAGGGCTCGCAGCGAGCCTCTACCCAAGCATGGCTGTACCATTGATAATTGAGGTCGGGAAAGTCTCGTGGAAGCGGTAAAGTTGACGGGGCGGAGGGTCGGGCTGGTACTGCTCGCGGCAATGGCGCTGATGTGGGCGCCGCGTGCGTCGCGCGCGCAGCAGTCGCTTGAGGTGGCGCCGCCGGCGCCACAGTCGCAGCCAAGTTTCCGCCCGCGGCCCGTGCCCACCACGCGGTCGCCATTGCCGCCCTCCAATCAACTCCAGGAAATCCCCTCTGCGATTACTCCGACGCCGGCGCCGTTGCCGCCCCCCGCGCCGCAGTTACCGCCGCCACAGATGCCGCCGCCGTTTCCGCTTCCACCACCACCTCCTCCGCCGCCGCCACCGCCGCCCGCCTCCATGCTGCATGCGCAGCCGATCCTGCCGGCAATATTCCGTGGATGCTGGGACGGCCGCGTGGAGTTCCTGGATTCCATCGCGCGGATGCCCGGCGCTCCCAATGTCGGTGTGTGGACACCGAAGACTTATCGCATCTGCTATCAGCGTGTCGGGAATGGACCGTTCGAACTGACTTTCAGCCAGTTCGGGATGGACCCCCATTCGAAGGTCATCAATCCGACGGGGCGGATGGATCTAATTTCGACCGACGGCCGCAACGCGGCGCGGATGCGCTCGGAGCTGCATTTCGATGAATTTTACGTGCACCGCCACTTTGGCGGACGAACGTTCGCGGTTGATGAAGAGACAATTTTGGATTGCGCCATCCAGGGCAGCGGCGCGATGACGGTGCGGGGGCAGGTATTCGGCCGGCGCGACGGCAGTCCGTGGTTTCGCGCGAGCTGGCACGCGGTGTTCTCGCGCGTCCGCGGCTTGCCGGAATAGGGACGCTAACGGCGAAGACGCCCGGCGAGGTCGACGCGCGTGCGCAGGGCGTGCAACTCCGCGGCCGTCGGCGGCTCGGTCGTCGGCACCGACGGCGGAATCACCAACTCGAATCCCGTGCTCTCACGCACTGTCGCGACGCTGACTCCCGGATGGAGCGAGCACAGGCGCATCCGCCGCGTTTCCTCCTCGAAGTCCATCACGCAGAGTGGCGTGACGACGTACTTGGGGCCGCCGCCCGGAAGTCCCAGCTTGCGGCGCGCGTCGGGTCCGCCGCTGCCCCATCCGTAGGCGCTGATATAGTCGCAGCGCTCGACCAGCAGGCGCGGACTATGACTGTTGAGCACGATGTAGTAGCGACCGACGTGGGTGCTGAGCGTGGGCGTGCCCACCGAGCCGGGTCCGCGGAACTTCAGACGCCGGTAATCGGTGCCGATCCCGATAAGGTTGGTATTGCCGAAACGGTCGACCTGGATGCCGCCGATGAAGAAGACGTGGTTGTTCCAGTCCTTGAGCCGGTCGAAACGATGGCCGGTGTCGCTGTACGACTCGGTCCAGCGCACCACCCGCCGGTCCCATCCGAACGCGGGCATCGGGATGGTTTCAAGGTCGGCAACGTTCATCCGCCCGCCGAGAAAGACCAGTTCCATGTTGGGTCCGTGCGTCAGATGGGCAAGGCGCACTGCCGCCTCCGCCACCGGCATCGCGACTCCGACGCGCAACAACTCGCCATCGTTGAGGTCGCGCGCGAGAAACACCGCCATCAATTCCTGGACGCCATATCCACTCGCACTGCTGTCGTCGCGGCTTATCATCTGGGCTCCGTTCGAAGTGCGCAACTTTCAAGTGCGCACTACGCGATCGATGCGCTGTCGGTGTTCTCGGCCGCCGCGCCGCTGGCATTGACCCGCGCCACGTAACGCATCGGGAAACGCGCGCTAAAGATGAATCCGTAGATCAGCAATCCGGTAGGAATCAAAAATCCCGGCACCAGCTTGCCGAGGTTACCCCCGACCATTACCGCGATCGCGCCGAAGCCGACGTTGACGCTGAACAGACCGCACCAGAACAGCGTCATGATCCGGTTGAGCCGATGAAAGATTGGCAGATCCCAAACCTCGGGCGGCTGCTCCTCGCGCGCATAGGCAGCCGTGAAGGGCAGGCCCAGGGCGAGCGACGCCCATCCCGCCACCGCGTAAAACGACCAGATGATCATCACCTGATAAGTAGTCAGGACGGTCGAGCGCAGGCCAATCGTCAGGACCATCGCGCTGATGAAGAAAGCGAGTGTCGTCCAGTCCATCAGTTTGATCGTCGCCTGCCGCCCCGGCACCGCGAGATAAACCAGGCACATGATCGCGCCGCCCGCGGTCGCGAGCTGCCAGTGGTTGCCGGCGGAAGCAAGGATGTAGACCAGCCACGGCAGGAACGCGAACAGCGCCATCACTTTGCTCGAGTATTTTTTTTCTTCCGTCACCTCGTGGACCTCCTGGAGTGAAAGCGGAATTCGCGCTCAGTATTCGTGCAACTCGAGCAGCCGCTTCATGCCGATCGTCTCAAGATAGCCCGCCAGGCCCTCTGGTTTGTGGCAATGGCGGTCCAGATATTCTTCGAGCGCCGCACGATCGCCGCCGGCGGCTTTCTCGGCCGCCTGAACGTAGGCGTGCAGATGCGGGCCGTCGGTGATGTAATACCCGCGGCTATAAAATGGATGAGCGCCAAAGGGTGCGCGCACGATCGCGTCGGCGGCGGCGATAGTGGTCGCCCACGGGTCGGAGCGGATTTCTTCGTTGGAGATCACCTGCTCGATTTGGACGATGGTGCGGTCGGCGGCGCGGTGCTGGAACAGGTCGAGCCATCCTGGGCCGCCGAGATGGCGCACATTGCCGTAAGCGTCGGCAGCGGCGGCATGCAGCAGCGCCAGGTCGGGCTTGATTGGAGGCACCGCGATCAATTCCTCGCCGGCTATCGGGTCGCAGAACAGCTTGAGGTCGGGATTTATCCGCGGCAGCGAAGTGCCGAGTCCCCCGCGCCAGGGCATAAACGGCAGCAGCTGTGCCGCCGCCTGCAGGCCGGCGCACAGGATACCCTCTTCGCATTCCCAGACCTCGATTTCACCACGCTCGGCTGCGCGGCGGAACGACGGCATCACGGGAACGCCCGGCCCGCCGCCGGCGTAGTAGCTCACGGTCTTGCGTACGCATCCGGCCGCGATCAGCATGTCGAGCGCGAAGCCGCTGGTGACGACGGTCAGATTGCGCACGCCACGTTTGATGATCCCGCGCACCAGCGCCATCGGCGCCGGTTCGCCGATCGCGACGGTCATCCCGTCTTCGATCCAGGCCGCGGCCTGCTGCTCGTCGATGATGCGCTCACGCCGTCCGGTGTTCATGGCAGGGTCCCTCTAATTTAATATGCCTAGCATGCGCGGCCCTGATGCGTTCATACAGGACTAAAGTCCGACTGTCGAATTCGGCGCGAAGTTTGTTAGCTCCTTCCTCAAGAGCGCGTGGCCCACGGTCTCGAGCAAAGCCCGAATTGACGGTTTACGTATACTCGATTCGGGCGGCGAGCCGCTGCGACCAAAAAGAGTGCTCAACACTAATCACGTAATCGGAGATTGGCCAATGCCTACATCAAGTAAACCTAACGTCCTTGTCCTATGGGGAGACGATATCGGCTGGTGGAACATTAGCTATAACAACCGGGGCCAGATGGGCTACCGAACGCCCAACATCGACCGAATCGGCAACGAGGGAGCGAGTTTCACCGACTACTATGGTCAGCAAAGCTGTACTGCCGGCCGCGCCGCCTTCATCACCGGACAGAATCCGATCCGCACCGGACTGACCAAGGTGGGAATGCCCGGCGCCGACGTGGGTATTCGGGCGGAGGATCCGACCATCGCCGAACTGCTCAAGCCGCTAGGCTATGCAACCGGACAGTTCGGCAAAAACCACTTGGGCGACAAGGATCAGTTCCTTCCCACGGCGCACGGCTTCGACGAGTTTTTTGGCAACCTATATCACTTGAATGCCGAGGAAGAACCGGAAGACCCGGACTACCCTAAAGATCCAGCATTCAAGAAACGCTTTGGACCCAGAGGCGTGCTCCATAGCTGGTCAGATGGCAAAGGCGGACAAAAGGTCGAGGATACGGGGCCGCTCACCAAGAAGCGGATGGAAACCATCGATGACGAGGTCACCGAACGCGCCCTCGGCTTCATCGATAAGACTCATGCGGAGGGAAAGCCCTTTTTCCTTTGGTACAATACCACCGCGATGCATTTCAGGACCCACTGCCCGGAAAAACACAAGGGCAAAAGCGGACAGGGGGACTATAACGACGTCATGGTCGCCCATGACGAGAAGATCGGGACGATGCTGTCCAAAATTGACGAACTCGGCATAGCCAACAACACCATCGTGGTATATTCGACCGACAACGGACCGCACTACAACAGCTGGCCCGACGCCGCGATTAGCCCGTTTCGGAGCGAAAAGAACACCAACTGGGAGGGCGGCTGGCGGGTGCCATTTTTTTTGCGATGGCCCAGTGTGGTCAAGCCGGGTTCGGTGTTCAACGGCGTCGCCTCACACCAGGACTGGCTGCCGACGTTTCTCGCTGCCGCGGGCGAGGGAGACATCGCGGACAAGCTCCTCAAGGGCCACAAGATCGGCGATAAGACCTACCGGGTGCACCTCGACGGATACAATCTGCTGCCTTATCTCACCGGCGAAACGAAAGACGGCCCGCGAAAATTCTTCTTCTACATCAGCGATGATGGCGACATTCTGGCGCTTCGCATGGGCGACTGGAAGCTGGTGCTCATGGAGCAGCGCGCGAAACAACTGATGTGCTGGTTCGAGCCGTTCGTGAAGCTGCGGGCGCCAAAGATGTTCAACCTGCGCCGCGACCCTTTCGAGCGAGCGGACGAAAACTCCAATACTTACTGGGACTGGGTAATCTCGCATGCGTATCTGCTTTACGAGATGCAGGGCCTGGTGGCTCAGCAAATAGAGAATTTCACGAAATTTCCGCCGCGCCAGAAGCCGGCAGCGTTTAATCTCGACGCCGTGCTGCGACAGATCACCGATGCTTCTGGCAGCAGCTATCACTGAGACCTGGCGTCTTGCAGGTCTGGCGTCTCGAAATCCGCGTCACGCGCTATGGCCGCTATGCTTGCGGATCAGTCCACTCGCATCACGTCGAGTACTTCCCGTGCCTTCGTGAATTTTGAGCGCATCGTGATTTCAAGCTCATCTTGAAACACGAAGGAGCGGGCAATGAGAACATCAGTCGCGGCGCACCTCAGAGTCATGATTCAGAACAAGAGTGTCGTAGCAAGGACGTAAACTAATCAACGGAAGAATCATCGTTCTTTTTAAGGCCGTGTGAATTTGGAGCGCGCACCGTTTTAGATACGATAATGGCGCGCGTCCACCGCCTTTAATGCCATTCCGTGTCCTGGCCGGCTGCGATCGGGATATAGCCTGCCTTTTTGCGGTTCGAGCGCGCCTTCAAAAAGAATCCGGTCGATGCGATTGTGGTCGTGAAAAAATTCAACGTGCCGCAACCTGGGAACGGCGCATCCGATATGGGCGTGCAATTGCGGCGCACAATGCGCCGACAACGGCATCTGAAACGACTCGCACAGTGCGGCCACTTTGAGAAAGCCGGTATAGCCTCCGCAACGCGTCGCGTCAGCCTGAAGGCAATCTACTGCCCCGAGTTGCAGCATTCGAAGAAAATAGCCAGGAAGGTCTCCATACTCCCCCGCGGCAATATCCATCCCGACCGGTCCGCGATCGCGTACCAGCCGCAGACCCTCCAAGTCATCTGAGGGGCGCGGTTCCTCGAACCATGAAACATTGGACTCAACAGCGAAGCGGCCGGCTAGCGCCAGCGCCTCTTTGCGCGAATAGGCTCCGTTGGCGTCGACAAAGAGCTCCACTGATTCTCCGATGGCTTTACGTGCGACATGCACGCGGCGAGGGTCGGCTGCCGGATCGCGGCCGACTTTCATTTTCACCCTTCCCATTCCTTGGGCAGCCCAGCTCCCAAGTTGGTCGGCCAATCGTTCTTCGCTGTAACTGGTGAACCCGCCACTGCCATAAAGCTCGACACCTTCTCTAAATGCGCCGAAGAGATCGAGCAACGAGAGGTCGAGCAGTTTAGCCTTGAGATCCCACATCGCAATATCAACTGCTGCTATGGCCATTGACCCGGCGCCAGGAGGTCGGCGACCCGTTGGACCTCGTTCTGCGCATTCATGGCTCCGGCACCGACGAGCATTGCGACTCTCTTGCCCTCATTGAGAATCTTCGCCGCCGCATTGAGATCGCTCTTGTGCGGCACCATGTATGGCACTGGAGAGCCGATGCCCGTAAATGCGTGATCGTGCCGTTGCGGCGGATTGGGCACCGCCGCCTCCTCCTGAATGTCTTTCGGAAATATCAAACATGTCACAGTCCGTTGATCGAGCGCGATGCGAAATGCGCGATCGACGCAGTGCCGCACCGCAGCCGGGCTCATCACCGTGACGCAATATTCGCTGGCGACGTCCTTAAACAGGGACTGCAGATCGACTTCCTGCTGATATTGGCTGCCGATCGCCGTTGTGGCGGATTGCCCAACAATGGCAACGACCGGTTGGTGATCCATCTTGGCGTCATACAGTCCATTGAGCAGATGGACGGCGCCGGGACCGCTGGTTGCCATGCAGACGCCCACGGTGCCCGTGAACTTCGCATGGGCCGTGGCCATGAAGGCCGCGAGCTCTTCGTGACGCGCCTGAATGAATCGCGGGCGGTCGTCGTTTCTCCGGAGACCGGCAATCAATCCATTTATTCCGTCGCCCGGGTATCCATATATTCTGTCGACATTCCAACCTTGCATGCGTTGCATGACATATTCGCCAACGCTGGTAGACATAACTCAATTCCTTTGACCGAGATGACTCGGTCCAGCCAGTGATCGATGCGCGTTCATTTAAATGCCATTTTCATTAAGTTCCACGACCAGCTCGCGCTTACACTCGAGTTCTCCGCCCGAGTAACGATGCAGCGAGGCCCACGCCCGCAAGCGCGAGGCCGCTAAGAAGGGCCGAGCGATTTTTCGTAGCCCATAGCTGCGGACTGAAATTCCAGGCAATTTTGTCGAATTCGCCGTGCGCGCCGAGATCGACTGACACGGGTTTCCAAAAATTGTCGAGCTGATTCGGATCGGTCCGTTGCGGAAGCATTGCTCCATCCCAGGCCGCTTTGGCCAGGTAACGGTCGAGCACGCCCGGGATCATCTTTTCACCCAGAGTGGCTTCGACCGTGGTGTAACCGACCATGACTTCGCGTCGATCATTTTCGGCGGCGAACAAAATTGCGTCAGCGGCAATCTCTGGCTGAAAGATCGTTCCGGTTGGTCGTGCCTTATGTGGCATCTTATTCTTGGTCCAGGTAAATTGGGTGGTGTTCATTGCCGGCATATTGACAAGCGTGATTCGCACGTTGCTCTTCTCGTGTATCAACTCGCTGCGGACCGACTCGGTGAATCCCTGGATAGCGTGTTTGCTTGCGCAATAGGCGCTCTGCAGCGGGATGGAACGAAATGCCAGTGCGGAACCAACTTGGATGATCACGCCGCGGTCGCGGCTCATCATTTGCTGCAACGCGCAATGCGTACCGTACACTTGTCCGAGAAAAGTCACTTCGACGATGTGCCGAAACTCGGTCGGCGTCATTTTCATGAAAGGGCTGTACATCGAGACCATGGCGTTATTGATCCACAGGTCGACGCACCCAAACTTGCGTTCGATCGCATCGGCCGCCGCCTGCACCTGATCGAATTGACTGACGTCGGTGGGTATCGCCAGCGCCTGTCCGCCCCGCGCTTCCACCTCGCGCCGAGCACCTTCAAGCCCTTCCGTTCCTCTTGCCAGCAGGGCGATTTTGGCGCCCCGTGTCGCCAGCAGCCGCGCCGTGGCGCGCCCTACACCTCCTGAAGCCCCCGTGACCACGACTACTGTGTTTCTTCCAACGACCATTTATCGCCTCCAGAGCGGAATACGAAAGCTACCGCGAGAAGAGGACGCCGCGAGTGCCAGGACCGTGACGACGCCGAACCCAACGATCGCTGCGCTCTTCAGCATCGAAGCGCGCATCCCCCGCTCGCGCTCTGAAACGATCCGTGCTTCCGGCCTTCCCGCAGGCAGAGCGCTGCGGCCATGAATTGCGAGTTGAAGAACCTGCGCTGTGTGTAAAGGTGCTCGGCCGGTCTGCTGGAGCACCTGCTCTTGACAACTGAACCCGTCGGCAATGATCAGATCATGCTCACTCGCTTTGCGGACTTGCGGCAGCAGCACCCGCTCGCCTGCGGCCACGCCGACCTCGTAATGATTATTTGCCTTCTCATAGCCAAACGCGCCAGCCATCCCGCAGCAGCCGGTTTCGGGCTGCCTATGCTCAAGGCCCATCTTGTCGAAGATTTCTTTCTCCGCGAAGAGCACGCCGAATTCTTTGTCGTTGAGCTTTTCGAGCGCCTTCTGCTAACAGTGTCCATGGACCAGAGCTCTTCGTTCCAACTTCGGAATGAGATACTGAGGCGCCTTCGAACGCAAAAACTCGCTTAACGTAAAGGTTACCTCCCCGAGCCGCTGAGCGTCCTGACTGTTGGGCAGCAGATTTGCCAATTCGTCGTGGAAAGCCGCCCAGCAACTCGGCTCGAGCACGACCATCGGGACTCCCGCCTGGTAGTAGGGCCGGAGCTTTTGTAAAAGGTCGGCCCACCATCGCTTGGCCATTTCGAGAAACCCAAAGTCATATAAGGGCCTGCCACAGCAAACGTTATCCGCTGGCACTATTACTCGAAACCCGGCATCCTCCAGCACCTCTGTCGCGGCTATCGCAACATCAGGATGAAAATAGTTATTGAAGGTATCTGCAAATAATACGACCGGCGGCCGATCCGGGTGTTTCTGCCGGTGCGTACGAAACCATTGGATGAACGTCTGTGGCGCGAACGATGGTAGCTTGCGTTTCGGATGGACTCCCGCTGTGAGTTTAGCTATCGAGCTGAGGCCCGGGAGCTGCGTCAACAGATTAGCAATTGACGGAGCGACCGATGCCAGCGTGGCCCAGATATGTATCCAGCCGAATGCATATGCATGTCGCGGCCGCAGTCGGCCTTCATAGTAATGACTCATGAATTCGGCTTTATAGGTGGCCATGTCCACGTTAACTGGACAATCGCCCTTGCATCCTTTGCATGAAAAGCACAAATCCAGTGCATCCTTTACTTCCTCACTTCTCCAACCATCCTTGAGCACTTCCCCGTTCATCATTTCGAAGAGCATTCGTGCTCGACCGCGAGTGGAGTCCTTCTCCTCCCGCGTCACCATATAAGAAGGACACATAGTGCCTCCGCCTTCGCGGCGGCAGACACCGACGCCGACGCAACGCAGTGAGGCGCGGGCAAAGCTGTGACGATCGGATTGATAGGCAAAGTGCGTTGGGGGCTGAGGAGGATTGTAATCGCGCCCAATCCGGAGGTTTTCGGTGATGCCGTAGGCGGGGGCATCCAGACTGATTACCTTGCCGGTGTTCATCCGGTTGGACGGATCCCAAATTCGTTTGAATTCCTTGAACGCCTCAAATATCTCGTCGCCGAACATCTGCGGCAGAAACTGGCCGCGAGCCTGGCCATCGCCATGCTCACCGGAAGCGACTCCACCATGCTTCACAACCAGCCCGACGGCTTCATTCATAAAGCGCTTGTACTTCTCGATGCCCTGCGCGGTGTAAAGGTCGAACGATGCGCGGCAGTGAATACAGCCTTGACCAATGTGGCCATAAAGAGAGGGATGGTAGCCAAATTTATTAAACAGCTGGCGCAAATCGCGTAGATATTGCGGAGTCGCCTCGACCGGCACCGCTGAGTCTTCCCATCCGGGCCAGTTGTCGGGATGGTTGGGGATCCACGCTGTGCTCGCCAACGCGCCTTCGCGAACGTCCCAGATCATTTTCTCGTGTCGGGGATCGTCGTATAGCTTCATGTCCACCGGCGCCCGACTTTGCAGACCTTTGACATGGTCCATCATTTGGCGGGCTTGATCGTCACTGTCGGCTTTCGAGTCTCCGCCGAATTCGACGAGCAGGAATGCCGGTCCCTTGGGCAGTATCGCGAGGTTCGCGCTCTCATAGCCCTTCTGTTTGACGTAATCGAATAGCAACTCGTCGATTCCCTCGCACGCAATCGGATTGAAGTTCAGCACCTCGAGTGCGCACTCGGCGGCGAGGTAGAGATCCGTAAAGCCGAGCATTGTAACGGTTCGCGCCTTGGGCGACGGGACCAAATGCAGGGTCGCCTCGAGAATCGTTACCAGGGTAGATTCCGAGCCGACCAGCGCCCGCGCGACATTGAAGCCATTTTCAGGAAGCAAATCGTCCAAGTTGTAACCCGAAACCCGACGCTCGAGTTTTGGGAATCTCTTGCGGATGATCGGACCGTAGCGATCCACCAGCGACTGAAGAGCTGAATAAATTTCGCCACGACGACCACCACCCCGGATGATAGCCTCTAACTCTTGTGGCGGCGTTTCGCCCACGTGCAGTCGGGTGCCGTCGTAAAGCAGGACACCGAGGGAGTGCGTATTGTCGCTCGTGCGGACTCCGAAGCCGTTTTTTTTGCTCAACAGCGAATGACTGCCGCAGGAGTTATTACCCAGCATTCCGCCGATCGTACACCGGCTGTGAGTTGAGGGATCGGGCCCGAAGAACAAGCCGGCTCGTTGCTTCGCGGTCTCACGAAAATGATCCAGAACACAGCCCGGCTGCACCCGGCCGAGGCGGCGGTCGGCGTCGATATCGAGGACGCGGTGCATGTACTTAGAAAAGTCCATAACCACCGCGACATTGCAGCACTGGCCGGCCAAACTCGTCCCCGCGCCGCGAGAGAGCACCGGCGCACTATGGGCTCGCGCCAGTCGCACGGTGGTTTCGACGTCCTGCACGTGGCGAGGAATCACCACGCCTATCGGAACCTGCCGATAGTTCGATCCGTCGGTGGCGTAAAGCGCGCGTGAACCCTTATCGAATCGGACCTCGCCCTCTATATCCTGTTTCAGCGAAGCCTGAAGTGAAGCTACATTTTCGGCGCTAATCGTCGTCCGCGAATCGTCTCTGCTTAGCCGAATAAGGTGCGGCGTTTCAACGTTATTACGCGATATGGCGAGTTCATCCATAGCCTGATTCAAGCCGGCAGTTGAAGGAAATGGGAAATGCGGCCGCCGGCCCGGTGAATTTCTTGCGGAATCTCCGGTCAGCGCAACGAATCTATAGCCGAGAATCGAGCAACGAATGTGCCGCCTCGGATTCGCGCCAAAATCCTCTAACAATTTTTTGCTAGCAGGAAGGGGAACCATTGAGGGCTGCAATTGTTACGCTGGAAATTCTGCGAGCAATACTATTTTCAAGTCGAGCGCGACGAGGGGATGAAGGTCTATTCGACAGCCGGGGGTTTAGGGTAGCTGACAGCCAAACAAACTTCGCGCGACTGCGCACGAATCAGTCGCGGCGCTTGGCCCCCTGAAGCACGTCGAATTTGGCCCGGCGGCGATCACGTCTCAACAGCACGTACATCGCACCCGCGCCGCCGTCGGCCGGCCGCGCGGTCGCGAACGCCAGCACGTACCCGCCCATATGCCCATGCGAAAGCCACTGCGCCGCGGCATGCTTGAGCACCGGCATCCCGCCCGGCGAGCGCAGGCCGCGTCCGTGCACGACCAGCACCGTGCGCAATCCCTTGCGCACCGAGTCCACGACGAATCCTTCCAGCGCCAGCTTGGCGTCGGCCTGAATCTTCCCGTGAAGATCAATATGCGCCTGCACCGCGAACTCACCGCGGCGAAGCCGCGTCACCAGCCGCGGGTCGAGTCCGAGCCGCGTGCCCTCGGTGTATTCCTCGGTCTCGTTAAGCTCGAACGTGCCCGCTCCCGAGACGAGATCTGATAGCTGCGCGAGCACTTCGGCATCCTCGCTCACGACTTCGCGCGTCACCTCCGGCCTGGGAACGACGCGGACCGGACGTTGGTCGCCCAACCGGCGCACTCCGTCGACGGCCTGACGAAACATCGTGGCGTCATCGAGCATTGGCTCGGACTCCGACTCCGCCAAGGTGCTCGCTGCGGCTGCAGCGTTTGCCTCCGCTGCGGCGGCCGGTGTTTTAGCGGAGGCTTTGCCGAGAGCTTGGCCGAAAGCCTGGCTTGACGGTTGGCCAGTGCGTTCAGGCTGCGGCCGATCGTTCAGCAGCTTCTTCAAGTCTTTGAACGGCGAACCGAAGGCCGGCTTTTCCGCCTTGGGCCTGGGCGGCGGGGTCTCGCGCGGCGGATGAGTCTTTCGCCTCTTGGCCATCTGAGGTTAAAGCCTACCGATTGTTCCCGCCTCGCGCATCACAGCGACGCGGCGACAGTAACGCGACGCAGATTGAGGCGCGGCGACGTTGTCATAGCCGCCCGCTTCGGTGGAGAATGAATCTCTTCGGCTATTCGGGGCGGGAAAAAGGATGCTGTGATGCGCAAGCTCATCCGGACAGTCATCATCGTGCTCGGCGTCATCGTGGTGCTGGTGGTCGCGGCCGGGTTTTATGCCGTGCTCAACCTCAACGCGATCATCCAGCGGCAGCGCGGCCTTATCCTGTCGAAGGCCAGCGCCGCGGTCGGCCGCAAGGTCGACGTCCAGGACATCCGCGCGAGCCTCGGATGGGGGGTAATCGCGGACCTTCACGGCGTCACGATCGCCGACGATCCGGCTTTCTCCCAGCAACCGTTCGTGCAGGCCGCCGACGTATATGCGCGGGTTGCGCTGATGCCGCTGCTGAGCCGTCGGGTCGAAATCAAGCAGATCTCGCTCAAGCAGCCCGTCGTGCACATCATCAAAAACAAGCGCGGCGAATTGAACTTAAGCTCGATAGGGCGGAACCCGTCGGCCGGCGGGGCCGCGGCCCCAACGCCGACGGCGCCGCCCGCGGGCGGACAGCCGCTCACGAGCGCGCCCCTGACCGGAGCGCAACCCGCCGGGCAAACGCCCGCGGGTGCGGGAGCGCTGGGCGAGGTATCGGTCTCAAGCTTCACGGCCGAGAATGCGACGCTGGTTTACCAGGACCCGAGCGGCTCGGCGCTCATGCTGCGTTCGGTTGACCTCGACGTAGAGAACCTCGCTATCAGCACGCCGATCGACATCAAGCTGAGCCTGGCGGCATTTGGTAAGGAGAGAAATCTCGCGCTGACCGGCAAGGTCGGACCCTTGATGACTAACGGCGCGATCGACCTTACCTCCATACCGCTCGCGTTTGACCTGGACGCCGGGCCGCTCACCGTCGACCAGCTAAAGGTGGTGCCGCAAATCGCCACGGCATTGCCGCCCCAGCTGAGGCTCACCAACCCGGTCACGGCCACGGTCAAGGTCAACGGCACTCTTGAGGCCCTCGCGTTCAATCTCGTGACCGATCTGACCGGCAACCAGGTCATGTACACCGGCCTGCTCGACAAGGCGGCGGGCGTGCCGCTCAAGCTGACGGCAGCTGGAACGCGAAAGGACGTCGGAGGGTCGGCGCAGGTCGAAGTGCAGAGTGCGACGCTGGTGCTTGGCGATCTGAATCTGAAGGCCGGCCAGATTAAGCTCGGCCAGAATCTCAGCGCGCGGCTCGACAGCAACCGGTTCGACCTCGCCTCGATGGGCAAGATGCTGGTCGCGCTCAGCAAGTACAACGCCTCGGGTAAAGCCGAGATTCATGCCACAGTCAAAATGATCCAGAAGCAGCCCGAGGTCGATGGGGTCGTGACGCTGGCTTCGGTCACGGTCACGCCGCCCGGCAAGCGCTCGATCGTGAGCGGACTGAGCGGCGATATCAAGATGGCGGGCAAGAGCGCCACGGCCGGCCCGCTCGCGTTCAACCTCGGATCGGGCCACGCCCGGCTGACGGTCAACGCGCAATCGATTCAGCCGATAAACGCGAACTACGACTTTAGCGCCGACGTGGTAAAGCCGGCCGAGTTGACCGCCAATCCGAAGCCCGAAGCCGCCGCCGACCACCTCGATCAACTAGCGGTCAAGGGCACGGTCCGCGGCGCGATGTCGGCACCGACTGTGACCGCGGTTGCGGCGTCGCCGTCCGGGATGGCGCAAAATGTAGCGTATCGCAACCTCGCGATGGACGCCGTCTACGATGGGCAGGCGGTCACGGTAAGCTCGCTCAAGCTCGCCGCTTTCAACGGCACGCTCGACGGCAACGCGCGGACTACGCTCGGCGCCGCACCAGCCTTCAACGTGGGGCTGAATCTCCATGGCATCGAGTTGCAGCAGGCATTGGTGTCGCAGAAATCCAAAGCGGCCGATACGGTGCGCGGCCAGTTAACGGGACAGGTGCGAGTGGCGGGGCGCGGCGACACATTCGATAAGATCAAACCGACGCTTAACGGCAACGGCCAGATGTCGGTCGCCAACGCCAAGCTAATCGGCGTCAACATCGGCGCGCAAGCGATGCGCAAGGTGCAGGGCGTCCCCGGCATCGACACACTAATCACGCCATCGATCGTCGCGCGCCATCCGGCGCTGTTCAATTCGCCCGACACCAATCTGACCGAGCTCGGCCTCACGTTCGTTATCCAAGGCCCCAAAATTACCTCGCACGACGTCAAGGCCGTGACACCCGATTACAGCGCGCTCGCCGACGGATGGTTCGATCTGAACAAGAACATCGACATGAACGCGCATATCCTGCTGTCACAGGAGTTGAGCCGCGAGCTGATGTCCGAGAAGAAGAACGTGGTTTACCTGGCTAACGCGCAAAAGCAGGTTGACATTCCGGTGCGCATCAGCGGTCAGTTGCCCAAACCCTCGGTGCAGCCGGATATCCAGTTCTTGGCGCAGCGCGCGGCCGGGCATTTGGTGCAGAAGCAGGCGGGCAAACTGCTGGATAAATACCTGGGCGGCAATTCCAAGAACGGCTCGTCGGGCAACAACCCGCTGGGCGGCGCGCTGAACAAGTTGTTTCACTAGCAAGTCGTCTTGCTGGCAAGTGTTTTACTGGCAAGTGTTTTGCCAGCAAGTTGTTTCATTAAATGGATAACGCGGAAATGCCGGCGCGTTCTTAGCGGTCATGTAGCCGGCTGACACAAGGGTCATAAATTGAGCCGCACGACCGTGGCGCCGGCGCCGCCGCGATGCGGGTCGGCCTGATGAAACCCCGCGCAATACGGCGAGTCGGCGAGATATTCGTGGACCGCCTTCTTGAGCGCGCCCGATCCAATCCCGTGTACGATTCGCACCTCGGTGCGGCTGGTCAGGTAAGCCTGATCGAGGAACTCTTCCAGCCGCCGAAGCGCGTCTGCCGTACGCATCCCGATGAGATTAAGCTCGCTCTCGGCGCCGTCCGGTGTGGGCCCCGCGCTGACCGTCACCTTGGGTACGCGATCGTGCGCCGCACCTCGGCTCTGAGCGCGGCGTAATCGCTCCGGCGCGACTTCGATTCGGAGTCCGCCGCGGCTCACGACCGCGCGCCCCGGTTCCAGCGCGATAAGTTCGCCCTGGATGTCGCCGAACTCGACCCGGTCGCCTACTTTGAGCGGTTCGCGCGCCGCACCGCCCTCGTCAGTGCCGGCGCTGGGCGCCATCTGTGCGACCCGTTGCGCCGCCCGCCCGAGCATCGAGCCAAGCTCGCGCTGCATTTTGCGCCCCGCCCTTACTTCTTCGGCGATCGCCGCGCTTTCCCGCCGCAGGTCGGCAATCAGCGATTTGCCTTCCGCCACCACTCGTTCGCGCTCGGTCTCGATATGCGCGCGTCCGCGTCGAGTCGTCTCCTCGGCCTCGGCTGCGAGTTCGACCGCGCGCCGCTGCTCCGCCCGAAGGTGTTCGGCCTCGGCGCGAACCGCGGCGCGCTCCGCTTCGAGCAGTCCCAGCACGCGCTCGACCTCCGCCGCGCCGGCCGGCATCGCCTCACGAGCGGCGCTCACGATTTCGCCCGGCAGGCCCAGGCGCTCGGCAACGGCGAGGCCGTAGCTTTGGCCGATCGTGTGCGGCTTGAGGCGATAGAGCGGCTGAAGGTTCTCGGCGTCAAAATCGACGGCCGAGGCCTCGAAGCCGGCGCGCGAATATGCGTGAAGCTTGATCGCGGCCGAGTGAGTAGCAATCGCGACCAGGCAGCGTCGCTGACCCAGGTAAGTCATCAGGCCAATCGCGAGTGCCGCGCCTTCGACCGGATCGGTACCCTCGCCAGGCTCATCCAGAATGACCAGCGCCGGCTCTTCGAGCGCGGCCGCCATCGCGCTCAGGTTGGCGATATGCGCGGCGAAGCTCGAGAGACTTGCCTCGATCGATTGCTCATCGCCGATGTCGGCAAAGATGCTGCGAAAGACGATGACGCGGCTACCCTCGCGCGCCGGGATGAGCAGTCCGGCCTGCGCCATCAGGGCGAGCAACCCGATAGTCTTGAGCGCGACGGTTTTGCCGCCCGTGTTGGGGCCGGAAATCACGATGCCATGCAGGCCGGCGCCAATCCGCACGTCGATTGGTACGACCTCCCGGCCACCAGCAATCAGCAGCGGATGGCGCGCCTCGACGAGTTCGAGGCCGCTCTCGCCGAAGCCGCCGAGCAGAGGCTCGATGCAGCGCAGGCGCTCGGCGAAAATCGCGCGCGCGTTGAGCGCGTCGAGCGCCACCATCGCGTCGAAGGTCAGCCGCAGCTCGACGCCGTAGCCGCGGATCATCGCGGTCAGATGGGCCAGGATGCGCCGCTCTTCGGCCTCGACCTCGCGTTCGAGCATCAGCAGGCGGTTGTTGAGCTCGACCGCCCACATCGGTTCAACGAACAGCGTCTCGCCCGAGACCGAGCGGTCCTGCACGATTCCCTCCAGCCGCTCGGAGTAGTTGAGCTTGAGCGGCAGGACGAAGCGATGATTGCGCACAGTGACCAGGTAGTCGGAGACAAATGCTTCCATTCCCGAGGCGTTGAGCGAGCGAGCGAGCCGCGCCTCCAACTCGACCCGTTCTGCGCGGAGCCGATTGCGCAGGCGCAAAAGCTGCGGACTCGCCTCATCCAGCAGGCTTCCGTCATCCGCCAGCGCGCCGAGCAGCGCGTCGGCCAACTCCTTGGGCGCGGCCAGATTCTGGGCTGCGGCGGCGAGATGCGGATAGGGCTCGACGCGCGAACGCATGAAGGCCGCGACATGGCGCGCCGCGAGCACGAAGTCACGCACGCTCAGCAGCGAGACGCCATCGAGCACGGCGCCCTCGCGTGCGGCGGCGAGCAGGATTTCGCGCTGGTCGGCGAACTCCTGCATCGGCAACGCGCCGGCATGCGCCCGCAGCGACACCATCTCGGCCGTGACGCGGAGCCGGACCGCGACTTCGGCCGCGTCGCCCGAGGGTCGCAGCATTTCCACGGCGCGGCGGCCGGGCTCGGAGGCCGCTATCGCGGCGACCAGTCCGATCACTTTATGGAACTCGAGCACTCGCAGGTCGCGGTCACGCATCGGCGCTGTCTTTTATCCCCCGAACCACGTTGCGGTTCCGTCATTACCGCTTCGCGGTCTGCCGTTTGGTCAAGCTAATATCTAGCCCAACCGAGCGCGGCTGGCATCAGGCCCGCACCCGTGCGAGGGATCGAACCGCGAGAGCGATACAGAGAGGACGCCGATGGAACGAATCGAGAGCCGCATCAACACCTCGAGCCCGGAGTACCGGCAGAATTTCGCGCTGATGGAGGCGGCGGTCAAACAATTACGCGAGGCGGTCGAGCGCGTGCGCCAAGGCGGCCCCGAGCAATCGCGCCGCCGCCATCTGGAACGCGGCAAACTACTGGTGCGCGATCGCATCCGGAAGCTGCTCGATCCCGAGAGCGCGTTCATGGAGCTCTCGCCGCTCGCGGCGTGGGGGATGTACGAAGACGAGGCGCCGGGGGCCGGAATTGTCACGGGCGTCGGGCGGTTGCAGGGCCGGGAGGTCGTGGTGGTGGCCAATGACGCTACGGTCAAGGGCGGCACCTATTATCCGATGACGGTCAAGAAGCATCTGCGCGCGCAGGAGATCGCGCTGCAGAACCATCTTCCGTGTGTGTACCTGGTCGACTCGGGCGGCGCGTTCCTGCCGCTGCAATCGGAGGTCTTTCCCGACCGCGAGCACTTCGGGCGCATCTTCTACAACATGGCGCGGATGTCGGCCGCTGGGATTCCGCAGGTGGCAGCGGTGATGGGTTCGTGCACGGCGGGCGGCGCCTACGTGCCGGCGATGTGCGACGAAAATATCATCGTGCGCGAGCAGGGGACGATTTTCCTCGCCGGGCCGCCACTGGTGCGCGCGGCCACCGGCGAGGAAGTCAGCGCCGAGGAACTGGGCGGCGGCGACGTGCACACGCGGCTTAGCGGCGTGAGCGATTATCTGGCGGATGACGACGAACATGCGCTCGCGATCGCGCGCTCGATCTTCGAAAGCCTCGGCCCGCGCACCGGCCTCGAGTACGCGCTGCAGCAGGCGGATCCCGAGGATCCGTATTACGATCCGCGCGAGATCTACGGCGTGGTCTCGGGCGACACGCGCCGGCCCTACGAGGTGCGCGAATTAATCGCGCGGCTGGTCGACGGCAGCCGAATGCACGAGTTCAAGCCGCGCTACGGCGCAACCCTGGTGACCGGCTTCGCGCGCATCTACGGCTACCCGGTCGGCATCATCGCGAACAACGG
This sequence comes from Binataceae bacterium (SeqCode), assembly GCA_035493515.1. Taxonomy (GTDB): domain Bacteria; phylum Desulfobacterota; class Binatia; order Binatales; family Binataceae; genus JAKAVN01. The sequence continues at coordinate 53,367 of DATJID010000070.1, read as the reverse complement.
CGTGCTGTTCAGCGAATCGGCGCTCAAGGCGACGCACTTCATCGCGCTCTGCTGCGCGCGCCGTATCCCGCTAGTCTTTTTGCAGAACATCACCGGCTTCATGGTCGGCAAACGTTACGAGCAGGGCGGAATCGCCAAGGACGGGGCCAAGATGGTCAACGCGGTGGCCAACGCGCAGGTGCCCAAGTTCACCGTGATAATCGGTGCGTCGAATGGCGCGGGAAATTACGGGATGTGCGGGAGAGCGTATTCGCCGCGGATGCTTTTCATGTGGCCCAACTCCCGCATCTCGGTGATGGGCGGAGAGCAGGCGGCCAACACGTTGCTCACGGTCAAGCTCGACCAATTGAAAGGCCAGAGTCAGACCATGACGCCCGCGGAGCAGGCTGAGTTTACTCGGCCGACGCTGGCGAAATACGAGCACGAATCGAGTTGCTATTTCTCGAGCGCGCGGCTATGGGACGACGGAGTAATCGATCCGCTCGAGACGCGTGCGATGCTGGCACTCGGGATCGCCGCGTCGCTTAACGCGGGAATCCCGCCGGCCACCAGTTTCGGCGTGTTCAGGATGTGAGTATTCTCGTTTCAAGCCCTCTCCCGCGAACTCGGGGAAAGACAATAGACTAATATTCATTAGTTGAACCAATATCAGAGCATGCTGAATCTTTTTAGAAAAGCGTAGTACATATTATGTAATTATCAGCCGCTTGAAACTGAAACATAGCAAAGCATGGCTGCGCTGGGATGGAGAACGCTACACGGTCGGCCTGATGTTCTGATTGATGCGAAAGAAGTCGGTCGGATCGTACTTGTTCTTAAGCGCGACCAGACGATCGTAATTCAGGCCGTAGGCGGCGCGCACACGCTCGGCGCCTTCGTCCTCCAGGTAATTGACATAAACTCGTCCGGTGGCGAAGGCGCCGGTCCGCTCCCAGAACTGGTTTACCCACTCGATCGATTTCGCCGCCGCCGCCGGCGCGGTCCAATACGTCTGGATCCAGCATTCGAAGCCCACCTGCCGAAGACTGTACGCGGTCGCCGTGGGCGCGATTCGGCATCGCGCGCCATGGGCGAAGAAAAACGTGAGCTTGCTCCACTTCGAGGGCCGGGTGGCGACGGATTCAATCACGGCCTCGATCATCGGGTCGCCAATAGTCGCAAAGAAGCCGGCCCTGCGGTAACTCGCAAACGGTCCGCCCGGCGGCGCTTCGCTGCCGACCGTATCCTTGTATGGTGTCGGCTGGATTACGCCTGAGATGGGCCGGGTGGCATCCCGCAGTTGCTTGATGATCGGCTCCCCGTTCTTCGGGTCGCCCACATAGGCGACGCTTAGCTCGAGACCTGATTCACCGAATTGGCCCGGGACATCCAGGATCAAAACGAGCTGGTCGGGAACGTGGGGCGCGTAGCCGCGCAGGAAGCGCAGGACGTCGCGAACCTGCGCGGGCCGGTATTCCAATGAGCCGAACATGATCGTGGTCACCGGATGGAGCTTGTACTCGAGCGCGGTCGCGACGCCGAAGTTTGCCCCGGCCCCGCGCATCGCCCAGTAAAGATCGGGGCGCTCATCGGCATTGGCGCGCCGCAAATCTCCGTCAGCGGTCACCAGTTCGACCGCGACCAGGTTGTCGCAGGCGGTGCCGTAAACACTCTCCAGCCATCCATTGCCGCCGCCGAGCGTGAGACCGCCCACGCCAACGTCGGGGCAGGCGCCCAGCGACGCCGCGAGACCAAAAGGCGCGACCGTGTTGTCGAAGTCCGCGATAAGAATGCCAGGCTCGGCGCGGGCGAGGCGCTTGGCCGAATCGACCTGTACGCGCTTCATCTGCGACAGATCGATAACCAGTCCGCCGTCGCAGGTCGAATAGCCCGCGAAACTATGGCCTCCGCTGCGAATCGCGGCGGGCAGATTCCATCGGCGGCCGAATTCCACCGACCGCCGCACATCGTCGGCGCCGGCGCATCGCGCGATCATCGCAGGGTGCTTGTCATAGCGTCGATTCCAGACGCGGCGGGCGGCATCATACTCCGCGTCGCCGGGAACGATCAGGCGTCCTTTAAGGCTCGCGCCGAAGCTCCTGGCCGCGGCCGGATCGATCACTCCTGCGGCCTGCGCGTGGCGGTGATGGATGAAGGGGGCGGATAGCGCGGCGGCGCCTGCTATGGCGCCCCGCTTGAGCAATTCGCGCCGCGTGATGTGCTTGTCCATTTTACCTTTGCCGATCGGGCTTGATTAGGTCAGAAAATGCAGAATCAGGATTGAATTGACCACGACGAACGCCGCCGGCACCAACCAGCGGGCGGTGCGGCGGATTCCCCTGGCCAGGTCGCGCCGCTCGTTGCGATAGGCGATATGCACGGTGGTCAGTTCGAGCATGGCCAGGAAAGCGAAGATGTAACAGGCCAGAAAAAAAGCGTCGGCGAAAGTCAGATATGGCACTCGCGGGAGGGTCAATGAGATCGCGAGCGCGAACGCGATGATCGTCAGAATCGTAGTCACAGCTATGGTCACCTGGCTCGAAACTTCGGACGGGTCGAACCAGAACACCGACCACGACACGACCACCATCAGCAGCAGCGGCAGAAACACCTTCCACAGGTAAAACTCGTAGCGTCGCTCAACCGCGATCTCGAACCGCGCTTCGGCAATCGCATGTTCGCCGAATTGGCTCGCCGCCGTTCCGAGCTTGGCGGTCAGCGACTTGAATTCCCACGACTCCAGCGAGGAATAGGTGCTGAACTCGGTCGCGGTCCACACTGGCAACCGACTGGTGACGAAGGCGACGGACAGCTGCTGGTCGGTGAACGGATGGACCAGGACCTCGAGCTTCTGCGCATCGAAGGGGAAGGGCCTAAGATAAAAAGTCGAGGTCACGAGCGCGTCGAAGCGTTCGACGTAGGACGCGGTCCCGTCCGGAGCGACGTGCAGCGACTCTTCAAGAACCTGGCGCGGCTTGACCGCGTTGATTATGACCAGCTGTGGCCGCCACACCGAATCCGGCGCGAGCGTTCGATATTTGTCGCCATTGCCGGAGGCCTTATAGTTGAGGCGCGGATCGTTCCACTGCGCCAGCAGATAGCCGGTTAGCTCAAAGCGCTCGGTGACCTCGTCGATGCCCGAGAGGTTGAGCACGTGCAGCGCAACGCTCACCTTGACGCGTCCGCCTTCGGCCGGCGGCGGCAACAGCATCGAATTGGGATCGAGTCCGGCGGGAAACGCGGCGAGCGGCGGCGGCGCCGCAGCCGCCGCGCAGGCCGCGAGGCTCGCGATCAGAATTGCCGCTAGCGCGAGCGGCACGAGAACACCGCGCGCGCGACGCCGCGATGGCTCGCGCTTGATCGCCGCCGTCACCGGTCTTCTCGCCGATAAGGCTGCGTCTAGTAGTTGGCCTTGCCCAGCGGCGAATGCTCGCGCTTGTAGACCAGGAAAGTGCGATCGAATTCGATCACCACAATTCCCGATTGTCCGTTCTCGCCGTCGGTTTTCATGCCGACCGTGTGCACAGTGACCAATCCCTGGGTGGGGCGGCTTGCGGACTCGCGCTTGGCGACCACCGCGGTCTCCGCGTAGAGCGTGTCGCCGGCGAAGACCGGATTGACCAGCCGCACCTTGTCCCATCCCAGGTTGGCGACGGCGTTTTGGCTGGTGCTGTGCACGCTCATTCCGGTGACCACCGAAATCGTGACCAGCGAATTCATCAGCGGCCGTTTCCATTGCGTCGCATTCGCGTAGGCCGAGTCGAAGTGCAGCGGGTGCGTGTTCATCGCCAGCAGCGTCATGTAGATGTTGTCGGTTTCGGTGAGCGTGCGGCCGGGGCGATGCTCGAAAACGTCGCCTGGCGTGAAGTCCTCGTAAAAGAGCCCGTAGGCCTCGCGATAGCGGTTAGGTGCGACCTGTTTATAGGCGGACGGCAGCTTTTCCATCGATGATTCCTCCGATGCGATTGCGAATTGGCGGCGGCTGGCGGGGCGACTTCGATCGTCGCTCGCTTACGCCTCCGGCGCGAGCATCTTGTCCGCTTGCACGTAGCGGTCGAACTCCTCGGGCTTGAGGTAGCCAAGATCGACCGCAGCCTGGCGCAGCGTGGTGTTCTCCGCGTGCGCCTTTTTCGCCACCTTGGCGGCCTTGTCGTAGCCGATATGCGGGCTGAGCGCGGTGACCAGCATCAGCGAGTTGGCGACGTAGCCCGCGATCCGTTCGCGGTCCGGCTCGATGCCCAGCACGCAGAACTCCGTGAACGAGACGCAGGCGTTGGCGAGCAGGGTTATCGAGTGCAGCAGGTTATGAATGATGAGCGGCTTGAAGACGTTGAGCTCGAAATTGCCCTGGGTGCCGGCCGCCGCGATCGCGGTGTCGTTGCCGATCACCTGCAGACAGACCATCGTCATCGCCTCGGACTGGGTCGGATTGACCTTGCCCGGCATGATCGACGATCCCGGTTCGTTTTCAGGCAGCCGCAGCTCGCCCAGGCCGCAGCGCGGCCCGGAGCCCATCCAGCGGATGTCGTTGGCGATTTTCATCAGCGAGCACGCAAGCGTGCGCAGCGCTCCGCTCGCCATCACCAGCGCGTCATGCGCGGCCAGCGCGGCGAACTTGTTGGGTGCCGAAACGAAGGGCAGCCCGGTCAACTCGGCGATTTTCGCCGCCGTGCGGTCGGCGAATTCCGGATGGGTATTCAGCCCGGTGCCGACCGCGGTGCCGCCGATTGCGAGTTCGTAAATATCCGGCAGGACCGCGTCGATGCGCTTTAGGTCCGCGTCGAGTTGGGCGACGTAGCCCGAGAATTCCTGGCCGAGCGTCAGCGGCACCGCGTCCATCAGATGAGTGCGGCCGATTTTGACGATGTCCGCGAATTCCTCGGCCTTGTCGTGCAGCGCCTGGCGCAGCTTTTTTACCGCCGGCATCAGCAGCTTGACCATCTCCTCGGCCGCCGCGACATGCATCGCGGTCGGAAAGGTATCGTTGGAGGACTGCGACATATTTACGTCGTCGTTGGGATGGACCGGCTTCTTGCTGCCCATCTTGCCGCCGGCAAGCTCGATCGCGCGGTTGGAGATGACCTCGTTGGCGTTCATGTTGGTCTGGGTGCCGCTGCCGGTTTGCCACACGCGTAGCGGAAACTCGGCGTCGAGCTTGCCTGAGGCGACTTCCTCGGCCGCCTGCACTATAAGCCGCGCCTTGTCGGCGGCGAGCTTGCCCAAATCCTGGTTGACCTGCGCGGCGGCTTTCTTGAGCAGGCCGAAGGCGCGGATCATCGAGCGCGCCATCCGGTCGGGCCCGATATTGAAGTGATGCAGCGAGCGCTCGGTCTGGGCGCCCCAGTAGTGGTCGGCCGGGACCTCTATCTGGCCCATGCTATCGCTCTCGGTGCGGACGGTCTGTTTGTCTGACATGGCAGAACCTTTCCTCGGAAAACTTTGCTGACGGATTCTGATCTTAATGTACGGCGGCCAGGAACTGGAGGTCTAAGCCTCGCGGTCCGCGATCGCGGGCAGGGCGATTTCGAATGTGGCGCCCCGTTTCGGCACCGACGAAGCCGTCAGAGAACCTCCGTGCGCCTCGACGATAGATCGCGCAATCGAGAGCCCGATACCCATTCCATCGCGCTTGGTGGTGAAGAAGGTCTCGAAAATCCGGGGCAGCACGTCGGGTTCAATTCCCGCGCCCGAGTCGATGACCAGTATTTTCACCCAGCCCGCGGCGCCCGGGAGAGCCCGCACTTTCACCTCGCGCGGTTCGCGGTCGGCTGAGGTGACCGCGTCGAACGCGTTAAGCACGAGGTTGATGATGGCCTGCTGCAACTGGACGCGGTCGGCCAGAACCTGCGGAAGCGATTGCGGCATGTCGAGCGCGAAAGAGATGCTGCGCAGCATCGCGTCGCCGCGGACGATACGGCTGATCTCGCTTAAGATCTCGGTTAGCTGGAGGGTGGATTTGACCGAGTCTTCGCGCCGAAACAGGGCGCGCAGCCGTCGAATCGTCTCGCCGGCGCGATTGTTGTCTTCGATGACGTCGTCGATGGCAGCGCCTATCTCCATGAGGTCGGGACCAGGCGATTCGAGGATGCTCCGGATCGCTTCCGCGTTGCTCAGGATGGCGGCCAGCGGCTGATTGAGCTCGTGCGCAAATGAAGCCGCCAGCTCTCCCAGCGTGTTGACCCGAGAGACGTGGTTCAAATCGCTGCGCAGCCGGAGCACCTCGGCCGCGGCGCGCTTGCGTTCCAGGGCGTAGCCGAAAATCTCGGTTATCATTTGCAAGCGCCGCACAATTTCGGCCGGCCACGCGCGCTCGCTCTTGAACGCCCCGAACATCGCTGCGCCGATGACCCTTCCGCCGACCTTGATTGGCACCGTAACGTTGGATTTGGGCCCGTGCTCTCGGATGTTCGCACGGTCGCGAGCGGCTTCGGGCGGAAGCTCATCGACGCTTGAAAAAACCATCGTCTCGCCCTGCAAGATCACTTTATTTGAAGCCCACGGATAAGCTTCGAAGGTATTGGGAATCCGCGGCGTCGGCGGGAACCCCGGACGCACCCATTGATGGCTGAAATAGGGCAATCCGGTCGAGGCGTCGATTTGCGCGAGCGTGCTGCGATCCAGCTCCAAGGTCAGCACGATGCGTTCCATCCAGCGCTCGATTTCCTCATCGATCTCTTCTACCGCCACCCGCGCGAAGGCCGCGGCCAGACCCAGGGCGAGCTCTTCGAAACGGCGGCTTTCCAGCACATCGCGCCGGCCGCGCCGGCGCGCCGGGATTCCGACCGGCGTTTTTATTAACCTGTCTCGCATTTTGAGCGGCGATTGTAATCAAGTTTGAGATTGCGCGCCAAGGACGGCGCGCGCCCGCCAGCCGCGCGCGGCCCTTCCTCGCTTCATCCGAAATCAGGCACGATTCACATGCCGTCAATGATCGTCTCCTACGCTGCACGCGACCTCAACCTTCGCAAACCAAGGAGTTAACCAAAGGCCATGCGGCAGCTATGGAAGCTGAGAAAAACGGCAAGCGCAGTGGCGATGGCCGCGGCGGTCAGCATGGCGACGGACGCTGCGGGAGCGCGTCTTGCGCTCGCCCACGGCCACGATTCTGACACTGCCACTCCGATCGAGCATGTGGAGTTGATTTTCCAGGAGAACGTCTCGTTCGACCATTATTTCACCACCTATCCCAACGCGACCAATCCTGGCGGGCGAGCCTTTCTTCGACGCCGACGGCGATAGGCCAACCGTCAACGGCCTGACCGACTCGCCGAGGCGCGAGATCCCTCGACTCGCACCGCGCCCGCTCAGGATGACCCCAGGGAGTCCGCGCCACTAGTCGGCCAGCAGGCCCTTGCCCGGGATGTGATTGACTTCCAACCGGATGCCGTCGGGGTCCTCGAACAGCACCGAGTAATAGCCCTTGGCCCAGGTGCCCTCGTCGGGCGGATGGATGATCGTTGCGCCGATTCCGAGCAGGAACTGGTAAGCCGCGTCGACGTCGCTGCGCTCGCGCGCACGCAGGCATACGTGATGCAGCCCCGCGCGGCCCTGCACGAAACGCTCGCCGCGATATTGCTCCGCTGCCTTGTGGATACCCATCCCGGTGCGCCCGCCAATGCAGTAGAACTGCGATCCGGTCTTGCGCACCACGAAGGTCAAGCCCAGAAACGGCAGCAGCTTCTCGTAAAACGGCAGGCAGGCCTCGTAGTCGCCGACCGTCAGCATTACGTGAGCGACGCCGTTGATCTCCATCGTTTTTGCTCCTTACACATCGGCAACATGTGCCGCCGGTTACAGCCCCGACAAGCCTCTGACGCGGCGGCAGCGGATAGGGGCGGTTCTTTCTTGCCGCCGGCCAATCTATGCTATAGAAGTTGCGCCTGAACGAAAGCCAAGGCCCCGGGCGCGGCGCTTCTCAGCCCATCCGTTCGGCCGTTATAATTTGGAAGGCGCCGCTGCCCGACAGGAGAGGATGACGGAACATGCCCTGGACCATAACCCGACTGTGCATTGACTGCGTTGACACCGGATGCGTCAGCGTGTGTCCGGTCGATTGCATCTACGAGTATGTGGGCGAGGACAAACAGCGCTTCCCCAACATGCTCTATATCAACCCCGACGAATGTATCGACTGCGGCGCCTGCGAACCGGAGTGCCCATGGCAGGCGATCTTCGAGGAACCGGCGACCCCCGAGGTCTTTAAGGACGACATCGCGCTTAACCATGCCACGCTGGAACTAGCCGACCAGTTCAAAGTGAAGACCTTCACCCAGACCGAACATCCCACCTCCGACCAGATCGCGGAGAACAAACGCAAGTGGGGGCTCGACCCGAACGCCTAGCGGTGGTGCGCCCAGCTAATCGCAGGCGACTGAGCCAGATAAGCTAACGGCCCGAATCGACCAGCGGCGCCGGATTCGCGATCCTCGCGTATCCGGCGCCGCCGTCACGTTCCTTCCCGATGACCGCCGCACCCTGGGGCCGGTCTGTTGCGTCCGCGCTAGTGATGCTTCTGCGGCCCCTGGGGTCCGCCGCCATGCGCCGCTTGAGGGGGCGGAGCACCGTGCTGCGGCGGTGGGCCGCCGGGAGCGGGACCGTGCGAAGGTGGCAAAGCCGCAGCCGCCCGATGCGGCGGAATCGGATTGCCGTGAAACTGCGGCGGGGGCGGAGGCGCGATCCGCGGCGGGGGCGGCTTGGGGTTCGGATGTGACAACGCCTGAAGCTGTTGATTGTGCCGGCTCTCGACGGCCTGCTCCCGCGCCGCCTGCGTGCGCTCGAGCGCTTGCTGCTGCGCGAGGTGTTGTTGGGCCGCGGCCTGCTCCTGCTGCATTTGCCGTTGCGTCGCCGCCAGCACTTGCTGCTGATGCTGGCGCTCCAGCGCCTGCACCTGCTGCTCGTGCTGTTGCAGGGCCTGCAGTCCCGCTCCTGATGCGGGCGGGCCGGCCGGCCCTCGCTGCTGCGGCGGGTGTTGCGGCGGCGGCGGCTGCTGTTCCAGCCGCTGGGGTGGTTGCCGTAATTGGCGCTGCGGCAGTTGCTGTTGCTCGTGTTGGCGCTCGAGGTCCGACATCCGCCGGGTGTGCTGTTGCTCGATCGTTTGCAGCTGGGCCTGGCTTTTTCGCTCCACCACCTGAAGCTGCTCGGTATGCTGGCGCGCGATCACCTGCGCCTGAGTATCGTGATGATTCTCGATCGCGTGCTGCTGCTCGACGTGCTGGCGCTCGATTGACTGTTGCAGCGGCTGGCGCCAGTCCGGGTGACGCGCGACCGCGACCTGGGGCTCTCTGGCCGCCCACCAGTTCAGGTCATGCCATTGATGCTGGGCGTCGGTGTCGCCCTGCCATTCGGGATGATGCTGGGGAATCCAGGTGGGATTGTTCTGATGCCACCACGAGTCGTTGTGCCAGACGTGATGGTCGTCGAAATCGCCCCACCAGTCGGGATGATTCTGGCGCGCGTAGTCGGGCCGATGCGCCCACCACCAATCGGCCGGGTACCATCGGTCCTGATCGTAGTCGCCCCACCAGTCGGGATGATTCTCCTGCACCCAAACGGGGTCGTTCTGCCACCACCACGACGCCGGATACCACGTTCCCTGGTAATCGTTGCCCCACCAGTCAGGATGATGTTCGAGCATCCATTCGCGCTTATGCCGCCACCACCACGACGCCGGATACCAGACACCATTGTCGCGGTAGCCCCACCATTCGGGATGATTCGCGCGCGCCCAGGCGGGCTGATACTGCCACCACCAGGAAGCGGGGTACCATACGCCCTGGTAAAAATCGCCCCACCACTCGGGATGATGTAGTTGCGTCCAGGCTGGCTCGTTCTGCCACCACCACCCGGCGGGATGCCACATGTGGTCTTCGTCGAAATCGCCCCACCATTCCGGATGATTGGCTTGAACCCACTCGGGCTGGTTCGCCCACCACCATGACGCGTCGTGCCAGGTGTGGCTCTGATCGTATTCGCCCCATACCGGTGGGGGAGGTGCTTGTGCAGGCCACGGGGCATATTGCGCGAGCGCCGGCGCCGTCAGCATCAACATCACAACGGCCGCTGCCACAAGACTCTTAAGTGCCCTCATCTTCAGCTCCTCCCGAGCTCAGCCCATCAACCATCGCATCAGCCTCCATCTAACGATACGTAGGCCTTGGACGGGGGTTTCCGAAGAAATTCGGACATTTTGAACGGTCGGACAGGATACTGACCGCCTCCCGCAAGACAGTCGGGAGGGTTTTATTAGAGCTAGAACATCCGTTTCTGACCGTGCTTGAAGCCACCTTGCTGGCCGACCGGTTGATCGCGCTCGCGCTGCGGCTCGGACTCTCGCTCGCGATCGCGATTGCGGCCGCCACCACTGCCACCGCCGCCGCCTCGCGGCCGCCCGTCGCCGCGAGCACTTTCGCGGCGCTCGCCAACAGGAATTATCTCGACCGCGCGCAGGAAACCGTCGCCCGTGGAGCGGGTCGTGATCAGCGGATCGTCTTTGAGCGCGAGGTGCACGATGCGCCGGTCGCGCGGCGGCATCGGATCAAGCGTGACAGAGGCATGCTCGCGCTTAGTCTGCTCGGCCATCGAGAGCGCCATCCGATGAAGCTGGCGCCGGCGGCGCTCGCGGTAAGATTCCGTGTCGACCGTGATTGGCACGGCGTCCTTGACCCGCCGCGCCAGGATGCGATTGACGAGATATTCCAGCGAATCCAGGGTCTGGCCATGGCGTCCGATGAGCAGCCCGGAGCCGTCGCCCTTGATGGCCAGCTCGATTCCCTCCGAGTCTTCCTCAGTGACGGTGATCTCTCCGCGCTCGCCCATCAGTTCGAGCACGTGCGCCAGGATGGCAGTTGCCTCGCGCGCCTGCTCATCAAGCCCGACCGCTTTCCGCCCTGCTTCGCTTCCATCCTCGTCGCCTCCGCTCGAGCCTTCCTCATGCCGCGGCGCGGCGGCGTCGTTGCGGCGCTGTGCGGGGCCGCTTGACCGCGACGGCGGCGGCTGATCGCGGCGCCGGTCGCGTTCGGGCGCCTGATTGCGCTCGCGAAGTTGATCGTGTTCGCGCGGTGCTTCACGCTCGCGCGGCTGTTCGGCAGTGCGTTGCTGGCTATGAGCGCGCAATGGCGGCGCGGTCCGCGGTTCGCCGGTACCGGCTGCGCTTGCGGCGGTGGACTGAGCGGGCGCGCGCGGACGCGGCGGCGGCGCGGGCGGCGGTGACATGACGCCGCTACGCGCGCCTTGTGGCGCTCGGCGTTCCACGCGCACGCGGGCTTGGCGCGCGCCGAGTCCGAGCACGCCGGAGCGCGGGGTGCTCAGCACGTGGATAATGACATCGTCCTCGGAGGCTCCCAGCTGATCGAGCGCCTGCTTGATCGCTTCATCGACGCTGGGGGCGGTTACCTCGATCGCTTCGTTAGGTTCGCTCATGCTGCGGCAACTGGGGTGTACTGTTTGAATTCCCGATTCAGGAAAAACTGTTGAATTATACCCAGTACGTTGGAGGCAAAGTAATAGAGGGACAACCCGGCTGGCAAAGCTATAAACAGCACGGTGAAGAAGATAGGCATCCACATCATCATCTTCTGCTGATTGGGGTCGCCCGCCTTGGGCATCATCCATTGCTGGGCGAACGTGCTAATGCCCATCAGCAAAACCACGATCGGCAGGCCATGGCAGTCAATCCCCGGTACCTTGGGCATCCAGGCGATGGGCAGGCAGTCGGGCGCCGACAAATCCCTGATCCAGAAGATGAATGGGGCATGGCGAAGCTCTACCGAATTGAGCAGCGCCTCGTACAAGCCATAAAGGATCGGAAACTGGATAGCCGTGGGGAGGCATCCTCCGAGCGGGTTGACGTGGTTACGCTTGTACAGCTCCATCATCTCGCGATTGAGCGCCGTCGAATCATCCTTGAATTTGGCGCGGATTTTCTCGACCTGCGGGGCGAGCCGTTGCATCCGCAGCGCCGAGCGCTGGGCCTTGATTGACGCCGGCAGGGTAGCCAGCCGTACCGCGAGCGTCAGTAATATGATGTCCCAGCCGTAGTTCGGCGCGATGGTATGCAGGAGTTGCAGCGCGCGTAGAAAAACCACCGCCAGCAGCCCGAACCAGCCGAAGTTGATTGCCTTGCTCAGCGTCGGACTCGCAGCCTCCAGCAAATTGAGCTGCTTGGGCCCCATGTAAACCGCAGTCGAAGCCTTCAGCGCTCCCGGAAACAGCACCTCGGCCCGCGCCTCGCCCCCGCTGTACTCCATCCGCAGCTCGCCCTTGGTGGGCGCCTTGGGGATGAAGGCGGAAAGGAAATAGCGATCGCCAATGCCGGCGAAGGCGATGTCGCCAGAGACCGGCGCAAGGCCCTTTTCGAGCTGTTTCTGGTATTCATTGAGGACCTTGCCATCGATATCGGCCTCAAGCGCCGGATAATCCCGATAGCCCTGCTCCGGCGCACGCTCGGTCAGCGGCTGGGTCATGGTGAACCCAATCGCCTTGACGTCAGGGGTCGCACCGCCAACTTCCGCTTCGATGTCGTATAGGTATCGGCCATTGCGGAAGATGAAACGCTTGGTCAGCTTGAGCCCTTCCCGGGTATCGGCGGTGAAGGTCACCGTCGCGGTGTCGTTGCCCGGTCCGATAACGACCTGCGCGGGCGCGTCAGTCGTGTAGTCGACGCCCGAATCGCCGAAGATTTTACCGTCGCGGTTGACAATCAGCCCGAGCGGCAGACGCTCGCCCTGCACGACGACGTCGTATTGCGGACTATCCTTGCGTACCGTTTCCCGATAGCGCTTCAGCCGGAAGCTCAGGAGACGCGCGCCCTTGGCCGTAAAGGTGGCGTGGTAAAGGTCAGTGTCGGCTTCTATCGTGCGCGAGGGGCCGGTGCTCAGCGTCGGCGGGGTCAGCGATTCGGGTTCCGGGACGCCGCCCGTCGGCTGCTCGGTCGAGCCGGCGGTCGCCATCGGGGACGCCGCTGGCGGCTCCGTCGAAGCCTGTATCGGAGCTGTACCCGACCGAGCCGGGACGGCCGGTGTGGCGCCGGTTCGCTGCGCCGTCGGTTGACCGATTGGCGCCTTCGGCGGACGAATCCAGCGGATGATATCGGCATAAAAGATCGCCGCGACGACCAGCAGGACGAAGATGACGATCTGGCGTGTACTGTCCAAATTGCTCCTTCAGGAAGGTTGCGGGCTTCGGGCCGGATTCGCCGGCACGGGGTCGTAACCGTATCCGCCCAACGGACGGCAGCGCAAAAGCCGGCGCAGGCTAAGGTAAAGGCCGCGGCCAAGGCCGTGAATAGCCAAGGCCTGATGTGCGTATTCGGAACAGGTCGGCTCGAAGCGGCAGACGGGACCGGTCATTACCGTCAGCACCGGCGAGATCAGGCGCCTGTAGGCCGTAACGGCGCCCAGTGCCGCCGCCACAGGCGCGGCGCGAAGCCGCCTGCAGACTGGTTCAATCACTGCGACGCTCCGGTCCCGGCATAGGTACGGATTGGTTGAGCTTGCCGCTGAGTTTGCAGCCGAGCTTGGCGACCCCGCCGAGAAGTTCGGCGTCGATCGCCGTCCATTCGAGCTCGCCGGCGCCCTTGCGCGCGATCACCACCATCGCCACTCCCGCCGGTAACATCGCGCGCAGTTTAAGCCGGTAGCACTCTCGCACGCGGCGCTTGACCCGGTTGCGCACCACGGCGTTGCCGATCCGGCGCGAGACCGTGATTCCCAGCCGCGAGCGCTCGCCGGCCGCGTCGCCAACATCACCGTAGAGCACAAAATGTCCGCTCTGGTGTCGCGCGCCTCGGCGCTGGAGCGCAAGAAATTCTCCGGACTTGCGCAACCGGTCGGCCGCGCCGAACCCCGCCGAGTTGGAGATCAAGACGGCGACCGCCGCCGGTCTAGCCGGGCTGCTTGGGAGGAATGCTGATCGCCAGGCGCACGCGCCCTTTGGCGCGCCGGCGTCTGAGAATGTTTCTTCCCCCCGGCGTGGCCATACGCGCCATGAATCCGTGCGTTCGTAAACGGCGGCGGTTGTGCGGTTGATAAGTCCTTTTCATCGCCTGAAGCCAGAACGAGGCCGAATGCCGGCTCGTGTCGAGCCCACCATGTTTGATTATTCACGACGAGGCGCGAGCCTCACGCTGAACAAGCCATCGAACCATACGGACGCCGCGCGGGCAAGCCTATTGTGCTATCAAAAGGCAGGTTGGATGCGCGGGAATTGTCCGTCGTGCGCGCGGCCCACACCAATGAAGTCGATGCGCTGATGTACGCCGAGGATACTATCGTCGCGCCGGCCACGCCTGCGGGCAAAGGCGCCGTTGCGATCGTGCGACTTTCGGGCGCCCATGCGACGCAGATCGCCTCGACTTTGTGGCGATCGCTCCGTTCGGCACCCTTGCGACCGCGCCGCCTCAGTATCGGCGAGATTCTCGACCCGCTAACCGGCGCTATCATCGACCGCGCGATGTGCGTCGTGATGCCCGGTCCGGCGAGCCTCACGGGCGAGGATGTCGTGGAATTCCACTGTCATGGCGGGCCATTTATCGTCCGCCGGGTGCTGGGACTCGCGATGTCCGCCGGAGCCCGGATGGCCGATCCGGGCGAATTCAGCCGCCGCGCTTTCCTCAATGGGCGGATGGATTTGACCGAAGCAGAAGCGGTTGCGGATTTGATAGACGTGCGTAGCGAAAGCGCACTTAAGCAAGCATTAGCGCAACTTAGCGGTGCGCTGACGCAACGAGTAACGCAGTTGCGCAGCGGCATAATTGCTATACGAGCCCATCTGGAGACTGAGATCGACTTCGCGGACGAGGGACTCAAGCTGCCAGGTCGCAAGGAAATCGCTGCGGAAATCGCGCGCCTTGCCGACGACATTGCGTTGCTCCATGACAGCTTTCGGCGCGGGCGTATCACGCGCGAGGGCGCACGCGCGACCATTGTGGGAAAGCCCAACGCGGGCAAGTCCAGCGTGCTCAACCTTATGCTCGGCGCCGACCGCGCAATCGTGACCGCGACTCCAGGAACCACCCGCGACGTTGTCGAGGAATCGGTTACGTTGGGCTCCTGGCCGCTCGTGCTTCAGGACACCGCCGGGGTCCGCGAGGCGGGTGACGAGGTCGAGCGTATCGGAATCGGGCGCACGCTGAGCAGTGTCGCTGAGGCGGATCTCGTGATTGCGGTTTTTGACTCTTCGCGCCCCTTCGACGACGACGACGCGCGAGTGCTCGAACTTTGCCGCGAGCGCGCCGGCGTCGCGCTACTCAATAAATCCGACCTGCGGCCGCCGGCGCTCTCGCCCGCCGACCTTTTGGAGCGGGGCCTGGGGATGCCGATAATGCGCTTCTCCGCGCTCAGTGCCGAGGGCACGCCGGCGCTGCGCGACGAACTGGGACGCGTGGTCGAGGCGCTGGCCGCCTCGGGCCCGGGTGACGATGTCGCGATCTCCCGCGAGCGTCATCGTCAAGCACTCGCGACGGCTCTGGAAGCGCTCGAGCGCGCGCGAGCCAGCGCGCTCGCCGGCATGCCACCCGAGATCGTCGCGGTCGACGCGGCGGCCGCGGCGGAGGCCCTGGGCGCGATCACCGGCGAGGTCGGCGCCGAGGATGTGCTCGACGCGGTGTTCCGCGAGTTCTGTATCGGAAAGTAATATTTCTCTACTATTGGTATATAAACGCTCGCCTCATGGCGCTTGGCCTGACGCGTCATGCGCGCCATAATCCCCACCTCTATGAATTTTCGCGTAATCGTTGTCGGCGCCGGTCACGCAGGTATCGAAGCCGCGCTGGCCGCGGCACGGATGGGCGTTCCCACCCTGATGCTCACGCTCAATCTCGACCATATCGGCCAGATGTCATGCAATCCGGCAATCGGCGGGATCGGCAAAGGGCACCTGGTGCGCGAGATCGACGCGCTTGGCGGCGAAATGGCGCTCGCCATCGATGAAACCGGAATCCAGTTCCGCGTCCTCAACACGCGCAAAGGACCGGCCGTGCGCGCGCGCCGCGCCCAGGCCGACAAGGCCGCTTACCGCGCGCGGATGAAGCGTGTGCTCGAGGTCACGCCCAACCTGACGATTCGCCAGGCGAGTGTGGAGCGCCTGCTGGTCGAGGATGGACACGTACGTGGCGTGGAATCGCAAATCGGCGAGGTTTTCGAAGCCGAATGCGTCATCCTGACTACAGGGACGTTCTTAAAAGGCCTGGTCCATATTGGGCTCCGCAATTACTCGGCGGGCCGCGCGGGCGATTTTGCCGCGATGGGCCTTAGCGAGCACCTCGCGCAACTCGGTTTCCGTATCGGGCGGCTCAAGACCGGCACCTGCCCGCGCCTGGACAGCCGCAGTATCGACTACTCCGAACTCGAGATTCAGCCGGGCGACGATCCGCCGCCGCCGTTTTCGTTTCGCACCAAGCGGATCGAACAGGACCAGGTCGCGTGCCATCTAACCTACACCAATGCGCGGACGCACGAGATCATTCGCGGCGGGATCGACCGGTCGCCCATGTACTCCGGAGCGATCCAGAGCCGCGGGCCGCGCTATTGCCCGTCGGTCGAGGACAAGGTGATGCGTTTTCGTGATAAGGAACGCCACCAGATTTTTCTTGAACCCGAGGGACGCGACACGATGGAGGTATACCCCAACGGACTTTCGACCAGTCTGCCGCTCGACGTGCAACTGGCGATGGTGCGGTCGATAAAAGGGCTTGAGCGCGCGGAAATCATGCGCCCCGGTTACGCTATCGAGTATGACTTTTCCGATCCCACCCAGTTACAGCCTTCGCTTGAGACCAAGCTGGTCGAGGGCTTGTTCTTCGCCGGCCAAATCAACGGGACTACGGGCTACGAAGAGGCGGGAGCGCAGGGGTTGATGGCGGGAATCAATGCCGCGTTGCGAATTCGCCAGGAATCTCCGTTGATTCTGAGGCGCGACGAGGCCTATATCGGTGTCATGATCGATGACCTGGTAACGCGCGGTATCGGCGGCGAGCCCTATCGCATGTTTACGTCGCGCGCCGAATACCGCCTGCTGTTGCGCGAAGACAATGCGGATCGGCGACTCACGCCAGCCGGAGAGCGGATAGGCCTGCTCAATGCGGCTGCCGGCGAGCGGTTGCGGAGCAAGGACGAACGCGTCAAGGACGAGGTCGCGCGGCTTTCCGGAGCGCTCGTTGCCGCGGATGACGCAGTCAATTCGATGCTGCTCGATTGCGGGTCGACACCGATCGAGCATCCCACACGCGCCTTTGAGCTCTTGAAACGGCCGGAGGTCTCGTACGCCGCAGTGCTGGCGATGGCAGGCCTGAGACCAGGGCTCGACGTTGACGAGGCCGCGCAACTCGAAGTCGACATCAAATATGAAGGTTACGTCAGGCGGCAGGCTGAGATGGTCGACCGATTCAAACGGCTCGAAGACGCGGTTATCCCCGAATGGGTGGATTATTCGGCCGTGAGCGGACTTTCGACCGAGGTTCGCGAGCGCCTGCTCAGCGTGCGACCGCGGTCGCTCGGACAGGCGGCGCGGATGCCCGGGATGACCCCGGCGGCGATTTCGCTCATCGCATTCCATCTGAAGAGCCGCCGCCACGGCCCCGCCTCGGGAGCGTCCAGCGGTTCCTGACCGTTTCACGTGAAACGATCGCAGATCGGCCGAGCGTCACGTGTTTCACGTGAAACCAACATTGAGAAGCTCGCGAACGAGGTGCGCGAGCTTGTGGCGCGATGGTTGAACGGTACAACACTGAGCCTGGGCGACGGCTTTCTCGAACGGATCGAAAAGATGGCTGCCGCCCTGGCCCTGTGGGGTGCGCATACCAACCTGACCGCAGCCGCGTCCGACCCGTCTGAGATTGCCTTCCATATAATAGACAGCCTCGCGCCCGTAGCGTTCGCTGCTGGGGCCGCTCGCGAGGCGCTCAATCTGGCGCTGGCCAAGGACGCGACAGTTCTCGATCTCGGTTCTGGCGGCGGCTTTCCCGGTCTTGTGCTCGCCGCCGCCTTTGCGGCGCGATTCACGCTCGCCGAGGCCAGGCGCAAACGGGCGAGCTACCTGCAAGTCACGGCGCAGGAGATGGATCTCGCAAACGTTGAAATCGAACGGCGCCGCGCCAGCGCGGAAAGTATCGCAAGCGGCTTCGACCTCGTGACGGCGCGCGCCTTCGGCACTTCGGTCGAGCTCTACGAAATCGCCGCCGCCGCGCTGCGTCCCGCAGGTATCCTTCTTTTGTACGCGAGCGCTGAGCAGGTGGCGGATAGTGGTTCTGCCGATGCCCTTGCCGAAGGCTCCGAACGAGCGGCGAAGCAGAACTTTGCCGATCGAATCACATGGACTTATCGTTTGCCGCATGGCGAGCTTGTCGCGGCGCGCACCGCCGTGCTCTGGCACAAATCTTTGGTAGGTTCCAATCGATCTCTGAAACGCCGCTAAATCAGCAATTTAACCGTCCGCTGCGATCCGCTTTTGCATTATGATCTTCGCGGTGCAATTATCGAGTCGAGAGCGGCGCGACGACTGTAACCCGGCGCCGACGTCTCAAGGTGGTTGGGCCGGCTGTGGGGCGCGTCGTAGCGATCGCCAATCAGAAGGGTGGTGTCGGCAAGACGACCACCGCCGTCAATCTCGCCGTCGCGCTGGCGCAATCGGGACAGGAGGTCCTCCTTGTTGACCTCGACCCGCAGGGTAACGCGACCTCAGGGCTCACAGCCGATCCGATCAAGTCGGGCACGATCTACGACTCTCTCGTCAATCGCATTCCGCTGGCGCAAATCATCCGCGAGTCACGGCCGTCGCTCCATCTCGCACCTGCGAGCACAGACCTGGTCGGCGCTGAAATCGAACTCGCAACGATGGAAGGGCGAGAGCGCCGATTAAAGTCCGAATTATCAGAAGAGGCTCAGAAATATAACTTTGTTCTAATTGATACGCCGCCGTCGCTCGGCCTGCTGACGCTCAACGCCCTGGTCGCGGCGGATTCCGTGCTGGTACCGATGCAGTGCGAGTACTATGCCCTGGAAGGCTTGAGTTCGCTCCTCGCCACGATTCGCCGGGTAAACACCGTGCTGAATCCGCAACTCGAATTGATGGGCGTGGTGCTGACGATGTTCGACTCGCGCAATCGGCTGAGCCATGAGATCTCGCTCGAGGTCAACAAGCACTTTCCAGAGCGTGTCTTCCAAACCGTGATCCCGCGCAACGTGCGGATTTCCGAGAGCCCCAGCCATGGCCTCGCCGTAACCGAGTACGATCCGAAATCGGTCGGCGCAGAAGCCTATCGCCTGCTCGCGCTTGAATTGCTGGAGCGCGTCGGCGTGGCGCAGCCCACTGCGCGGCCCGAGAGTGAACTCGCAAACGACGGCAAGCCGGAAGAAGTCGCGAACAGGGGATCGCCCAGGCGCAACATTTGGAATTTGCGAAGCATTTTTGCGCGTTCGGCGGAGCGGGAGAGGAGGAACGGATGATACGGAGAGGATTGGGGCGTGGTCTCGACGCACTTATCGAAAGCACCGACGGCGCGCTGGCGGGCGACGCCGCGCCGGCTCGAACCGAAGTCGATGGAAGCGGGGCCGCGAGCGTCGAGCTTGACCGGATCATGCCGAGCCCGCTGCAGCCGCGTCGCCATTTCGATTCTGCGCGGCTCCAGGAGCTGGCGCAAGCGATCCGCAGTCAGGGAATCATCGAACCGCTGGTGGTCCGGCCGACGCCTGTGGCCGACGGCGGGGCCCCCCCGGCCGCGCCATACGAGCTGGTGGCCGGCGAGCGGCGATGGCGCGCGGCGCGTATCGCGGGCCTCGGCGTGGTGCCGGTGGTGGTGCGCGAACTCGACGACCATGCGGCGCTCGAGATGTCGCTGGTCGAAAACCTGATGCGCGAAGATTTGAATCCGATCGACGAAGCGCGCGGCTTCGAGCGCCTGGCCCGCAGCTTTGCGATGAGTCATGACCAGGTTGCCGCGCGTATCGGCAAGAGCCGCCCCTACGTGAGCAATGCGATCCGGCTGCTCGACTTTCCGCCGGCGGTGCTCGGAATGCTGGAGCGTGGCGAGTTGAGCGCCGGGCAGGCACGTCCGCTGCTCGCGATGGCCTCCGCCGAGGCGCAGACGGTGGCGGCGCGGCGAATCGTCGAGGGCCGGATTTCGGCGCGTGGCGCGGAGGAACTGGCCGCAGCGGCGCGGCGCGGCGCGCGCGGCGGAGCGGCACATGGCGCAGCGGCGGGCGGACCCGGGACGGACCCCAACCTGGCGGCGCTCGCCGATGGGATTCAGCGCGGGCTCAAGCGCAAAGTCCGGATCGTGCGTGCACGGGGGCGCAAGCCCGGCCGGATCGAAATCGAATTCTACGGGATGGACGACCTGAACGCGCTGGCGGCGACGCTCGGCGCCGCCACGCGCGCCGCGCTCGCTTAAGCCCGTGGCGTCCTCTCCCGCCCCGCGATGCTGACGCGATGACAACTCCATGAAGCGGTCGGCGCGACCCTCTTCAGGATCGAAGCCGGCCGGTCCCTACAAATCGCCGCCCCGCGGCGCGCGGAAAATCGGCCGCCCCTCGAAAAGCCATCGCGCGCCCTACGACATCGAAACCGTCACCAACGCCGCCGTGCGCGTCTTCAACCGCCACGGCTATGAAGCGGCGTCAATGGAAGACGTCGCGCGCGAAACCGGGATAACCAAGTCGAGCCTCTACCATCACGTCTCGGGCAAGGAGGAATTGCTCGCGCGCGCGCTTAAGCGAGCGTTCAAATGGCTGCTCGGCGTGCTCGAGGAACCGGGCGCGAGAAGCGGCTCGCCGCTTGAGCGCCTGCGCCATATCGTTTACCGCAGCGTGATTATTACCCTCGAATTCGCGCATGAGGTCGAGCTCTTGCAGCGGGTCAAGGGCAATACGCCGACCGAGCGGCAGGCGATGGCGCGGCGGCGGCGTTTCGATCGCGAGGTCGCGGCTCTGGTCAGGGAGGCCGCCGCGAGCGGTCAGATTCACCGCAGCGCCGATGCCGCCCTGCTCACGCGGCTAATCTTCGGGATGGGTAATTCGATCACGCAATGGTACCGGCGCGAGGGGCGCTTGCGGCCCGAGCAAATAGCCGAAGCGATGTCGCGGCTGATCTTCGAGGGTATCGTTGAGGAAAGCGTGCGCCACGGACCGCGGTAGGGCTGGCTCGCCCGGAATTCCCCGGATTTCGCCGCAGCCGAATCCTGGGAACTTGACACGTACGCGGCGGTGCGCGATGTTTGATTAAATCGACCGTGCGGTCGGTTTACTTTTTTACAGCGTCTTCTTGGAGAACCGCGAGCATGGCCAAAACAGCGCCAGCACGGTCGGGCAACGGCTCGAGCAAATCGGATCTGGTCATTCCACCTCTAATGATTCCCACCGGTGGCCTTCTGCCGGCCCCCGAGATCGAGCGCAACAATATTTTCCCCCTGGAATGGCCGGTCAAGACCGAGTCGCTGGCGGCGCTCTACGAGAAGGCCAAACGCTCGGCGTGGAACCCCTCCGACCTGCCTTGGGACGATCTCGATCCGGCGCAATTCACGCCCGAAGAGCGCATGGGCATCATGTACTGGTACGCGGTGCTGTCGGTCTTTGACGGCTCGGGTCCGGCGGTCTTCGCCAAGGCGATGATCCATTCCTACGAGCTCCACACCGAAGATCCGATTCGCAAATGTTTCTTCAGTGTCACGCACGACGAGATGAATCATGAGGAGTGCTGCCAGCGGGCGATTCAGCGGCTGGTGCCGGGCGGCCCGCTGCGCTTCGAGGCGCGCACCGAGGTCGAGCGCGCGGCCCTCAACAATATCCAGTGGCTGTCCTTCAACGGCTCGCGCTACTGGCGCGGCTACTCGAACTCAATCGACAAGTACCCGCTCTCGGTGCTGTTCACTTCATTCCTGCTGGGCGAGGTCGCGGCTTCGACCCTGTTCTACGGGATGTCGCGGCGCACCACGCTGCCAGTCTTCAAGGGCGTGTTCACCCGGGTCGGCCAGGACGAGAGCCGCCACCTGGCGATTTGCCTCAAGATGCTCGAGGACGATTGGCCGGGACTGACCGAAGATTACAAGAATCTCATTACCAAGCAGTTGCGCGCGGGTTTCGTGTTCCTCTCGATGATCCTGTGGGAGCCGCCCAACATGTTCTGGGAACTGCCGCCGTACTTCCTGCCCAATCATCGCGCGCTGATGCAATATGCGCGGCAGGCCGGCCTCGGCGTGCTGAGCTATGACGACCAGGCCGAGAACTGGCGGATGGCGATCGCCAAGGTGCGCAAGGTGGTGGGCGATTGGGGGATTAAATTCCCCGCGATACCGGAACTCGATATCGAAGGCGTCGACGTAGGTAACATCACGGCCGCCGACATCATTCCCGTATTTTAGGCCGGTATTTTAGATATTACGCCAAGATTGGTACTTTGCCCCCGAGCATTGCGGTATCCGCGATTTATTCCGCCTTGCCCGGCGGAGTCCAGGGCTTGTTCAACACCCGCCGCACCATCGGGGCGAACGTGCTCATCGGTTCGTTGGGATAGGCTGGGTCGAAGGAGACCTCGTCATACTTCGCGCAGAAATCCACGGTGAGCTGATACCACGGCTCGTGCTTGAACTGGTCGCGCGCGTTGGGATCGAGCCCAAGGTGGCGGGCGTAAAAATAAGTCTGAAACAGACCGTGATACTTGAGCAGATTGTAGTGGTCGCTTGAAATAAAAGGGCGCAGGATCGAAGCCGCGATCTCGCCGTGATTCATCGGGCCGAGCGATTCGCCCAGGTCATGAAACAGCGCGACGACGATCAATTCCTCACCGGCGCCATCACGCAGCGCGCGCGTCGCGGCCTGCAGGCTATGACCGCGGCGGTCGAGGTTGTAGGCCTGGTCGCCGGAGAGGTCGTTCACCATCGCCATCAGGCGATCCGGCAGTTCGGCTAGGGTAGTCTCATGGACCCGTTTGAGGATTTGGAAATCCTCGTCGCTGCCCTGGTCCATCCGGATGAAATGCATCTTGTCCATGACCTGTTCCCTGCCAGCTATGCGTTTAGTTCGTAGTGAATGCTCTCGAACAGATATGGCAGCGGGCCCTCCAACGCACGATGCCGCATCGAGAACAAAGAGGTGGTATGCAGCTGTTCGCACGCTTGCTCCGCGCGGCTAAAATCGCTGCGGTACGCGGGAACGTCCGGTCTATCATCCCGATTGCGCCGCCACGCCGAAGCAGCAACAGTTTATCGCCGCCGGCTTCCACACTCAGCACCGGTTTCAAGTCCAGCGCCTCGCTCTCGTGTTCATTCCATACGCTTTGCGGCACGATCACATATCCGGGCGGCGCGTCGCCCAGTTTGCCTTCGACCCGGGGCGCGTCGCGGTCGAGGTAAAACAGCAGCGGCGCCGGATCGTCACCGAAGCCATAGAGATAGAGCGGCTCGTCGTTGCCGACCGTGCGGTTGATCTGCGCCGCCGCAGCCTGAATCGATCCGCCGCCGCATCCGGCGGCTTCATGGCGCGGCAAATAGAAGAAATTGAACGTTACCAGCCCGGCACACAGTGCGGCGAGTCCGCTTCGGGCGGCGCGGCCCCATCGGTTCCATTGCGCAAGCTCACCCGCTCCCCACGCCAACAGGAACGCGGACGCTGGCCACAGCGGAAGCAGATAGGCGCGCCGCTTATACGCGGCGACGCTGAAGAAGATCACGGTGAGCAGCCAGAAGGTCGCGAACAGGCGGGCCTCAAAGCGCGCACGAGACTCCTCGGCCGGTGCGCCGGTGGCCCACAAGCCCGCGCCGGGACGGCGGAGCGCCGCGGCGGCGGCGAACGGGACCAGCAGGCTTAGCGGCATCGAATTCAACAGCAGAGGTTTGAGGTAATACCACGGCGCCATGTATCCCAGCGCGCCGAAGAAGCGGCCGAAGTTCTCGCTCCCCAGTTGGCGTCCGAGGAATCCGTAGCGCTGGCCGACCGCGCACGCGACGTACCATCCGAGACTGACCACGGTCGCGACGAACAGGCTGCCCGGCGTAAACAAGTCGCGCAGCTCCGTCAGCCGCCGCTCGCGAAGCAGGAATACGCAGATCGTACCGAGCGGCAGGATGACCGCGACTGGCCCCTTGGCCAGCACGCCCAGACCAAGGGCGAGCGCAAACAAATAGCGCATCGCGATGTCGCCAGCCGAGAGCGCGGATGTCGTCTCAGCGGAAGTCGAAGCTGCGGACCCGGGCGGCAAAATCCAAAGGCAGCTCATCATCGCGAGCGTCTCGAAAAAAGTCAGCGTCATATCGACCCGCCCGACCCGTCCTTCGCTCACGTACTGGTATGAGGCGGCCAGAATCAGCCCGGCGAGTATCGCGCCGCCCTCGCCGAGCGGCGTCCAGGCGAACAGGATTGTGAGCACCACGCCCGCAACAGCGTAAAACGCCGAGGGCAGGCGCAAATTGAACGCCGTCACCCGGTTGACGCGAGCAATCCGGTCAAGCGCGGTCGCGGTCCAATGAAACAGCGGCGGCTTGTACATCGGCGCGCTGCCGTTCTCCAGCGGAAAAAGCAGCACCCCGTGCTCGACCATCTGCTGCACGAAGACCCCTTCGATAGCCTCGTTGGCGCCGCATACTTTGGCCGCGTCGAGACGATGAAGCGTCAGCGCCGCGGTCGCGAGCACGACCGCGGCTGCAAATACATGCCATCGGGTGAGAGCTCTCCCACGCCGCGCCACGGGCGTAGTCGCATCGAGAGGAACGGAGGTGGAATCCATGATGCGGCCGCGATTCAACCGAGATCGTAACGGAAGATTTCAAGCCGCGACATCCGCGCTCGATCGTAGCCGCGCCATTTGGCCGGCGGGATGTCGCGCGGGCCGACCCGGCGAAAGCCGAGGCGGGAAAAAAACTTCGCCGCCCGTTCCTCGGCAGTACAGGCGAAGACATAGTGCAACGGGCGCTCGCGCGCCTCGCTCAGAATTTGTTTGACCAGCTCTACCGCGACTCCCTCGCCGGCAAAGCGCGTCAGCGTGTAAAGCGCGGTGATTTCTCCGGCGCGTTCGCGATGGTAGCGCTCGGTCAGCAGTGAGCAGACGCCGGCCAGATGCTCGTCGCCGACGCGATAGCCGAAGCATGATGGCAACAGTTGCGCGATTTCTTCGCGCGAGCGCGCCAGCAGATAGCCCTCGCGCTGGCCGCGCACGATCAGCGCTTCGACTTCCTCGAAGTCGTCGATCGAAATCGGCCGCACGAAGCCGTATTGGCGCTCGGTGAACAGCGTACCGGTGCCGATGAAACTGAACAGCTCGTCATATACTTCGCGCGGCGCGACCAGGTTTACCGATCCGACCCCGTCGCGAAGCGCGCGCGCGACCGCGCGTAACTCCGCGCGCCGTCGCGCGGTGCGCTGCTTGCGCACCGCGCGCGCGATCCGGCCAAGCTCGACGAAGGACATCCTTGCGCCATCATTGCCGCTCAGGCCGCCTTGGCGGTCGAGCAGGATGAGCTTGAAAACCCGAAGCCGGCTCGCAAGCTCCTGCGCAAAGACGGTGAAATCAGCCGGCTTGCTGGTGTCGGCCGCCGCCACCACGATCGACCCTGCGCTGAGCGCGCGCCAGATCTGAGAGACCGCTGAATCCGGCGGATATGGCCGCGAACGCAGTCCCGCGCTCGGATTGAACACCGGAGGCTCGGTCCTGGGCGCGAGCCGTCCGAGCCGGCGTATCATCCGCGCGAGCGAGTCGGTAGAAACGATCACAATGCACCGCGCCTGATGGCGCCCGAGCTCGCGCAACGTGCGCACCAGCGAGTCGAGTTCGCCCAAACGCTCGCCGCCAGGCGGAATCAGCGCAAAGAGCAGGCTCTTGCCGTAGAATTCCTCGAGGTAGAAGGACTTCTCGTCGAACAGTGCGGCCCCGCCCGCGACCGACTCGTCCGGAGGTTCGTTCATCGATGCTTTGCCCGCGGTCAATTTGATGGTATCGAGGCTGGCAGCGGCGATCGCGGTGGGTAAGTGATGGGCGGAGGCCGCGAGGTGTCAGGCCTTGGCGGCCGCAGCTTGCTTGTCGGCGGCAGCCGCCGCGAGCTGAACTCTCGCCAGGCGTATTGGCGCGGGACGCGAGGCGGCGATTTCTTTGAGCGTGGTTTGCGAGAAAATCTCGAGCAGTACGCGCTGGCCTTCTTCCCACACGCGGAACATCCGGCAGGTTGGCTGCAACAGGCACGAACTCGAACCATCGACGCATACGTTGAGCGTGATCGGCCCCTCAACCGCCTCGATCACGTCCTTGAACGTGACCTCATCGGCCGGACGCGCGAGTTGATAGCCGCCGCCCGGGCCGCGCCGCGCGCGCACCAGCCCCCGATGCATCAAATCGCGGATGACCTTCTCCAGGTAATACTTGGGAATCTGCTCGTCGCGCGCGATCTCGGTGCCGCGAGCCACGCCTTCGGGATGGTCGGCAAGGTGGATCATGGCCCTCAGCGCGTATTCGATCTTGCGCGGTATCTGCATCAGGCTCATGACGATGCTCCTCGGCCACGGGCGCGGAGCGCTGCGCCGGCGGTCTTGCTCACGATCGCGGTATCGACAATCCCGGCACCGGCAGGCCGGCGCGAGGCCTTGTGCGCGGGTCCGTTGCCGCGCCCGGCTAAAATCCGTTCGACGTACTTGACCAGCATATCGCTTTCGACATTGACTGTGGCGCCCGCTCCCTTGAGCCCCAGGGTGGTCAGCTTGAGCGTGTGCGGAATCAGCGCGACGCTGAAGCGCCGGCCCGTAATCGCAAACACGGTCAGGCTCACACCGTCAATCGCGACGGAGCCCTTCTCGACCAGGTAGCGCACCTGCTCCGGCCCAACTTCAAAAGTGTACAGCTTCGAGTCGCCCTCCGACGCTATCGCGACAATTTTGCCGACTCCGTCGACATGGCCCGAAACCAGGTGGCCGCCGAGCAATTTATCCAGCGTCAGACAGCGTTCGAGGTTGACCCGATCGCCCACGGCCAGCCCGTCCAGCGTCGTGCGGCGCAAGGTCTCGGCCGAAACGTCCATTGCGATCGTGCCACGCCGGTTTCCGCGCCGTTTTTTGATCACCGTCAGACATGCGCCGTTGACCGCGATCGAATCGCCAATCGAGATGCGTCCGAGCGGCAACCCCGTGGCGAAACTCAACCGCGCGCCTTTGTTGGTGCGTTTGATTTCCTCGACCGTGCCGAGGTCTTCGATGATGCCAGTGAACAAAGTCGTCTGTCCGTGAGGCCTGCCAAGGGCGAGCAAAAACCCTGAAAAATCTTACTTTTTATCCTCCCCTATCGCAACTGACTATTTTTTTGCGGGCTGGTCGGCCGGCGTGAATCGCAATGCCGTTGACGCGGGTGTGTCCAATGGTTGCGGCGCGTGGCACGGCAAGCCGATAATTCCGCGCGGAGCGTGTGAAGATGGGATTCAAGGAAGAGTCGGAGAAACTTTTGAGCGGCGAGCTTTCGATCCGCGAACGTCACCCGTTGATCCCGACCGGCGAGTCGGAGGAAGTCGCTGCGGGCGTGATGTTCTGGCGATGGTTCGCGAATTTGACCGCGATTAAAACCGAGGACGGCCTGGTACTCGTCGATACCGGAGGGCATCACAACCAGGCCGAAACGGTTGCGATGGTGCGCCGATGGTCGCCCGACCGCGTCAACACCGCGATTTACACCCACGGCCACGTCGACCACGCGGGCGGGATGACGGGGTTCGCCGCCGAGGCGCAGCAGTTGCGCCGCGCGCGCCCCCGCGTCGTGGGCCATCGCGCGACCGCCGCGCGGTTCGATCGTTACAAGCGCACCGCGGGCTACAACCGCATCATCAACTCGCGGCAGTTCGGCGTGCCAACGCAGTGGCCCGAGGACTTCGTCTATCCTGACACCTACTTCGATCATCAGTTTAACGTGGTTGCCGGGACCTGGCGCTTCGAGTGCCATCACGCGCGCGGCGAGACCGACGACCATTGCTGGGTCTTCATCCCCAGCCGCAAAGTGCTGCTGACCGGCGACTTCGTGATCTGGGCCGCGCCCAACGCGGGCAATCCGCAAAAAGCGCAGCGCTACGCGCGCGAGTGGGCCGAGGCTCTGCGCGCGATGGCCAAGACCGGGGCGGAGGTGCTGCTGCCCGGCCATGGAATTCCGGTGTTCGGCTCGATTCGCGTGCGCCAGGTCCTCAACGACACGGCCGAGTACCTGCAAAGCCTCTATGACCAGACATTAAAGATGATGAACGAGGGCGCCCCGCTCGACGACATCGTGCACAACGTGAAGCCGCCGTCCGCGCTCGCCGAAAAGCCATACCTGCAACCGGTGTACGATGAGCCGGAGTTCATTGTGCGCAACGTGTGGCGGCTTGATGGCGGATGGTACGATGGCGTCGCCTCGCATCTGAAGCCTGCGCCGCACCGCGCACAAGCCGCGGAGATAGCCGCGATGGCGGGTGGCGCCGACGTGCTGCTCGGCCGCGCGCAGCAAAAGCTCTCGGACGGCGACCTCGCCCTCGCGGCGCATCTTATTGATTGGGCCGTCGCCGCGGCGCCTGACAATCGCGCGGCGCATGAGGCCCGGATGCGTATCTATGCGGCGCGCGCCGCCGAGTCAACGTCAACGATGGCGCACGGGATTTTCCGCGCCGCGGCGCTCGAGTCGGCGGCTAAGGCCGGCGTCAACCCACCCGAGGATTCGCGGACAATATGAGCATTCAACCTGGCTGATCATTCGACTTGGGCGAGATCCAACTCCAAATTAATCGGAACTTACTCAGTCGAAGGGGCTTATTCCGTCAGACTTCTCGTGTGTAGCTAGTCGTCTTCTTTGTCGCGCGATTGGTCATCGTCGCTTGAATCATCATCGTGGCGCGCGCGCCCGCCGAACGTATATTTGAGGCCGCGCATCGAGGCGACGATCAGGTGCCATCCCGAGGGGAACTCGAGCGCGCCGGTTTCGGCGTGCGATTGCGGCTCGATGATTTCCTTGCGGCCCATGTGCCACTGCACCAGCAGCATCTTATGCGCAATCTGGCGGCCGCTTATTCGATCGATGGCAAAGTCGCCGAAAAGCGTGCTGGTGCGCATCTCGCCGAGAGTGTCGCGCAAGCGCCCCTGGTCGAGAGAATCACACTGGCGTATCGCGGCGCATCCGATAAGCCCGGCCGCGTATGTCTGCGCCGCGGGATAGTCGCACTCCCGATCGCCAATCCCGCGCATCCGGCGCGCGAACTCGTCAGGCGGGGGTCCGAGTTCCGGAGCAATCTGCGCGTGCGCCTCCCATTGGCTGGGACCGACGATACCCTCGGCATCTTCGCCCAATTCCGCGACGAAACCGTGGACTCCGGCGGCGACGCAGGCGAGCACCGGCAGATTCGGATTGGAGGCGAGCACCGCGCGCATCAGGGCGACATCCTGTGCGAAGCCACCTGCGGCGGCAACGGCATTGATGCGGTTGCGTTTGAGCGCGGGCAACAATCGCGCGAGCGCCTCGTCGCGAGCGAAATCGCCTCGATACTTAAGGCGCACGCGGACTCCGTGCCAGCGCGCCCGCCGTTCACGGCAGGCGCGCTCGAGGCCGGCGCCGACGTCGCTTGCGAAAGGTGTCGCGGCGGTGACGATCGCCAGACGTTTGCGCAAGAACTTGAGTTCGGCCAGCAGCCGCGCGAACGCGACGAAATAGTCACTCGCCGGACTCAGTACGCCGACTAGCATCCGCATTCCCTGCGTGTATAACCCGTCGTCGGCGCCGCCGTGATTGAGCATTACCATACCGGCGGCCTCGGCGATCGGTGCCGCGACGCGCGCGAGACGGCTCGAATACGGGCCGAGCAGCAAGTCGACACGATCGGCGCCGCACAAGGCGCGATAAATTTCCGCGCAGCACCGGCTGTCGCTCCTATCGTCGAAGCATCGAAGCGCAAGTTCGTGCGCGCGGCCTCCAACGTTTATGCCGCCCGCCGAATTGAGATCGTCGACAAATAATTTGATCGCGGCCTCGGCCTGACGGCCCATCGCGGCGTAAGCGCCGCTCAGCGAGAGCGAAAGGCCGACGCTCAGCCGCTCGGGCATCGGGCGCGGTGCGCGCTAGGGCGCGACCTCGGCGATTCCGCCCCGGATCACCGCCATCCTTTCAGGATTGTAAGTTTCAAACGCATACGTGCGGCGGCCCGCGCGCTCGCCATCGGACCACACCTTGGTCGTGATCGATTGTCCGGGAAAAACCGGACGGCTGAACTGTACGCGCAGCCGTTTGAGGCGCACCGGATCGCCGGCGCACAAGCCGTCGATCATCACCTTGGAGGTGAAAGCCATGGTGCACAGGCCATGCACTATGATGCCGGGCAGGCCCGCCATCTTCGCCACGTTTTCATCGACGTGGATCGGATTGCGATCGCCCGAAGCCTCGGCATAGCGGAAGGTCTGATCGCGATCGATGGCTTGCTCCACGCTGAGAATCGGATCTCCGGCGGGAGACACGGGCCGCTCAGCGCGTCCGGCGGCGCTGCGGTCGCGGCGCGCCGCGCGAATGAAAATTCCGAAGAGCGTGCGTAGCACCGGCGCACCGGCGCGATTACGGGAATTGAGTTCGAGCGCCATCGCTTCGCCGCCCGGCCGCGCTTCGATTGAAGCCACTCTCGCGATGGTGATTATCTCGTCGCCGGGGCGAAGCGGAGCGAGGAATTCCATATCTTGCTCGGCGTGCAGCAGGCGCAGCAGGTCCGCACCCAACGCCGGATCGCCAACCGCGCCAACCACTGACATCCAGGTGAGGGCCACGCCGAACATCGGCGGCGCGACGATTGCGCCCTCGATGGAGGGATCGAAATAGCGCGGGTTGTCGTCGTTGTAGGCGCGCGCATAGTTCTGAAGCGCTTCGAGCGTGACCGTCGCGTCGAGCGGCGGATATTCGCGGCCAATGAATTTCTTGTTAAGTGGCATCGATGTGATCCAGGTGTCCGTTCGTGCGTGCGATTGGATATCCGCGGCGGCTCGCGACAGCGTCAGGCAAGCTCGCGTCCACCGATGAACACCGCCTTCAACTCTAGCCCGGGGCCGAGCACGATCAAATCGGCAATCGCACCGGCTTCGATTCTGCCGCGATCGCCGAGACCCAGCACGCGAGCGGGATTGGCCGACGCCATCAGCGCCGCTTCGCCGACGCTCGCGCCGGCGCGGTCGACCATGACGCGTACCGCGTCGAGCATCGAGATGACGCTGCCCGCCAGGCGACCGTCGGGCATCCGCGCCGCGCCGCCCGCTACGGCGGCGGCCGCGAGTGGAGAAGCGCCGCCGACGGTACCGGCCGCGACACGGTCGGTGGTAAGGCAGATTCCGCCCGCACCGCGCGCGAGGAGGAGCAGGCGCAGCATCGCGGGATGCACGTGAACGCCGTCGGCAATCACCGCGGCCCACGCGGGCGACGGCAGCATCGCGGCCGCCGCGGCTGGAGGATTTCTATGATCAAACGGCGCCATCGCGTTGAACGT
The DNA here is from genome assembly GCA_035493515.1 of Binataceae bacterium (SeqCode). Taxonomy (GTDB): domain Bacteria; phylum Desulfobacterota; class Binatia; order Binatales; family Binataceae; genus JAKAVN01. The sequence goes on along the minus strand of DATJID010000070.1, from coordinate 21,956 downwards.
ATGGGTGAACATCCGCGCGCCCGCGCTGACCGCCGCCTGCGCCTGCTCCAGCGTGGCGTTGGTGTGGCCGAGCGACAGCGCAATCCCCCGCGCGCTTAGCCGGGCCACCGCCTCAAGCGCACCGTCGAGTTCGGGCGCGAGAGTAATCATGCGCAATGCGGGCATCGCCGCGACGCGCTCGAGCGCCTCGCCACGAGGTACGAGGTTGTACGCCGGATGAGCGCCGAGACGCGCCGACGAGATGAACGGTCCCTCCAAATGCATCCCCAATATTGCGCCGATCGGACCGATCGCGCCGATCGTGCCGGCCGGCGCGGCGGTCGCCTCGGCGATTTTGGCCGCGACCGCTTCAAGGCGTGCAAGTGGCGAAGTGATCGCGGTCGGCAACCACGCCGTCGTGCCTTCGCGCGCAATCTCTGCGGAAAGCTCCAACAGCTCGCCGGCCGAGGCGTCCATCACGTCAATGACGTCGCGGCCATTGACCTGGAGATCGATGAAGCCCGGCATGAGGTAATCGGGTACGTCGGCCCCACCGCCGCCCTCAACCGACTCGATCGTCTCTCCGAAGCCGACGACGCCGGCCACGGTCGAGCCGTCAGCACGCGCGATCAAGCCGCGCAAGCGCCTCATCGTGGGGGCCTCGGCGCCTCAGTTGGCGTTGAAGCGCTCCTGGAGCAGGCGTGAGAAGCGCGGCAGATAGACCAGGTCGAAGGTGGTCTCCTTGCCCGGAAACATCGCGACCGCCGCCCCTTTGAGCGCGCGCACATGCTCCCAGGCTTCGTCGAGAGTGATCGAGTCATCCTGAGCGATGGTCGCAAAGATTAGATCGACCAAAAACCGCAGCCTGCGGATCAGCAGATTTTCGTGAGCGATAAGGGCAGCGCGATCGTCCTGAGCCATGGCGATTACCCGGCGGTTTAAAGGCGGGCCGGCAGTCCGCCCGTGATTGGTTCTCTGTACAGAGTATAGCATCGGGGCGCGGAATTCTGAGCGCCCGCGCAGCGGCGCTGCGCACTTCGTCTGACGATCCCGCTGGTCTTGCCTTGCTTGTCTTGGCGCACGGAGGATGCCAACCTCATTGGCGCGATGGCGCAAACGCGGCTCCGTTCGAGCTTCATTTATCTCGCCAATGCGGTCAACGACCTGCGCGGCAACTGGATTATTGTTGCCGTGGTGCTGGCGCCGTTGGTGCTGGCCTCCGCGCTTTGCCTGTTGCCCGACGCGCTCAACATCCAATATTCCCTGGTGAAGACCTTCGAACCGGGCGTGACCAGCGTCGAGTTTGTCCAACCGGTGCAGATGCCCTACGCGCCGGCCATGCGCGCCGATCCCAAGCCGCTGTTTCCTGCGTGGATGACCACTATCCTGCATTTGCTCGACGGATTCATCACACTGGTCGGGGTCAACCTGGTCGTCTTGTGCGCGCTCAGGCGGATGCAGAGGGGGCAGCGGCTGGCGCGTCCGATCGACGAGGGTATCGAGGTCTATCGCGAAGCGGCGGACCTGTTGGGGCCTTTTGTATGGGTGAGCGTGCTGCAGGTGCTCGCGATCGCGGTCGGCGCAGTGCTGCTGGTGGTGCCGGGCGTTCTGGCCTATGTGTGGCTGTATTTTTCGCAGTACGTGCTGATCTTCGAGGGACGCCGCGGCTGGGCGGCGTTGTTGCGCAGCCGCGACCTGATGCGCGGCAGTTTTTTCCGCGTTGCTCTGCGAATCGTGGTCTTTCTGGCCGTATGGTCGGGCTTCAACTCGTGGGCGGGCGGGACTTTTTTCGCGGTCAGCCTGTTCGCCGGATGGGTGGGGTTGATAACGGGCGCGCTGTGGGCCTCGATTTTCATGGTCGATCTGCTTGCGGTCGCTGTCCTCTATACGACGCTCGCATTCCTGCTCGCGGCGGGCTTGCGTCTGTACCAGGACATGCGCGTGGTTGCGGCCGAGCAGATGACGCTGACGGGCGCGGCACCATTGCCGCCAACTGCTCCATTGCCCTCGGTCAACGCCTAAGTCCGGGTACCGCCAGAGGTTGCGGCGGCCAGGCGCATCAGCGCGCGAATTGCAACCTCCAGAGCCGGCAGGCCAACCGCGGGCAGCGTCCGCAGGTCGTGCATCACTTCTGTCATCGTGTCAAATAGGCGCTCGTTCCCACTGCGCAACGCGCGCACCGCTTCAGCGGGCGCGAGGTCACGATTCATCAGCACCGCGCGACAAAGCGCGAGACGCGCGCTCCGCAGGTCGGCGCCAAGGTCCTCGGCGGCCCGCCGCTCCCATCGGTCGTCGGAGCCGATCGCCTCGAGCGCTTTCTCCAGCGTAGCAAACTCGATTATCCGGCTCAGTGCGAAATAGGCACGGGCACACTCGGCCGGCGCCCCGCCTTGGGCGAAGTTCAGGCTGAGGATGTTGAGAATATGATCGGCGAAGCCCAGGCGAGCGAGTTGCAGGGCGAGTTGCTCGGTATGGACGGTGGCGCGCAACTCGCGGTAGCTGCGCTCGAAGCGCTCGCGCTCATCGTCGGCGAGCATGGTCTCGAACTCCGCGCACAGGCTCTGGAAGCCGGGCTTGAAGCGCACGATAGCATCGCCGAGCGGCACATCCGCCTCCAGCCCGGCGATCGCCCATTCGCAAGCCCGCCGCGCGGCGTCCTCCAGCGTGAGCAGCGCCGCCAACTCCGCTTGTGCTCCCTGGCCACCGCTGCCGGCGCGCAGCGCTTCGGCCTTACCGACCAGGTCGAGCACGCCTTCGGCAAAGATCCACGCACGGACCGTGTCTTCGGTGCGCGCGCCGTGGCTGCGCGTGAGGCGGAAGACGAAGCTCGCGCCCATCAGGTCGACCAGTTCGTTGACCAGGCGCGTGACGATGAGCTCGCGGCGCAAGCCATGGCGCGGAATTTCGACCGCGAATTCGCGCGCGATCGAAACCGGAAAGTAGCTCACCAGAAAGCGCTCGATCAGGTAGGAATCCTCGGGCAGCGCGCCGGTCTCAAGGTGCTTGAACAGATCGATCTTGGTGTAGGCGCTGAGGACCGCGAGTTCGGGGCGGGTAAGGCCGGCGAAGCGGCCGCGGCGATCGCGCAGTTCCTCGTGGCTCGGCAACGCGGTTTCGTAGCGATGCAGCGCGCCGCGCTGCTCGATCGCGCTCAAGTGATCGCGAAACTCCTTCGCTTGGGTGCGGCTGCGCATTTCCTCGAGGCTCAGCAGCACCACCTGGTCGCGATTGTCGCGTAGCACCAGGCTGGCGACCTCTGCGGCCGCGGCCGCGAGCGCGCGGTTGCGCCGTTCGACATCGACTCGCCCCTCCGTCAACGCCGGCTGAAGCAGAATTTTCAGATTGACCTCGTGGTCCGAGGTATCGACGCCGGCCGAGTTATCGATAGCGTCGCTATTAATCCTTCCGCCGGCCATCGCGTACTCGATGCGCGCGCGCTGCGTGAAGCCCAGGTTACCGCCCTCGGCCACGGCCTTGACGCGCAACTCATTCGCCGCGATACGGCAGGCATCGTTAGCGTGGTCGCCGACTTCGGCATCGCTTTCATCGCTCGCGCGCACGTAGGTGCCGACGCCGCCGTTGTAGAGCAGGGTCACGTCGGCGCGCAGGATGGCCTGAATGAGGCTGTCGCTATCGAGCACCTCGGCCGTGCAGGAAAGCGCGCGACGGACCTGCGGACTTAGCGCGATGCTCTTGGCGCCGCGGCGAAAAACCCCACCGCCGGGACTGATCAGAGCCGAGTTGTAGTCTGACCATTGCGAGGCGGGCAGCTCGAACAGACGCTTGCGCTCGGCGAAGCTTTTTTTCGGGTCGGGGTCGGGATCGACGAAGATGTGACGATGGTCGAACGCGGCGATAAGCTTGAGGTTGTCCGATTGCAACAGCCCATTGCCGAACACGTCGCCCGACATGTCGCCGACTCCCACCATCGTAATCGGCGCACTGTGCGCGAGGTCGATCCCCATCTCGCGCAAATGCCAGCGGACTGATTCCCACGCGCCGCGCGCGGTAATACCGAGCGCCTTGTGGTCGTAGCCGTGGCGGCCTCCCGACGCGAAAGCGTCGCCCAGCCAGAAGTTGTGCTCAGCTGCGATCGCGTTGGCCAGATCGGAAAAGGCCGCCGTGCCTTTGTCGGCGGCCACCACCAGGTAGGGCCCGTCCTGGTCGAGCACTTTGACGCCCGCCGGATGCACGGTGCGGCCGTTGAGCACGTTGTCGGTCAGTTCGAGCATCGCGCGGATGAGCGTCTTGTAGGCGTCGACCACGTCGTCATGATTGGTCGCCCGGCTCAGGCGCGGCTTGACGATGAAGCCGCCCTTGGCTCCGGTGGGCACGATGATCGCGTTCTTGACCGTCTGGGTTTTCATCAGGTCGAGGATTTCGGTGCGAAAATCCTCGGGCCGGTCGCTATAGCGGATACCGCCGCGCGCGATACGGCCCGCGCGCAGATGACATCCCTGCATTGCGGGGCTGTCGACGTGGATTTCGTATAGCGGCGGCGTGTCGGGCAGATTGGGGATGCGCGCGCTCTCGAATTTGAGCGTGATGTAAGGCGCGGACGGCTCGCGAAAATAGTCAGTCCGCACCGTGGCCTCGATCATCCCCAGCAACGCGCGCGCCAGGCGATCGTCAGCGATATTGTCGATCGCGCCGAGCGATTCCAGATAAGCCGCGCGCAACTCGGCGTAGCGCGCGGCGGCGCTTGCGGGCCCCGCCGGATCCATCCGCAACCGGAACATCTCGACCAGCATCCGAGCGAGCTTTGGATTCGCCAGCAGCACGCGGCGCAACGCCGGTAGCGCAGGCCCCAGCCGCATCTGGAAAGCCGCTGCCACGTAGGCGCGGAGCAGCGCGACTTCACGCCATCGCAGGCCGGCGTCCAGCACCAGCGCGTTAAGCGGGCCGTCCTCGGTCCGCCCGCTGCGCACCGCGGCCAGGGCCTCGGCCACCAGCGCCGCACCGCCCGAGCGCTCCAGCGCCACCCCTCGGGCGTCCTGTACGCGAAACGATTGGACAAAGGCACGCACGGCCGCGCCGGCGGAATCGATACGCAGCTCGGCGGCTTCTTCCGAGATCACAACAATGCCGAAGTTCGAAAGCATCGGCATCACGTCGCTCAGGCGCAGCGATTGGCCGACTTCGAACATGCGCAGTTCGCTGGACGGCGCTGCTGCGGCCGCCTTGTCGCCGCCGCCCTGGCGCGCCAACTCGACGCTGAAGCCCTGGCCGCCCTCGAGCAAACTTTCGATGCGCTCAATATCGCCCGCCGCCCGCGCGGCCGCGGTGCTGGCCTTGTAATGCGGGCTGAAAGCGCCGAACCATCGCTGCGCCAGCGCTTGTCCGCGGCGTTCGCCAAAGCGCTCAGTTAGTTCCTCGAGCAGCCGATCTTCCCACGTGCGTGCGAGCTGCGAGACCTCGGTCTCCATCGCGCGCAACTGCGCCGCCGACGGCGGCGCGGCGTCATAGCAGAAATGCATCCGCGCCCGGTAGGCCTCGCCCATCGCCAGGTAATAGTAGACCAGCTCGCCATTGAGGATGCGGCCGAGCGCCGCCTGGATCTGTTTGCGCACCTCGGCCGAAAAAGTTTCCCGCGGCAGAACCACCAGTGTCACGACGTTGCGACGTACCGGATCGTAGTGCGCGCTGATGCGCACAGTGGCCTCGTCCTTATGATCGAGAATGAGATGGAGTTGCTCGCGCAACTCGCTGACCGGCGCGCGAAACAGCTCCTCCTTGGGAAAGCTGTTGAACGCCGTCACCAGCTCCTTGTAGTTGTGCGAACCGGGAGCGGCATGTTCGGCGTCGATCACCTCGCGCAGCTTGGCGCTAAGCACCGGGATGTGCTGCGCCTCCTCGGAGTACGCCTTGGAGGTAAACAGGCCGACGAAGCGATCGAAGCCGATCACACGGCCATCGGCGCCGCTGCGCCGGATGGTGACGTCATCCATCAGGCCGCGCCGATGAACCTGCGACATCGTATGGGTCTTGCCCATGATTAGCGCCGGACCCTCGAACAACATTTTCTGATGGTCTGGCTCGAGCGCCTTGAGATCGACCGGCCGCGCGTAACGCGAGCGGCTGAAGTCGCGCAGCAAGCCGAGTCCCGAGTCCGGATCGACCTCCAGCGTGCGGTGGCCGCCCGCCTCGGCCACCCGATAGCGCCGGTAGCCGAGAAAAACGAAGCCGCCGCCGACCAGCCATCGCAACAGGTCGCGCACTTCCACCAGCTCGCGCTGGGCCGCCGTCTCCTCGCAGATCTCCAGCGCGCGCGCGGTCATCGCTTCAAAATCGCCGGTCGCCGCGCGCACTTGCCCGAGCACGTTCCTGAGTCCCGCGGCGATGCTCTCGGCGTCGTGCGTGCCGCGGTCCAGGCGCAGTTCGAGATGCACGAAAGACTCGGGGTGTTCGATCGAACGCAGGCCCTCAAGCGAGACCAGCCGTCCCGCGCCGTCGCGTGCGGCGAGCAACACCGGATGCACCAGCAGGCCGGTGCCGATGTCGAGGTGATGAAAATACTCGAGCATGCTGTCGATGATGAACGGACAGTCCTCCATCACCGTCTCCGCGAAACCGCCGCCGCCCTCGCTCTGCGGTGTGATCACGACCCGGACCTTAATTGGCTCGGCGCGCAACGAAAAAAATTCCAGAGCCTCGGCGCCGAGCCGCGCACGCCGTTCAGCGGAGATTCGAGCCGCAACATCGGACGGCAGCCCGCCCAACAGCCGAGCGGCGAAAATTTCGAGCCAGCGCGCATTCTCGCGTGCAGTATCCGAGGCGGTCGTGTGCGGTTGTGCTTCGCTGGCCAACGCGGTCACCCGGAAAGTTCAGATTGCAGGGACCGGGACGGGCCCCCGGTTGGGGATTATAATCCAAGCGCGCGCCCGGAGTAGAGGGACCCGCGGGCACAATAGGTACGATCCTGGCGGGTGCGATGGCTCGCGATCGAGTTATCGCGCCGATTGCTGCGGGCGCTCGCCACACCGTCACTGCGCACGGTCCGACGGCGCCGCTCACGACGCTTTTTCAGGAGAACGGGGTTTTTGCGACCGCTTTTATGGCGCTCTCCAGAGCCAGGATATTGAGAGGCTTACGCACGTAGGCTGCGGCCCCCACTTCCAGCGCGGCTTCTTCCATTCCCTGCACCAGATCTTCGCTCACAAGGATCACCGGGGTTTGAGGCAAAGCCTCGCGAACGTGCCTGATGACCTGGAACCCGACGCCGTCTGGAAGGTGAAAATCAGTTATGACAAGCTCGGGCTTAGTCTTAATCACCCAATCAATGGCTTGCTGCACGTCGGGCGCGGCCATGCACTGGTGACCCGACTGTTGCAGAAATTGAGCCGCCAAGAGCAGGTCAGGTTGGTTGCCTACGATTAACAGCTTCATTTAAAGGCGTCCCCCGCATCACCCCGCGAAAGTCACGGTGGTGTCGCCTCATCAGCGTGCAATAAGCGGACCCACTCATGTAACGCAGGTAACAATGCTATGGCTTCGCCAAATTGGCACGCGACGTTATGCTCGCGCGCGACAGACAGAATTTTGACGGTCGAGCTACAAAACTAGCGGAGCCACCCTTCGCCGGTATTTCCTCGGTTTATCCGCTAAAATCGAGTGCACGCACCTCCCCGATGCGTATCGATGGCACAGGTCGAGATAACCGCGATGACTTTCGGGCCGTTCGCTGTCGGACGACTCGACGGCAAGGCCGTGATGGTGCCCAACGCGGCGCCCGGCGATTTGCTCGAGGTCGCGGTGGTCCAGGAACGTGCCGGCTACCTTGTCGCGCGTGCCGGACAAGTGCTCAGGGCGGGGGCCGCGCGCCGCACGCCGCCCTGTCCGTACCTGCCACGCTGCGGCGGATGCGATTGGCAGCAAATTGTCTATAGCGTGCAGACGCAGTACAAAGCGGAGGTCATTGCGGCGACGCTCAATCATGCGCTCGGCCTGGAGTTGAACCCCGCAAATTTAATCGAGCCGGCGCCGGCCGAGTTCGGCTATCGCGCGCGCATCAGGTTTCAGGCCGGTCGCGGTGGGCGTCTGGGATTTTATGAAACGGGGAGCCGCCGGTTGGTCGAAGTTGAGCATTGCATGGTGGCGGATGCGGAAATCCGAATGCCGCACGAATTTGCAGCGGAAACCGAGTGCGAGGAGATCGAAGTCGTCGCCGATCGCGGCCGCGAAGTGCTGGTCGCCCATCTGGCGCGCGCGCCGCGGGCCTCTGTGCTTGAGCGGGCGCGCCGGCTGGTCGAGCGCGATGCGCGAATCGCGGGTGCCGTGTTGCGCTCCGCGCGCGCGCGCGAGGTTATTGGAGAGGTTTCGATCGCGGTCGCGCTGGAGCCAGGCCTCGAACTCGAAGTCGATGCCGACCTCTTCAGCCAGGTCAATCGCGCGCAGAACCTCAAGCTGGTCGCCGCCGTGATGGAGATGGCGGAAGTGCAGGCGGGCGCTCGCGTGCTCGATCTGTTCTGCGGCGCCGGCAATTTCAGCCTGCCGGCGGCCCGGCGCGGCGCGGCGGTGATGGGGGTCGATGCGCAAGCGCTGGCGGTGGCGGCGGCGGCGCGCAACGCCGAGCGGCTGGGACTCAAACGGGCGGAGTTCGCTGCGATGGAGGCGGCGGAGCTGACGCGATTCCTGTCACGTGCGCGCTATCGGCCCGACGTGGTGATCATGGATCCGCCGCGTAGCGGCGCGCGCGAACTAATCGAGCCGCTTTTGCAAATTCGTGCGGCGCGGGTGATCTATGTCTCGTGCGACGTGGCGACGTTGGCGCGCGATCTGCACGCGTTGTGCGCCGGCGGCTATCGGATTGCGGCGCTCCGCGCATTCGATTTCTTCCCCAATACGCATCATGCGGAAGTCGTAGCGCATGCGGTATTGACTTCGGCGGCAACCCGTTCCTAAGCTGGATTGTCGACCCGGCTTTTTTCCCACCCGGCAGAGGGTCAGCAAAAAGCGATGCCCAAGCAGGAAAAGGAAAAGCCGCCGCGCCCTAAGATTACGATTATCCCGGGCCGCGGTGTTGCTCAAACCATCAACTATCTGCTCGAGGATCGCGATGAACTCGAGTGGATCATCGCGGTCGGGCGCACCAAGAACGGCGAGCTGTTCTTCTATGACACCGGCGGCGACATCGTCGAAGACCTGGGTACGCTGGAATATCTGAAGGCGCGCATCGTGCGCGCCCATTTCGGCGACGAATACGAATGAGTGCCGCGTGCGCATTTCGTGTGCGGTCGAATCGTTAGTTCTCCTTTCAGCAGTTCCCTTCCGATCCTCGACTCATAAGCTCGATTCCGAACACAGCTGAGACGGCGCCGCCGCGCGCCTGGCTGCTTCGATACAACCCGCCGCGCGGCGCCATCACGAGCGGAATTATGTGGGCCGGGGTCGTCAACTAATCTGCTAATCAGGGCTTACCGTGTTGGGATACTTCTTGTAAATTTTCTCGGCGGCCATAAAATCGCTCATCGCCGCGTCATAATCGCCCTTGAAGTAGGCGCGCTGGCCATCGAGAAACAACTCCTGCATGTGATGCGCGCTTTCGCCCGAGACTTTCGCGCGCCATACGTCCCGCGAGGTTTTGGTCATAGTCGCAAAGACATCTTCTCTGCGGAACTGATGCACGGCCGGCGGCGGGGCGGTCATACCCGATTGCGCAAACGCGGGAGCCGAATAGGCGCTCGCGACGCAGGTTCCTGCCACCAGACCCAACATTGCTAGCTTCCACGATTTCATCGTCGTTGCTCCTTCCCGGTTCAAGTGGCGGTATTTTTTCGCTTACTATTATCCAAAAAGCCCCGATCCGGCGCAACTAAGCGTTCAGAAATACGCCTTCGGATGCTTGCTTCGCGCGCGCATAGTTCCGCAGTTCGCAATCACCAGGGCTAATCGTCGAACTCCTGCTCCGGGGGCCGTGCATAGATGAATCCGCGGTCGATTTCCAATGGCACGCGATAGAGAAACTTTCCGCAGGCGCTCGGCGGCCCCGCGATACATTCGCCGCTCGCCGGTTCGAAATAGGCGTTATGCGTCTGGCACATCAGGTAACGCCCTTGCTCCGCGAAGAACTGGTTGTCGACCCAGTCCATCGCCATCGGCACATGGCGGCAGCGATTGACGTAGGCATGATAGTCCCCGTGGAAGTTGATCACAAAACATTCTTCGTCCGCGCCGCGCACCGGCAGCATGAATTTCATCGACTCGCCCGCCGCAAGCGCCGCCGCCCGACATACCCGGTAACGCACGGCGCCGCGCTTTTTAATCCGGCGCGTGCGCGCGCCCCCTGTGCCTTTAAGGCTGCGGTCGCGGCTAGTGCGGCGCGGCATCTTCTAAACCTGATCGGAAGAATCCATCTGCTGCTGGCCTTTCCATCCGCTAATTCGCCGCTCATTATAATACTCGATAAACGCCGCGCCGCCCGCCGTGTCGCAAGCTAAACCTGGTAATCGCGGAGCCGCATTTTGATGGACAAACCGATAATTCGCCCGGTCGAAGCCTTTCCGATGGAGCAGCAGGACCAGACGCTGATTTGTCTGCGCGATCCGTCCGGACTTGCGCCCGAGCCGATTATGCTCGGGATGGGCGCGTATTTCCTGGTGACGCTGTTCGACGGGACCAACACGACGCTGGATTTGCAGGCCGCGTTCAGCCGTCGCTTCGGCGAGATCATTCCGACCGAGAAAATAGGTGAGCTGGTGATTGCGCTTGACCGCGCCTATTTCCTCGATTCGCCGGCCTTCGCCGAGCGGGTACGCAGCGTGCGCGAGGAGTTCCGCCAAGGCCCGTCGCGCGCCGCGGCGCTGGCCGGGCTGTGCTATGAGACCGAGCCGTCACGGTTGCGCGCCGAGATAGAGTCGTTCTTCGAACGCCCTAACGCACCCGGACGCGAAGCGCTTGTCGCGGGGGCGCCGGCCGCCTCAAGGACTGCAACCGCCGGCCTCGCCGGCCTCATCGCTCCGCATATCGATCCGCGCCGCGGCGCCGCGGGCTACGCATGGGCCTACAACGAACTTCGCCGGCGCGAACGTCCCGAGCTGATCGTCATCCTCGGCACCTCGCACTACGGAGCGGGGCCGGAATTGTTCAGCGCCACCCGCAAGGACTACCTCACTCCGCTCGGCGCGGTGCCGACCGATCGCGGCTTCGTCGAGCGGCTGGCCTCGCGCTACGCGGGATTGCGCGGCGGCGATCTCTTCGCCGACGAGATGCTCCATCGCAACGAACATTCGATCGAGTTCCAGGCGCTCTTTCTGGCCTGGGCGCTGGGCCTGGAGGGCTACGAGGTGGTGCCGATCCTGGTCAGCTCATTTCATCAGATGGTGAGCGCGGGGGCGCCACCGGTGGACGACGCGCGAGTCGCGCGCTTTCTCGACGCGCTACGTGAAGAGCTCGCGGCCGAGAGCCGCCGCGTGCTTATCCTGGCCGGGGTCGATTTCGCCCACGTCGGGCGCAAATTCGGCGACTCCTTTGGCCTCGACGACGGCCTCACGGCTCGCGTACGGCGCGAGGACCTGGCGCTAATCGAAACCATCAAGGCCGGCGACCCGCGCGGCTTCTTCGCCGACATCGCGCGCGACGGCGACCGGCGCAAGATTTGCGGGCTGGCCCCGATGTACACGCAGCTCGAACTGCTGAGCGGACGGAGTGCGCGCCTGCTGCACTACGACATCGCGCTCGAGCCGCAAACCGATTCGCTGGTCTCCTTCGCCAGTCTCGCGATCGATTAAAGCCCGGCGCCGGGTAAGTGCCGGCCCAGGTAAATTCCGGTCCAGCTCGCGCGACCGGTTCACGATACAGCCGATGGCGCGGCTATTTTCGCTGCGCGAAGTCAGCTCCGGCGGATGCCTTCGGCGCGACGGGGATGCGCGCCGAAGAAATAGCCGGAACAACGCGCACGATCGCCATCATCCCGTCATTCTCATGCTCGGCGATGTGGCAATGGTAGACGAAGTCGCCGAGGTCCATGCCGCGGAAATCCATCCGCACCACGACGCTGGGGAAGCGATGATGCGGGTTTCTATCCCAGGCGGGAATTTGGATCGTATCCATGAACTGTCGTTGAACGCTCGGATCCTTTTTGCTTCCGTTGGCCGCAAAGTTCTTCTGCGCGAGAACCATAAAGTGGATCTGGTGAATGTGAAAGTTGTGAACTTCCAGGGTCCGGTTCTCAATCGTCCAGTCCTCAACCGATCCCTGCGTTGTCACGATAGCCGGTGAATTATTCGGATCGAACAGCGCAGGCGTTGCCCCTTCGACGGTAATAAAGAACTGTGAGAGCTTCTCCGAGAAGTAGAGCCTCCGCTGCGCCGTCACCCTCGCGGCCGCCAGGTTTTCGAAGCGCTGCTTCCAGGTCGGACCAATCGCAGCCGGGACGGCGTTTCCGTTTCTGACAAGGGACAGAACCGGTCTCGCCACCGTCTGGATCGTCGCGAGCGTTCGTTGCGGGTCGTTGTCGCCATCCGACCCCGTATTGATTGCGAGGGTCACCAGTTTGGCGTTCTTCACGGCCGACGAAGGCCCGGTCACGATGAATTCGGCGCGGCCGGCGATGGGGATCAAAACGTGCCTGGCGGATGATACCAATACAGGCCGGGCGGCTCGTCCACCGGGATGTGAACGTTGTAGGTGAAGGTGTGCCCCGAATTGATGACGGTATGAATAACTTCGTCCGAATGACAGCTCGGCGAAATATTGGTGCCGTGATAGTGGATGTTTAACGACGATTCGGTCATCGCGGTGTCTCCGCAGTTGGGCGGATCGATGTGCATTTCCACCGGCATCGCGGGAGTATTGTTCGTCACATTGATGACCAGCTGGTCCCCCGGATGAACGCGCAGAGTCGGATTCTCCAGACCCTCCGGGGTCATGAAGGAGAAAAGAGTCCTGCCATCGGTATCGGTGGTGGTCTGATATGAGAAATTCGCAGTTAACACTCCGTGCTGGCTGAACAGCGAAGGCGGGTTTTGTACGATACTGCCTGCCGTCAAACGCGGACACGGGTTAGCGACGGGCGGAACCGCATGAAGCGCGGAACCCTGGCCGGAGGAGCTTTCGGCATGCGCCTGCGCGACAGCCACCGCCGCGATGGCCGTCACAAGGAGCATTAGGGTGTGCCTTTTCATAGAGACAAATCTCCCAGGTGGGGGTTGATTGTAGTAGTAGTGTCATGCCGAGAATGAGTCTCGTTTCCATCTTAGCTCGCTATCTGTCTTGCCAGTCAAATTTGTAGAAAAGGAGCCGCAAATGAAGGTAGGCCTGCAAGCATTCGTGACCGAGAGCACCGCCAACCCGGCGAATATTGCGCGCAAAGCCGAAGCGCTCGGTTTCGATTCGATCTTCATCCCCGAGCATCCGATAATCCCGGTGCATCATCGAACCCGCTATCCGATGGGCGACGGCTCGATCCCGGAAGTGTACGCCCACATGCCCGATCCGTTCATCGCGCTCGCGCTCGCGGCCGGCGCGACTAGCCGCCTGAAGCTCGCGACCGGTATCTGCCTGGTGCCGGAGCGCGATCCGATCGTGATGGCCAAGGAGATTTCGACGCTCGACCATTTCTCGGGCGGGCGTTTTATGTTCGGGATCGGTGCGGGATGGCTCGCCGACGAGTCCGAGATCATGGGCGTCGATTTCAAGCGGCGCTGGCCGATGACTCGCGAATACATCGCCGTGATGAAAGAGCTGTGGACCAAGCCCGAGCCGAGTTTCGAAGGTAAATTTGTCAGCTTTCCAAAGGTCAAGTTTTTTCCCAAGCCCGCGCAGAAGCCCAACCCGCCGATAATAATCGGAGCCGGCGGGATGGGCCTCAGCTGCGAGCGCGCACTCAAGGATACGGTCGAGATGGGTGACGGATGGATGCCGCTTGGGTTGACGCCCGCTCAATTATCCGCGGAACTTGGAAACCTGCGCGCGATGTGTGCGGCGGCCAAGCGCGACTTCAGCAAGATCGAAATTACCTTCCTGATGCTGGAGATGCCGTCCGACCCCGCCCGCGCAATCAAGGAATATGGCGAGGCCGGAACTCATCGCGTGCTGGTAAGCGCACCGACCTTGGCGCCCGAGAGGTACGAGCGCGAGTTGGAGGACCTGGCGCGCGCCTGCATCCGCTAGACGCCGCGGGCCGCGGATGAATCAGGCGCGGCCTTCGGCAGCGCCGCCCGGCCCTTACTGATGTGCTTTCAGGAAGGCGCGCACGCGTGCGACGGCTGCGGGCGTCGCGTCGGGAGTCTTCCATTTCGCGATCAGCTCGGAGTCGGGCGCCAATCGAGCCAGCTCTTCCGCGGTGGCCGCGGGATGGTATAGATCGTCGCCCGCCAGGATCAGCATCGGCGTGCGGCAGGCCTGCACGAAGTCGCGCGAAACCGAAAAAACGAAATCGCCGTCGTACATCCGCGTCCGCAAAGCGTCGAGCGCCGCCTGGTTCAAGTCAGGGCGGCCTTTCCTGAGATCCGCCGCCCAACCGTCGAACATTTCATAAAAAGCCGGGCGATTTTCCGGACTGAGCCCGATCGGATTCTGCAGCACTGCGGCGCTGACGCGAACGGGCGCGAGCTTTATCAGCCCCAAGCAGTAAGACGACCCGATACATCCGCCCAGCACGTGCGCACGCTCGGCGCCGAGATGGTCGAGCAAGGCGAGATGGTCGCCGGCGTACGTTTCCCACCCGTCGTCCGTGCTCACCGGCGCGCGTGAGCGGCCGGCATTGCGCTGGTCCATCGCGATTACGCGGAAGTCCTGCGCCAGCTCGGCGGTCGGGTCAAACGGGCTGCGACGCCAGAAATCGATGCTCGAGCGCATTCCGCCTGGCGCGAACAACAGCAACGGATAGCCCGACCCGTATTCCTCGTAGTAGAGCGATACGCCTGCGTGCTCGAAGACCGGCATGAGTCACCACCCTCTCTAGGTCTTAGGAAGCTCAATCGCAGATATAGTCCACAGCCGTCAATACCGATTGATATTCCCTGACTTAATCTTAATTTCGAAGTTTACTTATTATTAGTTTACTATTGCTTTCTTGCTTTCATCTCACGGATTCGCCGGCAGAGATAATCAATTTACATTTTCGCATTGATCGATCCTCGAGGACGTTCTACTTTAACCCAGGATTTTACTCGTGGCCCGGTGACGCTGGATCTTGTGGCTTACCTGGAGCACCCATTATTTAGCGACCGTGAACGCGACTTGATGGCGCAAGTTGCGCGCGGCCTCCTTCCCAATCTCGAACGGGTAGCCGAACGCTGGGCCGAAGCGATAGAGCTCGACGCCCCGGCCGACAAGCTGCAGGGGATGCGCCGAACGTTGCGCGGGATGACGGTTCCGTTCCTGGGCAGTTTCTTCGAGTGCCTGTCCCAGCGCAATCCGCGGGCAGCGCTCGAGCGCTATCAAAGCTTCATCGAAAATATAATCCGCGGACAGCTAGACGAGCCGGAGCGCCAGCGCGCGACGATCGATGCGCTGTTCTCTTCGGCGCGCGCAGTGCGCGCCTTGTTGGCTAAGGAGATCGCACAGGTACTGGAAGGCGATGAAGGGCGGGTCGCGGCGGTGCTGCCGTTCAATCGGCTGTGGGGCGAAGCGATCGAATCGACGGGCCGGATTTATGCGCGGCTGCGTGAAGGCCACCTGCGCCAGCTCTACGACGATGCTCAGCGAACGGCCGAGAAGCTGCGCGAAAACGAGGAGCGCTTCCGCCTCCTGGTCGAGGACGCAAGGGAGGCGCGTGACGCCGCGCTGGAGGCTTCGCGGATGAAGTCGGCCTTCGTGGCCAACGTGACCCACGAAATCCATACTCCGCTCAATATCATTCTGGGTTACGCGGATCTCATGGCCGAACGCCTGGCCGAACTGGGTGACGAACGCGGGCGCGACTACGCCGAACCGGTGCGGCGCGCCGGTAAGCGCCTGCTCGATACCATCGCCTCTATTCTTGAGCTGTCCAGAATCGAATCGGGTGCATACCCGATCAATCCGAGGCCCGTCGCGCTCGCGGAGTTCGTCGAAAGCCTGCTGGGAGAGTTCAGAGTGCTGGCGGCCGAAAAGGGCCTCGCGCTCAGCGCCGAATTTGATGAACCGCAGGCGGTCGTGATGTTCGACGAGGGGTGTCTCTCAAGCACCCTGACCAACCTGCTGCACAACGCGATCAAGTTTACCGAACGTGGCGAAGTGACGGTGCGGTTGTGGCGCGAGGCGCATGCGGCGCTGTGCCTTCAAGTGCGCGATAGCGGCGTCGGCATCGACGCCGATTATCTGCCACATATCTTCGCCGCCTTCTCCCAGGAGAATCCCGGCCTCACGCGCAGATTCGAGGGCGTCGGCCTGGGCCTTTCGCTGGTCAAGAAATATCTCGAACTCAACGGCGCGGAAATCGCCGTCGCGAGCGAGAAGAACCGCGGCGCAACGTTCACCATCCGCTTCGCGAGCGCCGCCCCCGCTTACCGCGCCTGACAAACCGGACCGACATCGGAGAGACCTTCGAAACGCTAATTCCGGCGCGGCTCGACCGCCTGCCGTGGAGCGAATTTCACTGGCTGCTGGTGATTGGCCTCGGCATCACCTGGGTACTCGACGGCCTCGAGGTGACGCTGATGGGCGCGATCAGCGCCGTCCTGCAACGGCCGGACGTGCTGCACTTCAGCGCCGCGCAGGTTGGCGCGATTAGTTCGGCCTATCTGGTCGGCGCCGTGCTCGGCTCGCTGGTCTTCGGCCACCTGACCGATCGCCATGGACGGCGCAAGTTCTTTTTCATCAGCCTTGGGATTTATCTGCTCGGTGTGGGACTGACCGCCTTTTCGTGGAACCTATGGAGCTTCGCGCTCTTCCGATTCATCACCGGCGCCGGCATCGGCGGCGAGTACTCGGCAGTCAACTCCGCCATCGACGAACTCATCCCGGCCCGCTTTCGCGGCCGCGTCGATTTGATGATCAACGGCAGCTTCTGGCTGGGTGCCGCCGCTGGCGCGGCGTCGACGATAATCCTGCTCAATCCGAAGATCCTGCCGGTCGACCTCGGATGGCGCCTGGGCTTCGGCGCGGGCGCGATCCTCGGGACCTGCATCCTCTATATGCGCCGGTTCATACCGGAGAGCCCGCGATGGCTGGTCACCCACGGGCAGCGCGAGGAAGCGGACATAACCGTGGCGGCCATCGAACTGACGGTGGCACGCGAAACCGGCGTGGCCCTGGAGCCACCCCCGGCCGACGAGGCGATACGGCTTCACGAACGGCAGCACTTCGGCCTGGAGGCAGTGTTGACGCCGATGCTTACGCAGTACCGCGCGCGATCGGTGCTGGCGCTTTCGCTGATGATTGCGCAGGCGTTCGTGTACAACGCGATCCTGTTCACCTATGCACTCGTGCTCACTCGCTACTACGCGGTGCCCATTCATACCACCGGGCTCTATCTGCTGCCCTTCGCGCTGGGGAATTTTCTCGGGCCAGTGGCGCTGGGTCATTTTTTTGACACCATAGGGCGCCGGCAGATGATTACCGCGACCTTCGCAATCGCGGCGCTGCTGCTGATTCTGAACGGATGGCTCTTCGTGCGCGGCGACCTGACCGCGACCACCCAGGCGATCCTCTGGTCGGTGATGTTTTTCTTCGCTTCGCCTGCGGCGAGTTCGGCCTACCTTACGGTCAGCGAGATATTTCCGCTCGAGATGCGGGCGCTGGCCATCGCCGTCTTCTATTCCGCGGGCACCGCGGTCGGCGGTGTGGTTGCGCCGTGGTTTTTTGGCCGGCTGATCGATTCCAACTCGCGCACCGAGTTGCTCTGGGGCTATCTGGTTGCCGCCGCCCTGATGCTGGCGGCGGCCGTGATTGAAGCGGTGCTCGGAGTCGCGGCGGAACGGACCAGCCTGGAAAAAATCGCCGCGCCGCTGTCTTCAGCGCACTGACCCCGGTTGTTCCCAGGCCGCCGCCCCGCCGCGAGGAGCATCAGTCCTTTTACATCTTTTTCCAATCGTCGGATTGCTCAAAGGCCTCGGCCGCACGATAAATCGTCGGCTCGTCGAAGTGCCTGCCGGTCAGCATCAGTCCCGCCGGAAGACCGTCGATCATGCCGCACGGGATCGACATGGACGGATGATGAGTAAGGTCGAACGGCGCGGTATTGGTGATCATCTCGAGCGCCCGCATCACGTATTCCTCGCGGCTCGCTTCGGGTTTGGGTAGCGGCGTCGCCTTCATCGGTGTGGTCGGCATCAACAGCAGGTCGTATTTTGTCAGGACCTCGTCATAGGCCGCGCGGAGCCGGCGCACGATATTGATCGCCTTGCCGTAATAGCGCGAGCCGTAATTTTCGCGCACGTAGGTGCCGAACATCAGGAATAGCTTGGTGGTTTCAGAAAGCTCGGCCGTGCGCTGACGCCATCCGCGATGAAAATCCATCATCGAGGTCGCATAAAGATCGTCGCGGCTCACGCCGAAGCCGTCGCCATACATCATGGTTTGCGTAAGGCCCTCGATGCCGATCGGAGTCCAGATGGCGGCCCCCGCGAGATGCATAGGGATTGAAACTTCCTCGACCCGTGCGCCCAGCGCGGCCAGGCGCTTTGCGGCGGCACGAACTTTTTCGTCGACGGCGCGCTCGGAATGGGGATGGCCGAAGCCTTCCTTGACCATCGCAATTTTGAGGTCTTTCGCGCCGCGCCCCAGCGCCTGCGAATA
Organism: Binataceae bacterium (SeqCode); assembly: GCA_035493515.1. Lineage (GTDB taxonomy): Bacteria > Desulfobacterota > Binatia > Binatales > Binataceae > JAKAVN01. The sequence continues at coordinate 3,317 of DATJID010000070.1, read as the reverse complement.
GGGATGGACCTGCGGCGCCTTGATGCGGGGGTCGTAGCCGTCGTCGCCGGCGATTACCTCGAGCAACAGCGCATTGTCGGCAACATTGGCGGTCATCGGGCCGGTATGGTCGACGAAGATCTCGATCGGCATGATCCCTGTGTAGGGAACGAGTCCCCAGGTCGGCTTCATCCCATAGATGCCGCAGTACGACGACGGCATGCGAATCGAACCGCCCTGGTCACCGCCGATCGCCATGTCGACTTCGCCCGCCGCCACCAGCGCCGCGCTGCCCGATGAGGAGCCGCCCGCCGAGTAGCCCATCTTGCGCGGATTGTGCACCGCGCCGGTGGCATTGGTATGGCTTCCGCCGGAGAGGCAGAAACATTCGCAATGGGCCTTGCCGACGATCTCGCCGCCGGCGTCCAAAATACGGGTAACGATGGTGGCGTCGAAATCGGGCATGTAACCCTCCATCGTTGCCGCGCCGTTCATCATCGGCACGCCCGCGAGCATCACATTGTCCTTGAGCACCACGGTCCTGCCCTTGAGCTTGCCCTCGTGTGCGCCCTTGACCGACGATTTGTAGTACCAGGCGTTGTACTTGTTCTCCTCGGGGCCGGGCCGATAGCCGGGCGTGCGCGGGTACTTTACCCGCGGCACCTCGTCAGGCATCGCGGCGATGGTGTTATAAGCGTCAACGTAAGTCGTGAACAGCGCGCGAAATGAATCGACGCTGGCGTCATCGAGCGCCAGTCCGCACTGTCGCGCGACCGCGCGCAGTTGCTCTCGGGTCGGCATCTGGACGGCCATGCGATTTACTCCTTTTGCGGGTTGAACCGCTCCGCTGATGGTTGAACCGCGCCGCGCCGGGGCTCGATCTAGAAAAACTTGATCACGCTGCGCGAGACCTCGCCCTTGCGCAAAAGATCGTAGGCCTCGTTCACGCCCTCGAGCGGGAAGGTGCGCGAGACCAGCTCGTCGATTTTGATTTTTTTGTCCATGTAGAGATCGATGAGCAGCGGCATATCGACCCGCGGCCGCGTCGATCCGTAAAAGGAGCCGATCAGCCGCTTCTCCATCATCGTGAACACGTTGGGATTGAGCGTGATGCGCGCGGTCTCGGGCGAGACCCCGACAATCGTGCAGGTGCCGCCGCGTCCGGTCATCCGAAACGCCAGCTCGATGGTCTTGGCCGTGCTGATCACCTCGAAGGCGTAATCGACGCCGCGCCCATGCGTCAGCGTCATCACCGCCTTGTAGGCGTCGTCCTGTGAGGGATTGATCAGGTGCGTCGCGCCGAACACTTTTGCCAGCTCGAGCTTGTTCGGCAACAGATCGATCGCCATGATGTCGTGCGCGCCCGCCAGCGCCGCGCCCTGGATCACGTTGAGGCCCACGCCGCCGCAGCCGATTACCGCGACGCTCGCGCCCGGCCGCACTTTAGCCGTGTTGATCGCCGCACCGATGCCGGTCATCGTGCCGCAACCGACGAAGCAGGCGCGGTCGAGCGGAACATCGTCGCGGATCTTGATCGCGCAACTCTCCGGCATCACCGTCTCCTCGGCAAAGGTCGAGGCATAAGCGAAGTGAAAAATCTCGGTGCCGTTTTTGCTCAGCCGCGTGGTGCCGTCGAGCAGCGTGCCGAGTCCCTTGGGCCGCGTCTCGCACAGATTCACCTGCCCCTGCGTGCAGTAATGGCAATGGCCGCACACCGGCGAGAAAGTCAGCACCACGTGGTCGCCCTCTTTCAACGAGGCCACGCCCGGGCCGACTTCGGCCACGATTCCCGCGCCCTCATGGCCCAGCACGATGGGCATCGGCATCCGCATGTCGCCGGTCATCACGTGGAGGTCGCTGTGGCAGGCGCCGTTCGCGGCGACCTTTACCCGTACCTCTCCGGCCTTCGGCGGCGCGAGCTTGAGGTCTTCGATGACCATGGGTTTTTGCGCTTCGTATAAAACGGCGGCCCTCATTGGGACGATCCTCCAGAGCTGATGATGTTGGTCAAAAACAGACGTGCGTAACTTAGAAGGCGGCGCGCGCAGGTGTCAAATCAAGGCGCCCCACTCTCCGGCTCCCGGGGTTTCGGCAGGCCCGCAAAGAAGGGTCGGTGTTGCCGAAGCGGAACACGGATCGACAACCGCTATTGCAGAGATGCAACGCGGTGTGAATCAGCCGCAGGTAAAGAGACTAAAACGCTAAGTAATTGCTAGAACTATCAGAAGTGAGGCGTTGGCACATTAAGTGCTGTTTGCTTGGTTCGTCTTGCTAATCGATGGTTCACCCATCGTCCAATCAAAATGAGCTACACCGAATTAACCTCCGATCTTCCCCCGGCGTCGCAAATGTTCTCCGACATTCGCGTCGCCGGGGGCTCCCGCCTTCCTAAGCGCGTTTTGTAGCTCATAGAGTAAGATGAACCAGTCAGCTAACGCACTTCGGATCGCCTTGCGGCCCGTTGTCAGGCAGCCGCTTTTTCCGCGCCGCGCCGCGCAGAGATGCCGGTCGTGCGGACATCAAGCGGGTGAGCATGTCGGTTTCGCCGACGCAGCGGTCGCCGAGCAGCTAAGCCTGATTCACGGCGGCTGCCTCGATTGCGAATCCTGCGCCGACGAATAGTCTCCGCTGCGTTTCAGTATCAGCCTCAGTTCGATCTCCTGAATGATTTAATCGCGCGTGCCCCGGCCTGCCTACTGCGCGAGATAGGCGCCGTCGATCGGCATCGGCACGCCACTGACGAACGATGACGCGTCGGTCGATAGCCACAGCACGGCCTCGGCGATTTCTTCGGCCTTGCCAAGGCGGTTGATCGGATGGGTCTGGATGACCGCCTTCTCGTCAAAACTGCCGCGATCCATCACCCGCGCGACCATCGGCGTTCGAATGAATCCCGGGCAGACGGCGTTGACCCGGATTCCCTGACTCGAGAACTCCAGCGCCGCGGTCTTGGTCAGTCCGGCGACTCCATGCTTGGCCGCGGTGTAGGCGGAGGTGTTGGCAATTCCGGCCAAGCCGCAGATGGACGAGGTATTGACGATCGTGCCGCCGCCATTCTTGAGCATCTCGGGGATTTCATACTTCATGCAGTAAAAAACCCCGCTCAGGTTTATCGCGATCACGCGCTGCCAGTTTTCAAGCGTGCATTCGGGCGTGGAGGAGAATTCGCCCTCGATCCCGGCGTTGTTGAACGCGCAGTCGAGCCGGCCGTAATGCTCGACGGTCTTTTTCACCAGCGCCTCGACTTCCTTGTGATTCGCGACGTCGGCGGCGTGAAATATCGCGTCGCCGCCGGCTTCCTTGATCGCGCGCACGGTGCGCTCGCCGCCTTCGGCGTT
>DATJID010000069.1:0-48036 GCA_035493515.1 Binataceae bacterium (SeqCode) | reverse complement strand
CCTCGCATAACGGCCCCGCAGCCGCGTCGTCTGCCGGCGCATCTTTGCCGCCGCCGAAGCAGAGTAGAGTCACCCGATGGCGCCGGCCGAGCAGCCGCAGTTGATGATGCGCCCGGAGTTGGTAGCCGCGCAGCGGCGGATCCGGTGGTTTCGCGGCGATGAAAAGAATTCTCATCGATTCACGCGTGGCCGCATCCAACGGTGACGCGCTAGTCATCAGGGTCCTCGGTGGCCGAATCCGCAGCCTCGGACTGGCCGGAGGTCGTTGCCGTCAACGTCCGGCGCTCCTCTGGCGTGATCGGTTCATCGTCATGGACCACCGCGGGATCAGTGGCTGGCGCGGTCGCCGGCGCGCCGCGCGTGGCCGCCGGCGCGGCCGCCAGTGCGCCGGGCGCGAACGCCGCATGCGGCTGCGGCGTGCGCGATCCGGGCTTTGCGGCCTCCAGCACGACGATGGTTACCAGGCCCTCCGGCCCCGAGTTGTAAACGACAGCGCTGCTTTTCAATGACGCGCTCATCAGGAGTTTTTTGGTGGCCGCCCCGATCTCCAGGTTCTGGAAGCTGACGGTGATCTTTCGATCGTTCAGCGAAGCCGGCAGGCGTATTACGATCCGTGCGTCGCGCTGCAGCGCTTCGACCATTTGGCCGAGTGTAGCTTGGTGAAAGTCAACCGAGAGCCGATCACCGTTCCGCACGACCCGAGCGTCTGCGAATGCGAGGCACGGCAATAGCGCAAACAAAAGCAATGTGACCGCTACTGAGACACTTCGCTTTCTGATTCCGCGCTGAGGCGCTACGAGTTCTGTAAATAGCCGGTTACGGGCAGGAGGCGGGGCCTCCTTATATTCAATTAATACAGCATTGATAGTCATATCTATGCTCACTATTTCGTTTATGATGGCGTGGCGTAAAGTGCCTGCGGCGCGACTGGTTATTTACGTGACGAAGAGTTTTATTATTGAGCGGCGCAACATTGACTTCGCCATGTTACGAGACCAGAGTCAATCGAGCCGGTCCTGAATTCGACACAAACGCAGTCACGAACAAGACTAGGTAATGGCCGCTGATCGACTTTATCTGAGTGACTCAACGAATAGACATATACATCCGAGCGCTGCCTTCGAGACACACGATTAGCGATTGCTCGCCCGCGAGCAGAAGGGGTCGTACATGAACCGCAGAGATTGGTCGAATGTGAGCCGGATGGTAGCCGCGACGTTCCTCATCTTCATGTTCGCCCTTGGCGGGCGCGCGACGGCCGGAACCGAGATCATTTCCGATCAGCCCGCGGCGTCGCTGCTGCTGCCATACTTCGAGGTGAACCTGAACAACCGCGGCGCGGCGACTACGATGCTCTCGATCAATGACGCGTCGGCCACGGCCATACTCGCCCACGTCGTGATCTGGAGCGACCTCTCAGTGCCGGTGCTTCAGTTCAACGTCTATTTAACCGGCTACGACGTATACCGGCTGAATCTCCAGAGTCTCCTGCTCGACGGAAGGCAGCCGCGGACCGCGTCGGCCGGGCAGGATCCGAACGACACGATCAGCCCCAAGGGCCAGTTTTCCCAAGATATAAACTTCGCAAGCTGCACTGGCCAGCTGCCCAATCCACCACTGACGGCACAGCAATTGACCAATCTGCAAAACGCGCTGACCGGGATGCCCTCCGCGGGTCTAGGCGGCCAATGCGCGGGCGTGGATCACGGCGACCGAATCGCGCGGGGCTATATCACGGTCGACGCAGTGAACAACTGTACAGCTAAATTTCCCGGCGACCCCGGCTACTTCGCCGCCGGCGGCAGCGGTGACGCGACCAATCAGAACGCGCTGTGGGGCGATTCCTTTTATATTAATGCAGCCCATCATTGGGCGGTGGCACAGTCACTTGTGAGTATCACCGCCAGCGCGACGGACGCGGCAACCTCGGTACCCGGCCGTTACACATTTTACGGCCGCTATGACGGCTTCACCGCGGTCGACAATCGCCAGCCCCTCTCGACGAGTTTCGCAGCCCGCTACATCAATCCGCCGAGTAGGCAGGGAAAGCGTTATTTTTCCTCGGGCACTTCGATGATTGTGTGGCGCGATTCCAAGGTCGCACAGACTCCCTTCGCCTGCCCGGCCACTTTAGGCAGTACGCCTTCCTGGTATGGGCTCGGCCAGGAGGGAATCGTCGTTTTCGACGAGCAAGAACATCCCCAGCTCCCGCAAATTTGCAAATTACCTCCTTGCTCGCCGTCGGCGGCGCTAGCTCCTTTTCCAGCGGAGACGCAGAAGGTCAAAGTCGGCGCAAGCGCGCTGCCAACCTCGTTCGATGCGGGCTGGATGTATCTTGACCTCAACAGCACGGTGGCTGCGGCTGGCTCCAATCCGCCGGTCGATCCGGCGGCGGCGCAGGCCTGGGTAATTACGCTCTTTAACAACGATGGCACACTTCCGTATGCAGTCGGGGAGCGCGCGGTCATGCTCGATTCGGCGGTTGACGCCACACACTTTGTCCCCTGAGCGGACGCGCGCGGCCCCACAACCTGATCCATCTGAAGCCTGCGAAGCCTATGGAAACGGAATTCTGGTGGAATCCTTGGCGGAATCGGCGACACGATTAACGGCAACGAGGCGAGAAAGGAAGGTAGGAAAATGAGACGACTGCTAGCCGCAATCTCTTTGCTCTTCTTGGTCGCGATCGGCGGTCGCGCCTATGCCGGCGTCGAGATTGTCTCGGATCAGCCCGCGGCCTCGTTGTTGCTCCCGTACTTTGAAGTCAACATCGATACCCCGGGCGGAGCCGATACGCTGATGAGCATTAATAACTCGTCGGCCACTGCGATCCTCGCCCACGTCGTGATCTGGAGCGACCTTTCGGTGCCGTCGCTCGGGTTCGAGGTCTATCTAACCGGCTACGACATGTACACGCTCGATCTCGGAAATCTCATTCGCCACGGCCTCCTCCCTGAGACCGCCTCGGCGGGTCAGGATCCGACCGATAAAATCAGTCCCAAAGGCTCGTTTTCCCAGGACATTAATTTTGCCAGTTGCACGGGCCTGCTTCCCTACGGTTCCAAACCTCTCACCGGTGTGCGGCTAAAAGGCTTGCAGGACGCGTTGACCGGCAGCCCCTCGGCGAATCTGGGCGGACTGTGCGCGGGCGTCAGGCATACGGATCGAATCGCGCGCGGATACGTCACCGTCGATACCGTCAATAACTGCACGCTTAGATTTCCGGGCGACCCCGGCTATTTCGGATCCGGCGGCAGCGGCGATGCGACCAACCAGAATGTAATGTGGGGTGACTCGACATACATCAACAAGAACACCGGCAAGGCGTTCGGCCAACCGCTGGTGCACATCCTGGCGAGCGTGACCGACCCCCTGACCTCGACCTCGGGTAATTACACGTTCTATGGCAGGTACGATTCTTTCACCGCGATCGACAACCGCCAGCCGCTCTCGACCAACTTCGCAGCGCGCTTCATCAATCCCGCCAGCCCCGAAGGCCGTCGGTATTTCTCCGGCGGCACTTCTATGGTCGTCTGGCGCGACTCGAAGGTAGCCCAGGCTCCGTTCACCTGTTCCGCGGGCGCGGGCCATCCCGCATGGTTTCCCCTGGGCCAGGAGGGGATCGTGATCTTTGACGAGCAGGAACATCCGCAAGTGACTGCCTCGCCGGCCCATCTTTTTCCAGCGGAGACGCAAAAAGTCGGCGTCGGCGCAGGCACGATTCCGACCTCTTTCGATGCCGGCTGGATGTACCTTGATCTCAATTCGCCGACGGCCGGCACCTTTCCGACCGGCGATCCGACTGCCGAGCAGGCATGGGTCTCGACGATTTACGACAACAGTACCTACCGTATCGGCGAGCGCGCGACTTTGCTCGACTCCGCGGTTAGCGCAAATCACATAGTCCCTCAATGATAGCGCGGCTCACGGCCGGGCATAGAGCGCCGCGCTCTTTGCCCGGTCCGTCTGGCCGGTGAACTAGCCATTCAGATAGTCAATTCTAGACCAAGGTGAGGTCGTGAGCATTGCGATTTCGCTCTGCTCGAACAAGCTATGCCTTTATCGCGAGGGTCCCGCCCGTTATTCGCTTCCGCGCTGCTCCTCTTGATCGCGTGTACGGCAACGTCTGTGCAGACCGGCCAATCGCGCGCGGCCGCCGGCCATGGCGCTACTGCGCCGGCGGACGTGATGGTGGCCGCCTCCGCGGATGAGGGTCCTCCCGCGGGCCATTGGTTGAAGGATGGCCTCGGGCGCGAATATTTTGTCGCGCGCACCCCGAAAAAAATGGCCGCGCGGATTGACCGCAACACGGTGCGCGATTTCTGGGGTTTTCCCCTCGACGTCGTCAGGGAAGACGGTGCCTTTTATTTCTATAAAGTCTACCGTCCGGTTGCCGCACCGAAGCCCGCGCCCGTGGAGCGGATTTCACCTCAGCAGGAGCAGAGAATCCGCGACAGTTACCGGGTCGACGTGCGGCCCAGCGCGCGCCTGCGCTTCACGCCCTTTGGCCGCGGTCTTCCGTCGTCAGGTCAGTGGCGCGACGGCTTCGCGATCGCTGACATGAACGGCGACGGCCATCCCGACATCGTATTTGGTCCGCCACGCAAAGCTCCTGGAGCGGTTCCGGTGATTTTCCTCGGCGACGGGCAGGGCTCGTGGTCACGATGGCGCGAGACGAAGTTTCCGCCGCTCGCTTACGACTATGGCGACGTTCAGGTGGGCGACTTCAACGGCGACGGTCGGTTGGACCTCGCCTTCGCGGTGCATCTTCGGGGGCTGATCGTCCTCCTCGGCGACGGCAAAGGCGGCTTCACGGATGCCAGCGAAGGCCTCGATTTCGCGCTTGGCGGGAAAACCGCTTTTTCATCGACCTCGCTGCAACTGGTCGATTGGAGCGGTGACGGACGCCTCGATATTCTGGCCCTTGGCGAAGGGCCGGGTTTGATGGGCGGGCATCTAATCCACGCCTCGCGCGGAGTGTCCTTATACCGCAACTTGGGCAACGGAAAGTGGGAGCGTCACGCGCTGAGGACACCGAATCAGCTGTTCGGCGAGTCGATTGTGACCGGCGATTTCACCGGCGAAGGCCATCCCGGCTTTGCCACCAGCACCAGCGTCATGGACCGCGATGACATCGTGAATCAGTGGAAGCCCAATAACGGATGGCAGGCTGTCGCCGTCAGCCAGGTGCGCCCGATGGCATACGTGTGGTCGGTCGCCGCCGCGGATTTCGATGGCGATGGACGTGCTGACCTGGCGGTCGCCTATACCAGTTTCGAGCTGGAAACGTGGCGAAGTGGCGTCGATGTCCTGCTTTCTCGGCCTGGTGGACACTGGGATCGGCGGACGCTCCTCGCGGCAGAGACTCGCAAGGGCCCGGTCGCGCTCGCAACTGGCGACCTCGAAGGCAACGGACACAAGGACTTGGTCGCTTTGACCGCGACTGGCGAGACAGTGGTCTACCTCGGCAATGGCAAAGGATCTTTCACGCGAGAGAACACATCTCCGCGGGCATTCCCCGGAGCCTGCCGCGGCGCCCATGTCGAGCTCGCGGACCTTGATGGCGATGGCAAGGATGAATTGGTCGCGTCCTTTTCGGACGAGCACGATCAGTACGGACATTGCCCATCCGACGGCGGTCTGATCGCGTGGAAAGCCCGGCCTCGCACCGGCGTGCCAAAACCATAACATCGGAGTTGGCGGTGGAATGATCCCCCGATTCTTAGCCGCCGTTTTCTCGAGCGATGCGCCATTGCGCCATTTTCACGAGAAGTCCGGTTGACGCTTCGTTTCGCCCGGCTTCGTTAGTAGCTGCAAGCTCTCCCTTATGCTCTGCGAACCAAAAGGCAATCCGGTTGGGCCGCGTTGGATCCGAACCTGAACGCGAGCAATGAGAATCTTTGACTTCCGGTGCGGAAAAGGCCGATAAGAAACACTCCAGGTAGACGGTTTAAGAATTACAGGAGGCGGCTCTCATGCACGTCGGGATGGCTGTGATTTTTCAGGGTTCGGGAGAAGGACGCACCGATCGCAATGTGTATCGCAACGAGCTGCGTTTCGGCGATATGGCGGAGCCGCTCGGCTTCGAGTCGTTGTGGGGCGTCGAGCATCACTTCACCGACTATACGATGTGCCCTGACGTGCTTCAGTTGCTTACCTACTTTTCCGGGCGCACCCGGCACATCCAGCTCGGATCGATGGTGGTCGTGCTGCCGTGGCACGATCCGATTCGAGTCGCGGAACAGATCGTCATGCTCGATCACATGTCCGACGGCCGCATGATTCTGGGATTGGGGCGCGGGCTAGGGCGGGTCGAGTTCGAGGGCTTCGGCGTCAACCAGGAAGACGCGCGCGAAATCTTCGTCGAATCAGCGCAGACGATTCTCGAAGGTCTGGAACGTGGGTACTGCGAGTTCGACGGCAAGTTCGTGCATCAGACCCGGCGCAATCTTCGTCCGCGCCCGTTCAAGTCCTTCCGGGGACGAACTTACGCGGCGGCTGTCTCTCCCGAGTCATCCGAGATCATGGCGCGGCTGGGAATCGGAATCCTGATCATCCCGCAAAAGCCGTGGGAAACGGTAATGACTGAGCTAGGCAACTATCGGTCGGTTTTTCGCGAGGTCAACGGTACCGACGCACCGCCGCCCATCGTGGGCGGATGGACTTACTGCGACGAGAACGCGGATCGGGCCGAGGAGATGGCGCGAAAATATATCGGCGGCTACTGGCTTACGGTCGCGAAGCATTACGAGATTATCGGCGATCATCTGACCAAAATGCGCGGCTACGAATCGTACAAGTCGATGCAGGAAATGGCGAGCTCGCCGGGCGGAATGGAAAAAATGATCGAATTCTTCATGGGGCTGCAGGTCTGGGGCACGCCCGAGCAGTGTTACAAAAAGGTCGTCGAAATCCAGGAGCGCACCGGGGCCGAGGCTTTCAACGGGGTCTTCAGCTATGCGGGCATGCCGTATGACCTGGCGGAAGCGAACCTGCGGTTGTTCGCGGCTGAAGTGATGCCGGAGCTTAAGAAACTGGTGCCGCATGAAGACCAGTTGATCGCACGTGCCGGGATCGGCGCGCATGCCGATAGCAGCGCGTTTCGATTACCGGCCTGAGGCTAGCTACAGAGTAAATCGCAGGCCAGCGGCACGACGGCTGCTGGCCTGCGGCGAGTCTAGCGACTCATCTCATTCGGTCAGCGATTCGCTGACCTCCGCTTTGTCAGTTTCGTTCTCACCGGCGGCGGACTTGCCGACCTTGATTATGACCTTATCGAGATTTCCGGTGAACTCGTACGGCGCCGAGTAGTGCTTGCGGTCAACCGGTGAGCCGGTATCCAAACCCACGTCGAAAGTCTCCGAAATTGAGAACTTGCCCTGCATCGTGTTCTTGACGTCGCCCTCGCCAACGGGCTGACCGTTGATATAGAGCGTCACGTGGCCCTCACGGGGACCCCTTACCTTGAAGTCGTAGCGCAGTTCCACTTTCCCCGCCGGAACGGGTTTCGTCGATGTGATAGTATAGTAATTCCGGTTGAAAGAATTGTAGGTATAGTTGAGCTTGCGGTCTTTGATGTAGAAGGTATAGCCACCCATGTATCCGCCGGAACACACCAACACGCCTTCCGCGCCTTTGTCGGGTATCTGCGCGTACGCGGTGACCGTATGATCCTGGTTCTTGATCGGAGCCGCGGCCGATTCCGGGATGTTTCGCGCACCGGGTGCGTAATAGGTAAAAGTTCCCTGCGCCGGTAGATAAACCTCGGTGACGTTTTTCAGCCGAGCCTGGAGGTCGTCGTATAGAGGATAAACATTATACTTGAGCGCCTGCTGGTCAAACAGCTTCTTCAATTCATCCAGCTTTTGCGGATTCCGACCCGCCAGATTGGTGCTCTCTGAAAAGTCCTCGGACACATGATAGAGCTCCCACACATCCTTATCGAAAGGATATGTGCCGCCGATGACCCATGGCGGCCGATTGCCATGAAGCGTAACCGCCTTCCATCCGTCCGCGTACATCGCGCGATTACCGAACATTTCGTAGTACTGAACGGTGTGGCGGTCTTTCGCCTTGGCGTCGTTGAAGGAATAGAGCATGCTGATGCCGTCCATGGGCTTCTGTTCGATTCCGTCGATTGTCCTCGGCGCCGGAATCCTCGCCGCTTCAAGGAGGGTCGGAGCGATATCGATGATGTGCGAATACTCAGTGCGGTGCTCGCCCCTGGCCTTGATACGTTTGGGCCAGGAAACGATCAGCGGATCGCCAATACCGCCATTGTAATTGGTCTGTTTGTAGTACTTGAAAGGCGTATTGCCGGCCAACGCCCATCCGGCAGTGTAGTGATTGTTGGTGGTCTCGGTACCCCAGTCGTCGTAGTACTTCATATTGTCCTCGACGCTGGTTTGCAGGCCGTTGGCCACGAGCATTTCATTGAAACTGCCCGCGACGCCGCCCTCGGCGCTGGCGCCGTTGTCGGAGGTAACGAAGATGATCGTATTGTCGAGTTGTCCGATACGCCTCAGCGTGGCAACCAGGCGCCCGAGTTGCTCGTCGGTATGCGTCAGTTGCGCCGCGAACGCTTCCATTTGGCGCGCGTAGAGCTTTTTTTGCACCGCGCTAAGCGAGTCCCAAGCCGGAATGTTCGGGTCGCGCGGCGAGAGTTTGGTGCCCGCCGGAATCACTCCGTCCTTCAATTGCCGTTGGTAGATTATTTCACGGGCCTTGTCATAGCCCATGTCGAACTTGCCCTTATACATGTCGCGGAACTTCTGGGGCGCCTGATGCGGTGCGTGCATTCCTGGGGTCGCGAAGAACATCATCCAGGGGCGGTCAGGAGTGACCGAAGCCTGTGCCGTAAGCCAGAAGATCGCGTGGTCGGCCATGTCTTCGGTCAAATCGTAGTTCGGTTTGCCGCGCCATGGATCGGTGGCGGTGTGATCGGCCCAGATCGTAGATTTCATGTTGTTGGCGTCCGCCGCCATGAAGCCGTAATAGTGGTCGAATCCGTCTCCTGAGGCCCATCCGTTGAACGGTCCCGCCGTAGTAACTTCCCAGAGCGGGGTGTGGTCCCACTTGCCCAGCGCGTAGGTCGTATAGCCGTTGTATTCGAGGATCTTGGAAACTGGCCCGGCGCTTTCGGGAATATGCGCGTTGTAGCCGGGGAAGCCCATCGCGGTGAGCGCGTGGCTGCCGAGACCTATCGAGTGATGATTGCGGCCGGCCATCAGGGCGGCGCGGGATGCGGAACAAATCGCGGTCGTATTGAACTGGGTATAGATCAGACCTTGCTGGGCGAGTTGGTCCAGATTCGGAGTCTTCGATAGGCCGCCGTAGGGACCGAGATGTCCATAGCCGATATCGTCGAGCAGAATAATCAGGATGTTGGGAGCGCCGGGCGGAGCCTTTACCCGTTTGGGCCAATCCTCTTTTGATTCCTCGAAGGTTCGTCCGATTTTCCCCTTAAACGGCGCATCGGGGATCGGCAGTGAGGTGCGGTCCACCACTGACTGGTCTGGCGAAGAATCTTGCCCCGACTGCGCCCAGGTCCAACTTCGGTTGAACAGCAACACGGCGCTCAGCAAAGCTGCCAGATACGTGGCCTTCTTCAACGATCCTTGTGCGCTGGAGTTACGGCCAATTTGTTTATGCATGCGCGACTCCTTGGCGGTTCCATCCGCATCGGTGGGTGCGGGCTGAACTGCCGGGTAATTTTCTATCGCGTCGACTCTGAGGTCGCCGGCAAACCTGCTCGCGTTGAGACACCGACGGTGGCTTCTGTCAGTTGATAAGCCGTTAGCTCAGGGCGCGTCGATCTCTTTCGAGGCCGGTGCGACTTCCACGGTGGCGTCGAAACTCGCCTGACCGCCGGAAAAGCCGAAGGTATCGACCGCATTATCCGGGATCACCGCGGCGCCATCGGTCAGCGTATTGAGCCCGAGCCATCCGTCGCGCATCCATACGGTGCCCGGTGAAAGGTCGCCAGTCACGAACGCACGGGCTTGCATCTCGCCACGCTGGTTGTAGATGCGAATCAAGTCGCCGTCCTTCACCTCGCGCCTGTCCGCGTCATCGCGCGAGATCCACAACGAAGGCTCGGAATCCGCGGCGGCGAACGTCGGCAGAGCGCGCCCATGGTCATAAAAGGCGTGGAAGTGAGTAATCGTGCGTCCTTGACAGAGTCTTAGTGGGTACTCTTGCCCCGTCTGGACTTCGCGCATCGCTTCGTGCATCGGCAGCGGCGGCAGCCCGAGTTCGCTCGCGCGTTCGGAGTAGAGCTCGATCTTGCCCGACGGCGTCGGGAAGCGCAGATCCGGATGGGCCACGTGCGAGATGTTAAGCGCGCGAATGCCGCCCTCGGCACGGAGCTTTGCCACTGTCGCGTAGCCGGTTGCGGGATGGTCGAGGATGGCGTCGAGCGGCCCTTCGTCGTCAGCCCACGGATAGAAGTCCACCACCTCGAGCCGACGCGCCAGTTCGCGCAGCACCCATCCGACCGGCCGCGTTTCACCAGCCGCTTCCAGCGCCTTCGGCATCAGGTACAGATGCGTGTTGGTACTTTTGCAGCCGAGTTCCTCAAGCCACGCGGTCGACGGCAAGACGACGTCGGCGAAGCGCCGCGCGGTATCGTTCATGAAGAGATCGTAACTTACCAGCAGGTCGGTGCGCTCCAGTCCTTGTGCAAGGCGGCCCGCGTCGGCGTAGGACGAGAGCATGTCCGTGCCGAACAGCAGCATTACGCGCACATCGCCATTGAGCAGATCCTCGGTGATTCGCGTCATTTGGTTGGGACTGTAGCTTCCGGGCGGGCGCCGTTCGAGCGCGACAATGTCACTGTTGAGCGTCTGGCCATGGACGACGCCGCCGTGACGCGGGCCGAGGCCGCCGCCCGGCACCGCGATATTGCCGGTGAGTGCGGGAAGACATCCAACCGCTCGCGCGCCTTGCCATCCGTTATTGGCCTTGTGCATGGAGCTGCCGCCGAGAACGATCATCGCAGGCTTCGTCGCGGCATAGCGGCGCGCAAGGGCGACGATCCGCTCGGCCGCGATACCGGTGACGTCGGCCGCCCACTGCGGAGAATGCTTTTCCAGGTGCACGGCGAGCGCTTCGAAACCCACCGTGTTGCGGGCGACGAATGCGGCGTCGTGAAGGCGCTCGCCGACAATGACATGCATCATGCCGAGCGCGAGCGCGGCGTCGGTGCCCGGACGAATCACCAGGGTCTCATCGGATTGCACCGACGCTTCGGTCTGCCGCACGTCAATTGTGACGACGTGGGCGCCGCGGCGCCGCGCCGCGACGAGGTGGCGCGCCGTGTTCGGCTGGCTCGCGAGGTTGGCGCCCCACAAAAGGATCAGCGCCGAGTGCGCGCCCATGTCCTCCTTGGTGTTGGTCTCGAGGACGCCGGTCAGTCCAAGCCCGAAAGCGCCGAGGCCCCAACAGATCATCGTCGGGTTCCACCACTGACAGCCGTAGAGATTCGCGAAGCGGCGCACCAGATGCGCTCCGACGCGCGTGCCATAGTTGCTGGCGAAGAGCCCATGTCCTACCCAGGTGCCGACGGCCTCGCGCCCCGCCGCACGCATCCGCGTGGCAATGAGATCCAGCGCATCGTCCCACGAGGCGCGGCGCATCGGGGCGCCGCGCCGCTCGCGTATGAGCGGCGTCAGCAGCCGCCGCGGGTTGCCGATGATCTCAGTCGAGGCCTGACCGCGAATACACAAGAAGCCGCGGCTATCGGGATTGTCGGGGTCGCCGCGGACGCCGACGAGGCGCCCGTCCTCGACCTCGGCCAGCATCCCGCACAAGGTGGGGGAGCAATTCATCGGGCACATCGTGCGGATCTTACGGATCTGGGCGTTCACGCCGCGATGATACCCGGCGCACACGCGGTCGCATAGCCACCAGTCGGTCGATCCGGCTAGAATCACGTCCGCTGTGGCCAAAATGAAGAAGCTCGAAGCTGCAGTCATCGGCGGATCGATGGCAGGCCTTTGTGCGGGGCTGGTCCTGCGCGCCGCCGGTTTTACCGTGGAGATTTTCGAGAAATCGCCACGCGAAATGCAGGAGAGAGGCGCGGGCCTGGTGGTTCAGAACGAGGTGCTCGATTTCGTCATGAAGCACTGCGGTGCAAACCCCGACGAGCTCGGCGTGCGCTCGCGGGCGAGGCAACTGGTGGCTCTCGACGGCACCGTCATCTGGACTGAAGCCAGCCCCCAGTTGATGACCTCATGGGATTCGCTCTATCGCAATCTCAAACGCGCCTTTCCACCAGCGCATTACCATCATGCCACCCGGCTCATCGCGATCCGGCAGGACGCGGACCGGGTCTACGCCAGCCTCGAGGACGGCCGCGAGCTCGCATGCGATCTCCTCGTATGCGCCGACGGCGCGAATTCGACCGCGCGCCGCTTGCTGCTGCCTGATGTAACCGCCCATTACGCCGGCTATGTCGCGTGGCGCGGGATGGTGCCCGAACGCGAGGTGATCGATTGGGCGGGGGATCTGCTGGCGGAGAAGTTCACCTTTTTTCACGCGCGGCATACTCAGATGTTGTGCTATTTCGTGCCCGGACCCGGTGGCGAGACCGTTGCGGGCAAGCGCCGGCTCAACTGGGTCTGGTATTGGAATGTGCCTGCGGGCGAAGAGCTACGCGCAACGCTCACCGATCGGAGCGGGTTGATTCATGACTACTCCGTGCCCCAGGGCGCCGTCGAACCGGCGTTGCGGCGCCGCCAGCGCGAGGAGGCGAATCGCGCTTTGCCGGAAGTTTTCCAGCGTCTCTTTGCCGTCACCACTGAGCCGTTCATACAGCCGATCTACGATCTTTCGGCGCCGCGGATGGCCTTTGGGCGCGTCTGCCTGCTCGGCGACGCCGCGTTCGTTCCCCGGCCGCATCCGGCGGCTAGCACGTACAAGGCGGTTACCAATGCCGTCGTCCTTGGCGAGAGCCTGCGCGCGCACGGAAACGCCGTCGCCGCGGGGTTACGCCATTGGGAACCTACGCAGATGGAATTGGGAGAGAATCTCGCGCGCCTGGGACAAGAGCAGGGGGACCGCTCGCAGTTCAGCAACGCTGATGGGCCGGTCGTGATACAATCAGTGGCAAGAGCGATGGGTCCGCGTTCGGCGCTCTGATAGTCAGGCGAAAATAGCAAGGAAGTTTTGATGGAACTCGTCGATCTCTCCAATAGCCGTTCGTTCGCGAACGGATTTCCACACGATTTCTTCACCTGGTTGCGCCGCAATGCGCCCGTATGGTGGCACGAGCCGACCAGGTATACGCCCAACGGCGTTGGTTTCTGGGTAGTCAGCCGCTACGAGGACGTGGTGGCGGTTTTCAAAGATCCGGAAACCTACTCTTCGGAACTCGGCGGAACCCAGATCTACGACGGCAGGGGGATGGGCTACCAGTTGAATCAGACCGACGATCCTAAGCATCGCCGGCTGCGGGCACTGGTGAACAAGGGCTTCACGCCCCGGATGATCGGGCGGCTGGAGGACGAGTTGCGTCGGCGCACGAAGAGCATTTTGGACGCCGTGCCGGCGGCGGAGACTTTCAACTTCGTTCCGGCGGTGGCCCGCGAGCTTCCGCTCCAGGCAATCTGCAGCGTGCTCGGAGTTCCGCAGGAAGATCGCGCGGCGATAATTGAAATAGTCGACCTTGCGGTCGGCGCAGGGGACGGGACTGTGATGTCGCCGCAATACCTCAAGCAACTCAGCGCCTATGCTAACACGGTAGTCGAGCGCAAACGCTCTAATCCGGCCGATGATATATTGTCGGTGATCGTTCACGCGCAATTGGATGACGGCTCGCCGCAGCTCAACAACCAGGAGTTGCGCGCCTTTTTCAACCTGCTCTTTCCGGCGGGCGCCGAGACTACTCGCGGATCGATCGCAGGCGGCCTGCTGGCGCTGATGGAGAATCCCGAGGAGCTCGAGCGGTTGCGCGATGATCCGCAGCTCATGAAGACCGCTATCGAAGAGATGGTGCGATGGACCTCGCCCTCGGTCTACAAACGCCGCACTACAACTCGCGAGGCCGATTTAAAGGGCCGTTTAATCCGCCAAGGTCAGAAAGTAACGGTCTGGGAGATGTCGGCCAATCGCGATGAGGACGCGTTCGAGAATCCGTTTCGCTTCGACGTTGGACGCGATCCCAACAATCATGTCGGCTTCGGACTCGGTACGCATTTCTGTCTCGGCGCCAATCTCGCGCGGCTCGAAATCCGCGTAATGTTCGAAGAACTGCTCGAGCGATACGAGCGGTTTGAGGTGACGGGACCGCTCGCCTGGACCAACAATAATCGGCTTCTTAGCCTGACCCAGCTGCCATTGCGCGTGTTTCCATTCGGGACGTGACGGGCGAGAAGTTCGTGTTTCCGAAGTGAGTAGTCAGGGAATGGATACTAAAAAGCAACTGGAGCGCATCAAGAGGCAATTCAAAAAAAGCCTTCATGCGAATAAGTGGCCGATAATCGGTAACGCGTTCGAGAGCCGAATATTCGCAATCCGCGGCCAGCCGCTGGAACTTGACTTTCTTTTCTTTCGGCGCGATGTATGGTTCGGGTTTGGCCGCAAAAGACACAAAACAACGGACGGGTTTCGGGGCGCTACATCAAATCCAGCATTCCGATCAGCAACCACGGAGGAAGGTCATGTCATTTCTGGCTGATCGCGCATTTCAGGACCGTTTCGCCTCGGCGCTCAACGCGCATCCGGTCTTCAGCGAACAAGCTCAGTGGTTTGATGGATCGGTCCTGCTTGAAGTCGGGACCGATCTGCTGTGGCTGAAGATTTACAAGGGGAAAGTCATCGACCATCAGCCGTCTGTCCCTCCTTTCGGCTATACATTCAAATTCTCAGGCAGCGAAGCCTCATGGAAGCTTCTCACCAGCGGTCAAAGGTTGTGGTCGGACCTTACGTATCCCGGCAAGCGCTACTTCGAGGACGACCCGTCGCTTTCGACCGCGGGCACGATGCACGTCGAAATTCGCACGGAGGGAAACTTGCTTGAGGCCGGGCGCCTCGCGGAAGCGATGTTCCAGATGGCTTACGTGCTGCGCGATTGCGTGCGCGGAAGTTCGCGTTGAGGAAACAGGTTATGGCAAGCACCGAAGATATTTGCGGGCATTACGTCAAGGTTGACGGCACTAGGATTTTCTACGATGAGATTGGTGAAGGCTATCCAATAGTCTGTGTCCACACGGCCGGCGCGTGCTCGCTGGAATACACCTACCTGCTGCCCTTGCTGGCGGAGCGGGGATTTCACGCCTACGCGCTGGATTTGCCCGGCCACTTCCGATCTTATCCGGTCAACTGGAAGCCGCATCGCACGATCCACGAGCACGCTGAATTTGTGTACGCGTTTGCGAATACTCTCGGACTGAAGAAGCCGGTGATCATGGGATGTTCGATCGGCGGCGACATCACCCTTGACTATGCAGCGCATCATTGGCGCGAGATGGCGGCGGGTATACCGATGGAGGGCTTGTCGCGCTCGCCGACCTTTCCGAGCCCTGCCGGCGTGACTCATCCGTCGTGGGGGCCGGGATGGCAGGATCAGCTTGAGCGGGCGGCCACCGAATCGCTCAACCGCAGCTGCTCGGCGGAAAAGATTGTGGAGCTGCGCTGGCAGCATCGAGGGCCTCAGGTCAGCGCGGTGGGCGACCTGGTGGCATGGGCGACACACGACGTGCGCGGGTTGCTCGGCGCGGTTGAATGTCCAATGCTGGTCGTTTGCGGAGAAGACGATTTCTGGGTGCCGAAGCCGCTGGTCGAAGAAACCGTTCAACTGCTGAAGAATGCCGAGGTGGCTTATCTTAAAGGTATCGGTCATTATCCAATGTTCGAGGACCCGTCGCTAACTGCTAAACTGGCTACTGACTTCTGCCGCAAGCATTCGATTTTGAAGTGATCGGAGCTTAAGTGCCCGGCTCGTCGACGAATCCCCGAAGCGAGGCTCGCTCGAAGCGGTCACTTGGGTGTTGTCACCGGACACGTCGTCCTTCCATTGAGCGAACGCGCTAGTAAGCTCGTTGCAGCGCTCCAGGGCGTCAAGCGAATTGATTTTGCTTTCTTTCTACGACTTGTGAACAGAGATGGGGTTGTCTGGACCAAAAGGATGTTGCGTTTCCGTTCGAAATTCGCCTAGATATCTTGCTGAGCGCAGCCGAGGGATTTGTTCGACCGCCGCCGATGACGAAACATCAGCGGAGCGCCCCCAACTGTCGATAATGGGTCTCGCTGAAGACAGACGCTATGATCTGGCCTAACTTCTTTATCGTGGGTGCCGCGAATAGTGGCACCACTTCGCTGTACACTTATCTCAGGCAGCATCCGGACGTGTTTCTGCCGGCTCTCAAAGAGCCACACTTCTTCGCCCAGATTAAGCCTTCGCACGAACAGCGCCATCTGCGGTCTCTCATCAAAGACCAAAACGAATATCTGAAACTCTTCCGCAAAGCGAAGGGCTACAAGGCGATCGGCGAAGCCAGCCCCTCTTACCTGTGGGAGGCGAACGCACCGTATCGAATCCATCGCGTCGTTCCGCACGCGAAAATCATCATCGTGCTTCGCGACCCGGTGGAGCGTGCCTACTCGCACTACCTGATGGACGTGCGCGAAGGCCTCCAGGACCTGCCATTCCACGAGGCGTTGAAACAGGACTGGAGTCGAAGAGAAAAAGGTTGGAGTGTATCGCAGCTGTATGTCGAGTTGGGCCTCTATGCGGAGCAGGTGCGGCGCTACCTTGAAGTCTTCGGGCGTGAACGGGTGTTGATTCTGAGTCTGGAGGAATTAATAGCGTCGGCGCTAAACGGCAAATCGGTAGTGGCCGATGTTCTCCGATTTCTCGAACTGGACACCGCGCCGCTTTTCAAGATTGACACCAGTCGTGTGGAGAACGGGTTCGCCGTCGCGCGATGGTCGTGGGCCAGGCGAATGGCTGGCGCGAACTGGGTGCGGCGCGCCGGACAGATATTGGTGCCCGTTAGTTTGGGGGCCAATCACACCGTCAAGCGGGTGGTCTTTCAGCGTTACTTCGTCAAAGTCGTGCCGAAACCTTCGATCGATGTGCAAGCCAAGGACTGGCTGCGCTCGATATACGAACCCGATGTGAGCGCGCTGGAGTCGCTCTTGGGTCGCGAGATGTCGGAATTGCGGCGCTCTTGGTAGGACTTGCTGGCCGGGGTGGGATTCGCGAGCGTCCGGCGAAGTCCCCTGGCGGGAACAGATGACCCGGCCCGCTTTCCGGATATTTTCGGCCTTTGTATTAGCGCTGTTCTTTTTGGGACAGGGTATGAAGGCACCATTCCAGAAAGACGACGAAGCGAGGCCTGCAGGCATAATTCTTGACATAGTCAGTCACAACCACTGGCTAGTTCCCGCCGATCTCTACGGCGAGCCGACCCGAAAACCGCCGCTCTTTTACTGGATGTCCGCCGCGATCGCCCACATGCGGGGCGGTGTAGTCGACGAACCTGGTGCGCGCGCGGTTTCGCTTCTGGCCGCAGCCGCTACCGCGGTTATTGTTGCAGAGGTCGCGTGCGCGCACTTCGGAGCAATCCCGGGATGGCTGGCCTATCTCTTCCTGATGGGCACATACGGCTTCGCATCGAGGGCGGCCTTTGCGCGAACGGACATGTTGTTCACATTTTTCGTCTTCGCGGCGTATTGCGCGCTTTTCCCGCTAGCCGAAGGAGCGGAATCGACGCCACGGGCGATCGGGACCGGCGCGCTGCTCGGGCTCGCGATCCTCACCAAGGGGCCGCTTGCGATGGCTCTCTGCACGCTTGGAGTGGGGATGTATTTCGCGATGATGGGCCGCAATCCGTTGGGACTTTGCTTCAAGCGTTGGCCCTGGATCGTTCTGAGCGTCGCCCTGGGTATCGGCGCAGGCTGGTATATTCCCGCTTTCATCCGGGACCCCGGCCTGCTCAGGGTGCAGATCGTCGAAGAAAATCTAGGCCACTTTCTTCCGGCACGCCTTGGCGGAACGGGAGAAGCGAGGCGGCCCTTCTATTATATGTTCCTGCGCTTTCTCGGCGCTACGCTGCCGCTGAATTTCTATCTGCCGGCGGCTGTTCCAATCGTCATGCGCGAACGCAAGTCCGGAGGAATGCTTCTGTACCAATTCGGATTGCTACTCGCCATGCTTTGCTTCTTTACGATCGCCAGTGCAAAGCGTGACGACTATATCCTGTACGCAATCCCTCCGTTCGCCATCGTGATAGCGGCTCCGTTCGCGAGGGTTGCAGCCTCTGCCAATCGCACTTCGGTTCGGCTCGCTGACATTGCAAGCTCTGTGGCCGGGGTCGCGATGCTGCTGCTGGCGACGGTCGGATTTATTATATATGGATACACTGACCACTTTTTTCGGATCGCGGCCAGGATGCATCCAAGCGACACCGCATACCTGCGTGCCTTTATAGCTGCGACGGAACATCGCACTATGAGGATCGAATTGACGCTGGTCGTAATCGCGATTACCTCGGTTTCGGCGCTTTACATTGTTTTCAGGCAAAACGGCCGCGTCGCGGCTTTGAGTATCGCGCTGGCGGAACTTGCCGCGCTTAGCCTCTGGATCGGGCTGCTGACCCCCCGATTCGCTCGAAATCACACGCTGAAAGATTTCGTGCTGAAAGCCAAAGACCTCGCCGGCTATCGCGAGGTGGCCATTGCCGACGCGCGCAACTACGAGGTGTCTTACTATTTTGGGCGTGAAGTGCCGGCCTGGCCAAAGCCGTTCGCGACGAGTCAACGACCGCCTGATGCGGCTTACATGTTTGTCTGGAGCCGGGATCTCGATCGAATTCATGCGGACCTGCCACAGAGCTCGACCGTCCTCGAATCGGGCACGATCACCAATCGCGGTCGGATGCTGTTTCTGAGTGTCGACCGGCAGGCACAGCCCAGCGGATAGCTGACGTATATCAACACGTCTAGGGAGTCGGGACCCACAATCGAGCGAGGCCGTCACGCCAGCTCGGAAGTTTCGCGGGCGGCTATTTGCAACCGGTCCGGCAAAGCGCATGGGCCACCGGCCAGAGCAACTTTCCTCAAGGGCGCAGACGAGCGCGAAGCTGCGGCATCGAAATGCGCCGGATTCTTGACATCCGCGAGCGTTAGCGCTGCTTTCAACATATCGTGACCGTAAGCGAAGGAGGAGTGTGAAATGAACGTCGACGATTTGGAAAAGCGGGTTCGAATGATTGAAGATGTCGAAGCGATCAAGAAGCTGAAGCATCAATATTGCCATTACTGCGATGCCAACTATGATGCCGACGCAATCGCGGCGCTATACACGAAAGATGCGATATGGGAAGGGAACGGAATTGGCAAATTTGAGGGACGTGAGGCCATTCGGAAGTTTTTCAAGGGTGCTTCGAAATCTTTCAAATTCGCCGTCCATAACGTGATGAATCCAATCATCAACGTGCAGGGAGATCGGGCCACCGCCGAGTGGAAGTTGCTCCAACCCTGCACGGTGGATACAAGGGCCGTGTGGCTGGCAGGAGTTTACAGCGATGACTATGTCAGGGCGGGCGGAGAGTGGTTATTCAAGCATCTCCGAGTGAAGATTCTGTTTCTAACGCCATACGAGGACGGCTGGGTCAGAAAGCAGTTCGTAGATGGCTTCAAAGGCTGAACGTCGCCAAGACCTGAGAAACAACCCCCGAGACGAGAATCGTCGCGGAGAATAGTCGATGGATATCGGGATCTACGCTACCACGCACGGCATCGGTTATCGGGACGAGAACGACTTTTTTCTGAAGGCCGCTCCGCTGGAAGAAATGCGGCCGGTCAGAATCGCGCAGCTTGCCGAAGCAGCCGGTTTCCACTCGATGTGGTTTCCCGACCACGTTTGCATGCCGACCGGATCGAGCAGTGCTCACGTCGCCAATGCTTCGGGAAAGCGGGCCTACGAAGCGCGGCACAATATGCTGGATGCGGCGGTGACGATGGGTGCTGTGGCGGCCAGCACCACCACGCTCAAGTTGGGTACGAGCGTTCTGATCGCTCCATATCGAAATCCGCTAAGCGACGCACGACAGTTTGCGACGGTCGATCTGCTCTCCAACGGCCGTCTGATACTGGGGGTCGGCGCCGGTTGGATGAAAGAAGAGTTCGACGTGCTGGGCCTGCCGTATGCTGAGCGCGGCGCGATGGCTAACGAGTGTATCGAGATTTTCAAGCGCTCGTGGGCCGCTGACGTAGTGGACTTCCACGGCCGCTTCTACAATTTCGAGTGCGTCTCTATGGATCCGAAGCCGCTTCAAAAACCGCGCCCGCCAATCATTTTTGGCGGCGTGGTGCCGGCCGGAGCACGGCGTGCAGTGCGCCACTGCGACGGGTTCTATCCGATTTTCCTCGATCCGCAGGCCGATCCGGATCGTTTCGCGCCGCTGCAGGACGAGATTCGGCGCGAGGCCGATCGGCTCGGACGCGATCTCTCGAAATTCTTTATGATGGCGGTCACCTCGGGGCGGCTGACCTCCCCTTCCGATCGCCAGCAGGGAGGCGGGCGTCGCCCAATTTGCACGGGCTCTGCCGAGGACGTGTTGTCGGACCTTCAGCGCTTTGCCAACGCCGGCTATTCGCTGGCGGTGTTGATTCTCGATTGCTTCGGACGAGTCGAAGAACTGGAGGCGCAGATTCAGCTCTTCGGTGAGGAGGTAATCAATCCCGCCAGGCGTATCAGGGCGAAAGGCGGTTGGGCCAGTTCGCCCATCCCGGGCTGATTCAATCTCTCAGCCGGGCTGGTTTCATCGCCGCTCGCGTCATTCAGCGCGATCGCGATGCGGGTTTGTGCTGCGGTGCGCCGGTCATGCTCGCGGATCCGGCTGCGGGCGTCAGGGCTACGGCGGCTTCGGCGGTCAGCAGGAGAAAGGTGAGAGTCTCCTGCAGGTACAGGCTGACGGCCGCGTTGGAGTGGCTCGAATAGCCAATCGAAACGTCCTGACCTATATGTAGATCAAAGTCGCCGCCGCGAGTCGTAATGACGAAGGCCCCCGCGATCGCCGGGGCAAAAATGATCTCCTTGTTGACCAGGCGCTGGATGTGTTCGATCACTGGATATCCATGATCGCTGGTCTCGCTCAATGCGGTGTACGCGTCAGCGCCCAAGACCACCGAATAGGGACCGTTGACCCCGACGAGGCGCAACTGGCTTAGCGCCTCGGCGATCGCGCCGGGATACTCAACCACGTCAGCGGGCAGGGTCGCCACAGGATTGCTGGTTCCCTTGCGGATGCCCTCGATGCCGCCCGCAAAGTAGCCTTCAAAGATCGCGCGGTCTTCCGCGAAGGCGATCCGCTTCGCCGCATCTTTGAGCGGCTGCCAGTCGGAGTCGTTGGCGCCGCGCTCCACGTCGTCGATCGCGTGGCGGTCGAGCTGGAATGGCACTCGCAACTCCACCAGGCTTTTCACCTCGCGCTGGCGGGCGATGATTCCTTCTTCCGGCGGATCGATATTGCGCAGATGGCCGGTGCCTATGGCGGCGAGGCCCACGCCGCCAGGGTCCTTGACGTCGACCACGCGGCGACCCGCGAGATAGCGCTTCAACGTGCGCGCAGCCTCTTGTTCGATTTGCGCCCAGGCGCCATCAGAAATCGGAGCGAGTTCGCGATGCAGGTTATTCATCGTCATTCATCCTGGGCCTTTCCTTTGAGAGAACCTATGCCGAGCGAGCCGTCGGCTGACGGCGGGATGGGCGGCGAGACCGCGATCTCCGTCGCCTCGGGCGTCGGTTCAGTGAGCGCCGGCGAGTCGGGAGTTACGGCTTCGAGGAACGAGAGAGAGGGGACGAAAAATAACCCGCCGGTGACGGCGCGGCTGAAGTCCAGCAGCCGATCGTAATTACCCGGCGGGCGGCCGACGAACATGTTTTGCAGCATCTGCTCGGTGGTGCGAGGGGAACGGGCATAGCCGATGAAGCAGGTGCCGAATTCGCCCTGGCCGGGCCGGCCGAACGCCATGTTTTCGCGCAGAATCTTGACCTCCTTGCCGTCCTCGACGATTGTCGTCAGCGCATTGTGCGCGGAGGCCGGTTTGATCGCCTCGCTCAACTCAATATCGGAGAGCTTGGTGCGGCCGATGATCCGTTCCTGCACCTCCGTCGGCAGCGCGTTCCATCCAGCCAGATCGTGCAGATACTTTTGCACGATGACGTAGCTGCCACCGGCAAAGGCGGGATCTTCCTCGCCCACCAGGGCAGCCTCCAGCGCCGCTGCGTGGGTCGGGTTTTCCGTTCCGTCGACGAAACCGAGCACGTCGCGGAAATCGAAGTAGCGAAATCCGTCGACTTCGTCGGCGAGCGAAACCGCGTCGCCCAGCGTCATCATGATCTGCGTCGCCAGCTCAAAACACAGATCGTGGCGATCGGCGCGAATATGAAAGAGCAGATCGCCCGGTGTGGCGACGGCGTGGCGCGCGCCGGCGCGAATCTCGCGGAAGGGATGGAGCTCCGCCGGCCGCGGCGCGCCGAAGAGCCGGTCCCACACTTCAGATCCAAAGCCGAGGACGCAGGACAGGTTTCCGTTCAGGTCACGAAACCCTACGCCGCGAAGGAGCTTGGGCAAATCGGCGCATAACGCCCGGACCGCAGCCACACTCTCGACGCCGGGGTTCATCGTTACGACCAGAAAAATCGCGGCGTGGGTCAAAGGCGCAACGACGGTCTGCGGCGCGGGCGGCGTGGGATTGGTCGCCGCCTTCGCGGTCGTCGAGCCGGCGTCAGGCATCGCGATATTTGCCCGGCATTGAGCGGCAGGCTTTCAGAGTTAAAATTTGGAGGTCGGATCGCGCGCGCATCATCATGTGAAGGCCGTCGTTTCTTCGCGGTAGAAGCCGGGTTTTTATTCGCGCTCATCATGCCACGGGTGAGTTTGAGAATCCAAACCCCGCGCCGGTTCGGCGAATCTCGCCGAAACTCTGGCGCTTCGCGGTCGACTGTGGACAAATGGGGTCAAGGCCGGCGCCGCGGGAGGGCGGGGCGCCAACATAGTATCGGAGGAGCTGAACATGGATCTTGAGGCAATCGAACGGCGGCTGACCCGCCTTGAAGACATCGAGGCGATCAAACAGCTGAAGGCCAGGTACTGCGAAATCTGCGACGACGATCACAATCCGGAAAGGATCACTTCGGTGTTCGCCGAAGACGGCATCTGGGAAAGCGCAGAGTTCGGAACCGGCAAGGGGCACGCGGAAATTCGCAAACTTTTCCAGGGATTCCAGAAGCTGATCGAATTCTCGCAGCACAACATCATGAATCCGATCATCGAAGTTCATGGCGACCGGGCAACCGGCGAATGGTACTTCATGGGCCCTTTCAAGTTTCGCGCGGGCCAACAAGCGCGATGGTTGGCGCTGCAATACAAGGACGATTACGTAAAGCTCAACGGCCAATGGAAATACAAACATCTGAGGGTCAACCTCAGGCTTTCGGCTCCTTATGAGGAAGGCTGGGCCAAACAGCTGATCACTCCGCTCAAGTAGAAAGCCGGATCAACGATGGAGGAGGCCGCCATGTCGACGACACGTCCGTTGGAATTCGACGGAATCGATCACGCAGTTCTGCGGGTGACAGACATCAAACGCAGCCTGGACTTCTATGTGGGCGTGCTTGGACTCAGCCTGGAACGGATTATCGAGGACATCGGCATCTACCAGCTTCGATGCGGCCGCAACCTGATCGACCTCTGCGTACTTCCGGCGGGCACCGCGCTCGGCCAGGGAATGCAGCGCGGGATCGATCATCTGTGTCTGATGATCCGCGGCGATATGAACGAGGTCGTCGAATATCTCGCGAAGCACAAGGTTGAAACGGCTTCGCCGGTCCGCGAACTATATGGCGCCACCGGGTTTGGCACCTCGCTATATATTCTCGATCCCGACCAATACATGATCGAGCTCAAAGCCAACTATTCTCAATACCCGGTCAAAGTCACTGCGGCGCAAGCGATGGGCAGCATGACCCGGCCGCCGAAATAGAACGGGTCCTTGACGCAGCCGGGCAAGCTGCGTAGGTATTGCGAAGAATCGATGCCGCCGCAGCGGGCCGTCCCGAATGATTGAGCGTGGGCATCGATCGCGGGAAGGATAGGCGCGATGCAAAAGAACCCCATTCCGATGGAATGGTATATCGCCTTTCTGGCGGCTCTCACCGTCCCGCTCTCGGTTTACGCCAACCTGCCGATGTGGGCAACTTACGTCACCTGGGCCGGCGCCTTCCTGGTCGGTCCGAACGAGGCCATCCGCAAGCTCTATCCGACCCTGATCGTCGGCACGGTCTCGGGCGTGATCTTCTTCACGCTGGCCTTTACGCTCGACCCGATCGTAGGCTCGGTCGCGCTCACCAACAGCGTTCTCGTCTTCGCGATGACGCTCGGCCTGCTCTATCTTGCGCGGATACCGGTCTTTGCGCTGGTTCCGGGAATCTTTTTCGGCTTCACCTGCTATGTAGGTGTTGCGCTGGCGGCGCACGTGAGCACGATATCGGCGCTATTCGTTCCCTGGGTGTATGCCACCATAACGCTGCTTCTTGGGCCGCCCCTGGCCTGGCTCAGTGTCGCACCATACTTGCCGCGCGAACCTCAGGCCGAGGTTCCGTCGGCCGGGGCCGTGGCGCCCGCCGACAACCTGTAGCGGTAGGGGCAGGAGCCGCGAATTGGGCGCGCGTTAGCGCGGGTTCGTGAAGCGGTAATCGATCCGCGCGGCCACTTCGCCGTTCTGTTTCCTTAGACTGGAACGTATCACGACGAAAACCATCGGGCCGCTGCGGCCGGTCTTCTCGTAAATCTCCTTAATCTGAGAAATCGTTGTCAGGGAGTCCCCGGCCCGAATCGGCGTGAGGTATTCGATGTCGATGCCGGCCAGCAACCGGCGCGTATCGAATTGGGGGTAATGGCGGAAGATATTTTCACCGTCGCCGAAGATCGCGGCCAACGACGGCGGCGCCACGATCCCGCCATGTGGGCCCGCGCTTGCGGCCGCGGGATCCGTGTAGAGGGGATTGGTTTCGCCGATCGCGGCGCAAAAGTCCGCGATCAACTCGCGCGTGATTGGAATCGGGGTGGCGGATTCGAAGACTCGGCCGTCGCGGATTGAGGCGTAATCGGTCATGTCCGCGGCTCAGTACTTTGCGATTATCTCGCGGCTGAATTCTTCGATCATTTCGCGCCCCTTAGTCACCACCTGGATCGCGACCTGCGTGATACCTGCGGCCTCCAGGGCCCTTAGGCGTGCGACTATTTCATCGGCGGTGCCCGTCAGGGTGGTGGCGCGAATGAAACCCTCGTCGAGGTATTTTTCTTCGCCCGGCTTCAGATAAATGAGGTGTCCTTCGTGAACTTCGAGGTAGCGGCGGTCCTCGGGCGTTTTCATTTTCGCGACGTACTCGTCGCGATAACGCTCCCACAGGCCGCGTGGCATCCACGGCGGCGTGACCGCGGACCGTTCCCACATCGCATGCAGCGGGACGATCGCGCGCGGCCCCACCCGCTCGATTACCCGCGGCGAAGCGGCAGACTCTCCTGGCCTCAGCACGCAGCCCGTGGTCATCGACATTATCGGGAAGTTCGCAGGGCTGCGCCTGCTGCGCTCCGCGCCGCGTCTTAGATGGACCAGATCATTGCGAAGCCGTTCCGGGCTGGAGAGGGTGGTGATCCATCCGTCGCCCAGTTCGCCCGCGAGCTCGATCGCCTTGGGGCCGTTGGCCGCGATGTGAATCGGAATAGGGTCCTTTATATTGATGTAGCCGCGGTCGGGATGCAGGAAGCGAATCCATCGCTCGCGCTCGCCTTCGTGAAACAGCACCTCGTCGCCGCGAAGCAGCGTCCGGCAGCTCTGTACGTAATCGCGAAAGCGTCCGAGCGGCACCGGCGGCAGGCCCATTGTATTGCGTCCGGTGAATCCGGTGCCGATACCCAGCATCGCGCGTCCCGGCGCGAGTTGGTTGATGGTCGCGATCGAGTGAGCGGTCACGGGCTCGATTCGGTTTGACGGAATCGCGACGCCGGGGCCGAGTTTTATGCGTTTGGTGTGCTCGGCGGCGAGCGCCAGGCAAACGAAGACGTCGCTATAGAGCAACTGCGAATCGTAAAACCACGCGTGAGTGAATCCATGGTCTTCGGCGACCACGAGATCCTTCCACGCGTCGGGACGGGCCGGGTAGGCGATTGCGAATTCCATCATGTCTCCTGACCGCGGCCGAAAAAAGACTAGCGGCCCTTGAAAGCGGCCTCGCGCTTTTCCAGGAAGGCAGAAATCCCTTCGTGCTTGTCCTCGGTGCCGTAGATAGTCGTAACCAAAGAAGTTTCGAATTCCACTCCGGAGGCGAGGTCCATCTGCATCCCCTGGCGCACCGCCCGTTTGATCAGCGCGTGGCTAAGTGGCGCACGTTTTTCGTAGACCGCCGCCATCGCGCGGGCTTCCTTAAGCGCCTCGCCCGCGGGCACGAGACGGTTGACCAGCCCAAGGCGGTACGCCTCCGCCGCGCCGATCGTTTCGGCCGAGAACATCAACTCAAGCGCCTTGGCGATGCCTACGATGCGTGGCAGGCGCTGAGTGCCGCCCGCGCCCGGCACGGTGCCGATGCGCGAGCTGGTGATGGCGAAGCTCGCACTTTCGCCAGCGACCCGTATGTCGCACGCGAGCGCCATCTCGCAGCCGCCGGTCATGCAAAAACCTTCGATCGCGGCGATCACCGGCTTACCCAGCCTCTCCAGCGTCGCGTTGAGCTGATGCCAGCGGCCGAAGTACTCGGCGCCGGCCGCCGCCGATTTGACCGCCAGCGCGTCGTTGAGATCGGCGCCGGCCGAGAAGTAGTCCTTGCCGCCGGTGATAATTAGAGCGCGCACCGCGGGCTCGGCTTCGGCCTGTCGTGCCGCCGCGATTAATTCCTCCATCATCCTGAGGTCGACGGCGTTGCGCCGCTGCGGCCGGTTGAGGGTGACGATGAACGACGGACCAACCTGCTGCGTGAGTATGGTTTCAAAGTCCATTTGCGCCTGCCTCGCCCGTGCAGCTTACCAAGAGCACGGGAACCTTTGAAATTCATTATCAAGGTTGCTACGGGTCTCTGATGCAAACGGAATTTCGAGAGATGCTTCTATGAGCCGGCTGACCGAGCGCCAGCTTGCGATCCGCGACATGACGCGCGAGTTCGTGCGTAGGGAGGTAAGCCCATTCGCCGCGCAGTGGGACCGTGACGCTACGGTGCCGCTGGTGACACTGCGCAAGATCGGCGCGCTGGGACTGTTCGGCGTGTGCATTCCGGAGCAATGGGGCGGGAGCGGCGCGGATTTCACTTCCTACGCGCTGGCGACCGAGGAACTCGCGTATGGCGACGCAGGCGTATGCAATATGGTGAGCGCCAGCAACTCCTACGGCTTCAAAATTCGCGACTTCGGCACGCCGGAGCAGAAAGAGCGCTACCTGCGGCCGGTGGCTAGCGGCCGCGATCTCGGCTGCATGCTTCTCACTGAGCCGCAGGCCGGATCCGACGCAGCCAATCTGCGCACCCGCGCCACACGCCGCGGCGATCATTTCGTGATCAATGGCACCAAGTCGCTGATAACGTCGGGGCGCTCCGCCGCTTTCGCGGTGGTGATCGCGGTGACCGATCCTGACGCAGGCAAGCGCGGCATCTCGGCCTTCCTGACGCGCACCGACGAGCCCGGTTACAAGGTGCTGCGCGTCGAGCACAAGCTCGGCCATCGCAGCAACGACACCTGTCAGATCCAGCTCGAGAATCTCGCGGTTCCGGCCGAAAACCTCCTGGGCGAGCCGGGGCGCGGACTGAAGGTCGCGTTTTCGGGCCTCGACAGTGGACGGATCGGCGTCGCCGCGCAATCGATCGGCGTCGCACGCGCCGCGTTCGACGCGGCGTTTGCCTATGCGCGGGAGCGCGAGGCCTTCGGCAAGCGGCTGACAGAGCATCAGGCGATATCATTCAAGCTCGCCGAGATGGCGACCGAGATCGAAGCGGCGCGACAGATGTGTCGTCACGCGGCTGCGCTCAAGGAGGAAGAGGTGCGCTGCATCAAGGAGGCGTCGATGTCCAAGCTGTTCGCCTCTCAGATGTGCGAGCGCGTGTGCTCGGCGGCGATTCAGATCCACGGCGGCTATGGTTTCATCAATGATTATCCGGTCGAGAAATTTTACCGCGACGCGCGAGTCTTTCAGATTTACGACGGTACCAACGAGGTGCAGAAAATCCTGATTTTCCGGGAACTCGCGGCGGGACATTGAGCACAGACTATGCTCTCGCACATCTGTTCATATCGAGCCCGCTTTGGATAGAATGAATCGTGGGAGCATTGAATGGCTGAACCACCGGTCGAATACATCAGAAGCATCACCAGGCAATACGCCAAGCTCGGCTACAAGCCCTACGGATGGGTTTATAATACGGACGCGCCGCCGTGGCAGCCGCTGCGCAAGCCGCTCAAGCAGTGCCGCGTGGCGCTCGTTGCTTCGGGCGGAATCTATCGCCACGGCCAGACGGCCTTTCATTCCAAGGACGATACCAGCCTGCGACTCATCCCTACCGACGTTCGCACGGAGGATTTGCGCACCTCGCATTTCGCTTACGACCAGACCGACGCGCGCAAGGACCCCAACGTGGTGTTCCCGATCGACACGCTGCGCGGACTGGTGCAGGAGGGATTCATCGGCGGGCTGACCGAACACGCCATCACCTTCATGGGCGGCATCTATTCCTCGCGCCGCGTCCGCGAGGAAACGGCGCCGGCGATTACAGAGCGGCTGGCGGCTGAGCACGCGGACCTCGCGCTGCTGGTGCCCGTTTGACCCGTGTGTCATCAGTCCGTTGGACTGATCGCACGTCACGCAGAGGCGGCAGGCTTTCCCACGATGACCATGAGCAGCGCGCTGGACATAACGCGCGCCGTGAATCCGCCACGAGCGGTCTTCAATGATTTTCCGCTCGGTCATACGGCGGGCAAGCCGCTCGATCGCCGGCTTCAGCGCGAGATCATGGTCGAAACGCTTAGCGCCTTCGAAACCATGCGGACGCCAGGCTCGATCAAGACGCTTCCGTTCGAGTGGAGCCCCGATCATTCCTGGAAACATGCCGGCGCCGGCGAGGGCGACAACCGCACCGACCGCACCGAGGAGCCTACATACCAGACCGAGGACGACAAGACTGCGGCCGCGGAAGGCAAGCTCGCCGAGGAGTGCATCGCATGCTCCAAGTGGTCGCCGGACGCCGGTGCGCGCCGCTCGGCGGGCTGAGAATCAGTCCTCAGCTCCATTACTGCTGAAGCAAACCCGCAGGCCATGAGCGGGAGCAAACGCGTCGCGAGCGCTTTCATTCTCTCGTGCGCGATTTACCTGACGCCGCTGGTTGGACCGCATGCCGTCTTCCTCCTCGGCGAAGTCCTCTGGAGGGATCTTGGTCACGCGCTGCGGGGTGGCGGCGACCGCGACCTCGCATGGATTGCCACCGACCTCGGCGTAGCCCTCCTTACACAGCTCGTCCTGCTTCTACTCCTCCATCGGTTGCTGCGCCGGCCGGGCTTGTTGCGCAAACTGTGCGTCGGCCTGAGTATCGCTTCAGCGGTAGTGATCCTGAATTACGCGTACATATCGGCAATCCCGCGCCGCTTTCTTCTCCAGCCCGATACCGCGCTCGAACGCGACACCTGGCCGCTTCAGTGCGCGGCGCACAAGGTCTGGATACCGCAGATCGCCTCTGCGCCCACGCTATCGCGCGGCGCGCCGATCTGGGTCGCGGAGGTCTATCCGCCGAATCGATACGGCCTGTTCGAAGCCGCGAACTGCGCCGTGACCCCGCTATCCCTTGCGCAGTCGGCGGCCGGGTACGTGACCTACGTCGCCGGCACTCACGCGCTCTATCTGTCGGCGCCGCCGCCGGCCGCGCATCAGAGCTGGTTCGTCTTCGATGCCGCATCAGGCACGAAGACGCCGCTCGGGCAGGGCCTGGTGGACCAGGGCCAGTTTCCGATTCTTTCGACGGATGGCGGTTCGGTGGCATGGTTGCGGCCGGCCGCGGGAGCGACGCCGCCGACTCGACTCGAGGCGGTGGTTCGCCTAGTAGGAGCGGGCGACCCAGCTGTCGTAGATCTTTCAGCGGTTGGCATGGGCGGAATCGTACAGCTCGTACAGCTCGACACGAAGGCGCGCGAGCTTATCGTGGCGCGCGGGCTGAGCGAGCTTTTTTGGATCGGCTTCGACGGGCGCGTGCACCGGACTCTGCCGAAGCCCGCGCTGGTTGAACCGCAGCCGCAGACCTTTCGCCTGGTCGCGGATGGATGGGTCGCCTGGGATGCCTACCGGGATAACGAGCCTTATCGCGTCGCGTGGTCGCTCCCCAGCGGCAAGGGAAATCTCCGCGTGCCCAAGGGCCGGAGTATTACTGCGCTGGCCGTGAGCCCCGACGCGCGCTGGATTGCGGTGAGCGTTACCAGCGGCATTTCAATTGGTTCGACGCTGGACGCCGTCTTCGTAATTCGCGCCGCCGACGGTGCGGAGGTCTTCCGCAAGTACTTTCCCAAGTACACGCGCTCAAGCGTAGCCTTCCCGGATTCGGGCCGTTTCGTGTACAGCAACCTCGAAGGGGTGAACGTCCTCAAAATTCAGTAAATCGCGTCGACGCTTGCCCGCTGGCACGGCAGATGTGTTAGACGTACGGAGTAATCGGGCCGGAACAGGCGCGGCATAAAACAGCAAAGTAGAGGCGTCCATGAAAATCGGCGTTTTGGCCTTCACTAACGAAGAGACTCCAGACCCCGCGACAGTCGCGCGCAAATGCGAGGAGCTTGGTTTCGAGTCGCTGTTCTTTCCGGAGCATCCGATCATCCCGGTCGAGCATCGGACGCCCTATCCGCTCGGTGACGGCAAGATTCCGGAGCCCTACGCGCACATGCCCGATCCGTTCATCACGCTGGCCCTGGCCGCATCCGCTACCAAGCGCATCCGGCTGGGCACGGGCATCTGCCTGGTCCCCGAGCGCGATCCCATAATGCTGGCCAAGGAGGTCGCCACGATCGATTACTATTCGGGCGGCCGCTTCATTTTTGGTATCGGTGCCGGATGGCTGGCGGACGAGACCGAAATCATGGGAGTCGAGTTCAAGAAGCGCTGGGAAGTCACGCAGGAATACGTGATGGCGATGAAGGCGCTGTGGACCGAAAAGGAGCCGAGCTTTACCGGCCAGTACGTGCGCTTCCCCAAGGTCAAGTCCTATCCCAAGCCGCTCCAAAAGCCCCATCCGCCCATCCACCTCGGGGCAGGCGGCTTCGGCCCCAACCTCCGCGCACTCAAGATGACGGTCGCCTATGGCGACGGCTGGGCCCCGCTGGGGCTCAGTCCGGAGCAACTAGCCACCGAGCTCGCCCGCCTGCGCACACTATGCGCGGAGGCGGGGCGCGATTTCGCAAAGATGGAAATCTCCATCTACACCGACGCCGGAGCGGGTGCGGCAGCCCATCAGGTCAGCGATGAGACGGCGCGGCGGATGGTGCGCGAATATCAGGAAGCGGGCGCCCATCGGATGATTTTCCTCGCGCGCCAGCCGGGCAACGAGTTTCTGACCGACCTTGAGCAGATAGCGCGCAAGTTCATCGCGCCGGGTTGAGCCCCCAACGCCTCAGGCCGCGGCGAAAATTTCCTCGAACAACGACGCCATCGCCTTCCACGATCGCTCGTCGGCGGACTTGTTGTAAGAGATTCCCGGCGCGCCGACCTTGTCCGCCTCGGGATTGGTGAAGCTGTGCACGGTGCCGGCATAGCTGATGATCTGCCAGTCCGCCTTGGCCTTGGTCATCTCGTCGGCCAGCGCGTTGACCTGAGCGACCGGCACGAACGGATCGTCGGCGCCGGTGCAGACCAGAATCTTCGCCTTAATCTCGCCTGCGGCAGGCCGCTGCGTCTGCAGGCCGCCGTGAAACGACACGACGCCTTTGAGCGGCGCACCGTCGCGCGCGAGCTCCAGCGAAAGAGTGCCGCCCATGCAGTAGCCAATCGAGGCGAGACGGCTCGGATCGACCTGCGGCAGCGAGGCGAGCTTGTCCAGCGCAGCGCGGGCTCGCGCGCGCGACTTCGATGGGTCTGCGAAGAGCGCGGTCGCGCGTTTGATCGCTTCCTGAAGATCGTTTAGCTGGAGGCCGTCACCATACGGGTCACCGGCCAGTGCGACGTAGCCGAGTTCGGCGAGCCGCTCGGCGCGCCGTTTGGCCTGTGCGCCCAGGCCGAAGGCCTCCGGCATCACGAGCACGCCCGGGCGCCGGCCCGATTTTTTTTCATCGAACGCGAGAAATCCGCGCAGAGTGACGTCGCCGTCGCGATATTCGAGGGTTTCCGTTTTCATATCAATCAGTCCCTGAGCTCCTTGTAGTGGTGTCTTTTTTCTAGCTTCACCTCGGAGATTTTGCCAATCCCCGCGCGTGAGTTGGCTAGGGCAGGATCGCGGCGGCTAGGGCAAAATCGCGAACGCGCGCGCCGGAAAGCCCAGTCCATGCTCGGGCTTGGGCCAGGTTACGACGATCAGGGCGCCGGTGGCCGGGACCTTGTCCAGATTGGCCATCACCTCGATCTGCCAGTGGCCGTGTTTGAGCAACCATGCCTCGGATTTGAGGTCGTCGGTCGCGTCGGTGTCCATCGATTCATGACCGTTCGCCACGACTCCGCGCTGCTCGTAGAGAAAGCGGATCGCGTCGAGCGACCACGCCGGGAATGGAGCGCGTTTGAAGCGCTGCTGATCGGCATCCCAGTCCTTGTACATGTCAGTGCGGAGCGCGGCGAAAGAACCCGCCGGCACCCGGCCGTGGCGATGCTCCCAGGCCTTGATGTCGTCGACGCTGAGCGCGTGATTGGGCTCGGTCTTAAGTATCGGCGTCATATTGAAAACCTCTAGCGGCAGGATCATCTGCTTGAGCGGGATCTCGTCCATGGTCTTGCCGTTGGGATCAAAATGCGCGGGCGGGTCGACGTGCGTGCCGTACTGCCCGACCATCGAGTAGAAGAACACCCGGAACCCGTCCTTCTCGATTGTGTAAGGGCGGCCGGTTTCGGGATCCGAGGCCGCCGAGAAAGTCGCCGAGCCGAATCCTTTCCATACCGGGGTCAGCGGGCCGAATGAATGGGTCAGATCGACGAACTGCTTCGACGCGATGATCCGGTACGCGTCGGCGAGCGACCCCGCAGGCGATTGCGCCCGCGAGTTCGCCTGCAATGTTTCCTGGGCTATCGCGAGGGACGGTACGGTCTGCACAAGCGCGAGCGCGAACAACGCGTTCGCCAGTATCCAGCCGAGGAAATTTACCAGTTTTATGTTCACTCTCGAAACCTCCCGCCCGGTCGATCGATCTACGACGAAGCGGCGAGCCCCGCGAATAGCGCGCCGATCTTTGCCTTTTTGCCGGCTTACAGGATAAGGACTCTTCTATAACATCACTGTTCCGGCAGACAGGAGGGAGCTATGGCGGCCAAAAAGAAAAAAGTCGCTGGCGGCGGCGGAAAAACGAGTACCCCGAAGGCGCGCCGGGTAACCGTTTTGCCCGCGCGAAGGCGAAACGTCGATCCCGGATGGGCGTGGGACGACCGTCTGCCGCTTTCCCAGGCCAAGCAGATCGGCAACACGATTTATGTCTCCGGGCAGATTGCCTACGATTCAGACGGCAAGCTGGTCGGCGAGGGCGACATGAAACTACAGACCCGCCAGGTCTTCGACAACATCAGGGATGTGCTCGAGAGTGCGGGCAGCAGTCTCAAGGACATCGTCAAGATCACCACTTACATCACCGACGGCTCGAAATTCATGGACATGCTCGCGGTGCGGAGCGAGATCTTCGGCAACGATCCGCCCGCGAGCACCGCGGTGGTGGTTGCGGGGCTGGCGTTTCCCGCGCTGCTCATCGAAGTTGAGGCGATTGCGATAACGCGCGCATAAGAGTCACACGGACCGCAGGAGATTGGCATGTTTCTCGAGCTTACCCCGCAACAGCAGCGCATCATCGCCCTGGCCAAGGAGCTTGCGCAGGAGTTTGCGCCGCGCGCGGAGCAACACGACCGCGAAGGCAGTTTTCCATTCGAAAACATCGCGCGCCTGAAGGAAACCGGCTACACCACGCTGACCACGCCGAAAGAGTACGGCGGATGGGGCGCCGATCCGTTTACTTTCATCCTGGCCCAGGAACAGCTCGTACAGGGATGTTGCGCCACCGGGTTTGCGATCAACATGCATCTCAACTCAGTGAGCTTCTATGCTCCGTTCATGACCGCGGCGCAAAAGGCGCTCTACCTCGAAAACGTCGGGCGCAAGCAGATGCTGCTCAACGGATTTTACACCGAGGGCGGCGGCGCGCGATCGATCCTTTCGCCCAGCACCAAGGCCCGCAAGGTGCCCGGCGGCTATAAACTCAACGGGCAGAAGGTATTTTGCACGCTCTCGCCGGCGGTCGATTACTTCGGTATCAGCACCTCGCTCGAGGGCTACAAGGGATCGGCGTCTGGCGGCTGCGTGTTCCTGATTCCGCGCGACGCGCCCGGTCTGGAGGTGGTCGAAACCTGGGACGCGATGGGGATGCGCGCGACGGGCAGCCATACGATTATGATTCGCGACGTTTTCGCGCCGCAGGATCAATTAATTGGAGAAGAGGGGCACTTTTTTGAGGAGTTCGTCAAAGTTGCGCACTGGTATTGCCTGTCCTTCTCCACGGTCTACCTCGGGATTGGTCAGGCCGCGTACAACTACGTGCTGGAGTACGCGCGCACGCGCAAACTGCAGAAGACCGGGCAGTTGGTGGGCAGCTTGCCGGCGACCCGCTTCGCGCTCGGCGAGATGCACAATCGGCTGGAGGCCTGCCGCACGCTCATCTACAGCCTCGCCCGCGAGATGTCGGAGGGGCGGACCTACGGCGAGCGTCAGGTGATGACGATCGAGACGCTGCGCACGTTCGTGGCGGAGAACATGCTGGAGGTGGCGAATCTGGCGACCCGTATCGCGGGCGGCCAGGGCTATCTCAAGGGCAATCCGCTGGAGCGCTATTTCCGCGACCTACGCTCGGCGCCATTGCACACGCTTAAGCGCGATGAAGTGCTGGAGATGATCGCCGCGGCGGAACTAGGATTCGCCTAAGCCGTAATCGCTTCCGGGACCCCATCCGGCACGGCGGCTCCCGGCCCTATCGGCGCCACCCGAACCGGCAGAATGAGCAGGCTCATACCGTGCATCTGGAGCGACTGCAGCAGGTCGAGCGCGGTGTGATTGTGCAAGAAGCGGCTCATGAAGCCGTTGAGGTCATCGCCGAAAACCAGTTGTCCCGCAAAGAACACGGAATGCCGGAACTCGCGCGCGACCTCGAAGCATAGCCTGCGGAGCTCCAGCACCACGTCGGTTCCGATCGCGGCACGCAGTTCGGCATGGAAGCCCAGGTCCGCCGCGAGCCGGCAGTACTCCTGCAGGTCGTCGGTGATCCCGGCCTCGAGTTGCTGCAGCTCCTCGGGGCCCTTGAAGAGCGCCGAGTCGACCTCGCCCACAGAGATGAAGACGACATTGCGGAACTGATTGGGAAAGAGGTTGGCGATGCTGGTGAGCGTCGCGAGGCCGAGTCCGTTAAACCCGCTGACCATCAGGACCGCGGTCGGCAGGGCGGGATCGCGCGGCGCAGCCTCCTTGGCTGGCGCGTCGAAAATTTGCGGCAACACTTCGACTTCGAGCTGCTCGATCGCGCGCTTGACCCGCTCGTAATGGCGGCGGACCATATAGCAGACGGCGGCGACCCCGCCGGTCATCGCAATGGTTATCCATCCGCCCTGGTCGAATTTCAGCGTGACCGTGAGGAACAGGATGGTCGCCGTGAAAAGGCATCCGATGCCATTGACCAGGAGCTTGCGAACCCATCTCGGCTCCGTGGCGCGCGCGTTCCACCACAACCGGCTCATCCCGAGTTGCGAAAGCGTGAAGGTCACGAACACGTTGATCGCATAAAGCACGACCAGCACGCTGACCTCGGCGTGGGTCTGAAAAAGAATAACCGCCGCCGCGAGGCCCATCGCCAGCACGCCGTCCTGTGTGACCAGGCGCTCGCTCAGGCTGGCAAACCGGCGCGGCACCCAGCGGTCGACCGCCATCGTGGCCAGCACTTGTGGCCCGCCGACGAAGCCGGTTTGGGCCGCGACAAAGAGCAGCGCGCCCTCGCTCAGCAAGGTGAAGGTAACGACCCAGGGGCCGAGGCTCAGTCCTGCGACGCTCCATTGGGCGGTCAGCTTTTCGAACAGCACCGCGTTGAGCGTCCTGCCGTGTTGCGGTTCGACGCCCTCGAGCAGGTACGCTATCAGAATGCCGCCCGCGATGAACGCCAGTGACACGGCCATGTAGATCATCGTGTGCTTGCCGGTGGCAGCCTTGGGCTCGCGCAGAATTGGCAATCCGTTGCTAACCGCCTCGATTCCCGTGTAGGTTCCGGCGCCCATGCTGTAGGCGCGGAAGAACACCACCGCGAGGCCGAACACTCCGAGCGTGCCGAAGCCGTCATGGACCTGGCGGATGGCGTTGCCGGCGATCGCGGGCAGTTCGCCTTCGCGGGAGACCAGCGCGTAAACCACCAGCAGCGTGTGCATCAGGACGAACGAAATGAAAATCGGCAGCAGCGTGAGCACCGATTCCTTCACCCCGCGCAGGTTCATCCCGACCATCGCGAGCACCACCGCGATGCAGACGTACATCCTGAAGGGCTGCCACTGAATCGGCAGGAAGCTGAAGATCGCGTCGGCGCCGCTGGCGATCGAGATCGATATTGTCAGCACGTAGTCGACGATCAGGGCGCATCCCGAGATTAGGCCCGCCTGGCGCCCGAGCAGCTTGGTCGCGACCAGGTATCCGCCGCCCCCGGTGGGAAACTGGTCGATGGTCTGGGAATACGAGGCCGAGATGATGAATACGGTCAGCGCCATCAGCAGCGCCAGGAATACGGCGAGGTACTGATGCGGGCCGAGCGCGATGAACGCCTCTTCAGGGCCATAGCAGGATGAACTAAGGCCGTCCGAGCCGAGGCCCACCCACGCCAGGAAGGCGACCAGCGACATCGAGTGAAAGATCGCGGGATCTTTGACGCTGCGCGGCGGCCCGATGAAAACCTTGGCCAGAGTGCGCTTGTCTTTGACTGACTCAGTCTGTGATGCCATTGCCGTTATCACCCGCCAAGAAAAACCAGCCCCGCGAAGACCGCGATCAGTACTACGAAACCACCTGCGACTACCAATGCATGCTTGAAGTGTTCCATTTCGGGACTGATCGGCTTGAGGCTTTTCGCCCGGCCTTCCAGCCTCACGCTCGACGGGTTGGGCAAGTCCTCCAGCATCGCCTCTGCGTTGGGATAACGGTTGGGCGGCCGGCGTTCGATTGCATGAAGGATTATCTCCTCGATATGCGGATCGATTTCGGGTCTGAAGGCGCTCGGCGGCCGAGGGTCGGATTCGGCCTTCGCACGCATCGCGCCAGAGACATTGAGACCGGCGAATGGCACCGTGCCGGTGACCATCTCGAGCAGGATTGTGCCAAGCGCATAAATGTCGCTGCGCGCGTCTCCGCGCTGTCCGCCAACCTGCTCGGGAGACATGTAGTCTGGGGTTCCCAGAGTGGACGACTTTCCAGCGAAGGTTAGCCGCCGCGACCATTTGTCCAGCGCGATTCCGAAATCCATGATTTTTATTTCGCCGTTGGCATTTATCAGGATATTTTCCGGTTTAAGATCTCGAGGCACGCCGCCCTCACGATGGATGTAGATCAAGGCCTCGCAGAGCTGCCGGACGTAACTGAGGGCGAGTTGCATCGGAAGCACCACCCCATCGCGCATCTGCGCGCGCAGTGAATTGTCCCCGAAGTATTCCATCGCGATATAGACGCGGCGCTTGCGCCGCGGAGCGAGGATCTTGATGAGGTTGGGATGGTCGAGCCGCTGCCCGATTTTTTCCTCGCGTTGAAAGCGGCTGTAAAAAATCGGATCGCTTTCGAATTGCAGGTACGGAATCTTCAAGACCAGCGAGTGACCAGCCAGTATGTCGATCGCCTTGAAGATCGAAGCCATTCCGCTGCGCGCCAGGACTTCAACCAACCGATATTGATCGAGTCTGTCGCCGACACTGAGTTCGCGCATCTTACTGGTTTGCCGCCCTACAGGGTGACGCGGCCGCGCACGCGCTGACAGTCCGCGGAGATCTTCTCAGGCCTGAACTGAAGCGCCGTCATGCCCCTGGGCCGAACAGGCTGTGAAGCCGTTTGCGCCATCCGCCTGTTTTAACTGGTTCGGATTGACGGTGCGTCGTTGCGATCATCCGGAATACCGTGCAGGTAAGGTCGTCATCGGTGCCGCGCTTATTAGCCGCACCGATCAGCGACCGGCAGGCGGCTACGGCGCCGAGGCCGCGGGTCAGGTGCTCGATTTCACGGTCGCGCAGAACATTGT
Organism: Binataceae bacterium (SeqCode); assembly: GCA_035493515.1. Taxonomy (GTDB): domain Bacteria; phylum Desulfobacterota; class Binatia; order Binatales; family Binataceae; genus JAKAVN01. Next base: position 9,583 of record DATJID010000069.1, on the reverse strand, counting down.
ACAGGCCATCGCGGCAGACTATCACGCGATCGCCGTGGAGCAGAGAATCGAAATCTTCGCGACTGAGACGATCAACTCATGGCCGAGATTGCGCGGCAGGATCGGGCGCTCGGGGTGGTCCGTGGCGTTCTCGGCGGTCATCAACCCGCCCTTAATTGGTTCCGCGACCACGGTGTGATCCTGCGAGATTTGCGTAATCTGTTTTCGCCGGGCGAGGTACAACTGGCGATCTCCCACGTGCGCCGCGTTGAGTATTCCGTGGTCCACGACCACCGCTGTCAGCGTGGTCGCCATCCGCCTCAGTTCCGGTACCGAGAGCGCTTTATTATAAGGCTCAACGTTTGCCCGCTGAACGGCATGATAGAGCCGTTTTTTCGGCGCTTCATTGCACCGGGCTTTCGCGGTGTGCCTTCAATGTCACCTCGATCGCCAGCGCACTGGCGATCGCGCCGCCATCGAATCCGCCGACGCCATCGGCCACCGCAAATACTACCGTATCGGGCCCTTCGATAAAGTGACCCGCAGGAATCTTCATTGTGGGGGCGGCCCACTGCCGACCTCCGACAGGAGCGGGAGATCAAACTCGGATTCGGTCACGGATCGGCGAATCCAATAAATTGTCCATCTATTAGTATGTGAGCTGCAGGATAGAGGTTTGAGACATGAGCGGACTGCCCCACGAAACTGGAGACCGGTCCGCTCAGCTTGAGACGATTTGACCTCCGCCGTAAAAGAGGCCGGTGACGACCTGCTTACGTCGGCTCCGGTCGGCGTAGGTGCACCGTATTTTCCTGACGCGAAGAGTCCCAGTGACAACGTGCCCCCAGATTCCAGCCATCATGTGAACCGGAACGGCCCCAATCGGATCGTCGATACGCAGGTATTCAAGCAGATCGATCGAATACACCACGACGAAGCCGCGACGATCCCAAGCAGGAACGCGCCTTCGGGATCGACCCAGTAGCACGGACAGGTGAGCGCAACCATGCCGGCGTAGGTTGCAGCGCGGTCGAACGCCTTTTCAGTCGGCCGGGTCTAATCCCAGTCAGCGGCGACTGCTTGGCAGGGCGGGCAGATGCTTTCAAACAGGCAGCGGGTTCGGCGGCCTCGGGTCGCTCTCTAACCCATCCACAACAGGACGGCGAAACACAGGGCCATCAGGGGCAATCCCGTCATGAGACCGACGCGGGCCCATTCGCGGCTGCTGATGCCGAGCCGGCCGGCGGCCACGATATTCGGTATGTTGCCGGGAATCAGCATGCCTCCGCTGATCAGCAAGCCCATGAGAATCGCGCGCTGTTGCGTGACGCTCAGTGCGGGTCCGATTTCGGCAGCGGTAAGCGTGGCATTGTCGACCACGGCAGAGATGCTGTTGAGCCAGAAGAGCAGCGATCCTGGCATCCGGCTGATGAAGACGTCGACCAGCGGCCTCAAGCCCCACGACAATCCAACCAGGCCTGCCACGAACAGATATACCTTGCCGGCACGGACTGCCACTTCCATCCAGCTTTGCTCGTCGCGCTCGGCTTTGAGCGATTCGCCATGGCGGACCGGGAAGATGAGACTCACCAGACCGACGATCATTATTCCGGCTACCACCAGCCAGCCGAGCAGCCGCATCAGGTACCAGAAATCCGCATGGAGGGCCGCGATTGCGATTGTCCCGAGCGGTTCGCCCACCGGCGTCAAGGCCGCGCCAAGCCCGATAGCAAAGCAGGCCAGGACCACCGCCGCTATTTCGCTCTTACGGTCGAGGTTAAGCAGGGAGATCGCTTCGACCAGAATGAGCGCGGCGATGACCGCAGTGATTACACTTGAGAGCAGGCCGAGTGCGACGATCAGGATGAGGTAAATCCAGTGCGCCGACATGACGCCGAGGAGACTTTCGACCCAGCGATCGAAGGTGGGTCGCATCACGCGCGCGACCGCGCCGAAGAGGAGGACCGCGAGGGTCAGCGCTACAGGTTCAGTGGCGGCGGCGTGGAGCAGCGGCCAACCCCACTGACCGCTCACCGCCGAGGCGAGCGCGCCGACGATCAGGAAGAAGACCTCGATGTTGCGTTCGACCGGCTTTATCAGCACCGGCCCCAGTAACACCGCGAGCAGGATCAAACCAAGCGCCAGTACCATCAATTACAACCGCCGGGGCCATGCACCTCCGGATCAGATGGCGCTGTCGCCGTGCTCGTCGGTGCGGATGCGGATTACGTCCTGGAGGTCGGTGACGAAGATTTTACCGTCGCCGATTTTTCCGGTCTGGGCCTTGCGCGTGATGGCTTGCACCACCGAGGCGAGCTGGTCCTCGCGCACGACGATTTCGAGTTTGACCTTGGGCAGAAAGTCGATCACGTATTCAGAGCCGCGATAAAGCTCAGTATGGCCCTTCTGACGGCCGAAGCCTTTCACTTCGTAGGCGGTCATGCCGGTGATCCCGACCTTTTGCAGTTCTTCCTTGACCGCGTCCAGGGTGAACGGCTTGATGATGGCTTCGATCTTTTTCACTTGGGCTCCTCCGCGACCGCTCCGACGTTCAGACGACCGGACCGCGTTTAATCAACCATAGAACCGTTATCAAGACTCCCGCAGCCACTGGTATCGGCGGCGCGCCGAACACCGCGATCGCGGCTGCGGCCGCAAGCGCTCCGGTGCCGAGGGTCAACACGATATGCCGCTCGTTGGTCATAGTCATGCCTTCGACTTTCCACCGAAGAGGCCGCTGAAGTCAGGGCGCCAGATACGACGGGGCGCCCGCTTACGATCAACCGCGCGCAACTCGCGGACCAGGCGGCGTTCGTAGTCGTTGGTGCTCAGATCCATCGCGCGCGTGAGCTCCTCTTCGGCCTGGGCAATCAGGCCGACACGCATATGCAGCTCGGCCATCCGGAAGTGCGGATAGAAGGCCTCGGGGTCGAGCGCGATGGCATTTTCGAGCGCGGCCGTCGCCTCAGGAATGCGCAACAGGCGGCCGAGTGCGATACCCAAACCCAGCCATGCCATCGGCAATTGCGACTCCTGGACGACCGCCTGTTGCAGCAACCCTGCCGCCTCCTCGAAGCGGTCATGCTCGAGCGCATCGATTCCCCGCCGGAACAAGTGATCGGCGTCGCGGATGATAGGGGTTGGTTTCTTGTCCGCCACCAAGCCTTCATCCTGTGATATTGCGCTCTGCATTACCATGGGCCTCTTTGCGACCGCAGCCTATTTGTCGAACACGCTCTTGCCGGGTTTGGCCATCTGCCACAGCGCGAACACCACCAGCATTATCAAGCCAAAGATGATTTGCCCTGTCATTACGTACCTCCGCTAGTCAGCGACTTCCACCGAGCGTCCGAGGCCCGAGGTCACCAGTTGAAATTCAGGATATCCGAGCGCGCCCATTTCAGGCAGGTCGAGACCTTCCAATTCGCTGGCGGCGCCGACGCGTTGCCCCACCAGTCCGTCTATCAGCCAATTTCCGAGATAGGAGATCGTGAACACGATTCCGACCAGCGTGGCGCATCCGATGATCTGTGCAACCAATTGGCTGGGGTCGCCATAGAATAGTCCGCGCACCGAACCGTCAACGCCGTTCCAGCTTCCGCCGTAGTTGCTCGTTCCGTCCGCAAACAGACCGACCGACAGCACGCCCCACAATCCGCAGGCGCCATGGACCGAGATCGCTCCGACCGGATCGTCAACCTTGAGCACGCGCTCGACGTATTCGACGCTCAGGCAGACCAGCATCCCGGCCGCAAAGCCGATGATCACCGCGCCGACCGTATTGACGAAGCCGCTCGGCGCCGTGATGGCGACCAGGCCGGCTAGCAAGCCGTTACCACCCATTGAGGCGTCGGGCTTGCCGAAGCGGATCCACATGTATAGGACCGAGGCGAAGGAGCCGGTGCATCCCGCGAGCATCGTGTTGACCGCAATTGAACCGATCCTTAGATTGCCCGAGCCCGAGGCGCCCAGCGTGCTGCCGGGGTTAAACCCGAACCAGCCGAAGGCCAGGATGAAGCATCCGATCAGCACCATCGTGATGTCGTGGCCCGGCATCGGGTTGGGTTTGCCGTCGCGCCGATACTTGCCGATACGCGGTCCAATGATCATCGAGACCGCCAGCGCGCTCACCCCGCCGACCGCATGCACCACGCCCGAACCCGCGAAGTCGCAGTAGCCGTGGCCTATATGGTAGTTGGCGCCAAGCTGCGAGAGCCAGCCGCCGCCCCATGCCCAGTTGCCATAGAGCGGATAAGTAATGGCGGCGAGGAACATGCTTGAGACCCCGAAGGCGGCAAACTTCCATCGCTCGGCCGCGGCGCCCGTGACGATGGTCGCCGCCGTATCCATAAAGACCATCTGGAACAGGAACATCACCATCACGCCGACGTCATACGTCGCGCCGCTCAGGAAGAATCCTCGCTGTCCGAAGAGTCCCCAGGGCTTGCCGCCGATGAAGTTGACCGCGAACTCGGAGTTGAGCGGACTGAGCCCGCCCAGGTTGGCGTTCGGCGCGCAGCCTCCCTGCTGCAACGCAAAACCCATCACCCAATAGGCGAATAGTCCGAACCCATAGACCATGAAGTTCATCATCATGGTGTGATTGGCATTCTTTGCCCGGCAGAGCCCGGTTTCGACCGCGGCAAAACCCGCCTGCATGAACATAACCAGGTAGCCAGTGATAAGCGTCCACATCAGGTTGATGGCGATACGGTTCTGGCCGACCATGTTCACCAGGTCCGCAAGCGTCAAGCCCTTTTTGGAATCGCTCACGACGATGTCGTTCACGGTGCCGGTAAGCGTGCCGCCCGGGTCGCCCTTGGCCAAGTCATCGGGCTTGGGGCCCGCGACCGCCTTCAGGTCGGCGTCAGTGATAGGCACGGGCGGCGGAGTTTTCGCGGCCGGTGCGGGTGCCGGCGCGGCAGCGGCCTGCGCGACCTGCACCGGAAGCGGATCGGTTGCCCAAACGACTGCCGGCATCATGCCAGCGCACAACCACGCGGTCGCGAGCAGCAATGAAACAGTGCGCCTAAGCTTGTTGAATCTAGCGATCATTCAAATATCTCCCCAATATCTTCGGTGAGGCATGCACGGGAATCGCGACCTAACTTTTCCATATCGCGTTTTTGAGATGGGCGCTGTTGAGAACCCCGAGCACTCCACCCAGCGCGACCAGCAGTCCAATCACTGCAACCAGGGTTTGAATCCCGACGCTCGACAGCTCGACGCTGCTGACCGCGATCAACCATCCGAGAACGGCTATTACCAGACCTAGAACTCTCATTGGCTTTCCCCTTACTTTCGGAAAATCGACTTAACGTGATCCGACGGCTCGGTCGGGTTTAGGCGAACTCGCGGGAGGCACCACCGAAAGCTCTGGGCCCGCCGCGTGCTCGAGCGGCTTGATGCGATAGAATCCGACCAGGGACCAAATCAAGCAGACCAATCCGGCCAGAGTGAAGAGAGGCCCAAGATAGGCCAATCCGGCCGGCAAGAAAGTGAATCCGAGGATAAACAAGAATAAATACCAACCTTGTTTGCTGTTCGCCCCCATATGGATCAGGCCCTCCCGCTGCAGAGAGATTTCGATTTTTGGGCGCCGCTTGGGCATGCTCCCGCGAGGGTCGGTTGCATACTGCGGCGACAGGACTACGTCTCGACCGAATTTGGTTGATCAGCCTGCGCACCCTGCGCAGGTTCCAGCCAAACTGATAAATTTCACGGGCACAAAAGCAACCAATATGCCACTGAAGCACGAGTATGTTACCGGGCACGGCGCCAATTATGTCTAAACTAACGAATGATAGAATATCAGTCGTTAGTTTGAGAAAAATGAGAGATCGGTATAACCGCAGAATCTTAAAGCTGGATCGAGCTGCTCAAAAGAACGCCTGATGCTCACCAGTCAAGCATCAGGCTGAAGGCGATCGGCGCACTCGTGAAGGAGGTGCCTTGGGCACTCAAGAGGGCGGAACGAAACGCGGTCAACGCCAGCTTAGGGTGGGTCTGAATCGCCACTCGGATTTTGCCCCGCCACCAACCCATGTCGCAGTGCATAGACTGCCAGCTCGACCCGGTCGCGCAATGCCAGCTTGGAGAAAATATGATTGAGATGAGTCTTGACCGTGGTTTCCGTAATCGAAAGGCGTTCCGCGATCTCAGCATTACGAAGTCCGGTGGCGACCTGCCGGACGATCTCGGTTTCGCGGTTCGTCAACTGTTTCGCTCCTGAAACGCCCCATTGAGCCGCGATCTCCATCTGCAATGCCGGCGGCATCCAGACCAGTCCCTCGACGACCGCGTGGATAGCCTCAATAAGGGTGCGCACCGCAAAGCGCTTCTGTACGACGGCGCGGGCCCCCAGACGCATCGCAGTGACCGCGTTTTCCACGCTCTCGCTCGCGGTTAACACGACCACCCGGGTGAGAGGCGCAAGCGCCTTGATGTCATCGAGCGCCCACCGCTCCATTTGCAGGTCCAGGAGGAGGACATCGCAGGTCGTGTGAGCCAGCGCCGGTGCCAGGTCCTTGGCGGTTTCGACCTCGGCGACGACCTGCATGTCGCGTTGGCGGCGAAGCAGCGATTTCAGACCGCTCCTGAAGATGGCATGGTCGTCAGCGATTATGAGACGGATTGGTGTCTTCATCGGCTATACCGCGGTATCGCTATTTCCAGGTGAGCCCCCGGCCCGGCGGTTCCGATCACCAATCGGCCGCCGGATTCAGCCACCCGCGAGGCGATCGTCCATGGCGGATTCATGGAGTCCGGGAACCCGACTCCATCGTCATCGATTGTTATGCGGATCGATTCTCCGACCTGCTGCACATTGATCGCAGCGACGCGGGCATGACCGTGCCGCTGGGTGTTTCTCACACCTTCAAGCACGATCTGCATGATATGTTCGATCATCGGTCCGGGGCCCGCAAACAAGGCCTGCATGCGAAATTGAGTGTCGAAGCCCTCCAGCCGTGGGCTTGTCGGCCGCGCGTCAGCGTGAGCCAGGGACCGAACGAACTCCCGGACTTCATCGTATTGGCGGTCCACCACTGTTTGAATTTCCTTGATCTCGGTCAGCGCTTCCGCCGGCTGATGGCTAGTCAGCATGTCGCGACAGCTCTCCAGCCGCAGGCTGATACCGGCGAGCGCCTGGATGTAGCCGTCGTGAAGAGAGCGGGCGATTGCTTCCCGCTCGGCTCCCGCTTCGAGCGCGCGAAGGCGGGTGTCGAAGCTAGTGCGCTGTAGTGCAAAAAATCCGACGACAAATCCGGCCATTGCCAGATAAGCCGCCCTCATCAGATAGTCGCTCGTCAGCCCATTGGAAAAAGCGATGACCAGAATATAGAGCAACACGGAGCACGACGTCGTCAGTACGGTGTCGCGCAGACCGGCTCCAAGGCCGCCGGCCACGATTGCAAATACAAAGAGCACAAATGAAGGGCTGGTGCGTCCCTCGGTGACGAAGGCAAGTGCAGTGGCAAAGAGCAGGTCGAGGGCAATCGAAAATTTGCGCATGGAATCGACGTGAACGAGACGGCGCGACACCAGATATATTGAAGAGCTGTATAAGAGGTGGCAGGCCAGAGTTATGAACTGCCACTTGGTGACGTCGAATAGCCCGCCGGTGCTGGGGTCCACATACAAGGACAGCAACAAGGTTAGCGATAGAACGACGCGCGCCTGCGCGACGGTTCGATCGAGTTCGCGGAAGTCAGGGCTAATTTGTCGTGCCGGATGCTGCCTCGGATTAAGGCATATGCATCCATCCGGAGCACCCGGAGTGCTATATGGGCGAGGTATAGTCATCATCAACCGCCCGGGGCAGACGCGCGTGCGAAAATCGAGCCAGCGTTCCGTCTTTCGTTTGATTGGCTTCGGTCGATGGTCCTACTCCTCGGCGTTGCTCATTCCTGGATTCTTCAATGGTCGTGAACGGTCACCAGTCCGCTCTTGATCGCATAGCGGGTGAGTTCGATCCGGTCGCGGATTCCGAGCTTCTGAAAGATGTTGGTCAGGTGAGTTTTAACCGTGCTCTCGCTGAGCGAAAGCCGCGCCGCCACTTCGGCATTGCGCATTCCGACTGCGACGCAACGCACGATCTCCGATTCGCGTGGAGTCAGTTTCTTGGCCGCAGTGCCGTCCTGTCCCACCAGTGCTGCCTGCATCGCGGGCGGCATCCAGACCAGACCTTCAGTGACGGCCCGGATAGCCGTCATCAGCGATTCGATCGCGAAGCGCTTCTGCACGATCGCGCGCGCTCCCAAACGGAGCGCTGTCAGCCCGGTTTCGACGTTTTCATTCGCTGTCAGGACGACGACCACGGCTTTGCGCGCGAGCTCCGGGATCTGGTCCATCGTCCACTGCTCCATCTGCAGATCGAGCAGTAGCACATCGCACGGCGTGGCCTCGAGCGCGGCCTCAAGATCGCCGGCCTGCTCGATTTCGGCGACTACTTCGATGCCTTCGAGCGCCAGCAGCGAACGCAATCCCTGCCGGAAGAGCGCATGGTCATCGGCGATTATCAAACGCAGTGGTTTCAGCGGGCAGCTCCTTCTTTCAAACCTTGGGAATCTCGATTTGCAAACAGGCTGGGCCGCGCTCGCTGAAGCCCAGCCGTCCGCCGGTCTCCGCGACATGGGAGGCGATCGTCCATGGAGGATCGGCCGCGGGCGGGAAACCAACCCCATCGTCGGTGATTGTGATCAGCACCTGGCCCGCCCTTTCGGCCGCATCGATTCGGACCGAAGTTGCCCGCGCATGTTTGCGCGCGTTGCGAAGCCCCTCGAGCATTATCTGGAGTATCCGTTCACCGAGCCGGCTGCTGCCGTTGAACACGCCGTTTATCTGGATCTTCGGATCGGCGGCGACATCGGCAACTTCGTGCGCCGAGTTGGAATCGACGCCGGCCAACGAGCGCACATACTCGCGCACCTCGTCATATTGGCGTTTCACGCCGAGTTGCAGTTCCTTGAGCTCGCGCGCGCCGTCTTCCGGGCGTCCGCGGCGCAACAACTCGCGGCAGGTTTCAACCCGCAAGTTGACCCCGGCCAGCGATTGCACGTAGCTGTCGTGCAGCAGCCGCGCGATCGAGTGCCGCTCGGCCTGCGCTTCGAGTTCGCGCACGCGGTCTTCGTAGTTCGCCCGCTGTTGCGCAAAGAAGCCGACCAGGTAGCCCGCGATCGCCAGGTACACGGCGCGCATCACGTAGGCCCCGCTCAACGCGTTGTTGGCGGAAATCACCGCCAGGTAGGTTGCTACTCCCAGCAGCGTGACCTGGATGATCGCGCGCGGGGTGGCGCGAACCCCGACCGCAATGATCGCGAAGACAAAAAAAACATAGGAAGGACCCGTCTGACCTTCGGTCAGGTACGCGATTGCCATTGCGAAGAACAGATCGAGCAGCATTGTGGCGATCGGCAGCCATCGCTTTGCGATCTCGGATCGAAGAAGAGAATAGGTCCCGACACTGTATGCCAGATGACAGAGCAGAGTCCCCAGCACGTACGGCGTCAGATGAAACAAGCCGCCGGCCGTGGTCGGATCGACATAAAGCGAAACCATCGCCAGCAGTGACAGGACGATACGGGTGCGTGCGATGTCGAGGTCG
>DATJID010000068.1:0-12885 GCA_035493515.1 Binataceae bacterium (SeqCode) | reverse complement strand
CGCGGCCCGCGGCCGCCGTCGCGGTCGCCCCCGGCGTGGCGGAGTCATCGAGCGTGGCGCGCCAGACCAGCAATTCGTCTTCGCCAAGCCGAGTGCGCGCGACCGGCCACGGATCGTATGCCCGTACCATGCGTTCGATCTGCGTCGCATCGGCGTTCCAATCGATAACCGCGTCGGCCTTACTCACCGGCGATGTGTAAGTTGCACAGCTCTCGTCCTGCGGCGTCTCAACCAGCGGTCCATGCCGAAGTTTCTCCAATACTTCGAGCAGCGCCGCCGCACCCAGCTCCGCGAGTTTCTCCTTGAGCGTTCCCTGAGTCTCGCGCGGCGCGATCGGTGTGGCGCATGCGAGTAGCATAGGTCCCGCATCCATCTTGCTGGTCACGCGCATGATCGTGACGCCACTTTCGATGTCGCCGGCGAGGATCGCGCCCTCGACCGGCGACGCGCCACGATGGCGCGGCAGAAGCGAGGCGTGAACGTTGATCGGCATGATACGCGCCGCCGCGAGCACCGGGTCAGGCAGGATGCGGCCATAGGCCGCGACCACCAGCAAATCGGGATTCAAGGCGCTCAACTCGGCGAGAAATTCCGCGGTACGGATTTTCTCCGGCTTGAGCACTGACAGTCCGCGCTGCGCCGCCACCACTGCGACCTCGCTCGGCTCGAGCCTCAGCCCGCGCCCGCGCGGCTGGTCGGGACGCGTAACCACGCCGGCGATTTCGAAGCCAGTATTCGCGGATCCAGCACCAGCGGCAGTTCCGCAAGCATCGGCCAGCCGCTCCAGGATATGAGCCGCCAGCGCAGGCGTGCCCATGAACACGATTCTCAATGGTTTCGTGGACGTGACGATTTCAGATCCGAACGCTGGAGGGCCGCTGGCCATCGGCCTTGCCCTCCTTTATCAGCTTGGCGAGTTTGCGCCGGTACAGTTCGCGCTTGATCCGGCTGATTCGATCAATGAAGAGCTTGCCGTCGAGATGGTCGATCTCATGCTGCAGCGCCACCGCCAGCAGGTCATCCGCCTCGATCTCGATTTCCTTCTCCTCCGGCGTCCACGCGCGCACCAACACGCGCGCAGCCCGTTTGACGTCGGCGGTGTAATCGATCACCGAGAGGCAGCCCTCTTCCCACATCACGGAGCCCTCGGCCTCGACGACTTTCGGATTGATCAGCCGCAGCAGTTTCTTACCGGGGTTCTGATGATCGGTGTCGAGCACCACCAGGCGGCGCGAATCGCCGACCTGGGGTGCGGCCAGCCCCACGCCCGGTGCAGCGTACATCGTCTGCACCATGCTCTCGATAAAACTCGCCAGGCCGCCGTCGATATTGGCGACCGGCCTGGCCGGATCCTTGAGCGCAGGGTCGGGAAATTTGCGGATGTTAAGCAGAGCCATCGTTGGTTCTTTTAAGATAAATCCGTCATCAAAAATTTATCAGAGCACTTCGGGTGCCGAAAGCACGCCCAGCGGCGCGCTAATTGATAAACCCATTCTCGCGCAGGAAGGTTTCCATCGCGCGGATGCATTCGTCGGGGCGCTCGATTTGAAGAAAGTGCGTGGTATGCGGGATCGCTTCGTATTCGAGCGCGGTCTCCTCGGCGATCGCGCGTCCGATGAGGGCCGGAGGCTGCTTGTGCTCGCTTGCGGGATCGCCGCAAATCAACTTGCATGGCACCGGCAGATTTTTCATCCGCGGCCATATCGTCGCGTCGCGATTGCTCTCGAAGATGTGCGCCTCGAGCTCGCGCGGACATGCCAGCACCCAGTCGCCTGCGGCCTCGTCGCGGCGCAGCGTCGCACGCGCCATCAACTCGTAGGCCTCCGGGCGCCAGAGCTTGAACTGCGGCACGTGGGCGAAAAGCTGAGCCAGGGCATCCGGGCTCTTGTAGCGCTCGGTGCGGCGGCGGGCGCGCCCCGCAATCTCGCCTTCGTGAAATATCTGGACCGCCTGCAACGGATGACCTTCGCGCGGATGTATCGGCGGATCAAAGAGCAGCAGCGGGTCCCACCGCCGGCCCATCTCCAGCGTGTGCATTACCGCAGTCACCGCGGAGAGTGAATGGAACACCCCAGCCATCGGCTGGGCGCCCCACTGCTCGCGGATAGCGTGCCAGATGCGTTCGTCGTCCTGGATAAATCTTTTCCACTGATGATGCGCGGGGTGATGCGGCGGATTGTGGCCGTGATTGCGAAAGTCATAAACGATCACGTCGTAGCGATCGAGCAGCGGTCCCCAGAACGAAAAGTAGCCATCGATGGCGAGCGCGTTGCCATGGCTCAGCACCAGGCGCGGAGCGCCGGCAATTCCATGGCGTCGCACCCGGATTACCGCACCATCCTCCATGACCGTGTCGAAAGCCGCATGCGGCGGGGGGATATTCACTTGTCTCGATTCAGCCATCGCGAAGCTATTTTAGCAATTTGCCGGGCAATTATTTTTTCGCTGCGATCTCTGAATCGGACTCATTATAGTAATTCCATGCTTTGACGTTGTCAGCGGCGTCTATTGCGGTTATCGTATGTCTATGGATAACGACGCCGTTTTAATCACTACCATGAACGATGTCCCCGGTTTCAAGATCGTGGCCGTCTAAGGCGAAGTTTTCGGACTCATCTGCCGGGCGCGCAACGCGTTCTCCAACTTCGGCGCGGGCCTGCGCACGATTTTTGGCGGCGAAGTCGCCGGCTATACCCAATTGCTCTCTGACAGCCGTCAACAAGCCATCGACCGACTGCGCCTGGCCGCGATGGAGAAAGGAGGCAACGCCGTGATCGCCATGCGCTTCGATTGCAACGAGATCGGCGACATCATGAGCGAAATAGCGGCCTACGGCACGGCGGTGCGGATCGAAAAGCTCTGAGCGGCGCGCCCATACGCTATTATTTCGCCTTCGATTCGCCGGGCGGATGAGCTAATCGGTGCGCTCGACGTGGTAGCCCTTCGAGCTGATCAGCCATTCACCATCGACCCGATGATAGGTGAGATGATCGACGTATACGGTCTTGTTAATCCTGACCCGCACCTTAACCAGCGCTTGCGTGGGCGACGCGAAGTCCATCAGCAAAATCTCTTCTTCACGGGGTGCGTTCAGGGATTTCGGCGAGGGCCGGCCGGCCGTCAATTCCTTGTATCCCTGGGCGGTAAACATCGCCATCTTGCCGTCGCGAAGCCCGTGGAGTTGGGCGGTCGTGCGAAAAACGCGATCAAAGCGCGACGTATCGCCGTCATACATCAGGTCGAAATAGCGTTGCACGGCGGCGGTCAGGCTCTCGATGCTGGCATGGTCAATCATGGAATTCTCCTTGGGAATGGAACTCTCCTTGGAACCTGAGTAAGAACCCCACACCCTATCAAACGTGATTCGGTTTCCACCAACCGCCGCGCGCGGCCCGCAAGCTCAGAGCATGTTGACCGGGTCGAGATCGATGCCGACGAAGACGCCGGCGCGCGCGTCACGGTCGCCTAGTTGCCTCTGCATCGACGCGAGAGCGGCGCGCATTGCGGACGCCTCGGCCGATCGCACTACGACCTGCCATCGATAGCGCCCGCGCAACCGCTCGATCGGCGCCGGCGCAGGCCCGAGCACGCGCATCGCATCGACCTTCATGTCCCCAACCTGGCTGCGCAGCGCCTTGGCCGCCCGCTCCGCCATCGCGGCAACCGCACCAGCGTCCGCGCCCTCGATTCGCACCAGCGCCATCCGCGAGTACGGCGGCCATCCGAGTTCCTGGCGCAATCGCAGCTCGCGCCGGATGAAGCGATCGTAGTCCTGATCGCGCGCGGCGCGAATACTGTAGTGATGCGGCGCGTAGGTCTGGATTAGTACGCGCCCGAGTCGCTCGCCGCGTCCCGCGCGCCCGGCCACCTGCGTCAGCAGTTGAAAGGTGCGCTCGGCGGCGCGGAAGTCGGGCAAATTGAGTCCAAGATCGGCCAGCACCACGCCGACCAGCGTCACGCCCGGCAAATCGAAGCCCTTGGTGATCATCTGCGTGCCGACCATCACGTCGATCTCGCCGCGGCGCAGGCGTTCGACCAGCTCCAGGCGCATCCCGCGCCGCCCGCTGGTGTCGCTGTCCATTCGCTCGATTCGCGCCTGCGGTAGCGCCGCGGTCAGCGCCTCGGTCAGCCGCTCGGTGCCGAAGCCCTGGCCTACCAGTCCGAAGCCATTGCACTCGGGACATGCTTCGGGAGCCGGCGCGCGCGAGCCGCACCAATGGCATCGCAGTGAACGGTCGCGCAAGTGAAAGGTCATGCTGACGCTGCAGTTGCCGCACGAGATCACGACGCCGCAGAGATGGCATTGCAGGAAGTTATGAAAGCCGCGGCGATTGAGAAACACCACACTCTGCCCGCCGGCGGCAAGATTGGCACGGAGCGCGTCGAGCAGCGGCGCCGAAAGCGGCACCGCGCGCGGCCCGTCGAGTTTTTTGGCGCCACTGATCGCTGCGCCGTTCTTGTCGCGCGCCGGATCTTTTTTGAATTCCGCGCGCAGGTCGACTATCTCGACCTCGGCCAGCGGCCGCTCCATCACCCGGTGCGCCATCCGCAACAGCCGGTAACGGCCGCGCCGCGTGTTGTGGAACGACTCGGATGACGGCGTCGCAGAGCCCAGCACAACCGGGCAGGGCGCGAGCCGCCCCAGCATCACGGCCAGGTCACGCGCGTGGTAGCGAATTCCTTCTTCCTGTTTGTAGGCCGGGTCGTGCTCCTCATCGACCACGATCAGCCCCAGCCCGCTTAGCGGCGCGAAGATGGCGGAGCGCGGCCCGATCATGATTCGCGCCTGTCCGCCCAGCGCCGCCATCCAGCTGGCCCATCGCTCGGCCACATTCTGCGCGCTATGCGCGATCGCGACCAGCGGACCGAAGCGGGAGCGAAACGACCGCACGATTTGATCCGCGAGGGCTATCTCGGGCACCAGCAGCAGCACCTGCCGGCCCGCTTCCAGAGCCGCCGCCGCGAGCTTCAGGTAAACCTCGGTCTTGCCGCTGGCGGTGACACCCCACAGGAGGAAAGTTTCCTCCCGCGCGTTAATCACGGCGGGCATGACGGTCTCGATTGCGGCCGTCTGTTCGGGCATCAAATCAAAATCGCTGCCGTCAAACGCCTCAGGCCGCTGCGCACCGCCGGGTACGACTTCGTCACGCGGATACGGCAGCGCGCCGGCTCGCGGCGCCGACTCGACTTCGACGATTCCGCGCTCTGCCAGCGCCCGCACCGCGGCTCGCGCGCCAGCAATCCGCTCTTCTAATTCTTCGAGCGCGAGCGGCTCAGGCGCAGCCTCGCCGAGCAGCCGCACAATTTCACGCTGGTTGGGGCCGCGAAGTTTCACCGCTGCCAGGCCGCCGGGCGTGAGTCGCACGGCGCTCGCGCTTCGATGGCGGCCGCGAGTGGCCTCCGCGGTCTCGACGATTCGCTCGGCCACCAGCAGGGCGAGCGCGGAGGCGATTTCGCGCTGATCGCCCAGCCGGGCGAGCTCGCGCGAAGTCATCGCGCGGCGTCCAAGCGCCGAGATGATCGCGCGTTCCATCGGCGCTAGCGTCGCCTCGCGCAGGGCGTCGGGCACAGCGGCGATCCGGAACACCCGGCGCGATTCGATTCGCGCGGCGGCCGGAACCACGCTTTGCATCGCGTCGCCCAGCGGCACCATGTAATACGACGCCATGAATTCGATGAGGCCGAGATGGGCGCGGTCGTAAAGCGGGCGCGCTTCGGGAAGCTCGAGGATCGATTTGAGCGCGCCCGCGCCGGCCTCCAAGCCGTCGCCGACTTCGGTGACGATGCCGGTCAAGCGGCGCGAGCGCAACGGCACGATCACCCGATGGCCGCACTCCACGCGGCCTTCCAGCGCCGGCGGGATCGTATACGTCAGTTGCCCCACGCCCCGCGCCGCGCCGATAAGGATCACCTTTGCCTGCATCGCAATTGCCACTGGCAATTTACATGGCGGAGAAGCGCGGGCAACTGCCATGGTCGTCACGTGACGATGGATTGGGCACGGATCCAGGTGTCGCTTGTCTGGCAAGCGAAAGGGGCAATTTCAGATGAAGTCGCTGATCGAGACCCTCGCCGATGCGCGACGGCGTCAAGTCGGGGTTGGGCATTTCAATTTTTCCGAACCTCACCGGGTTCAAGGCGATCGTGAGTCAGCGGTGGAGCTCAAGCCGCCCGTGATGGTGAGCGTTTCGGAAGCGAGCGCGACTTCATCGGCGTCGCAGAGTCGGCGGCCCTCGTGAAGACGGCGCATCGCGTGGCGGCGCGGAGTAGAGACGGCTTTCAAAACCACCCCGGGAAAGTCGCGCCCTACAAGATTCTCCCGGCGGGAGTCGCGGCTATCAAGGAGACAGTGACCGCCCGGCTCAAGCTCTTTACTTCATGTAAGGCATCTTGCGCAGGCTCGACCACCTACGCCGCAACCGGGCCCGACGCCGGCAGGCGGCGCGCGCTCAGTGCGAGCATGATTTCAGTCCAACCGTCGAAGACCATGTCGATGCCGATAAACATCCCGATCACCCACAGCCCCGAGACCGGCCACGAGTCCCAGATCATGAAGCCCAGCAAGATGGAAATCGCGCCGTTGAGGATGAGCCATCCGCGATGATGCAATGGCGTCGAAAATGCGATGAAGAGGCGGAACACGCCCGCGACGAACAATACTATGGCGATGAGCAGCGTCAGGGTGACCGCCGCCGACGCAGGATTTGAGACCATCACGAAACCGGCAACAGCGTATAGCACCCCGGCCAGCAGGTTAATGAAAAAGCCGCTCCACCCCCGGCGCGAGAAGCCGTGAATAATCTCGAACAGGCCGCCGAGGATCAACAGCCATCCGAGAAATATCACCGAGACGATAGTCATTTCGACCGCGTAGCCGATCGCGATCATGCCGAGGATAACCAGCGCGATTCCAATTACCAGGAACCAGGTCGAATGTTTGCGAACTTCCTCGATTCCGGTATTCAGCATCAACGGGGTCATGGCCTTAACCTCCTGGCGGACGTGTGCGTCGACCGAACGATGTGGCTTCGCGCGTTCAGTCCGTTTCAATCGGAAGGGCGGGATCTTTCGCCCATTCTCCCATCGAGCCGTCGTACAGGGTGATTCGATCGTGGCCGAGTTGATATAGCAGGAACAGATCAACCGTCGCTGAAATACCACCGCCACAGTAGCAAATCACGTTGGTGGACTTTCCCGCCCCAACGGCATCGAACTTCGCCCGCGCTTGGGACAGCGGCACAAACGCCTTGGTGTTGGAATCGAGAAGCGTCCCGGCGGGCACGTTAGCACTGCCCGGAACTCGGCCCGGACGGCCGTAGCGGCTGGGGCTCTTGCCGCTGTGCAAATCCGGCGGCAATGCGTTGACTATAACCGTGCCGGAGTCGCCGAGCGCCGCCAACACCTGCTTACTTCCGACCACCATCTCCGGGCGCGATCGCGCGATGAATTTGGCCGCCTGGTATGCGCACGGTTCGGTCGAGACCGGGCGTCCTTCCGCGCGCCATTTATCCCAGCCTCCGTCCAGAACCGCGGCGTGGTCGAATCCAAATGCGCGAAGCATCCACCAGACTCGCGTGGCCCACATGATGTTGCCTGCGCTGTAGAGGACGACCCGCGTCGATGCGTCCACGCCGTGGCGCGACATGGCTGCGGCGAAGTGCTCAGCCGACGGCATCGCGAACCGCAGCCTGGTGGTGTTGTCCGAAAGTTCGCCTTGGATATCGAGAAATCCCGCGCCCGGAATATGTCCGGCATCATAGTCCGCCCTGCCGCTGACGATCAGATACGGCAGATCGCTCCCTGGCTCCGCAGGCTTCAGGTAGGTCGTGCAATCGAAGATGCGCAGGGCCGGGTCTCCAAGATGAGCCGCAAGCCATTCGGTCTGCATCAACGCTTCGGGTTCGCGGTACTGAATATCTTCGTTCGCCATCTCGGGCTCCTAAACGGGGTGTTGTTCAACAGCTCATATTTCCAGCACCTATTGATTCACCTTAATGCCTGTTGATTCAACTAATGCGGCGTGGGTCAAAGCCCGGCTTCGGCTGATCCTCTCCGCGATCACGGCGGCGCTCACGATCATGGCGGCGCGGTGGAGGATATGTTACGAGCTTGAGTCGATACCAAGAGATCGGATGGAGATGTCATGAGCGACAGCTGGCAATTGGATGGCGAATATTTCGAGTCCTGCAACTGTGAACTGCTATGTCCCTGTTTGCTGGTAAAGGGCTCGAAGCCCACAGAGGGCCATTGCGACGTCGTGGTTGCCTTCCACATCAAGTCGGGCAAATACGGCAGCACGGACCTTTCGGGCCTGAACGCCGTCACCGTCATCTTCACGCCGGGAATCATGACCGAGGGCAAGTGGACGATGGGCTCGTATATCGACGAACGGGCCAACGACGCCCAGCGCGCGGCGCTCGAGAAGATTTTCACGGCGCAGGCGGGCGGCCCGCTCTCCCGTTTCGCGCCGCTCGTGGCGCATCGTATGCCGGCGCGGCCCGCCGCGATCAGTTTCGCCAGTGAGGGTAACACCCGAAAGCTTTCGATCAAGGGTGTAACCGAAGTCACCGTGCAGGGCGTCGCGGGAGCCAACGGCGAACAGGTATGGTTCGACAACGTCGCGCATTTCGCCTCCAAACGGCTGGCCGCGGCCAAGGCGACGGCGAGCCATTTCAAGGACCAGGGGCTAAGCTTCGAAAACACGGGCCGCAACGGACATTTCTCCGACATTCACTGGTCGAACGCGTAGCACTCGCCGGCGGACGGAGCGGCGCTCAACCTACCGCAGGGGCTACCGTCGGGAAATTGAGCGCGGCCCTTCCGCCAGGGTGACATCCCGGGCTGCTTCGCGTCACGAGCACACCGGCTTTCCCCGCCGCGCCAACTCTGGTTGAATCGATTGACGCATCGCGGCGGCCTGCCGCTTGCGCTGACGGACGGTCCCAGGATGCTACGTTTTCTCACAGCCGGTGAATCGCACGGCCCCGAACTGGTCGCGGTGGTGGAAGGCTACCCGGCCGGCTTCGAGATCGACCTTGCGAAGATCAACTATGACCTCGCGCGGCGCCAGAAGGGTTACGGGCGCGGCGGACGGATGGCGATCGAGCGCGACCAGGTGCGCGTGGTCTCGGGCATCCGCTTCGGCCGCTCGATGGGCAGTCCGATCACGCTCATCGTGGAGAATCTCGATTTCAAGAACTGGCTCAAGCGCATGTCGGTCGATCCCGCCGACCGCGGCGAGGCCGAGCCGGTCACGCGGCCGCGTCCCGGCCATGCCGACCTCGCAGGCGTGCTCAAGTACAACCTCGACGATGTCCGCGACGTGCTCGAACGCGCCTCGGCCCGCGAGACCACGATGCGGGTCGCGGCCGGCTCGCTCGCCAAGCGCATCCTGGAGCCCTTCGGCATCACCACGCTCGGCTACGTCGCGAGTATCGGCTCAACCGAAGCGCGGACGCCCGCCGATCTCAGTATCGAGGACTTGAGCCGCATCACCGAGGCCTCCCAGGTGCGCGTCGCCGACCTCGAAGCGGAGCGCGCGATAATAGCCGAGATCGACGAATGCAAGAAGACCGGCGACACGCTCGGCGGCGTGGTCGAGGTGGTAGCGACCGGATTGCCGGTCGGGCTGGGCAGCCACGTGCAATGGGACCGCAAGCTCGACGGCCGCCTTGCGCACGTGCTCCTGAGTCTGCAGGCGGTCAAGGGCGTCGAACTTGGAATGGGCTTTCGTGCCGCGGCGGCGCGTGGATCAGCGCTGCATGACGAAATCGCTTACGATGCCGCCGCCCGCCGGTTCGTCCGCCACTCCAATAATTCCGGCGGCACCGAGGGCGGGATGACCACCGGCGAGCCGTTGCGCGTGCGGGTCGCGTTCAAACCGCTCTCGACTCTGATGCGTCCACTGCGCTCGGCCGACATCCGCACCAAGGCCGAGTCGGTCGGGAACACGGAGCGCTCCGACGTGTGCGCGATTCCGGCGGCCGCGGTTATTGCCGAGGCGGTGGTCGCGTTCGAACTGGCCAACGCGTTCGTGGAAAAGTTCGGCGGCGATTCGCGAACCGAGATCGCGCGCAACTATGAAGGCTATCTCGAGCAGGTGCGAAATTTTTGACGCCGCAGGGGCCTAACAGCACGATGGCTCCGAAGTTGATTCTCACGGGCTTCATGGCGACCGGCAAAAGTGCGGTGGGCCGCGCAGCCGCGGCCCGGCTGGGATGGCGCCTGGTCGATAGCGACGCCGCACTGGCGGCGCGTGCGGGCAAGCCGATTCCGGCGATCTTCAGCGAGCACGGTGAGGCGCATTTCCGGGCACTAGAGCGCGAGGTGATCGCCGCCCTGGCGGACGATCGCGCCCTCTGTCCGCAGTGCGGCGAACCGCGCCCGGCGGTTATCTCGACCGGCGGCGGCGCGTTGGTCGACGAGCGCAACTACCACGTGCTCAAGCGCGCAGGCGTGATCATCTGCCTCAACGCGCGCCCCGAAGTGATCGCGGCGCGCGTGCGCCGCTCGCCGCACAAGCGGCCCAAGCTGCTCGAAGGCGGCAAGCCTCTGGAAGCGCGTATCGTCGAACTGATGGAGGAGCGGCGCGCCGCTTACGCGCGCGCCGACTTTACCGTGGACACTTCCGACCTTTCGGTCGCCGAGTCGGCGGAGCGCGTGCTGGAAATCTTCGGCCATCACGGCCGGAGCGCTCATCGATGCGCACCTTCCGCGTAGAACTCGTTGCCGACGCGCATCCGGTGCATGTCGGCGCGGGCGCGCTCGACCTGACGGGGCGACTGGCGCGCGAGGCCGGCATCGCTGCCGGACGCGTATTGATCGTCACCGATTCCAACGTCGCGCGCCTCTATGGCGAGCGCGCGACCGGCGCGCTCGAGTCGGTGGGCTTCGCGCCGCGAATCCTGGAGGTCGCGCCGGGCGAGCAGAGCAAATCTTTCGTTACGCTGGAGCGCGTTTACGACGCGATGATCGCGGCCGAACTCGATCGGAGCGGCGCCGTGTTCGCGCTGGGCGGCGGCGTGGTTGGCGACCTGGCCGGCTATGCGGCGGCGACCTACATGCGCGGCGTGGCGCTGGTGCAAATTCCAACCACGATGGTCGCGCAGGTCGATTCGGCGCTGGGCGGGAAGACCGCGATCAACCATCCGCAGGCGAAAAATCTGATCGGCGCCTTCTACCAGCCGCGCCTGGTCGTGGCCGACGTCGCAACGCTCCAGAGCCTGCCCGAGCGCGAGTTCCGCGAGGGCCTCGCCGAAGTCATCAAATATGGGGCGATCATGGATGCGCCGATGGTCGAGGAGCTGGAGCACGGCCTAAGCGCGATCCTGCGCCGCGACCCGGTGGCGCTGGAGCAGATGGTCGCCCGATCGCTGCATCACAAGGCGACCATCGTGGCGAGCGACACCCGCGAAGGCGGCCTGCGCAAAATTCTCAACTACGGCCATACGGCCGGCCATGCGCTCGAGGCGTCATCGGGCTACGGCAATTTTCTGCATGGCGAGGCGGTGGCGATCGGTATGGTCGCGGCGGGAAAGCTCTCGCAAGCGCTGGCGGGTCTTAGCGTCGCCGAGGCCGAACGGCTGGAGCGGCTGATCGCGCGGGCGGGCTTGCCGACCGCGATGCCGGCGGGATGGCGCGGCGAGGAGTTCGTGCGTGCGATGCGGCTGGATAAGAAGCGCGCGGGCGACGGGGTCGAGTTCGTGCTGCTGGATCGGCTGGGCCACGCGGTGACCCGTAAGCTGAGCTTCGCCGAGATTCTCGCCCACCTCGAGTAGCCGGCCTTCCGAACCCGTTCGCAATCTCTCGTTCGCGCCGTTACCCGGTCACCGCTTGCGTTCCATCAGTTTCACGCGGCCGAGGAACCTGGGGCGGATGAGCACCGTCTCCAACGGCAGCACGCTCATCGCGAGCAGGCCATTGAACGCCATCACCAGCGCCAGCATCAGGCCCATCTCGGCCAGGAAGCGCAACTCGGAGAGGAAATACCAGGGCAGGACGCCCAGCACCATCGTGAAAGCGACGAAGAAAGTTGCCTCGCCGGTGGTGAAGACCGCGCGCGTCACCGCGGCCTGTACGTCGCCGTCGGCCACGCCCTGGAACTCCTCGCAGATGCGGCTCAGCAGGTAGATTCCATAGTCGATGCCAACGCCGAGTCCGACCGCCACCACCGGCAGCGTGTTGACGTCGAGCCCGACGCCGCGCAGGTACATCACGGAATCGGTGGCGAACTGCGCGAGCAACAGCGGCACCAGGAGCATCGCCGCCGCCACGCCCGAATGGTACGTCAGCACGCACATCACGAAGATGGTCGCGAGCAGGTAGAGGAGAATTTTCAGATCGGCCGCACGGACGACGTGGTCGAGCGCATATTGCAGCGCGACCGCGCCGGTGGCGAGCCGGATGCGATAGGTCGGCGAGGGATGGGGCTGGACCTCGGCGATCGCGCGCTCGGCCTGCGCCATCGCCTCATCCACGGTGCTGGCGCGGAGGTCTTTGTACCAGAGCACGACGTCGCCGTTAGTGCCATTGGGCTGGATAATGTTGCTGAAGTTTTCCAGCGAATGGCCGGTGCGGGTCCAGAACAGGTACGCGCCCACGTCATGGCCGGTGAGATCGATCGGCAGCCACTTGGGATTGCCGCCGCGCAGGATCAGGCCGGTGTATGGAATGTAGTCAGCGAGCGAGAGCGTGGCGACCGCGCCGTGGTTACGCTCTATTGCCTTCTGGAAGCGGAGCATCGAGTCGTAAACCTCGGGACGGTAAAGCGCGCGCGGAATCTTGCCTTCCCAGACCACGTTGAGCGTCGCGGTGCCGGCGAGGTTGGCGTTGATCTTGCGCTCGGCGACGTTGAACTCATTGTCGGGCCACAGCAGCGGACTGCCG
>DATJID010000067.1:0-18456 GCA_035493515.1 Binataceae bacterium (SeqCode) | reverse complement strand
CCGGGTCCGTGTAGTCGTCGGCAGGCACGTAGATCGCCTGCACGGACGTGATCGAGCCCTTCTTGGTGGTGGTGATGCGCTCTTCCAGCTCGCCCAGATCGGTGCCGAGCGTAGGTTGATAACCGACCGCGCTGGGCATGCGGCCGAGCAGCGCGGAAACTTCCGAGTTGGCTTGCACGAAACGGAAGATGTTGTCGACGAAGAACAGCACGTCGCGGCCTTCTTCGTCGCGGAAATATTCGGCGACGGTAACGCCGGTCAGCGCCACGCGGGCGCGCGCGCCGGGCGGCTCATTCATCTGGCCGTAGACCAGCGCGGTCTTCGAGAGCACACCGGACTCCTGCAATTCGCGGTAGAGGTCGTTGCCTTCGCGCGAGCGCTCGCCCACGCCCGCGAAGACCGAGACGCCGCCGTGCTGTTTGGCGACGTTATTGATCAGTTCCATGATAGTGACGGTCTTACCGACGCCGGCACCGCCGAACAGTCCGATCTTTCCACCGCGCGCATACGGGCATATGAGGTCGATGACCTTGATGCCGGTTTCGAGAATCTCGGCTTCGGTCGCCTGATCGGCAAAAGTAGGTGGGTCGCGATGAATCGGCATCTGATGCGGCGCGTTGAGCGCCGCGCCTTCGTCGACCGGCTCGCCGATGACGTTGATCAGACGGCCGAGCGTTTCCGGGCCGACCGGCACGGTGATTGGATTGCCGGTGTCGCTGACCTGCATCCCGCGCACCAGGCCCTCCGTCGCGTCCATCGCGATGCAGCGTACGGTGTTTTCGCCCAGATGTTGCGCGACTTCGAGCACGAGGTTGCCCTCGCGATCGCCAAGCGCCGGGTTGGAGACGCGGAGCGCGTTGAAGATGGACGGCAGCGAGCCGTTACGAAACTCGACGTCGACGACGTTGCCCAGAACCTGGCTGATGCGGCCTGTTGATGTTTCACTCATAGCTTTTCCTGGCGAATTCGTGCATCGCGGCGCGCGTCGGTCAGGCCCTCAAGGCCTCGGCGCCGCCGACTATGTCCATTAACTCAGTGGTGATGGTGGCCTGGCGCGCGCGGTTCATCTCCAGCGTCAGCCGCTCGATCATGTCGGCGGCATTGTTGGTCGCGCTGTCCATCGCGGTCATCCGCGCTCCCTGCTCGCTGGCCTCGGCCTCGAGCAGCGCGTGAAAAATCGAATCCTCGAGGTAGCCGCGCAACACCACCGGCACCAGTTCGGCGCGGCTGGGCTCGACCAGGTAGTCGACCGGGGCGGCAATCTCGCCCGTGCCTTGCTCGGGTTTCAATTCGCTCACCGGCAGCAACCGTTCGTAGGTTGGCCGCTGCGAAAGTGCCGAGTGGAATTCGCTGTAGATTAGTCCGGTCTCGCTGACGCCGCCGCCGCGATAGTCGGAGAGCATCCGCGAGGCCAGGTCCTGCGCCAATCCGAAGGTGGCCAGGCGCGGGTTGTTAATACTCTGATGGGCGACCGGGTGGCCGGAGCGGCGCAGATGGTCGAGCGCCTTGCGTCCGACGGCGTAAAACTTGACCTGCATCCCGTCGCGCTCGGCACGCCGCGCCTGGTCTTCCGCCGCGCGCATCACGTTGGCGTTGTAACCGCCGCAGAGCCCGCGGTCCGAGCCAATCACCACGACCAGAGCCTCGCGTTTCGCGTCTTCGGCCGGGCCGAGGGCGGCCCGCTCGGTCGCGAACAGCGAATCGGCGACGCGCTCCAGCGCCTCATGGTACGGGGTCGCGTTCTGCAAGGCTTCCTGCGCGCGGCGAAGGCGTGCCGCGGCGACCAACTTCATCGCGCGAGTGATCTGCTGGGTCGATCTGACCGACGAAATCCGCCGGCGGATTGCCTTGAGCGACGCCATCGTTGATTAGGTGCCTTCCTGCGGAGAGGACGGCTAGGCCTTCGCCGCTCCGTTGACCTGAGACCCCGTGCCCTGGGAGGCGGTGAAGGTCTGCTGGTACTGGTCAATGGCGGCGCGCATGCGTTTTCGCAGATCGTCTGACAACTCGCGTTTGGTCTTGATTTCGTCGAGGATGTCCTTCTGACGCGAGTCGAAAAACGCGTAGAGTCCCATCTCGAAGGCTTTGATCTGGGTGACTTCGAGTTTGTCGAAATAGCCTTCGTTGGCGGCGAAGATGATCAGCACTTCCTTCTCGATCGGGAGCGGCTCGTACTGGTTCTGCTTGAGCATCTCGGTCAACCGCTCGCCGCGATGCAGCAGGCGCTGGCTGGCCTGGTCGAGGTCCGAGCCGAACTGCGCGAAGGCCGCCATCTCACGGTACTGCGCGAGGTCGAGCTTGAGCGTGCCGCCGACCTGCTTCATCGCTTTCACGGCCGCGGAGAAGCCGACGCGTGAAACCGACAAGCCGACGTTCACGGCGGGCCGGATGCCCGAGTAGAAGAGGTCGCTGTCGAGCACGATCTGGCCGTCGGTGATCGAGATGACGTTGGTCGGAACGTAAGCCGAGACGTCGCCGGCCTGGGTCTCGATGATCGGGAGCGCGGTCAGCGACCCGGCGCCGTCGGCGTCGCCCATCTTGGCCGCGCGCTCGAGCAGGCGCGAATGCAGGTAGAAGACGTCGCCCGGATAAGCCTCGCGGCCCGGCGGGCGGCGCAGCAACAGGGAGAGCTGGCGATAGGCCTGCGCGTGCTTGGAAAGATCATCGTAAATCAGCAGCGCGTGGCGGCCTGAATCGCGGAAGTACTCGCCCATCGTGCAGCCGCTGTACGGCGCGATAAATTGCAGCGGAGCCGCTTCGGAAGCCGTCGCCGCCACCACCGTGGTGTATTCCATCGCGCCATAGCGGTTGAGCTTGTCGACCACCTGCGCGACGGTCGAGCGCTTCTGCCCGATCGCGACGTAAAAGCACTGCACGTTCTGTCCGCGCTGGTTGACGATCGCGTCGAGCGCGATCGCGGTCTTGCCGGTCTGGCGGTCGCCGATGATCAGCTCGCGCTGGCCGCGCCCGATCTGCAGCATCGAGTCGATCGCCTTGATTCCGGTCTGCAGCGGCTCCTTGACCGGCTGACGGCGAATGATGCCGGGCGCCTTGATTTCGATTCGTCGCTGCTCGGCGGCCTTGATTGGCCCCTTGCCGTCGATCGGCTGGCCGAGCGCATTGACGACTCGTCCGAGCAGCCCTTCGCCGACTGGAACTTCCGCGATGCGGCTGGTGCGCTTGACCTCGTCGCCCTCGCGAATCGCCTGCGGATCGCCGAACAGCGCCGCGCCGACGTTGTCTTCTTCGAGGTTGAGCACCATGCCGAAAATTCCGTGCGGAAATTCCAGCAGCTCGCCCAGCGCCGCGTTTTGCAGGCCGTAGATGCGCGCGATACCGTCGCCGCATGAGAGCACGCGGCCGGTTTCGCTAACGGTGATCGAGCCCTCGAAGCCCTTGATCTCGTTGCGCAGGATATCGCTGATTTCAGATGGTCTGATTTCCGCCATAGCAGTTGTTTTTTCCAGGCCGCCTCAGCCCGCCAGCCGGCGGGCGGCTTCGCCCAGCCGCGTGGCCAGACTGCCGTCGTAGATTTTCCCCTCAAGCTCGGCCACCACTCCGCCGAGCAGCGATTGATCGACTTTCACGGTCGCGATCACGGTCTTATGCACCATCGCCTCGAGCCCACGGACCACCGCCGCGGTGTCCTGCGCGCCGGGCTCGCGGGCGAAGGTCAGGGTTGCGCGCGCGCGTCCGAGCAGCACGTCGAGCTGGTCCTGGTAGGACTCGGAGACCGCGGCCAGGTCGGCGATGCGGCCGTGGCGGGCGACGACTACGGCCAGCGAGCGCAACGGAAAGCTCAATTCGAGGCGCTCGGCGATTTTCGCCATCGCTTCGATCTGCGCTTCATGCGAAACCTCGGGTGAGGCGAGCCGCAACGCAAGTTCGGGTGCGTCGGCGATTCGCGCCAGGCGCTCGAGCTCGGTGCCCCAGGTTTCCAACTGCGCATGATCGTCGGAGAGCCCGAGCAAAGCGCGCGCGTAGCGTTTGGCGACTCTCGAACTCTTCACCGCCGCGCCTCTTGTGCGAGTTTTTCCTCGAAGCCGCGGAGCAGGCGCGCCTGATCGTCGTCGGTGAAGCTCCTGACCATCAGCTCGCGCGCGAGATTCCCAGTGGTTTCGGCGAGCTTCGCGCGCACGCGGCGATGAGCGGCTTCGGTTATCGCGGCGCCAGTAAGCTCGGTGTCGCGGATGACTCTAAGGGCGGTTTCGCGCGCGAGTTCGCGGATCCGGTTTGCGATGTAGCCGGTTTCGGCGTCGAGGTCGGCGCGGAGCTGTTTCTTTTCGGCGTCGAGCTGGGACATCCGCTCGGCCGAACGACTTACCAGGTCCTGCGCTTCCCGGCAGGTGGTCTCGGCGCGCGCGAAAGTTTCCCTGATGCCGCCGGCGCGCTCGGCGAAAAATTTGCGTGCCGCCGGAGCCGCGTAGCGCATCAGGATCCACACGAACACGGCGAAATTTATTATGTAGAAAACCAGCGACAGCCACGAGCCGCCGCCTGCGGCCTCGCCGCCGCTCTCGGCGCACCATCCGGTTGCCGGCGCGAGTACGATGGCGCTGGTCGATATGGCCAACGCCACGGAACGGCGCTTTATGGCGATCAGGCTACGCTGCATACGAATCTAGTTCTTCGACGTCCCTTGCTGGCTTTGCACTGCGCCGTCCACCGGACGGCCGAGAACCCGCCCCGCGAGTTCCACGGCGAGAACCCGGCTAAGTCGCTCGAGTTCGAGTTCGCCCGCCCGCAGTTCATTTTCAATTCCGGCTCTGACGCGCTCCAACGCGTCGTGGGCCTTGGACTTGGCCTCCTCGATCATTTGTGCGGCCTCGGTCTCCGCCTTGCGCCGCTCGGCCTCGCGCACGGCCAGCGCCTCGCGTCGCACCTCCATCAGTTGGCGGTCGCGCTCCTCGCGAGCAGCTTTTTCCTCTTTGAGCAGTCGCTCGGTGCGCGCGCTCAGGTCCTTGAGCTTGTTTTCGCGGTCACTGAGCACCTTGAGGAAAGGGCCGAAAAAAAGTCGATCGAATATAAACCAGAAAACAAGGAATGACACAATCAGGGTAAAAAAAATTCCCCAGTCGGGCGGAATGTGCATGTTTGGGCGTCTCCCGTGCGGGATGGATTATGGTTTTAACCGGCATGCAAGACCCGCCCGCAGGCGGGCGAGAAGCGCAGGTGGCTGACTGCCCGACCCCTACCGGCCAAGCTTAGTGCCAGACTCCAGACTTACCGAGCCATTTGCCAAGCCACTTGCCAGACTATCAGAGTTGCGGACTTGCCGGGCCTGAAGGTCAGGCCTGTTTCTGACCTCCGGCCTGCGCCACCATGCGCTCCTCCTTGGGATACACGGTGAGCTTGCGATCCTCGCGCGCAACCTCGGGCTGCATCGCACAATGGCCCTCGAAGACGGCACCCTCGTGCACCACCAGTATCGGCGCCGTGAGGTTACCCACGACCTTGGCCGAAGGGCGAATCTCGATCCGTTGGCTGGCGGTGATGTCGCCGCTGACCTTGCCCGCCACGATTATCGAGGCGGCCTTGATTTGCGCGGTCACGACGGCGCTCTCGCCAATCATGAGCCCGTCCTTGGCGGTGATTTCGCCGTCGACCTGGCCGTCGATCCGCGCGGGTCCGTCGAAACTGAGCTTGCCGCTCACCTTCGAACCCTGATCGAGATAGGCGCGACCCTCCGTAGGAGCGGCCGCGGTCGGACGCGGCATCGCGCCCCGGCTCTCGAGCGTGGACGCCGGCGGCGGCACCGGCACGGCCTGCGTCGGCTGCGGCCTTACGGACGCGTCGGTTCGAAGGTTCTTTTCCTGTTCCTTGTTGAAAAGTGCCATTTCATCACCCCCCTTGAGAAGGCCACAGCCCAAGGCCACACCGTGAAGAGTTTAGGCTTCGCTCTTAGCCAATACAAATGATGGAGTCAATTCGAGGGTCAGGAGCATTCGGCAGGCCTGACTCCCGGATGGATCAACAATGCCTGATGGCGGCTGGCGCCGGCAACCGTCCTGCAGAGGGCGCCGCTGGCAAATTCCCGAGTCTTGCCACGCTTATCGTAAGGATTGTCTCGATGCTATGCTGTCGTCGGTAATCTGACGTAGATTTGACATCGTCCCAACCAAACGAGGAAGCCATGGCAGCAATTCCGGAGCAATATCTCGATCTCCTATCACCCGCCAAAAAGTCCTTCGCGCACCTTGCGACCCTGATGAAGGACGGCTCACCACAGGTGACGCCGGTATGGATGGACTTTACCGACGGCATGATTCGCGTGAACACGGCTCGCGGCCGGGTCAAGGATCGCAACCTAAAGGTCGGCTCGCGCGTCGCGCTCTCGATTTCGGATCCCGACAATCCGTACCGCTATGTGCAGATTCGCGGCAAGGTCGCCAAAGAAACCGAGCAGGGCGCCGACGCCCATATCGATTCGTTGGCGAAGAAATACATGGGCGTCGATTCGTACCCGTATCGCAACGCCGCCGAGAAGCGCGTCATCTACTACATCGAGCCAGTTTCGGGACAGGGGATGAACTAGCCGACCTTCGCTCGCGCCGGTTCTACAAGTTTTCGGGCTGACAAAGGCAGGGGATCGGCGGTGTACGCGCCGCCGATTCCGCGCCGCCCGCGCGTGCTCACGCATGCATCTGGCGGGGCGTCCCCGGGCGCGCTTTCAGTGCAGGGGGCCCTTGGCTTCCTGCTGAATCGTACTGCCGCAGGTCGAGCCGCAATGCGGACAGACGTACTCGTACTTGTCGCCCTCGGGCAGGATGAGTAACAGGCGCTTGCGCACTTTGACCGCGCGGTTGCATTTGGGACAAGCCAGCAGCGACGCTTCCATCCGTTCGAAGGCAGGCCTGCGAGGGTCTCTCATTCCCGGCATCGCCAGTTACATTAGCGAGGCAACGCGCGGTGCGGCAACCGTGTCTTTGCTTCCCCCGGCGGATTATGGTTGCTCGCGCGGTTATTTCGCGTCGTGAAAAATGATTCCCAGGCTGAAGCGGCGGCCGTGGCGCACCCGGCTCACTCCATGGCGCATGGTTACCCGGTAGTGGCCGCGGCTGCCTGCGACCGGGCGCTCGTTGTTCGCGAAGATGATCGCCTCGCCCTGCTCCAGCACGACCGCTTCGCCGCGGCTCTGGACGCGTGGGCGATTTTCGACCAGCAGGAATTCGCCGCCGCTGAAGTCGACACCGGTTCGGCTCAGCAGGCAGGTCAGCTGGAGCGGAAAGGCAACTTCGCCATAGAGGTCCTGGTGCAGGCAGTTGTAGCCGCCCGCGTCGTAACGCAGCAGTAGCGGCGTCGGCTTGGTCTGGCCGGCGCGCCGGCAAACCTGGAAAAACCTTTCGAAGTCCGCCGGATACAGATTGTCGCCGCCCATCGCATCGCACCATCGGTTGGCGACCCGCGCGAGATGCGGGTAGATCGCTGTCCGTAGCGCGGCGACCAGCGGCGGCAGGGGCGAGGCGAAATACTTGTACTCGCCGACGCCGAAGCGCACCCGTTCCATCACGACCCGCGAACGAAAGCGCTCGCGCTCGCCGTATAACGCCGCAAGCTCGATGCATTGCGCGGGCGCGAGCAGCGCCGGAATCGTCGCGTAGCCACGCTCGTCGAGCGAGCGCTCGATAGCGTCCCATTGCAGCGCGTCCAGCCGCCGCTCGAACTCAGCCGCCAGCGCGGATGGCGCCCCGCCGGGCAACTTGGCTGCGACTTTTGTTTTGGCTGCGACCCTTGTTCTCACGACGTCTGCGTCCATTGCCCCGCCTGTTGCCGCATCTATTGTTGATTGCCCGGCCATAATACCGCTTCAACCCCGCGCCCGCGCCGCTGTGAGTCCGACCCGCCCAAGGGCTGACAGGATTGACGCGGCCCTGATATCCTGCGGCCCAGATATACTGCATGACTTCGATGGACCAGTCCGCACAATACGAGGCCGCGGCGCCGCGGGTGTTTATTGAGACCTACGGCTGCCAGATGAATGTCGCCGACTCCGAGTTGGTGGGCGGGGTGCTACGCCGCGCCGGCTATGCCGCCGCGAGCGGTCCCGAAGACGCCGACGTCATCCTGCTCAACACCTGCGCCATTCGCGAGCATGCCGAGGAACGCGTGCTGCGGCGCCTGACCGAGCTTGCGCGCTTCAAGCACGCCCGTCCCGAACTGCGGCTGGGGTTGCTCGGATGCATGGCGCAGCACAACCGCGCCGCGCTGGTCGAGAAGGCGCCGTGGCTTGACCTCGTCGCCGGGCCCGACAGTTACCGGCGGCTGCCCGAGTTACTCGGCCGCGCCCGCTTCGATCCGGCGCGGCGGGCGGTCAAAATCGATGTGCGCCTGGACCGCTACGAGACCTATGCCGATATCGCGCCCGCGCACGAGCGCGGCGTACGCGCCTACGTCACCGCGATGCGTGGATGCGACCGCTTTTGCGCGTTTTGCGTGGTGCCGTACGTGCGCGGACGCGAGCGCAGCGTGCCGCCCGAGGCGATTGTGGCCGACATCCGCGGACTTGCCGAGCGCGGCGCACGGGAAATCGTGCTGCTCGGGCAGACCGTCAACGCCTATCGCTACGGCGACATCGATTTTGGCCGCCTGCTGCGCCTGGTCGCGGCGGTAGATGGCGTGGAGCGAATCCGCTTCACCTCGCCGCATCCCGCGGACATGAGCGACTCGCTCATCGAGGCGATGGCGACCGAGCCCAAGGTACAGCCATCGCTGCACCTGCCGGTGCAGTCGGGCTCGGACCGAATACTGACTGCGATGGAACGCGGGTACACGGTCGGTGAGTACCTGAAGTTAGCCGAACGGGTGCGCGCGGCGATTCCGGCGATTTCGCTGTCGACCGACATCATCGTGGGTTTCCATGGCGAGGAAGAGACGGACTTCCGCGCCACGCTCGAGTTGATGGCGGCGGTGCGCTACGACTCGGCCTTCAGCTTCAAATATTCGCTGCGCGAGAACACGCGCGCGTTCAGGCTCGGCGACACGGTCGGCGAAGAAGAGAAGGGCAGGCGGCTGGCCGAGGTGATAGCGCTACAGGAACGGGTCTCGGCCGAGCGCAATCGCGCGCTGGTCGGCGAGCGTTTCGCAGTGCTGGTCGAAGGTCCGGCGCGCCGGGGCGGAGGGATGCTCTCCGGGAAAACGCCGCAGTTCAAGACGGCGGTATTCCCGGCAGCCGATTCGATACGCGCGGGCGATACCGTGACGGTGCGCGTGGAGTCCGCGACCGGGCATACGCTGCACTGCGCGCCAGGGTAATCTTGCTTAAATCAGCGATCTTCTCTAAATCAGCGATCTTCCCTGGGCGCCGTCGACCGGCAAACAGGCGCCCGTAATCCAGCTCGCCCGCGGTGACGCGAGGCATACCACCGCGTAGGCGACCTCTTCCGGACGGCCCAGCCGGCCGGCGGGGAATTCGTGGCTGAGGAAGTCTTTCTCGAACGCCGGGTTGGCCTTGAATGCTTTCTCCCAATTGCCGCCGGGGTAAAGGATCGATCCCGGCGCGACCGTGTTGACCCGGATGCCCTTGGGCGCCAGTTCGCGCGCGAGCATCTTGGTGAACGAGATCATCGCGGCCTTCGAGGCGTTGTAGGTCAGCGGACCACCCGCTTCGCGGCCATAAATCGAGCTGATGTTGATGATCGAACCGCCGCCGCGCCGCTCGATCGGTGGCGCGCACAGCCGCGCCAACCGCACTGCCGAGAAAAAGTTAAGCTCGAAGGCCGCCTGCCACGCCGCCTCGTCCAGGTCCTTGAGCGCGCCCATCCGCGCGCCGCCCGCGTTGTTGACCAGCACGTCGATTCCGCCCAACCGCCTGGCCACGCCCTCGACCCATCGCTCTGCCGCGACAGGGTCGGCCACGTCGGCCGCCTCGGCATCGA
Organism: Binataceae bacterium (SeqCode); assembly: GCA_035493515.1. Lineage (GTDB taxonomy): Bacteria > Desulfobacterota > Binatia > Binatales > Binataceae > JAKAVN01. The sequence goes on along the minus strand of DATJID010000067.1, from coordinate 8,581 downwards.
CCTCGTAGCTCTTGGCGCGCAACTCGGCCGCCGCCTTCTCCAGGGCCTCGGCCCCGCGCGCACAAAGGCTGAGCCGCGCACCCTCGGCGCCGAACGCCTCGGCCATCGCACGCCCCAAGCCCCGGCTGGCGCCGGTTATCATCACGACCTTGTTTCCAAGACCCAGGTCCATCGCTTTACCCTCCCGTATTCGCTTGGGTTGCCGGTCGTGCCCCCAGCGTCCAGGGCCGATGCGCCTGCGGGCAGCATGCGGCCGTGCGCATTTCCCGGCGTTTGGGGGTATCATCTAGCAAAGGCGAGGGCGCTTTACACATCCCGTCTGATTCTCGACCCGTGCCACAACCGGCCAGGGCGCTGAAGTCGCGCGCGGCGCGAAATTAGCGGCGCGACATTCGTGGCGGGAATTCGTGGCGGGAATTCGTGGCGGGAATTCGTGGGTTGACAGGCCCGAGGGGCAGACCTAAGCTCCAAGGTCTTGATTTGAAAGGCAGCTGGAGGTCTATGGAAATCAGGGTTGAAGGCTCTCTCGACCAGGCGATGCGCGTGCTCAAGCGCAAGCTCGCCAAGGAGGGAGTGTTCAAGGAAATGAAAAAGCGGGCTTTTTACGAGAAGCCCAGTGTTCGCCGCAAGCGCAAGCGCTCTGAAGCTCAACGCCGCCGCCGCAAAGAACAGCGCCGCCGTCGCGCCTCTGCCCTCTAAGCGCTCAACCGACCAGCGTCAATCCCGCATACCGCCGCGGCCTCAGGGTCTTGGCGTCTCGCGGCGTTGCGACCTTCCGGTCGTGCCGGCGGGTTTCTACCGGCGTCAGCCGAAGTCTCAGGCCGGTAGCGGCCGCCAGGTGAAGATCACCTGGCCCCGCGCGACGTAACAATCGAGATCATGATGCGGCAGGCCGAGCGCCGCGCGGCCCAGACGGAAGCCTTCGATCACGCGCCGCAGCGCTTCGGGCAGCCCGCTGGGCGCCTCGATGTGGCTGACGGTCCGCGCACTCAGCTCCACCGCGACGCATCCAGCTCCTCGATGACGCCCGGTGGCGTCTGCGCCTGTCTCCAGCGCCGCACATCCGAGGCACAACGCTACCTGTTCGCCCGATTCTGCCGCCCAGTCAAGGTCGTCGGTCAGGCCCGCCAGTGCCGTCGCGCATTCGTCCCAGCGCTCGTGGGCGCGTTGGGTCGAATAGCGGCGGATGGCCCGCGCCACGCGACTCAGAGTGTCCTCGCACGCGCCCTGCCCCAGCGTGAAGACCCCGTCCTCGTCGATTCGCAACCCGTCGCTGAGCCGATCGCCGGCGAACTGTTCGGCGAGGAACTCGTGCAGATTAATCGGCAAGGCGGATTTCAGATTTAATGGCGGCGGCGAGTCGGATGGCGAATTGCGGGTCGGATTACGAAGTCTGGCGGGGCGGGCGCGGCGGTTGAGAACTCGCTCGCGGCCCATCGGATCGATGAAGGCTGGCCGCAGAAAACCAGTGGGAAAGCCTTCGATGAATCGCGCTATGTGTGCTTCTCTACGTCCGAAAGGTCCGGTCCGCAAGGTACCAACCTCCTATGACTGTAGCGCCGTGAGCACGGGCTGCAACGGCGGCCAACACGGGTACGGAGGCCGGGCGTGGCGGAGCCGCGGCCAGGTTTCGAGGCACCGCAACGTCAGGCATGACGTTGCGGACGATGTGGTGGACGATGTGTTGAGTGAGGAGGCGGAAAATGTTGCGGGAGAGCTCGGAACTGAATTGCCGGACCCAGCGGATAACGCGCTGCGCCGGCCCGCGATGCCGCTGGGGGCTGGCCACAGGAGCCTGAGCGCCGGCGATAGCGCTTGCCCTCCGGGATTACTCCAGGACGGGACCTTGGGGTCCGATAGTGGAAAAGCGACGACTCGCGTCATACAACGAGGCCCTTTTCATTATCACCACCAGCCCGCTCGACTGCCCAACCGCGCCCGCCCGTCCACTCCTCAGTCATCCTGCCGAGCGGCGACTCGTGGCACCCTACCGCGACCTTGGCCAAGCGGCGCCCATGTGGGCGTGGTTCGCCAGGGCCGTGCGTTGCTACAGGCTGTACGGCGACATCATCGATAAATTTGCGCCGGACAGAAACTGTTTAGCGCGGTGACGTGCGCTCGGCAACGAGGTAGCGAAAGATCGATCTGTGATCTCCAACTTGACATTAAGGGGCACGCGTGGGTTGCTTGGATGCGCCTCAGCAAGCCTGGGGTCCACGTATATGAGGGCAGCTAATGGACATCCACTTCCACGAGCGCTACCCGCCGTCGCGCTGCCGCAGTATCGAAGGTTCAGCGCCCTAAGCGGGGACGGCGTTTCTCGCATCTGCCGCGTACGCCGCGCCGCTTTACAATAGGACCGGTGCGCTCGGTATCGTGGCAGGCGTGACTGGCGCGTAAATTAAGCGGACGAATCCCATCACAAGCGTGCGCGCCGAGCGGCGCGGCGCTTCGGCGCCAACAATTTTTTTAGAGCCCCGACCGTATCGGCGTCCGGACGCGGCCTCACCCCGAATCTCAGCTTAAAGAGGATTCGCCCGATGGCCTTCTTGATCGACCTGACAGACGAGCGTTTCAAGATTCCGGCGAACCGCGCCGTCATCGAATACATCCGGCGCGAGAACCCTTTCGCCCATTCTGATGTCGGCGCTCTCCTGATAGCCCTCGGCAGATGTGTTCCGGGCGCCCAGCACTACTGCCCAAGCTTCTCGTCGCTCGCGTACGTGGTCCTTCACACCCCGGCGAACGTGGTCTTCGCCATCGCGATCGGGATGCATAAGATCGATTTTCGCCTGCCTTACGAACTGGTCACGGAGGCGATAGAGAGCGGCGAGGCCGAGCCTTCGGCTATAGGACAGCCCGGCTCGGGGTCGGACTGGCTCTCGTGCCGGCCGTTCCCCCAGGGGCAACCGAAACCCTTAATCGAGACCAGGCTCAAACGATGGTGCGAAGCAGCGTACCAGTGGGCACAGGAATCGTCCGGCGCCGCGTGACCCGTCTAAGGCTCCAGCCGTTCCATCATGCGCGGAAACGGGATCGTCTCGCGGATATGATGCAGCCCGCAAAGCCATGCCACCACCCGCTCGATGCCCATCCCGAAGCCCGCGTGCGGCACCGAGCCATAGCGCCTGAGGTCGAGGTACCAGTTAAGCGGCTCGACCGGCAGGCCGTGCTCCACGATGCGCGCGCGCAGCGTTTCGTAGTCATCCTCACGCTGGCCGCCGCCGATAATCTCGCCGTAGCCCTCGGGCGCGAGCATGTCGACGCATAGCGCGACCTCTGGGCGTTCGGGGTCGCGCTTCATGTAGAACGCTTTGCACTCGGCCGGGTAGCGATGGACCATCACGGGCCGGTCGAACTCGGCCGAGAGCGCCGTTTCCTCGTCGCCGCCGAGATCGTCGCCCCACTTGATTGCGAGTCCTTTGGCCTTGAGGCGCTCGATCGCCTCGTCGTACGTGATCCGTGGGTAGGGCGTCGCCGCCGCGCGTTTGAGCGGCTCGAGGTCGCGCTCGAGGGTCGCCAGGTCGCCGGCGCGCCGCTCGAGCACGCGGCCGACAATATACGCGACGAAGTCCTCGGCCAGCCGCATGTCCTCGACCAACGTATAAAAGGCGACCTCCGGCTCGACCATCCAGAACTCCGTCAGATGCCGCCGGGTCTTGGACTTCTCGGCGCGGAAGGTCGGGCCGAAACAGTAAACCTTGCCCAAGGCCAGCGCGCCGGCCTCGGCATAGAGCTGGCCGCTCTGCGTGAGATAGGCCTTGCGCTCGCCGAAGTAGTCGATTTCGAAAAGATTGGTCGTACCTTCGCACGAGGTCGGGGTCAGGATAGGCGCGTCGAACAGAACGAAGCCGCGCTCGTGAAAGAACTGACGGGCGGCGGCGGCCACCTCGTCGCGGACGCGCAAGATCGCGTGCTGGCGCGCCGAGCGCACCCACAGATGCCGCAGGTCGAGCAAAAAGGCGACCCCATGCTCTTTGGGCGTGATCGGGTAATCGGCCGCGGGCGCGTAAACTTTGAAGTGCTTGACCGTCAGCTCGAAACCGCCAGGTGCGCGTTTGTCCTCGCGCACCAGGCCGGTGACCTCGAGCGAAGTCTCTTGCCCCAGATGGTCGGCGGCGGCGAAGGCGTCGGCGCCCACTTCATTCAGCAAGGCGACGCATTGGCAAACCCCGGTGCCGTCGCGCAGCAGCAGGAAATGGATTTTGCCGCTCGAGCGGCGGTTGTAGAGCCATCCCTTGAGCGTCACTTCCGCGCCCACGTGGCGGCCCAGTTCGTCAATATAGACCCACGCCATGGAGCTATTTAAGCAGATTGGCGCGGCTTGGCGAGCGCATGCGATCGCGCGCGGCGCGCCTCGTCTGGGACCGGCGGTTAGGGTAGGTTGGTCGATGATGCGGAGCGCGACGTTATGAACGGACTCGACGTAGTGATTGTGGCGGCGATAGGGCTCGGCGCGCTTTTCGGGGCCGGGCGCGGAATTCTCCGCATCGTCTCGTCACTGATCGCACTGGTCGCCGCTTTCTACTTCGCCGCGCTCTATTACCAGGCAGTCGGCGGGTACCTGGCGCGCGCGTTCTCGATGCGTCCCGGGAGCGCCGCGACGCTCGGTTACATCGTCATCTATCTCGCCGTGATGATCGCGGTGGCATGGGGCGGCGACAAACTCGCCCTGTTGATTCGCGCCGTGCACATGACCTGGGCCGATCGGCTCGGCGGGGCGGTGGTCGGCGCCGCGCTCGGCGCGTTACTGGCAGGCTTGGTCGTGGTGGTTGCGACAGTGACATTGCCCGCCGGTACGCCCGCGATCCGTGACTCGCAGCTTGCGCCACGCGTGCTGGATTACAGCCATGACCTCGCCGGGTTCGTCCCCGGCCAAATCCGCGACGCTTATTATTACCGCGAGTCGCAGCTCATCGCGTACTGGAACCGACATGGAACGGCGTCGCTCGGGCCCTCATCAGGACCCGCGACGACGCCATAGAAAAATCAAACTTGAAGCTTGGTGCGGTCTCAGGTGAGCGCGCTATCGACTGCTTTAACCAGGTGGCTCTTCGGCACGGCGCCGACGATCTGTTCCTTCACCTGGCCGCTCTTGATGATCAGCAGGTTGGGAATTCCGCGAACGCCATAACGGGCCGGCGTCTCTGGATTATCATCGACATTTATTTTGACCACCTTGAGCCGGCCGGCGTACTCGCCCGCCAACTCGTCGATGAGCGGAGCGATAGCCCGGCAGGGTGCGCACCACGGGGCCCAGAAATCGATCAGCACCGCCTTCTCGGACTTAAGGACTTCCTGGTCGAAGTTCGCGTCGGTGACATGGTTGACTAACTCACTGGCCATCGGAACTTTACTCCTTGCCGCTACGTTACACCTTAAAGCTAAGGACGCCCAGCCGGACAGTCAAGGCGATTGTCCGACGTCCGGGCACAGCCTGCGGGCTGGCACAGCTTGCGGGGACTATTCGATTGACACCTCGCGATCGCGCGGCATTCAATCATCCCATAATGAAAAGCTCGCGGCGGACCGGCCAGAATACCCGGACTCGAATAATTCACCGTATCTTCAGGACGATTTTCCAGCTGCGTCTGGCAGCCGCCGCGACGGCCGCCGCGGCCGTGGTGGCTGGCTTTTTCGCTGGAGGCGCAGTGATCGCGCGCGCCGCGATCGAACACGTCGGCATGCCGGCGCCCGACTTCAGCTGCGAGCGATGTCTTAATCACGCGCCGTTTAAACTGAGCGATCTGCGCGGCAAGGTGGTGCTGGTCGATTTCTGGGAATACACCTGCATCAACTGTATCCGCACTTTTCCCTATCTGCGGCGCTGGGATCGGCTCTACCGTCCGCTCGGGCTGGTGATCGTCGGCGTGCATACGCCTGAGTTCGAGTTCGGCAAGAATCCCGAGCGGGTCGCGGACGCCACCAAACGTTTCGGCTTCGAATTTCCGGTCGCGATCGATAGCGACTACAAAATCTGGTACGCGTTTCACAACGAAGGATGGCCGGCCGATTACCTGATCGACAAGGACGGCAACATCGTCTACACGCACATGGGCGAAGGCGAGTACGGCTACTTCGAGCAGAAGATCCAGGAGCTGCTCAGGCAGGCTAATCCGGCGCTCGATTTCAACCAGCCCAAATACAGGATCCCGGACGACGAGAACGTCGAGTTGAGCGGCGGCGTGTGTATGCGCTCCACCCCGGAAACTTACCTGGGTTTCGCGCACACCATGAACCTCGCGAATTCCGCGGGCGAAGACCGCACCCGGCAGACCGTCTACGCAGCGCCGGCCGACGTGCCACTGGACGATTTTGCACTCGACGGGCGATGGCTCGCGGCCCCCGAGTACGTGCGTCACGCTGCACCAGCCAAGCCGCCGGGGGATTCACTCGTGCTTCATTACCGCGCCAAGTCGGTTTACCTGGTGGCCGGTTCCGACGACTCGAAAGCGCGGCGGCTCTATGTCGCGCAAGATGGCAAACCCTTACCCCGGGCGGCGTGGGGAGTCGACGTGCGAGCTGCAAGCGACGGCCGGACTTATCTCGAGCTGGGCGCCAAACGGATGTACTACGTCGTGAATAACGGCGAGTTCGGAGGCCATCTGCTGCGACTCTACGCGATGGAACCCGGCCTCTCGCTCTATTCGTTCACTTTCGGCAACAACTGCGAAAACAAATTCGCCCATCGGTGAGGTCTCGCAGCAGCAAGCGGCGGCAATTTTTACTTTGGACGATCTACATGCTCCCACGTAGTCGGATCGCTCCGCTGTTGATGATTTATTAAGTGAAATCACCTATTTAGGCATCTATAGACACTAATTCGCCGCTGGTGCAGTATACGCATCAGGGCAATGGTTTCTCGCGACGTCGGAGAAGAACTGGTTTACCCTACCCTGGCTGCGGCCTTCCTGACCGCGGCGGTGGTCCTGCTGCTTAGCGGCACGGTCGGAAATTTCCTGATGGAGCGCGACGCGGTGGAGCGATCGATCCGCGAATGGCTGCCGTTTTTTCCGCCCTTCATCGAGGCCTTTCCCCCGTGGGCGCGCGAAGCGCCATTCATCTTCGGCGGCATCGCAGTGGCCGCGATCGTGACAGTGCGATTGCTCGCCGCCGTCCTGCCGGCGATGGCGCTCTATCTTCTGGCAGTGGCGGTCGCCTGCGTACTGGCTCTGCTTGCGCCCCCGACGCGTCTGCCGGCCGGAGCCGAAGATTGGATATTCGTAAGTTACGTTACCTTGACGGCCTTTGTGGGCGGTGCGCCGAAACCTTACGAAGACCAGATCTAGACGAAGACGCATCTAGACGAAGACCAGATCGGCCCGCGCGGAGATGCTTTTGATTCGGCCGCCAGAGCTTTGCCGCATCGCCGTGCGAGGCCTCGGCTTGACAGCGGCGGCGGACCCGTGGTCTACCAGCGGAATCGAGCCCGGCAGAATCCAGCAGCAGTAAAGTCCAGACCAACTGCCGGCGCAGCCGCCGAGCGCGGCGCCGCGAATTCAGGGCTCGCCGCAAATTTTCAGGAGGATTGCGACGATGAAGGCCGCCGTATTCTATGCTCCCAAGCAGCCGCTGGTTATCGAAGACGTCGAGATCGACAAGCCGCGGGATCGCGAAGTCCTCGTGCGCACGGTTGCCAGTGGGGTCTGCCATAGCGATCTGCATTTCGTCGATGGCTATTACTCCTTTCCAGCGCCCGCCGTGCTGGGCCATGAAGCCGCCGGCGTCGTGGAAGAGGTGGGCAAGGCCGTCGACTATGTGAAGCCGGGCGACCACGTTATCGCCTGCCTCTCGGTCTTCTGCGGCTATTGCGACGATTGTATGGCGGGGCATCCCAACCGCTGCACCAATCGCGCGGCGACCCAGCGGCGCAAGGGCGACACGCCGCGGCTTTCGCTCAAGGGTCAGCCGATGAAGCAGTTCGCCGACCTTTCGACATACGCCGAGAAGATGCTGGTGCACGAGAACGCGCTGGTGAAGATCGGCAACGATATGCCGCTGGACCGCGCCGCGCTCATCGGATGCGGCGTCACGACCGGGGTGGGCGCCGTGCTTAACACCGCGCGTATCGAGCCCGGCTCGACGGTCGCGGTTTTCGGATGCGGCGGCGTGGGCCTCGCCGCGATCCAGGGCGCGCGAATCGCCGGCGCCCGCATGATCATCGCGGTCGATCAGTTTGAGTCCAAGCTCGCGTTGGCCCGAAGGCTCGGCGCGACGCACACCGTTGACGCTTCCCATACCGATGCGGTCAAGGCGATTCGCGAACTGGCGAGCCCCGGCCAGCCCTCCGAGCCGGTGGTCGCGGGCCTCGGCGTGAGCGGCGGCGTCGATTACTCCTTCGAGGCGGTGGGACTCAAAAAGCTCGCCGAGGAGTGCTTCGATTGCATCAAGCCGGGCGGCACCGCGACGATTATCGGCATGATCCCGGTCGGTCAGAAGGTCGAGCTCGACGGGCCGAAGTTCCTGACCGAGCGCAAGATCCAGGGCACCAACATGGGTTCCAACCGCTTCCGCATCGACATGCTCCGTTACATCGATTTCTACCAGCAGGGCCGCCTCAACCTCGACGACATGATCACCC
>DATJID010000066.1:0-6586 GCA_035493515.1 Binataceae bacterium (SeqCode) | reverse complement strand
GGATGGATGCGCGCTCGAAGGGTTCATCCGGAGCCTGGCTCCTATTGAGCGCGCTCCGGGTCCGCTGCGGCGCAGAGGGCGGCGCCGCGTTGCTCGATCCGTCGTCGGACGGTCCGACCTCGACCGGAATTTTGAACGTATCATTACCGAGTGGCGGCTTCTCGGGATCACCGTACAGGTGCTGCGGGTCGGTACCGGAGCCGTGGTCAGAGCCGCCCGCGCCCATCTTGCCGCCTTGCGGGACCTTGCGCGAGTTGGGCGGCGTGTTCTGCGCGATCGAGCTGCTCGGGTCAGGGTCGTCATTGTTGAGGCCGTTGAGCGCGGCCAGTCCGCTCATATCCGGTACCGTGGGAGTTGTAGCGCTGTTGGGCTGAGTGGGATTCTGGTCGGATTGCTGCTGGTCGCCGCCGGAATTCTGGGGGTTATCCTGAGTGCCCTTTGCCGGCTGATGATCCTGGCTCTGCGCCGCACCCTTACCCGCAGTGCCGCCCTTTTTGTCGGTAAGTTTCAGGCGCTGCGCCGGCTCGGCCGGCTTGCCGCCGGTGAGTTTATTTTGCAACGCCTTGGCGGCGTCGCGCGCATTGGCCATCAGCCGCGAGGTCGGGCTGCCCTTTTGCCCGCCGCGTTGGGCTTCGCGCAGTTTCTCAGCCAGCTTGCGCATCGTGGCGGGGTCGGCGTCGATTTCAGTGCCCGGTTCGAGCGAAGGATCCGCCGGCCGGATATCCAGGTCACCGAGGTCGGCGGTAGGCTCGCCGGGAATGCTGGCGATGCGATTGTTCGCGATCATCCGGGAGGTGCGCACGCCGTAGGCGAGACGCATCACAATTGCGGCGACGGCGCACGATGCGAGCGCCGCCCACAGCCATCGTGAGACCCGGCGCGGCTCGATTCGCGCGGCGGCGAATTCCTCGCGCAGCGCGAGCGTGTCCTCGATCAGATACGGCCAGAGCACGGAACGCTTCTCGTCGCGCGCCGCGTCGACCATCGTGGTCAAGCGGCCTTTCAACGCCGCGCGCTCATCGGCGATCCGCGCCGCCCGCTCGTCACTGGTGCGCATCCGCAATGCCGCGCGCGTCGTGCGCGCGATGCCGGCCACCGCGACGACGATGACGACGAAGCCGAGGAGGAGAAAAATCAGCGGGCTGAAGGCGAAGGCGGCGCCGACGATCAGCACGGTGGCGGCGAGCACGAAGGTGAGCCCGCCAAACAGCCCTTGTTGGAGGGCCAGCGCGTTGAGCCGGCTGCGAATCGAAGCGACCTGGCCGAGGATTAGCCGAAACTTCTCCTCGCCACGTGGTTGTGCGGCTCCGTAATCCATTGCGGAATTTGCCACCGCCATGACGCCAATCGGCGGTTGGTTACCCGTCAGGATAATTTAGCCCTGCGGCATGCGCAACTTGAATGTTTCAGAGTCGCCGCGTGCGCGCTAGAGACGAAATCCGCGCGATTTCGCGCCTCCAAATATATGCCCGGGTTTAAAAAATCCATCCGACAGTGCCTTTGAAAAAGCGCCCCAGCGACGCGTTAGTCACCCCGACGCCGTAACCGGCGTTCATCTCCAAGCGTGGCGCCAGATGCAGGTTGATGCTCGGGACCAGGAAGTGCTGCTGATTTTCGATACTCGGCAGATGCGACAGCGGGCCAATCTCGCCATAGTACTCAAGCGCCGGCTCCAGCCATCGATTGACCCGGTAGCTCACCTGACCCGCTGGCTCGAAGGTCATTCCCTGATGCGTGCCCGGCCCGCTGAAGGGTTTGTTGAAGGAGAAGTTGCCGACTACGAAAAACGGTCCGAGGTGGCCCTGCGCAATCGGCATCAGGTCCAACTCCAGTGGCGAATCGGCGGCATCGCGGCGCATGTACTGGAACTCCACGTTGGCTCCAAACGCCACCGGCCAGCTTTCCGTAAAGGGTATCCCGAAATGGACCTTGGTGCGCGCGCCCGCGTATTCATAGGTTCCGCGGTCCAGCCGTGCGGTGCATAGATACTGGCCGACCTCCAGCCACGGCAGCAGGCCGTAGGACAATTCCACGGTGTTATGGATCTGATAGAGCGGGAGCTGCTGTTTGGCCTCTGGGCCGGTGGCCGAAGTCACGTATATGGAATGCAATTCGAGCCACCAATGTTCCACCGGCGTGGTCTCGACGGTATAAATCTGAAGTTCGTAAAAATCCGTCGCGTGGGCCTGGCGACCTCCCAGGGCGAGCCAGATGGCGAACGAACATGCGGCGAGCGCCACAAATTTCATAAGGCCACGAATTGTTTCGTGCTTCACGCGCAGCCTTTTTCACGCGAGCTTCACACGCTGGCGGCTTCGCGCCCCGCACGGCTAGGGCTTGTGGCTCAAGCCGGCGTCGTCGAGCACGCTAAGCGCAATCGCCGACCAGTCCATATCCGCGCGCCCCTTGGCGAGGCTCGCGAGCAACCGATCGCGCACCAGGCTCGCGGTCGGCAAGCCCATCGTCACCTCCTCCGCGGTGCGCAGCGCCAGTTCCACGTCCTTCAGCCCGAGCACCAGCCGAAATCCCACCGGAGTAAAGCGCTTCTCCGCGATCGCTTTGCCATAACCCTGGTAAATCGGACACGCGAAGAGAGTCTTGGCCAGCATGTCGGCGACCGCCGTACGCTCGACGCCCTGCTTCTCGGCCATCGCGAATGCCTCGGACATCGCCTCGAGGTTCGCGGCGATTAGGAAGTTGCCCACCAGCTTCGCGACATTGGCGGCGCCGGGCTCCTCGCCGAAATCGAAAATCGCCTGTCCCATCGCTTCCAGCAGCGGCCGGACCGCGGTCTTCGCGGCCACCGGCCCCGCGGCCAGCACCCACAGCCGCTTGGCCTTCGCGGCATCGGGGCGTCCAAACACCGGCGACGCAATTAGGGTGTTGCCACAGGCGGCATGATGCTCCGCGAGCCGCCGCGTGGTCGCCGGAGCCACCGTGCTCATCGAGATATGGATTCCACCGCGCCCCAGACGTTCGGCGAGACCGCCGGCGCCGAGCGTGACCTGCTCCAACGCGGCATCGTCGGCGACCATTGTTATTACCACTCCGCCCGCGATTGCCGCGTCGCCCGGCCGCTCCACACGCGTCGCGCCGGCGGCGACCAGAGCGTCGGCCTTCGACGCCGTGCGGTTGTAAACGCGCAGCCTATATCCGGCGGCGGCGAGATTGGCCGCCATCGGTCCGCCCATCGCGCCCAATCCGATAAATCCGACTTCAGCGCTCATCATTGGTATCCTTTCTCAGGGTTGGTCTCGGGCCTACCGCGCGTGGTTTACGCCCAGGCGCGGGCACAGATGCGCGATCGGGCATCGCGAGCACCACGGCGACAGCGGTTGGCAAATGGTCTGGCCAAAAGCGACGAGCAGGGAATTGTATTCGATCCAGTAACGGCGCGGCAGGGCCGCGCGCAGCGCGGCCTCGGTTTCATCCGGCGTCCGCGTCTTTACCAGGCCCCATCGATTGGAGATCCGATGGACGTGCGTGTCGACGCAAATGCCGGGCTTGCCGTAGGCCTGAGTCACGACCAGGTTGGCGGTCTTGCGGCCCACGCCCTTGAGCGTCAGCAGCGCATCGATCGATTCCGGCACCCGCGCTTCGAAACGTGCGATAAGCTCGCGGCAGATTCCGACGATAACCGCGGCCTTGGTGCGGTAGAACCCGACCGGATAGATAAGGCGCGCGATCTGCTCTTCGCCCAACGCGAGCATCGCCTGCGGCGCCGCCGCCTCGGCGAATAACCGCGGCACCGCCACTGCCGTGGTCTCGTCCCTGGTCCGCAGGCTGAGGATGCATCCGATAAGGACGCGGAATGGGTCGCCGTGCTCGGCCGCTTCCAGAGCCATCACCGGAGCGTTCCATCCCGGCGCTTCGCGCCGTAGCAGCTTGAGTATCCGGCCCACCGTTTGCCGATCGACAGGATTGACGGCCCCGGAGCGCCGATGGTCCCCGGGCCGCGCGAGGCCAGCCGCGTGCGAGCCTATCGGGGCCTTACGTGACGTTCTGCTCGCCGGCGCCATAGCGGTTCATCTCTAGCATGGCCGGCGCGCCGAGAAGAACCGAGGTTCGTTTGACGCTGGGCCTCAACGATAATACTTTCCCTCTCGCTGGCGCGTTGGCCGCGGCCAGCGTTCGCCAACACGGGAGGTTTTACCAGCGATGGACCTCGGCAAAGACCTGATGCTCGAGATGTACCGTTCGATGCAGCGGATTCGGCAATTCGAGGGCAAGGTGCGCGACCTGGCGATCGCCAGCGAGATTCCGGGCTTCGTGCACGTATCGATTGGCGAGGAGGCGAGCGCGACCGGCGTCTGCGCGGCGCTGCGCAAGACCGACCGCATCACCTCGACCCATCGCGGCCACAGCCACCTGATCGCCAAGGGCGGCAGGCTCGACCGCATGATGGCCGAGCTCTACGGCAAGCGCGAAGGCTACTGCAAGGGCAAAGGTGGCTCGATGCATATCGTCGATTTCGCGCTCGGCATCCTTGGCGCCAACGGAATCGTGGGCGCCGGCCTGCCGATCGCGACCGGCTCCGCGCTGGCGGCGCAAATTTCGGGGCGCGACGACGTCACCGCCTGTTTTTTTGGCGATGGCGCTTCCAACGAGGGCACCTTTCACGAATCGCTCAATCTCGCGGCGGTCTGGAAGCTGCCGGTGGTCTTCGTCTGCGAAAATAACGGCTTCGGCGAATTCACCCCGATGGAAACCGTTACCTCGGTCAAAGACATCGCAGTGCGCGCGCAAGGCTACGCAATTCCCGGCCATATCGTGGACGGCAACGACGTCTTCGAGGTCTATCGCTACGCCAGCGAAGCGATCGCGCGGGCGCGGTCCGGCGAGGGGCCGACGCTGCTGGAGTGCAAGACCTACCGGTGGGAAGGGCACGTGGTCGGCGAGCAGGCCTTTCTGGGATCGGCCGGCTATCGCACCGAAGCGGAGGTCGAATCCTGGAAAAAGAAATGTCCGCTAATCAAATTTGAAAAATTCGTGCTCGAGGGCGGCAAGATCGGCAAAGCCGAACTCGATCGAATCGTCAGCGAGACTCAAGCGGAACTCGAAGCCGCGGTCGAATTCGCGCGCAAGGGCACCCTGCCCGATCCCTCCGAAGTTACCGACGACGTTTACGCCTAGGCTCACGCGGGAAAAACGCTTCGGACGCACTAGTGAGTTCGCACGCAGGACGAGGTGATGACGATGGCGCTGGTCAGTTACATACAGGCAATCAATCAGGCGATCGACGAAGAGATGGCGCGCGATCCGCTCACCTTCGTGATGGGCGAGGACGTGATCCTCGCGGCCTTCGGCGCGACTCGCGGACTGCACAAGAAATACGGCCCCAGCCGCGTGCGCAACACGCCGATTTCGGAGGCCGGGTTCGTTGGCGCGGCGGTGGGCGCAGCGATGGCCGGGACGCGTCCGATTTGCGAAGTCGAGTTTGCGAGCTTCTTTTACTGTGCGATGGACCAGGTGTGTAACCAGGCGGCCAAGCTGCGTTATATGTCGGGTGGCCAGGCCCGGCTGCCGATAACCTTCAGGGCCGTATACGGCGCGGTCGGCGGCGCCGCCGCTCAGCATTCCGAAACCGTGTATGCGCAGTTCCTGAGCGTGCCCGGGTTGAAGCTCGCGATGCCTTCGTCGCCCTCCGACGTCAAGGGAATTCTGAAGAGCGCAATCCGCGACGACAACCCGGTGATCGTCTTCGAACACCTATCGCTCGGACGCCTGCGCGAGGAAATGCCCGCCGGAGATCATCTGATTCCGCTCGGCAAGGGCGAGATCAAGCGCGCCGGAGATAACGTGACCGTAGTGGCGATCGGCGCGATGGTACCCAAGGCGCTAAAGGCCGCCGAGCGGCTCGCGGCCGACGGGATCAGCGTCGAAGTGGTCGATCCGCGCACGCTGGTCCCGCTCGACGAAGATATAATTCTGGAATCGGTCGCTAAGACCAATCGCGTGGTCATTGCCGACGAGGGCCATCTGCGCGGCGGCGCGGCGGCGGATCTCTCGGCGATAATCGTCGAGAAAGGCTTCGACCTGCTCGACGCGCCACCCCGGCGCGTGACCTCGCTCGACGTCCCGATTCCATTCAGCCCGCCGCTGGAGAAGGCCGCAGTTGCCGACGACGCACGGATCGAGGCGGCCGTTCGCGAATTGGCGGGCCGTTGAGGGCAGCATCGGTCCCGCTATGAGAGCGGTCGAGGTCTGCGGAGATCCACGCGCTCTTCGGAAGAGAACCGTCCTGCCTGCCTCGAACCGCACTTTCGCACCCCAGTGAAGACAGTGAGATTCCTATGCCCGTCGAAGTGACCATGCCCAAGTTCGGCCTCACGATGCAGGAGGGCACGATCCAGCGCTATTTCAAGGCGCCCGGCGAGGCCGTGCGCGCAGGCGAGCCTTTGTACGAGGTCGAGACCGAGAAAGTGTTGTACGAAGTTGAGGCGCCGGCCTCGGGCACGCTTGCGGTCGCGCTGTTTCCGGAGGGCGCAACGGTTGAGTGCGGAGTGGTAATCGCGGTCATCGCCGAGAGCGGCGAGGATGCGGCCGCGGTCGGTGCGCGCTACGGCAACGGTGCGGCGGCGGGAGC
>DATJID010000065.1:0-2633 GCA_035493515.1 Binataceae bacterium (SeqCode) | reverse complement strand
AGCGACGGCGCTTGCCGGCTTCGCCGAGGCCGAGGCCAAGCGGCTGTTCGGCCGCGATCCCGGCCTGCCTGCTGCCGTGCAGGCAGACTATCTGACGCCCTGGACCGCGGCCAAGACAGAGAAGCGGTTCCTGGAGCGGTTCGCGACGCTGTTCACCTAGGCCGCCAAAATAGCCCGCGTAGTGCAAGGCACGCCGCCTCCTGCCTGCCACTTTGATCGCCCGCAGCGCACGCCTATAATCGAGATGAACGAAGGAACCGTCATGATACATGTCTGCTCGCTTGCCGCCCTTCCCGACACCGTCAAGACCACCGGTGCCAGCCATATCCTCACCATCATGGCGAAGGTCGATCAGGTGCTGCGCCCGGAATCGGTGCTCGAGGCCAACCATCTGAAGGTCTCGGTAGATGACATCACCGAGGCAGCGGAGGGTTTTGTCGTTCCGTCCGATATCCATGTCGAGCAGGTCTTGAATTTCGTACGCGGCTGGAATCGCAACGCGCCGATGGTGATCCATTGCTATGCCGGCATCAGCCGATCGACTGCGAGCGCGTTCGCCGCGGTCTGCGCACTCAATCCGCATCGCGATGAAACCGAGATCGCCCGGAAAATCCGCGCCGCTTCGCCGGTCGCATCGCCGAACCGGTTGATCGTCGGCCTGGCGGACAGGGCGCTGGGGCGAGAGGGCCGCATGCTGCGCGCGCTCGACGCCATGGGTCCCGGCAACCTGCTGATCGAAGGCCGCCCGTTCCGCATCGATCTCGCTTGAGGGTGCGCTGAAAAATCCGATCTATTCGAGCGACTCGGCGGTGAGCCGGATGCGAAAGATCGGTTTTCTGGCCTCGTCGAGCATTTCCATCTGCCAGTCGGCGTTCTGCTGGAGGCCGCGGGAAATGCCGCCGACCAGGCCGGAGCAAACCTTGGTCATCTCGGCCCAGGCAGCCTCGCGGTCTTCGAATTCCGATCCAAGGTCAGCGGCGCCTGAATAGCGTCCATGACTAATGCGAAAATAATAAAGCGACATCGTGAACCTCTTGACGAGGGCCGCGCCCAAAGCATTTCCCGACGAAACGGAAGCCTGAATTGCCGCAAGAAAAGGCTACTCAAGAAAACGCTACTGCTGACGACCTGCGCGCGGTCGAAAACCAACCGGTGTCCCTTTTGCGAAGCGCGCGCACAATGATTATCGGCAAACTCAGTCGAAAGTCGCTATCAGGATGTAAAATTAGGGGCCCGTATGATTACGGTGCCGTAGCAGTCTCCGGTGTCCTGCTACCTAACTCAGCGTAAACCAGCTTCGCCTCACTCGGTCGAAGGGCGAAGCTCCGGCGGGCTCTCCGGTTTGGCCGGCGCGGTATTCCCCACAGACTTGACCGGATCGATTTTCGTAGACTCGACCCGCGGCGTCTCCACGCGTGCAGACACCTCGGTCCGCTCAGTGCGCGCCGCTTCGGATGATTCCTGGTGCCGGCGCATCGAACGCGGACGCGCGACCGCGCGTGCGAGCAGCATCTGCGCCGCCCCCTGATGATTGAAGTCGCAATAGGCGAAGCTCATTCCCGACACTGAGCCGCGGAAACTGCGGTCGCTGGTCTTGTCGAGATTGAAGCATGGCTCGAACGGAACGCCCTTGAGCGAGGCGCACACCGACTGCCCGCGGATCAATAGCGTGTTGCCGGGCAGGCGGACGTGGTGGATTGGACCGGAGCCGCTGAACTGTATCGAGCCCGCCGCGCCCATGTCGTCGAGGATCCGGCCAGCGCCCTTGGTGCCGTCAAAACAGGTAAAGGTAAACACTTTGCCGATGACAAACTTGCGGGCCTCGTCGGCATTCATCATCCCCGCATAGGCAGGCGCAATCATCGCTCCGGCCGCAATGGCCCCCAACACAAAACGCGAAAGCATGATGCAACTCCAACTCAACGAGCGGCGAGCACAGGCGTTAGCCCCTTTACCCACTGCTTACCATAATAACCGTGGCAAGAATGGAGCAGCTTGGTTGGTAAAGTCTGAACATCACTACAGAATTTTTACCACGATGCGGCCGCGGACTTCGCCCGCGAGGATCTTGGGGCCCACGCCCATCACTTCGTCTAGAGAAATTTCGTGAGTAATATCAGCGAGTTTTGCCTTGTCCAAATCGCTGGCGAGCCGGCTCCAGGCGATTTTTCGCAGCTCGATCGGGCACATCACCGAATCGATACCGAGAAGACACACGCCTCGCAAAATAAAGGGCGCGACCGATGTCGGCAGGTCCATACCCGCGGCCAGTCCGCAAGCGGCGATGGCACCGCGGTATTTGGTCATGGACAGGACGTTGGCCAGCGTCGTCGACCCGACGCTGTCGATACCGCCTGCCCAGCGCTCTTTCGCCAACGGCTTGGCGGGCCCTGACAACTCATTGCGGTCGATGATCTGGGCGGCGCCGAGGCCCTTCAGGTAATCGGCCTCTGATGCACGTCCGGTCGAGGCGATGACGTGATAGCCGAGCCTTGACAGCACGGCGATCGCGACCGAGCCCACGCCGCCCGCCGCGCCGGTCACGATGACCGGGCCATTGCTCGGCGTCAGACCTTGTTTTTCCAGCGCCAGCACCGAAAGCATCGCGGTATAGCCGGCGGTGCCGATCGCCA
>DATJID010000064.1:0-44470 GCA_035493515.1 Binataceae bacterium (SeqCode) | reverse complement strand
CCGATCGCAACGTTTCCGACCGGCCGGCTCATCGCCAAAAACGCCATCAGCGCCGCCACCGGGACCGCAATCACCGTCGTGACGATCCGCATCCGCGGCGTCAGCAAACCGGCGAGCATCTGCTGCACTGGCTCGATCAGGCGCGTGCTGAGCGAGGGGACCTCGTGGGTAATGAAGACGCTGACATCCTTAGGCGGAGGCAGAATTGCCAGCAGCACCGGCGTGAGCAACACCGCGGAAGGAATGATCAGCAGCGACCAGGTGCCGCACAGCACGCCGAGCTTCTGGATTATCGGAATCGGGGCGAGGCAAATCATGTAGAGTCCGGCGACGTCGCACATGATGCCGAGGAAGGCCGGCGCGAACATCGAGGCCAGCGCGCCCGCGGCACCGGCCACCCGTTCGTGGGTCTCGTAGAGGATTTCGTAGTAGCGGCGCGTGATCTGCAGCGAATGGCTGAGCGCGCGCGCCATCAGCAGCACCGGCACCACGACGGTGAGCGGTTCGAGGTTAAGCCCCAGCCATCCGCCCGCGCCCAGGCCCCAGATGGTCGAAACGGCGGCGGCGATGATCGGCGTGAGCGCGCCGGCGAGGCTGCGCATATAGTCGATGTGGGCGAGGATGATCAGCGCGAGCGAGAGCAGGAAAATCCACAGCGCCTGACGGCCGTAACGGTAGACCCACGCGATCAGCATCACGCGCCCGGCGGTGTAGTACTCGATATTAGGATCGCTCTCGGCCGCGAGCATCTTATGCACGCGCTCGAAGACGCCGGCGTAGTCGAGTCCGTGTTCAAAGAAGGCGGCCTCGATCAGAGTCGCCTTCTCGTCGGGCGAGACCAGGATACCGGTGACGCCGGCGGCGTGGCGTGCGCGCTCCTGCACGGCCGTCGCCTCGGGTTGGGTGGCCGGAATTTTGTTGGTCATCACAGGCTCGGAACTGAGCCCGGGCGGCGTCGGCCGGATCACGCGAACTTTCTCGCTCGCAATTGAAATCAAGGTGACGTGGTCGATACCCGGCACCAGGTCAAGTTCGCGCGTGATGCGCCAGATTCTGGCCAGCGTCTGCGGTGTATAGATCGTGCCGTGCTTGACCTTGAGCAGGATTTCGACCGTGGCCGGCTTGCTGAAGCTCTGGTAGCGCTTGAAGACGTCGGTGACGCGATTGTGCGCCGGGATCAGATCGGCCACCGAAGTCTGGGCTTGAAAACTGTGGGCGATACGCACGACGCCGACGGAAAAAAAAGCCGTCAGCGCCAGATATACGACGATGACCTGCCATCGCCAGTGGATTAAAAAATCGGCAGTCCTCTGACCCATCGACAGCATAGTAAAACCTGCGATTCCTTTGCGGCGAGCGTGTCATCCGACCAGACCGAGGGTGGTCAAGTCAAGTTGGCGCCATCGCGGTCAGTAGTAGCGGAGCCGCGGACATCCGGGGTGCGAAGTTATGCACAGGTTGCGCTAACTGTTGATATTCATAAGCAGCTTAAATGTTAACATTGGAAAAACAATGCATAGAATAGCGCGCGTCAGCGTAAAGGCGGAGCGGCGGATCGCGGGGTGGTGTTTTCTTTAGGGCTTTATTTCGAACTCTTTTCATCCAGTCGCCGGCTCGGGCCTGAAGTCCTAACCCAGGGGGTAGAGATGAACAGTCGCGAATTTAATCGAGCGCCGATGTCGGACTCGGATTTCGACGCCGCGGTAGCGCAGCGCGTGATGACCGTGCAGGACGTTTCGGCCTACCTGCGCGTCCATCCGTCGACCGTCTACCGCCTGCTCAAGCGCAACGAGTTGCCAGCCTTCCGAGTCGGCAGCGACTGGCGCTTCAACGTCGAAGCGATCGATCGTTGGCGATCGCAGATGGAAGCGGGCGCGAGTGTGCTCGACAAATAACGCCTCAGGCGGCAACCAGAATTCCGGCGCAAGCGGACCGGGGGGGGGCCGCTCGCATCGCGGCCTGAGCTACTGCTCGAAGTAGTTGCGCGGGTTTTCGACCATCAGGGTCTGGATTTTTTCCTCGCTCACGCCTGCATTGCGCAACGCGGGCAGGATGTTCTTGAAGATGTGCGTCGGTTCCCAGTTGCGGATTCCCTGCTCGATCTCGGGCGTCAGGTCCAGGCCGCGACCGAGCCAGCACGCAACCGAATCGTGCGACAGTACGATCTGTTTCTCGAAACCGACGCCTAAAAGTCCGATCAACGCCGCCAGCCGCAGGCGGTCGGGATGCAGGAAGTCGAGCCCGAAGCGATCGAACCCCAGGTAGCATCCGCGGTCAAGCATGTCGGTGTGATAGCGCAGGTCCGACGCGCCGCAGCTATGGCCGACGATCACGCGCTTGAGGTCAACGCCCTCGGCGGCAAAGATGTCGAGCTGCTCGCGGCCCATCGTGCCGTCGTCGGTATGGGTGGTGATCGGCGCGCCGGTCTTGAGATGCGCGCGGGCGGCAGCGCGCAGGCACTTCTCTTCGTACTCGGTTATCTTGTCCTTGGAGGTCGCGCACTTGATTACCCCGGCCTTCACGCCAGTGCGGGCAATTCCCTCGGTAAGCTCGGCCACATAGACGTCGGCTATCTCGCCGACCGGGCGCTGCTTGAAGTAGGCCGTGTTGCCGAGGTCTTCCTTGTAGAGGCCGGTCGCGCAGATTAGCTGGATGCCGGCCGCGCCGGCCGCTTCCGCCATGAAGTTCACGTCGCGTCCGATGTCCATCGGACATGGGTCGAGAAAGGTGCCGAGGCCGAGGTCGCGCAATTCCTTGAGCCGATCGGTGGCAACCTTGAGGGCCTCCTTGCGTTCGAAGCGCGGCGCCGTGCAGTCCAGCTCCCATCCGCCCCATCCGACCATCAGATGCTCGTGCATCAGCGTGGTGCCCAGCTTGTCGGCGGTAATCGTTCCCGTAACGGTGTTGATGGTCTTCATCGGATCGCACCTTTCGCGCCGTCGCGGCGCGCTGGCCGGATGGAATATCGCAAAATTAGCGTCAGGGTCGCGCCTGGGTCAAACGCGACAGGGTGCTGACCCCAGGACGAGCCGAATCAGGATTCAATCCCGTGTCGAGAACACGGAGTGAACAAGGATGATCGCGACCCCGATCGTGATTGCGCTGTCGGCGATATTAAAGACCGGATAGCTCCAGGAGTAGTAGTGTACGTAGATGAAATCGACGACGCGGCCGCGCACAATTCTATCGAGCAGGTTGCCCGCCGCGCCTCCCATGATCAGCGCAAACGCGGCCGTCACCACCGGCGGACGCGAGCCGCGCGCGAGCAGAAACCCCAGCACTACCACCGCGGTGCCGGCGAGACCGCCGAGCATCAAGGCACGCACCGCAGGTCCCAGGTTCGCAAAGAGGCTAAAGGCCGCGCCCGAATTCAACGTGTAGGTGATCGCGAGCCAGTGCGGCACAACGTCGATTTGCTCGAATAGCCTCAGATGTCCGACGATGTAGAGCTTGACTAATTGATCGAGGGCGAAGACCGGCAGCGCGACCAAACCCAGCATCGTCGCGAACCGGCGCCAGTCGGTCACCGCGATCGCTCCGCCCTCCGTTTGCGCCAACGTCCGGGACCCGGCCACGCTCACGCGCTCAACGCCTGCACGACCGCGCGGCATCGCGGATCCAAGTCGGAGCCCGAATCGTCCTCGAAGTACATCCAGCAGCGCAGGCACTTGCGTCCCGGCGCGCGCCGACCCACCACCACCAGAGCCGGGTCGGTTGAAACGCGCCCATAAGCTCCGTCAAAGCTGAAGGCCTCGGCGCCGTTGGCTTTGCGGCGCAGATCCTCGGCCGCGCGGGCGTCGAGCGGCGCGACCTCCGAAACGATGAACAGTTCCTTGAGCGCGCCGCGATGGCGCGCGAGGGTCTCGGCCAGAGCGCTGTTATCGGCGCCAACCGCGCCGATTTCCACCGCGGCTTCAAGCGGCGCACCGATCGTCCCCGCCTGGCGCATCGTCTCGAGCAGCTTGAGCGCCTCGGCCCGCACCCTGAGCAGGCGTTCCCAATGGGCTTCCAGTTCCGCGTCGCGCCACGCGGGATTGGCCGGCGCGAGCGTCAGCAGATGGACGCTCGCCGCGCGCTCGCCCGGCATGTGTGAGTAAATCTCGTCGGCGGTGAATGGAATCAGCGTCGCGAGCATCCGCACCAGTGCGTCGATCACATGGTAGAGCGCGGTCTGCACCGAGCGGCGCTCGGGCGAGGCGGCGGCCGCGCAATACAGCCGGTCGCGCGCGACGTCGATATAGAGTGAACTCAGGTCGACCACGACGAAGTTGATGATCGCGTGGTAGGCGCCCTGGAAATCGTACTCGCTAAACGCGCGGCGCACGTCGTCCTTCAGGCGCTCGAGGCGGGCCAGGATGTAGCGGTCGAACTCGGTCATCTGGCCGAGCGACGCGGCGTTGCATGCCGGATCGAAGTCGGCCAGGTTGCCCAGAATGTAGCGGCAGGTGTTGCGAATCTTGCGGTAGGCTTCCGAGACTGCCGTGTAGACGGTGTCGCCCAGCGCGATCTCCGTGGTGTAGTCGAGCGAAGCGTACACCAGGCGCAGCACGTCGGCGCCGATCCGATTGACGGCGTCAGCCGCGTCTTCGGAGTTGCCGAGCGACTTCGACATCTTGCGCCCTTGCTCGTCGACCGTCAGCCCATGGCTTATCACGGTGCGAAACGGCGCATGACCGCGCTCGGCGACCGCGCATGCGAGCGACGACCCGAACCATCCGCGCGCCTGCTCGACCGCTTCAAGGTAGGCGTCGGCCGGCCAGCTAAGCTCGGGGCGCTTGCCCAGCACCGCGGCTTGCGAGGACCCCGAATCGAACCACACGTCGAGCACGTCCTCTTCTTTCTCGAACGACGTGCCCTGGCACTTCTCGCACCTGAGATTCGGCGTGACGAAGTCGCCCGCCGGACGATTGAACCAGGCATCCGATCCTTCGCCTTCGAAGATTCGTTCCGCCGCGGCCATCACTTCGTCGTACAAACCGACGTGACCGCAGGCGCCGCACTTCAGGGCCGGAATCGGCACGCCCCACGCGCGCTGGCGCGAGAGGCACCAGTCGGGCCGGGTTTCGGTCATGTTGCGGATACGGTCGCGCGACCACAGCGGAATCCATTGCACGGCGTCGATTTCCTCGATTACGCGCCGGCGCAATCCGTCATGATCGATACGCATGAACCACTGCTCGGCGGCAAGAAAAATCAGCGGATTCTTGCAGCGCCAGCAATGCGGGTAGCTGTGCGAGAACTTGTGCATGTGGAGCAACGCGCCGACTGCGCCCAATTTCTCGACGATCGAATCGTTGGCCTTGAAAACATTCTGTCCCGCCCATTCCCCGCCATCCGCGGTGAACTTGCCCGCCGTGTCGACCGGCGTAAAAGGCTTGAGCCCGTATTGCGAGCCGACCACGAAATCTTCGTAGCCGTGCCCGGGCGCGGTATGCACGAGGCCGGTGCCGGCGTCCGCGGTGACGTGATCGCCGTACATCAGCTTGACGTCGCGGGCCGCAAACGGATGGCGGAAAATATCCTGCCCATCGAGCGATTTGAGGACCTCCCGATCGAGCGCGATTGTTTTTTCGACCGCGAGCCCGCATTCCTTCTCGACCGCCTCGGCCAGGCGGGCGGCGACGACGTGGTAGCGATCGCCCGCCTTCAGCGCGACGTAATCGAACGTCGGGTTGAGGCTGATTCCCAGGTTGGCGGGCAGCGTCCACGGCGTGGTGGTCCAGATTACGGCGAAGAGCTTTCCGGCCTTGTGCGCGGCGACGAGTTCCGCGCGGTCGGAGGCGCCCGCGGCGAGTGCGCCCGCGTCGCGCAGATGCGCGTTGAACGCGAACGCGACATAAATCGAGGGCGACACGTGCTCGCGATATTCGACCTCGGCTTCGGCCAGCGCCGTGCGATCGGAAAAGCACCAATGCACCGGACGCAGGCCGCGATAGACGTAGCCGCGCTCGACCAGGTTGCGCAGCACGCCGATCTCGGCCGCGTCGTACGCGGGATCCATCGTGATGTAGGGATGAAACCAATCGCCGATACAGCCGAGGCGCATGAAATCCTTGCGCTGGAGATCGATCCACTTGTCGGCCTCGATGCGGCACAGGCGCCGAAGCTCGAGCTTGGGCATCGCGCGCGCCTTCTCGCCGAGGTCGCGCGAGACCTTGAACTCGATCGGCATCCCGTGGCAATCCCATCCGGGCACGAACGGCGTGCGGAACCCCATCATCGCGCGCGAGCGCACGACGAAGTCCTTCAACACTTTGTTCAGCGCGGTGCCCATGTGCACGCGGCCGTTGGCATAGGGCGGTCCATCATGCAAAACCCAGGCGACCGCCTCCTTGCGGGCGGCGAGCAGGGTTTCGTACAGCCGGACTTCCTCCCAATGCTTGAGCATCTCGGGCTCCCGTTTGGGCAGATTCGCCTTCATCGGGAAGTCCGTTTTGGGAAGTTTCAGGGTTGTTTTGTAATCAGTCGTCTTGTGCTCGGTCTCGGCCACAGGCAAAACGGCCGGCGTCAAATGGGCGCGCGCCGACTCCTCCGCGTATCATCATATCGTAATTGTCGTATTTGATTGTCGTCTCTGGTTGCGTGCCGTGCCAGGCTCAGCGCACACAGAGAGTAACGCAAACCGATGGCCTCGTGCGAGGGTGGCGCTGCGGGGCTGCTTGAGGACCGCAAGCTCGCGCAGATCGAATGCGAAAAACCGCGCGCAACCGAGAAATAGATGCGCGACTCAAGCCATCTTCAGACCATCGCGACTTTGACCACGATCACGATCGCGGCAAAGATCAAGCCCGGCAACACGAACGCGCCAAGGGCGCGCCAGGCCGAAAAACGATGCACCTCGGCCACGCAATGCAGCATCAGGATGAACGACCAGATCGAGATAATTGCTTCGAACCCGCGCGTCAGTGTGAACGGGTTCGCCGCCGCTGCGGCCGCCTGCGCCGCCGCATTGGGATCGGGCATCGAGAGGTCCAGCGCCTTCCAAACTCCGGTGCCGAGGAGGATTAGCAACATCACGATCGACAGACATATCTGCGGGACCTCCGACCATGCCACTGCCGCCCGCACGGTGACCGCGGTTCCGACGCCGCCGAGCACGCGACCGGCCCAATCCATCATGAACGAGGTCAGGTAAAGCCCCAGGACGCCGAAGGCCGCGCCAATGAACGGACTCGCGAAAGTCAGGATCGGCAGATACGCGACCAGGTTCCTGGGCAGCGGAGTAGGGGTGAAGCCGAGCGCCGCGCCCAGCAGGGAATTGAGCATCACCAGGGCCCCCGCCAGCGCGGCGAGCATGATCACCTGATGAGTCGGGTCCCGATTTACGATCTTCCTGATGGTCTCGCGCGGGCTCATCCAGATTGCGACCCATGGATAATCGAGAATCGTGAAAATGCGATCGACGCCCTTGCCGCCGGTCCTGGCATCGATGCTGCCGAGCCTATCGACTCTGAAGCCTGAATCTTCTGCCATTTCCCCCACCTCTCGACCCGGTCAGTGGCTTTTTGCGCGTATCCCCCCGGAAACATATCCTATACATCGCGTATGGCGTGGTCGAGATGAGCTTCTTAGGTATTTGCGGCTTTGAGGCGTCTTATTATGACAGGCTTGGATATCCGCGTTTCTGGCCACCTATCGCTAATTAGCGCACGGTCAAGCTCCTTTAGGCTAAAGCGTTTTCATTGTGATTGAAAACGAATTTCCGCTCACCTATCATCGCTCCTCGCACGGCTTCCTCATACGCTCTTTTCCGGAGTTACGGTTTCCGGACTTATGGCACTTGGCGAACCCAGCGCGCTGGCTGGCCTGCGCGTCCTCGACCTGACCGATCTCAAGGGGCATCTATGCGCTCGCCTGCTGGCTGACATGGGCGCTGACGTGATCAAAATTGAGCCGCCCGGCGGCGATGGGGCGCGGAATGTCGGACCGTTCGTTGACGACCGGCCGCATCGCGACCGCAGCCTCTTCTTCTGGTTCTACAATCTGAACAAGCGAACTATGACACTCGACCTTCGCCATCCAGAGGGCGCAGCCCTGCTGCTCCGGCTCGCGGAGAGCGCCGACGTCGTGATCGAAAGTTTCAAGCCGGGCGAGATGGCGCGGATGGGGCTCGGATGGGAGGTCCTGCACGCGCTCAATCCCGCGCTGGACTTGTGCTCGATCGCGCCGTTCGGGCAGAGCGGACCATACAGCGGCTACGCGGCTGACGACAGCGTGCTGACCGCGCTTTCGGGGATGCTCTACATCAATGGCTTTCCGGACAGCGCACCCGTGCGCCCGTTCGCCTTGCAGGCCTACCACTCGGCGTCATACTACGGCGCGATCGCCATCATGTGCGCGCTGCTGGCCCGCGATTGCTCGGGCGAAGATCAGGGCCGAGGCCAGTGGATCGACCTGAGTATGCAGGAAGCGACGGCGTCCGCGGTCGAGCACGTCGCGGCCGGCTTCTTCGGCGCCGGCGAGATCGAACGGCGGCGCGGCACGCTCCATTGGAGCCGTTTTTTCCGAGTCGGGCGATGCCGCGACGGGTACGTGATGCATTGCACGCTGGGCGACTGGACCTCGCTGGTCGAGTGGGTCAAGGGCGACGGCAAGGCACGAAATCCTACCACCGACCTTACCGCGCCCGAATGGGAAGACGTGGCCAAGCGGCGCGCGGACGCCGAGCGGCTGTTCGACGTTCTGGACGAATGGGTCAAAGACTACTCGCGCGACGAATTGCTGGAACGCGCGCAGCTTCTGCGCCTGCCGTATGCCTCGGTGCGCAAACCCGAAGATCTCTTCGCCGATGAGCAGCTCCTGGCGCGCGGCTACTTCCACGAAGTCGAGCATCCCGAACTCGGCCGCACGTTCCGCTATCCCGGCGCGCCCTACCTTTTCACCGCTTCGCCGTGGCGCGTGACGCGCCGGCCGCCGCTCGTCGGCGAGCATACCGGCGAAATCCTTGGCGGCGAGCTTGGCCTCGGCCCCGACGAACTCGCCGCGCTGGCTGCCGAGGGTGTGATCTGACGATGGCTCCGGAGACGGCCGCGCGGATGGCGCTTGCGGGCGTGAGGATCCTCGACTTCACGTGGGTTGTCGCCGGGCCGGTGGCCACGCGCATCCTTGCCGACCAGGGCGCCGAAGTGATCAAGATCGAGCGCGGCGACGAGGGCACGATGAGCGTGCTCGGCCCGCGGCGAATTGGACTGCAGGGCGAACTGCATCGAAACAAACGCTCGGCCGCGATCAATATGACCAAGCCGCGCGGCGTCGAACTCGCGCGCCGGCTGGCCGCGACGAGCGATCTGGTGATGGACAACTTCTCGGCGCGCGTAATGCGGATGTGGGGGATGGATTACGCGAGCCTGGCGAAAATCAGACCCGACATCATCAGCATCAGCATGTCGGGGCTGGGACATAGCGGGCCGCGATCCGACTACGTCAGCTATGGGCCGACCCTGCAGGCGCTGGCGGGATTCACCCACCTGATGGCCGACGCGCGCGGCGAGCCGGTCGGCTATGGCTACTCCTACGCCGACATGGCCGGCGGCTATAGCGGCGCGCTGGCGGCGCTGATCGCGCTATGGCATCGCAAGCGCACCGGCCACGGCCAGTTCGTCGACCTCTCGCAGTTCGAGGCGCTCGCGAGCCTGGCCGGCCCGGCGCTGCTCGATATCGCGGTCAACGGCCGCGTTCAAGAGGCGCCCCAATGGCGCTCGCAGGAGGCACCCGCGGCACCGCACGGGATATACCGATGCCGCCCGCGCGACGGCGACAGCGACCGCTGGATCGTGATCGCGGTGCGCTCGCGGGCCGAATGGGAATGCTTTGTCCGCGCTATCGGCAATCCGACATGGGCTGCGAAGCCGAAGTTTCGCACGCTCTACCTACGGATGCGTAATCATGCGGAACTCGACGCGTGCGTTGCGCGATGGGCCGCGACGGAGGACGCGGAGGCCGCCATGGCACTGCTGCAAAACGCGGGCGTCGCCGCCGGTGTCGCACTCAACGGCGCCGACCTCGCATCCGATCCGCATCTGGCCGCGCGCGGCTTCTTCGCGCCAGTCAAACTTCCCGACGACCGCTCCACCCGCGTCACGGGGGTGCCGATGCGCCTGTCGGCGACCCCTGGATCGATTCGTACCGTGGCGCCCGAAGTCGGCGAAGACAACGACTACATCCTGGGCGAGCTATTGGGGCTGGGGCGCGCCGAGCGCGCGGAACTGATCGCCGAAGGGGTGGTCTGGGGCTGAATCTCGGTCGCCTGGACAGTCCTGCGCGCGCTTGCGGCGACGAATCAGTCAATCAGTGCAAATTGATCCAGTGCAAATTCACCAACTCATTCGCCCCGTTGCCAAAAGCGCTATTGCGCCCGCACCGCCATCGGCATGTACTTAGGCATCGTCGTCGCCACTGTGGAAAACGGCAAAACAGTGGAGCAATCGGGGTGCGTAGCAGCGAGTGTCAGCCAGCGTTCTCTCAAGCGCGCTTGCCGGGGTGGATGCCTTCCCGGTCGAAGTCGAGGTTGATATCTCGGGCGGAATGCCGCAGCTCAAAACGGTTGGCCTTGCCGAGGGCGCTGTGCGTGAGGCCCAGGAGCGGGTCAAAGCGGCGATCAAGAATTCCGGCTACGAGTTTCCTAACCGCAAGATAACCATCAACCTCGCGCCGGCCGACACCCGAAAGGAAGGCTCGTCGTTCGACCTGCCGATTGCGCTCGCCATCCTGGCCGCCAACACCGGCACGCTCAGCGCCGAACGGATGCGCAACTATCTGATCCAGGGCGAACTCGCGCTCGACGGCCGGATCAAGGGAGTCCGCGGGGCGCTGCCGAGTGCGTTGCTGGCGCGCTCGAAACATTACGCCGGGATCATCCTGCCGCGCGAAAACGCCGCCGAGGCCTCGGTCGCCAGCAACGGCACGGCGGTGCTGGGCGTCGAGACCCTGCGCGACACGGTGGATTTCCTCGAGGGGCTGCGCGAGATCGAACCGTACGCCACCAACGTCGGCGATTTGTTCGCCGCCGCCAGCCACTACGACGTCGACTTCAGCGAAGTGCGCGGCCAGGACCAGGCCAAGCGCGCGCTCGAGGTCGCCGCCGCGGGCGGCCATAACGTCCTGATGGTCGGGCCGCCGGGCTCGGGCAAGACGATGCTGGCCAAGCGGCTGCCGACTATCCTGCCGGCGATGACTTTCGAGGAAGCGATCGAAACCTCCAAGGTGCACAGCGTGGCGGGCTTGATGGACGGACGCGCGCTGATCGCGACGCGGCCCTTCCGCGCGCCGCATCACACGATCTCGGACGCCGGTCTAATCGGCGGCGGCACGGTGCCGCGTCCGGGCGAAGTCAGCCTCGCGCACAACGGCGTGCTCTTCCTCGACGAATTGCCCGAATTCCGCAAGAACGTGATCGAGGTCCTGCGCCAGCCGCTGGAAGACAACCGCATCACGATCGCGCGCGTGATGGGCACGATGACCTTTCCGGCGAGCGTGATGCTGGTTGCCGCGATGAATCCGTGTCCGTGCGGCTTCTACACCGACAGCCAGCACGAATGCACCTGCCTGCCGTTGATGATCCAGCGCTACCGATCGCGGATCTCGGGGCCGCTGCTCGACCGCATCGACATCCACGTCGAGGTTCCAGCGGTCAAGTATCGCGAGCTGACCGCGCGCACGCCGGGCGAAACCTCGGCGGCTATACGTGAGCGAGCCAACCGCGCGCGCGCAATCCAGCTCGAGCGTTTTGCCGGCGCGCGGGTATTTTGCAACGCGCAAATGGGTGCGCGCGAGTTGCAGAGCCATTGCCAGGTCGAGGCCGGCGGCGAGCGGCTGCTCGAACTCGCAATCAACCGGCTGGGCCTGAGCGCGCGCGCCTACACGCGCATTCTGAAAGTCGCGCGAACCTGCGCCGACCTCGACGGTGGCGGCCCGATCGAGGCGCGCCACGTGAGCGAAGCAATTCAGTATCGTTCACTCGACCGCCCCGCCCCATAAAGTGGCGCCCTGCCCTGATCGGGCTTTTCGTTGATCCGGCCTTTCATTATTTCCGGAGATCGGCTTTTCGCTATCGTGGCGCTTTTCGGTATACCTGCTTAGACCCCCGCGAGGCGCCGACCGAGCGCGACGCGGCGTCCCACGATGCCGACCGACCCGTTAGCCGAATTTCTGGTCTCGCACGCGCAGGCGATCGTGCGCCTGCATCGACGCGGCAACGCCGAAGCTTTCGGCCTATCCGCAGCCGACCTCGGCACGACACTGCATTGCAGCGTGCTGGCGTGGAACGCCGAGGCCAAGCCGGGCGCGATCGACGAATATCTCGATTCGCTACGTGCCGACGATTTAGTCCTCGCGCTCGCCTGCACGCAGGGCCACGACCGCGCCTGGGAGGTCTTCATCGAGAAATACCGGCCGGTGCTGTACGCGGTGGCACAGGCTTTGCTTCATGACGAAGCCGGCGCGCGGGACCTCGCGGATTCGCTATGGGCGGACCTTTATGGGATCGCCTCGCGCTCCGAGGGGCGCCGCCCGCTGCTCGGCTACTATGGCGGACGCAGTGCCCTCGGAACCTGGCTGCACGCCGTGCTCGCGCGGCGCTTTATTGACTTGACACGCGCGGCGGCCCGGACTACGCCGCTGGAGAACCGTCCCAACGAACCTGCGACGGAGGGAGACCCGGCCGACCCCGATCGTTTTCGCTACGTGAGCGCGCTCAGCGCCGCGCTTACCGAAGCGCTCGGCACACTGGAGCCGCGCGACCGGCTGCGCCTGGGCTACTACTATCTGGAAAACCTCACGCTAAGAGAGATCGCCCGGCTTCTCGACGAGCATCCCTCCAGCGTGTCGCGCAGGCTCCAGCAAACCCGCGGCGACCTCAAGCGCCGGGTCGAACGATGGTTGCGCCGCGAGCAGCATTTGAGCGAAGAGCAAATTCGCTTGTGTTATGATTATGCATCCGAGCAATGGCCGTTCGATCTGACGCGCGCGCTTTCGGAGTCGGAGTAAGTGAAGCGCGCAGCGTGCACATTTTGGCGGTTGGCCCGTTCCAATTACAGGAAGTTCATTGGCCGGACTTTGCGGCAAGAAGGGGAGTTCTGGTTTGGCTCTCGATGATTTAGATGATCGTTTTGCGGCTGCGGTCAAAGTCGCGCTTGGCGGCACACGCGGAGCCCGACATGACGAGTCGGATATCGCAGAGGGTTCCGAGTGTCCCTCGGCGGACGCGATTGCGGCTTACTACGAACACGGGCTTGGCCGGGTCGAGCGCGCCGCTTTGGAGACGCATTTCTCCAGATGCGCGCGATGCCAGGGCACGCTGGCAGCACTGCTGCGCGCGGCTCCGGTCCTCGATGCCGCCGTCGAAGCGGGCGGCCTCTCTGGCGCTACGACCCGCGGGGCGGCGGCCGACTCGGCGGGCTTGCGCGAGCGCTGGCGCGAAATCAGGCCTGCCTGGCGGATTGCCGGCGTCTCCATCGCAGCCACCGCGATGATCGCGGGCGTGGTCGTCGCCGGCATGCAGGTGTACCACGGCATCTTTGGGCGGCAGAACGAAGAGCTGGCCGCCCTCAGTTCATCGCCGCAGCAGCATCATGTTAACCAAGCGCCTGCCGCCGCTTCGCCTCCAGACAACGCCGATTTGGCGCTCCATGACAAACCGCTGGTTACGGAACTGGACAAGAAATCGGTGGGGTCCGCCGGGCTCTCCGAGCCCAAGCCGGCTATCGCGCCCCCGGCCGCGGTCCCGCCGGCCGCAACCGGCGCGGCATCTCCGGAGTCCAGGGACGGCGGCGCAATTGGCGCTCCCGGCAGTACCAATGGAACTGCGGCAAGATCTCCAGCGACCGAGAATTCAAAGTCAGTGCGTTCCAACACACTTGGCAACGCAACTGGCAACCCAGTCGCCAACCCACCTGCTGAGACCGCCGCGCCTGCGGAGGAAACTCCGCCGCCGGTAGCGCCGACAAATAACGATCAAAATGGGGCTGGTCCCGCAACTGCCGATCAGGCGGCTGCCGCACTGGGCGCGCTGGCCGCGACGCCCGCGCCGGCTACGTCTCCCACGAGCCCTGCAACGTCGAACAACGTGCCGGCGGCCGGATCGAAGGATACCGCCGCGGCGCCGACCGGGGTCCACCAGAAGCGGAACACACAGAAACAGGATGAGATTGCCGTGCTGGCGCCTCCGCCTGCGCGACTGGAGCAGTTCCAGAAGGGGACCGTGACTCAGCTCCAGGCGCAAACATCCCAGAGCGCTACACGCGAAAATCCGGCCACGTCAGGGAGCGCTGGTGAGCGGCCTGATACTGGCAGTGCGTCAGCCTTAATGGCCACGCAACAGGCGCAAGAACAACAGGCCCAAATGGCCAAAGAACGAATCGCCCAACAGCGGCTGGCGCAAGACCAACTCGCCCAGCAACAATTGGCAAAGGCCAAACTCGCGGAGGAAAAGCGCCAAGCCGACATCGCTAAAGCAGAAGTCGCCCGCCAGGCGGAAGTCGCGCGGAAGGCGAAAGCCACTCGACAAGCAGAAGCGACTCAACAAGCCGCGGCGGCTCGGCAAGCGGAGCTAGTCCGGAAGGCGGAAGTCGCGCAGAAGGCGGAAGTCGCGCGAAAAGCGGAATTGGCGCGGAAAGTAGACTTGGCCAGACGTGCGGAACTCGCTCGCAAGACGGAGCAGGCAAAGCGCGACGCGGAACTCAAACGCCGAACTGACCAGGCGCGGCGCGAGGCCCAGGCAAAAGCCGCGACGGCTTCCTCCGCCGCCACCGCATCCCCGCCGCAATCGACGGCTCGGCTCGGCGCGCAGACCTCGTCCACGCAGCCTCGGCCGGAGTTTGAGGCCGGCAACACCATTGCGGGGGGCGATATCGCGATGGCCGAGCGCCCGAGCGCGCCGGCGGTTGCGGCGATCGCACCCGGCATCCCGGTCGCACCGCATGCCGTCCTGGTCTCGTCGCCGGACCATTCCGTCTATTGGTCGTTGTTAAGTTCCGGATTGATTTATCGCAGCAACGATCGCAAAAGCTGGACTCCGCAGTCCACCGGCGTGCAGGCCGAACTGTTAGCGGGGACGGCGCCCTCGGGCACTGTTTGCTGGGCGGTCGGCCGCAACGGCGTCATCCTGCTGACCGAGGACGGCGTGCATTGGGAGCGGGTCAAATCGCCTACCGCCTCTGACCTCATCGGGATCACCGCTGCCAGCAAGGACGTCGCGACCATCTTCACCGCGAGCGGCGCCAATTACAGCACTTTCGACGGCGGCAGCAACTGGGAGCAGGCCCACTGAACCGCCGTTCGCCGATTCCGCGCCATCGCCAGCGGCTTGAGCAGCCCGCGCGGCCCAAAATCCCACCCCAATAAATCCTGCAAACAATCGCGTGCTCGTTCGTTCCAAGTACCGAGGAACGAAAGCATGGAGCCTGGCGCGATCGGGATTTCGGTTGATTCACTTCCGGCCGCGTCGTCGCCGCGCGCGGCGCTGGCCGCGCGCGCAAGCGCGATTATTCCGCGCGACCCGCGGATTCTGCAGATCGCGTTTTTAGGATCGCTGCTCGTAGCCGGCGCATACTTTCACGATTTCAGCCTGCGCCCCGAACAAATCGTGCTGACCTTCGTCGCGGCGCTCAGCACGCAGCGTCTGCTCGACCGACTTACTCGAAAGCCCGCGCCCAGTCTGTTGAGCGTCCCGATAACCGCGCTCAGCCTGACGTTGCTCCTGCGCGCGGACAGCCTGTGGGCGCTGCCGACGGCCGCCGTTTTTGCGATCGCGTCGAAGTTCGCGCTGCGCATACGCGGCAAGCATCTGTTCAACCCGGCCAATTTCGGCGTCGGCGCGGCGCTGCTGATTCTGCCCGGCACCTGGATTTCGCCCGGCCAGTGGGGCAACGACGTCGCGCTCGCGGGATGGCTGGTCGTGTTGGGCGCCACGGTCGCCAGGCGCGCATGGCGCGCGGACATCAGCTGGCTCTTCCTGATCTTCTATATCGGCGCGCTGGCTGCGCGCGTGGCCTGGCTGGGTCAACGCTGGGCTGTGTGGACTCATCAGCTAAGCAGCGGCGCGCTGCTGCTGTTCGCGTTCTTCATGATTTCAGATCCCATGACCACGCCGAACCACCCCAAGGGCCGCGCCATGCATGCCGCGACGGTTGCGGCAATTGCCTACGCATGGGGTTTCGGACTGTTCCGCACCAACGCGGTGCTGTGGGCGCTGTTTGTCGCCGCCCCGATGGTCGCGGTGTGGGACACCTTATGGCCGGCGCCCGATTTCGACTGGACGGCCATGCAGGGAAGCATCACACGCGAGCAAGGATCATCCAAGGAAGGATCATCCAAGGAAGGATCAGTAAAAAAGGAGACATCAATGGTACCGACGACATCCCCGATTCGGCCCACGCTTCGGCAGCGGCTTCGACATACCGCCGCGAGATCCGCGTCGCTGAGCGTGGCCCTGGGCGCGCTGCTCGCCGCGGCGCTGACCTTGTGGCCGCCGGCTGAGGCCGAAGCGTTCTGCGGCTTTTACGTGGGCCGCGCCGGCGCGGAGCTTTACAACCACGCCTCCCAGGTCGTGATGGTGCGCGATGGCGATCGCACCGTGCTCAGCCTGATGAACGACTACCAAGGCGAGCCCGAGCAGTTTGCGCTCGTGATACCGGTGCCGGTGGTTCTGCAACAGGGCCAGATTCACATCGGCGATCGCGAACTGTTCCAGCATATCGACAGTTACAGCGCGCCGCGCCTGGTCGAGTACTACGACCCCGGTCCGTGTCCGCTGCCGATGTCGAAGATGGAGCGCGAGATGAATATGCAAGCGACGGCCGGAGCGGCTTTTGACCTGGCCGCGCGCAAGGACGCGAAGGCGCTCGGCGTGGCGATCGAGTCGCAATATACCGTCGGCGAATATGACATCATGATTCTCTCGGCCACGCAGTCCGACGGCCTCGAGACCTGGCTCCAGCAAACCGGCTACCACATTCCGCATGGCCTCGGCGCGGCGCTCGCCCCCTACATCCGCCAGGGGATGAAGTTTTTCGTCGCGCGGGTCAACCTCAAAGAGCATCAGCGCACCGGGCTCAGCTATCTGCGGCCGATCCAGTTCGCGTTCGAGTCGCCCAAGTTCATGCTGCCGATTCGGCTGGGAATGATTAACGCGAACGGCCCGCAGGACCTGGTCGTGTACGTGCTCTCGCGCGAGGGCCGGGTCGAAACCACCGACTATCGCACGGTGAAGATGCCGAGCGGGATGGACGTGCCGGAGTTCGTGCAGACCAAGTTCGACAAGTTCTACCAGGCGGCGTTCGACCAACAGGTCAAACGCGACGAGATGCGCACGGTATTCACTGAATACGCGTGGAACATGGCGTCATGCGATCCCTGCGCCGCACCGCCGTTGAGCACCGACGAACTGCGTCAGCTGGGTGTATTCTGGCTGGACAATGGTCCTCAAGGCGGTCCGCAACCCGGGATGCCGATGATGAACCAGCGAATTTTTCCAA
Source organism: Binataceae bacterium (SeqCode) (assembly GCA_035493515.1). Classification (GTDB taxonomy): domain Bacteria; phylum Desulfobacterota; class Binatia; order Binatales; family Binataceae; genus JAKAVN01. Next base: position 26,999 of record DATJID010000064.1, on the reverse strand, counting down.
TGCCTTCCCAAGCTCCGACCCAGGTGATCCTGACCCGTCTCCACGTGCGCTACTCGGCCGCGACTTTTCCGGAGGACCTGGCCTTCCAGCAAACGCAGGACCAGGAACCCTTCCAGGCCCGCTACGTCATCCGCCATCCCTGGACCGGATCTCCCGACGCATGTGCGGCCGCCCCCGCCTATTTCACCGATCTGCGCCGTCGCCATGAAGCCGACGCCGTGACGCTCGCCGACCTTACCGGATGGGATCTTGCAAGCGTGCTCAAGGAGGCCGGGCTCAATCCCGAAGATCGCCCGCAGCCGTGGTGGCAGCGATTGTGGGTGAGCGGACAGCACTGAAGAGCGCGCGCGAACCTGTTAACGGTGCGCCGGAGGCGGCGAGTGCAATCGCGGTTTCCGTGCGCGCCGTTCCTCACCCGGATGCCGCGTCGTCCGGGATGCCGCGCGCCGCAAAAAGTCCATGCAGAGGCATGCTTTTTGCGCTTTTGTTGACTTCAACTGGATGGTGGCCTAACTTTCCTTGTCTGGGCCGACTAATCGCCACAAACCAATTCCGCTGACGGCACCTCATCATCCTGCTCCATGTTTGACACGTTAAGCGACCGCCTCGAAGGCGTTTTCAAAAAACTCAAAGGCCAGGGCCGGGTCAGCGAGCGTAATATTGAAGAGGCGCTGCGCGAGGTCCGCCTCGCCTTGCTCGAGGCCGACGTAAATATCCGGGTCGTCCGCGACTTCATCGAGCACGTCAAGCACAAGGCGCTCGGCCAGGAAGTGATGGCGTCGCTGACGCCGGAGCAGCACTTCATCCGCTTCGTTGCGATCGAACTGCGCGAGATGATGGGTGGCAGCGCGCGCGAGTTGGACCTCAAGGTCAAGCCGCCGGTCAAGATCATGCTGGTCGGGCTGCAGGGCTCGGGCAAAACCACTTCGTCGGCGAAGCTCGCGCGGTTTCTCAAGGATGAGCGCAAACGTCATCCGCTGCTGGTCTCGACTGACGTGCGGCGGCCGGCCGCGATGGAGCAGCTGCGCGTGCTCGGCGCGCAGGTCGGTGTGCCGGTGCTGGAGACTCGCGAGACCGAGGACCCGATCGAGATCGGCAGCCGCGCCTTGGCCCGCGCCGAGACCGCCGGCTACGACGCGATCATCTTCGACACCGCCGGGCGCCTCCAGATCGACGAGGAATTGATGGACGAGCTGGGGCGCCTGCGCAGCGCCGTCCAACCGCATCAGATCCTGCTGGTCGCCGACGCGATGACCGGCCAGGACGCGGTCAACGTCGCGCAGGGCTTTCACGATCAGCTCAAGATTTCGGGCGTGGTCCTGACCAAGCTCGACAGCGACGCGCGCGGCGGCGCGGCGCTCTCGGTGCGCGCGGTCACGGGCGCGCCGATCCTGTTCGCCGGGACCGGCGAGAAGCTCGCGGCGCTCGAGGTTTTCCATCCCGACCGCCTGGCCTCGCGCATCCTGGGGATGGGCGACGTGCTTACGCTGATCGAAAAGGCCCAGCAGAGCTACGACCAGACCAAGGCGAAGGAACTCGAGCGCAAGTTTAAAAAGAATGAATTCACGATCACCGACTTCGCCGAACAGTTGCGCACGCTGCGCAAGATGGGCTCGCTCGGCGATTTGTTGGGGATGATTCCGGGGCTCAAGAAAATCGCCGGCCAGGCCGACTCCGAAGAGGCCAAGCGCGAGCTGGTCCGCATCCAGGCGATCATCGACTCGATGACCGTGCAGGAACGCAATAATCACCTGGTGCTCAACGGACGGCGCCGCGCGCGTATCGCGACCGGCAGCGGAACCTCGGTCCAGGACGTCAACCGCTTCGTCAAACAGTTCGAGCAGACCCGCAAAATGATGAAAAAATTCACCCGTGGATCGGCCCAGAGCATGATGCGCGGGCTGGGCATTGGGAGATAGAATAGCTCTAGGAGATTTTATCGTTTATGGCACTTGTGATTCGCCTGCGCCGTCACGGCAGCCGCAAAAGACCTTTCTACCGGATCGTGGTCGCGGACAGCCGCTCGCCGCGCGATGGCCGTTGTGTTGCTCAGATAGGCACCTATGATCCGTCTTTCGATCCGCCCAAGGTCTCGCTGCAAAAAGAGCAGGCTGAGCGATGGATTGGTTCCGGCGCCCTGCCCTCTCCGACGGTAAGGAAGCTCATGTTGCAAGTAGCCAGCACTGCCTAACCCCTCGCTCTAGGAGCCAGCCATGAAGGAGCTCGTACAGTTCCTGGCGCAGCAGTTGGTCAACAATCCGGAAGCGGTCGAAGTCAAGGAAACCCAGGGCGATACTGCCTCAGTACTTGAGCTGCGGGTGGCGAAGGAGGACTTGGGGCGGGTGATCGGCAAGCAGGGGCGCACGGCCAAGTCGATCCGCACGATCCTCAACGCCGTAGCCTCGCGGACCAATCGTAAGGTTGTCCTCGAAATCATCGAAGACAAGTAGCCGGAAAATACCTAGCCGCCCAAAAAATCCACGATGGCCAGTCGCCGCGCGCGCTCGCTAAACGACCGCCGCCCGACGGCGGTTGCGGCGGCCCCTGCGCAGCGGCGGCGTGCGCTCGTCGGGCCAACTCCCGACGGGCTCCTGCGCATCGGCTATGTCGCCGGCAGCCATGGCCTCCAAGGCGCTCTCCGCGTGCGCACCGAAGACCCCGGTTCGACCACGATTGGAACCCTGAAACGGATGTTCATCGAGACCGCCGCCGGCCGGCGCGAATTCAAAGTGTTGAGCGCAAGCGCGCTCAGCGCTGGCAATCATAGAGTCATGCTCGAGGGAATCAACGACGCGGAGGCGGCCGAGGCGCTCCGCGCAAGCGCCGTGATGGTCGCCGCGAGCGACCTGCCGCCGCTTAAGGAGGGTGAATTCTATTACTTCCAACTCGTCGGCGCGGAAGTGATGCTGACCGACGGGCGGCGCCTCGGCACTATCGAGGACATCATGTCCACCGGCGCGCACGACGTGTGGGTGGTGCGCGACGGCGCGCGCGAGGTGCTGGTGCCGGTGATTAGCGACGTGGTCAAGGCGATGGACCTGGTGGCGCGGCGGGTTACGATCGAAGCAGTACCGGGACTGCTGGACTAGGATCGGCGTGCGGATTCGCTAACGATGGAGTTTCACGTCATTACACTGTTCCCGGAACTGTTCGCCGCCGCCAACTGGCCGGGGATGGTCGGGCGGGCGCTCAAGGCGGAGCTGGTCAAAATCGAGGCGCACGCGATCCGCGATCACGGGCTCGGCAACTACCGCCAGGTCGACGACACGCCGTATGGCGGCGGCAGCGGGATGGTACTGCGGCCGGAGCCGATGTTCGCCGCGATCGAAAGCGCGCTCGGCGCGCATCCGGGATTATGGCGCGTGCTGCTGACGCCGCAGGGCGAGCCGCTTAGCCAAGCGACGGTCCGCGCACTGAGCGCGCGCCGGCCGGGGCTGCTGCTGATCACCGGGCGCTACGAAGGCGTTGACGAGCGCGTGCGCAGCGCCGCGGACCAGGAAATCTCGATCGGCGATTATGTGCTGAGCGGCGGCGAATTGCCCGCGATGGTGCTGATCGAGGCGGTCGCGCGGCTGGTGCCCGGCGTACTCGGCAATCCCGAGTCGCTCGATGAAGAATCATTCGCCGACGGCCTGCTCGAGTATCCACACTACACGCGCCCCGAGGAGTTTCGCGGGATGCGCGTGCCCGAGGTGCTGCTGAGCGGAGACCATCAGAAAATCCGCGAGTGGCGCAAGGCCGAAGCGCTCAAACGCACCGCGCGCCGGCGTCCCGACCTGCTCAAGCGCCGCTGTCCCTGACCCACCTGGCCCGCACCTTGGCTGACATCTTCCTCGCCCTGCTTCATCATCCGGTCGTCGATCGCAATGGCCGCCTCATCACCTCGGCGATAACTTCGCTCGATCTCCACGACATCGCGCGCTCCTCGCGCACCTATGGCGTGCGCGCGCTCTATGTCGTTCATCCGATTTCCGATCAGCGCGAGTTCGCGCGTAGCGTGATCGACCACTGGCATATCGGCTACGGCCGCAATTTCGACTCGCGCCGGGTCGAGGCGCTCGATCTGATCGAAGTGGTGCCCGACCTCGACGCGGCAGTGGCTGCGGCCGAGCGCGCCGTGGGCCAGCGGCCGGAGCTCGTTCACACCTCCGCGCGCGAAACGCAGGGGCTGAGCTTCGCCGCGATGCGCGAGCGGATGGCGGTCGAGGACGCGGCGCCAATTTTGATTATGCTCGGCACCGGTTTCGGGCTCGCGCCCGCAGCGCGCGAGCGCGCCGACCTCGCATTGGAGGCGATTCGCGGGACCGGGGATTACAATCATCTCTCGGTGCGGGCGGCCGCGAGTGTCATTCTCGACCGCTTGCGAGGCCGTTAAGTGGATCACAAGAAAGTGGGTTTCAAACCATGAGTCTGGTCGCCGACCTGCTGATATTGATTGGCGCGATCCTGCTGACGTTCGGGACCGACCTGGTGATCAGTTCCGCAAGTGCACCGGCGACGGTGGGTGCGCCGCTCGGAGTGCTGGTATCGATGATCGGAACGGCGGTGGTGGTGAGCGGGCTATTGATAAATCGCCGCCGCCGAATCCAGCGCGAGACGTCCCGCTTGCCGGCTTCGAACTCCGATTAGTATTGCGCGTCATTCCGCGATTAGACGTCATCATATATCGGCCCGCGCACCCACCTGAGTCTCGGAAGTGAGACTGGGTGCGACTCCCGGTTATCCAAAGAACCAATCCGGGCGTTCCGCGAGGCGGGACAGGAGAGCGATCCTGATAACTTGGTAACTATGAAAAATATCCTTAGAATTGTCGCCGGCTATACCGCTATCGGGACTCTCGCACTATTAATGGGTACCGCCGTTGTCGGGTGCGAAAGAGACATCGTTCAGGGGCCGGCTGGCGCTCCGGGAGCGGCTGGGGCGAATGGAGCCCCCGGGGTTCAGGGTTCGCAAGGCGAAGCTGCACCCGCCAATCCTGCGATGTCGGAGAAATCCGAGAATACCACGACCACGACCACCTCCAACGACGTGCCGGGAACGGGCAGCAGCACAACCACCGAGAAGTCGTCCTCCAAGAGCACCAACTAGCCACGCGTTGAATTGAGGGCGGCTCGGCCGCGAGCCGCCCTGCTCATTCTTAGGCGCCCGCCGAATTACGGTCTTCGTGGCAGCGATTGCCGGATGCCGTGAGTAAATTGCTAGTGGATGCAGCCCGGCGGGCTCGTGACCGCGAACTGGTTCGCGGTCCATAGGTTGGCCGCGCAATTGGCGTTGCCGTCGAGCGCGTCGACCCCGAAGCTGCCATTGCCGTTGCCCGAGCCTTCTATACCAACGATGCGGTTGCCCACATTGCCGGCGGCGATCACCACGCCGTAGGCCTGGTCGGGCTGGCTCGGCCCGTCGGCGCTGCTCGGGTCGCCCACCGAAGTAAGAATGTTGCCGTTGCTCGGTGGCACCGGCGGCACGGTCGTGCACAGTTTACCCAGCAGGCCACCGCTGCGAAAGCATCCCAGGTAGACCCCGGCAGTGGTGTTGTGCGAGACGCTGAAGTTGGCGATCACGTTGCGCGAAGAGGCCCGCAGCCACACGCCATAGGTCGCGCTCCCGGTAACCGTCAGGTTGTTCAGGAACGCCCCGTGCACCCCGCTCAGTTGGATACCCGCATAGCCGAGCGTGCCGTCCACGCTGATGCCGGTCAGGTAAGGACCCGGAGCAGGGCCGTTGATCAGAATCCCCGTGCGCGAACTGTTATGCACGGCGAGCGCGCTGCCATACGCCGATCCGCCTTGAATCTGGATCCCCACGCGGTTGGCCTGCGCAACCAGGTTTTCCAGCGTCACGCTTGGCGCGTCGACCACTATTCCGGTGCTAAAACCCGTGATCGTCGCGGGCGCGTTCAAGGTTCCGGTCACGACCGCACCCGCCGCACCGGCCGTAACGAGCACGCCCACGTTCGGAACACTCGATGGGGACGAAGAAATGATCGTGCTTGCCAGCTCCAGCGTAACACCGGGCACGTTGATGTGGATGCAATCGCCGGGCGGCGTCGCGACCAGTCCGGGGCCGGAGATCGTATAGTCGCCCGCCCATTTTATCGCGCACGGGCAGGCGGCGATCGGGTTGGGGCAGGCGCTCATCGCGCGCGCGAGGCCGGGCGCCCCAATCGCAAACGAAGCGATCAACGCCAACAGAGCCGCGACGCGACGGCGAATCGGCCGCCGCGCGTCATGGATAAATGCCGTGCAAGATTTGCGAATCGCTGATTGTGATTGCCCGGACAATATCCTGACTTCCGTGGACATCGCGTCGAGTTCCGCCGTGTTAACTACGGGCTAGATGAAAGCGGCTCTCGCCGAGACGTCAGCCTTAATAGTAATCCCTAGCTGTGGATAGGCGGAGGATAGTCGAAGACCTGATGTGAGATTTCGAGTCAAAATAAGCCTGGCCGTGCGAGATCTTTGCTAAATCTGCCTCGGGCCAAAGAGAGCCTGGGCGCAATACAGGATGCCTGGACGCCTTGCGCAAAAGCTTCGCGCGATGTAGGGTCTCGTCGCTCGCTACCGTTTGTCCGTCAAAAAGAACATCTAAAGGGGAAAAGAGTCTATGACATCAACACTCGCTCGCAATGCCTGCCATGCATTAGTCATGGCCGCCGTCGCCTTTGTGGCGTTCGCCGCCTCAGCGACACCCGTCTCCGCGACGCCTCCGGCGAACTTCCGCGCCTTTGGACAGGGCCATGAGCCGTCAACCACGCCCGACTGCAGTTTTGCCACCGGCAATAAGCTTTGTCCGAGTGGCGATAGTTGCACCTGCACACCGATCGCAGGGAAAGGCACTTGCGCTGCGATGGGCGGGCCCATCTCTTATACCGCAACGGTAGCGACCGATATCTCGATAAGTGCGGGCGGATGTGCCGGATCCTTCGGAACCGCTACACTGGTATCGCTGCTGAATCCATCGAACCAGGTGGTCCTAAATTTCAGCGGAACTCTTTGCTCTACCCCTGCAAGCGTGACAGTCAACCCCGCCAATGTCGTAAACGCCATCTACTTCATTGATGGGGCTAGCTCATCGGGAATATTCCACAACGCGACCGGTTCAGGAAACGTTTCCGGCAGCCGGGACAGCAACATCGCTGTTCTCGGCAGCATAATCGGCACGATAAAGCTTCAACCCTGAGGTTCTGCGCATGGGAGAGGCCGCGGCGTCGCTCGGGGCACCGCGGCTTCTCACTTTTGAGGTCGCCTGAATTCGTTTCATTCTCAGCATTTTTCCGCGAGTAGCCTGCCTCGCGCGAGATTGAGTCGCGCAGGCGATTGCGGTAGACTTTTGCGCTCTGCTGAAGGAACCAGCCTGTCATGAATGCAATTATCCAGAAGCTTGAAGATCGCGAGTTGCGCAAGGACCTCCCGGCCTTCCGCGTCGGCGACACACTGCGTCTCCAGGTCAAAGTGGTCGAGGGCGAAAAAGAGCGTATCCAGTCCTTCGAGGGCATCGTCATCAAGATCAACCGCGGGGGCAACCGCGCCGCCTTCACCGTGCGCAAGGTTTCCTACGGCATCGGCGTCGAGCGCATTTTCCCGCTGCACTCGCCCCGGATTGAAAAGATCCAGGTCCTGAGCCATGGCCGTGTCCGCCGCGCGCGGCTGTACTACCTGCGCGAACTCTCGGGCAAGGCCGCCCGCGTCGCCTCGGCCTGAACGCGCGGCAACCTGCAACGGCTAATATTTGGCTAACCTTTGAATGATGTGCGCCGGGGCGAATCGCTCCGGCGTTTTTTTTCAGATGCGCCCCGCCGCGGCCGTTCGGCGCCGCTCAGCGCGACGCCGCGCCGCCACATGGCACTCGCACATCGCCCTCGAGCAGCGCGCCTTCGCACACGCGCAGGCTGTCGGCCTCGATTCGGCCGAAGACCCGCGCCCGGGGGCCGAGCACGACCAGACGCGAATCAGTGATGTCGCCGCGCAGTTCACCCAGCACCAGCAGACGCGGAGTGCGCACGCGGCCCTCGACCTTGCCGTGATCGGAGATCACCACCAAATCGCTGGAACTGATCTCGCCGCGAAGGCTGCCCTCGATTCGCACGGGCTCCTGGAACACGAGGCGCCCCGAGACATTGATATTGCGGGCCACGGCGACCCGCGTCCTTTCCTCGACCCAGGCCGCACCGGGCATCGGCGGAATGGCGGTCGTCGGCTGCGCGGCAAAGTCCGCCGCGTCGGCGCCGGCGCGAGTGTAGTCCGAGGTCCCCAATTTAGCCATTGAGAGCGGCGCCGAATCCAGGGCTTAGGGCGCGGGAAAAACGTGGCAGGCCACCGCATGCCCCCCGCGGCCCGTCTCGAGCGGTGGTTCGACGGTCCGGCAGATATCTTTCGCATAAGGGCATCGCGGATGGAAGCTGCAGCCAGGCGGCGGATTGAGCGGGCTCGGCATCTCGCCCGGCAGCTTGATCCGTTCGGCGGAGGCGGCGCCATGCAGCGCCGGAATCGCCGAGAGCAGCGCGCGGGTGTAGGGATGGCGCGGGTTGGCGTAGATTTCGTCGCGGTCGGCCAACTCCACGATTTTACCCAGGTACATGATCGCCATGCGCTGGCTAATGTGCTCGACCACCCGAAGGTCGTGCGCGATGAAGAGGTAGGTGAGATGGAGCCGCTCCTGCAGGTCCTGGAGCAGGTTGATGATCTGCGCCTGGATCGAGACGTCGAGCGCGGAGACCGGCTCGTCGAGCACCAGGAAGCGCGGAGTCACGGCCAGCGCGCGCGCGATTCCGATCCGCTGGCGCTGACCGCCCGAGAACTCGTGCGGATAGCGCTCGAGTGCGTCGGCGCCCATCCCCACCATCTCGAGCAGGCTGACGATCCGCTGCTCTTTCTCGCGACCCCGCGCGAGTTTGTGAATTTCGATTCCCTCGCCGACGATCGAGCGGATGCGCATGCGCGGGTTGAGCGAGGCGTAGGGGTCCTGGAAAACAAGCTGCATCTGGCGGCGCAGCGTGCGCAGATCACGGCGCGAAATTTCTGCCAGGTCGCGCCCGTCAAACAACACCCGCCCGGCCGTCGGCTCGAGCAGTTTCAGCACCAGACGCCCCAGGGTCGACTTGCCCGACCCCGACTCACCCACCAGGCCAAGCGTCTCGCCCGGCATGATCGCCAGGTCGACGCCGTCCACCGCGTGCACCACCAGGCGCTTGCGCCCCAGCAGGTCGAGCGAGCCGGCGGGAAACTCCTTGCTCAGGCGCTCGGTCCTTACCAGCGTGCCCGCAGCCGCGGATCCGGCGGCGGTGCGATTCTCCGAGGGTGCTAGATTTGGTTCCGGATTAGACACGGATGCAGGCGACCAGATGTTGCGGGGCCTTGGGCTCAAGCGGCGGAAGGGATCGCGCGCACTCGTCGATCGCCATCGGGCAGCGCGGATGAAACCGGCATCCGGAGGGCGGATGGAGCGCGTTGGGGATGGTGCCGGCGATCGCGCGCAGACGATGATGGCGATGGCCGTCGGCGCCGGGGATCGATTCGAGCAGTCCGCGGGTGTAGGGATTGAGCGGATTGTTGAATAGCTCCGCGCAGTGCGCCTGCTCCATCACTCGCGCGGCGTACAGGATCGTCACGTCGTCGGCATATTGGGCAACCACGCCCAAGTCGTGCGTGACCAGGATTACCGCGAGTTTGAGGCGCACCTGAAGCTCGCGAATCAAGTCGAGAATCTGCGCCTGAATCGTCACGTCGAGCGCGGTGGTCGGCTCGTCGGCGATGAGCAACTTAGGATCGCACGCCAGCGCCATCGCGATCATCACCCGCTGGCGCATCCCGCCGGAGAGCTGATGCGGATAGTCGTTGACGCGGCGTTCGGGGTCGGCAATTCCGACCAGGCGCAGCGCTTCGATCGTGCGCTCCAGTGTTTCGCGCCGCGCGGTATGCTGATGGAGCCGCACGGCTTCGCCAATCTGGCTGCCGATGGTGAACACCGGATTGAGCGAGGTCATCGGCTCCTGGAAGATCATCGCGATTTTCGCGCCGCGCACCGCGCGCATCTCGGGCTCGCTAAGCTTTACCAGGTCACGTCCCTCGAACAGCACCGCACCGCCCATCACGCGCGCGCGCTCCGGCAAAAGCCGCATCACCGAGAGCACGCTCGCCGTTTTGCCGGAGCCGGATTCGCCGACCAGGCCCATCAGCTTGCCCGGCTCGAGCGCGAAGCTCACGCCGTCGACGGCGCGCACCTCGCCGGCATCGGTGAAAAACGAGGTCCGCAGATCTTTGACTTCCAGAAGCGGCTGCACCGGGCTCTAACCTATCATCCGGGGCGCCGATTTTTCATCATCCCCGGCCGACCGCCTACGTGCGCCGTGGTCCATCGCCTACGCATGCACGGTCGGATGGCGATTCGCCCAGGGTGCGGCCTGCTCGATCTGCGACGCGAGCCTGAGCAACACATCCTCGCGTCCGTAAGCTGCGACCAACTGCACGCCGACCGGCAATCCGTCGGGCGTCAGGTGCAGCGGCAGCGAGATCGCGGGCTGGCCCGCGATGTTCCACGGCGGGGTAAACGGGCTGACTTCGTTCAAGCGCACGCCGACGTTGCGCGGATGCTCGCCGGGACGGGTTTTGAAGATTCCCAGCTCCGGCGCCGGCTGGGCCATCGTCGGCGTCAGCAGCACGTCGAATCCGCCGCTCCACCATCCCGCCGCCGCGCGCGAGAAATGGTTGAACCAGTCGCACGCAGCCAGGTAATCGACCAGCTTCAAGCGCCGCCCGCGCTCGACCAGGAACCAGGTCCACTCGTCGAAATCGTCGGGGCCGACCGCGCGCGCGAGCATCGGCTCGACCATCGCGGCCTGCCGCGCCACGCCGCCGGCAACGACGCGGCCGAAGGCGGAAGGCAACGTTGCGTCGTCGAGAGCGGCGGGAGAATTCTGCTCGACCTTATGCCCGAGCGATTCCAGCAATTTCGCCGCGCCGCGCACGGCCGCCGCGCACTCCGGATGGAGCCCCGCATGATAAAGCGGCGCGCGATCCATGAAACCGATTCGCAGGCGGCCCGGCGCTTGACCGACCTCGTCGCGAAACCGGCGCGCGGGCGGCGGCGCCATCCACGGATCGCCCGGCATGTAGCCCGCGATCGCGTCCAGCGCGGCCGCGGCGTCGCGCACCGTGCGCACCAGCGCGCCCTCCTCACACAATCCATGCCAGGATTCGGCATACGCGGGCCCAAGCGAGGTCCGGCCGCGCGAGCCCTTGAGCCCGACCAGTCCGCAGAACGAAGCCGGAATCCGCACCGATCCGCCGGCGTCGTTGCCATGCGCGATCGGCACTATGCCCGAAGCGACCGCGGCTGCGGCGCCGCCACTCGATCCACCGGCGATCCGCGCCGTGTTCCAGGGATTGCGGGTTGCGCCCCACGCGCGGCTCTCGGTCGAGAGCGTCGCGCCCCATTCGGGTACCGTGCTCTGCGCGAGCGTTATGAGGCCGGCCGCGCGAAACTTCGCCGCCACGTACGAAGTCAACGGCGCGGCCATCTTTGCGTCCTTGAACGGTTTCCATCCCCAACTGAACGGTTCGCCCTCGACGCTCTGGAGCAAGTCCTTCATCAGGAACGGCACGCCGCGAAAAACGCCGTCGGGGATGGCGTTGCGGTCGCGCGCCTCGGCCCGCGCCCGGTCGTAGCGGGCGAAGATGACGCAATTTAGTTGCGGATTGAGCATTTCGATTCGCGCGATCGCGGCCTCGGTCAATTCGGCCGGCGTTACCGCGCCCTTGGCGACGAGTTCAGCCTGCGCGGTCGCATCGAGCCAGGTAAGTTCACCGTTGTTGCTCATCTTGAGATTCCCCCTTGCGAGGATTTTGACAGGTTTTCGATGATTCCGAGGTTGCAGGCGCTAATCAAGCTCGCCTTAACGCAGGTTTCCCGGGTCGAGGCGGTCGCGCAGATGGTCGCCAAGAAAGTTGAATGACATCACGGTCAGGAAAATGAAAATTCCGGGGATGAGAATCCACGGGTAACGCGCGAGATTCTGCACGTCCTGCGCCTGCGCCAGCAGATTGCCCCAGCTCGCGGCCGGCTCCTGGATGCCCAGGCCGAGCAGCGAAAGCGCGCTCTCGCCCAGGATGAACCCCGGGATCGACAGGGTCGCGGCGACGATCGCGTAGCCGAGCACCGACGGGATGACGTGGAGAAAAATGACCCGCGAGCGCGAGGCGCCCAGCGCGCGCGCCGCCTCGACGTACGGGCGCGATCGCACCGAGGCTGCCATGCCACGGATGATCCGCGCGAAGCCGGCCCAGCTGATGAAACTCATGATCGCGACGATCGTGAAAAACGTCATCACCGGGCTCACGCCCGAAGGAATCACCGCCGCCAGCGCCAGCAGGAAATAAAACGACGGCAGCGACATCTCGATCTCCGACCAGCGCATGATCAGATTGTCGGTGAGCCCGCCGACGTAGCCCGAGAACGCGCCCACCATGATGCCGAGGGAGAAAGTGATCAGCACGCCGATGAGGCCCACACACATGCTGACGCGCGCGCCGTACACGATCCGCGAAAAGAGGTCGCGGCCCAGCCCATCGCTGCCCATCAGGAAGTAGGGCTCGTCGGCCGACTCGGTGGTGAAGAGATGGCCGTCGTGAAAAAACCGCAGGTAGGTCTGGCGCGCGAGGTCGGGCGCGAAGACGCGCGCAGCCGGGTCGCGCAAGCGCATCGGATGGGCGTAAAGAAATCCGTGCCCCCACTCCGCTGGCCGCGCCACATGAAGACTCATCGGCGGGCAATCGGGCAGGTTGCGATACTGGCGAATCGGATCATAGGGCGCGACGACGGGCGACGCGGCGGCAAACAAATAGAACGTCAGCAGGCAGATGACCGAAAGCCGCACCACCCACGAGGCACGCCGCCACTCGCGGCCCAACCCATCGAAGAGCGTGCGGGCGCGCGAGGCTCGCGTCGGCAGCGTGTGGGCCGCCGCGTTATAGTCGGGAACTGTCGCGTGCGATGCCGGCATGTTCAGTCCGCACTCAACGAGGAGAAATCAACCCGCGGGTCCACCATCACCAGCGCGATATCGGCCAGCAGATTGCCCACCAGCAACAGCACCGTGCCCATCAGCACCGAGCCCATCACCAGGTAGATATCGAGCGAGCGCACCGCATCGAGCAGCAGCAGGCCCAGCCCCTGCAGGTTCATCACCGCCTCGATTAGCGCCGCGCCGCCCAGCAGATCGGCCAGGCCGTAGCCGGCGAGCGTGACGAAGGGATTGAGGGCGTTGCGCAGCACGTGCTTGTACATCACCACCCGCTCCGGCAGGCCCTTGGCGCGCGCCGTGCGCACGAATTCGGAGTTCTTGATTTCGAGAATTTGCGAACGCATCAGGCGCATCAGCGATGCCATCCCCGCCACCCCCAGCACGAACACCGGCAGGATGAGATGGTTGATACGGTCGGCGATGCGCCCCCAGCTGTCGAGGCTCTCGTAGTAGGGCGAAAACGTGCCGCCGACCGGAAACCATCCGGTGCGCAGGGCCAGGTACATCATCAGGAAGGCGAGAAAAAAATTCGGCACCGACATCCCGAAGAACGCCACGAACGACAGCACGCGGTCCCAGATCGAGTTCTGCCTGACCGCGACCACGATTCCGATCGGAATCGCCACGGCCCACGCGAAGATCATGCTCGCCAGCGCCAGGATGACGGTGTTGAAGGCGCGCGCGGCGATGAGCGAGGTCACGTTGACCCGATAGCTCATCGAGAGCCCGAGATTGAGATGCATCATCTGCCAGAGCCACTTCGCGTAGCGCACGAGCAGCGGCTGATCGAGGCCGAACTGCGCCTCCAACTGGTGAATGACCTGCGGCGAGATGGCCGGGTTGAGCTTGAGGTTGGTGAGAAAGTTGCCCGGCGCAAGCGACATCACCAGGAACGACAGGAAAGTGATCCCGATGATCAGCGGGAACATATTGAGCAGGCGCTTTATCAGGAACCTGGTCATCGGCTGCGCGACGCGCGGCTACTCGGGCCGGAACTCGATCCATTCGGGCTTGTAGTTGCCCCACACGGTCGGCTGAAAATTCTCCAGCGTGTTCTTCCACGCCTCGTAGCGCACCTGGCGCACCGTCTCGATGATCGGCAGTTGCTGGTAGAGGATTTCCTGGATGCGCCAGTAGTAGGGCGCGCGCTTGAGCGGATCCATCACCATCGTGCCCTGCTCGAGCAACCGGTCAATCTCGGCCTCCCACGGCGTCGCCGGCTTCGGTTCTTTCGGATACCACAGGTGCAGCGCGCCCGACGAGCGCAGGAAGTCGGCGCCGTTGTTGGGCTCGATTCCGCCGGTAAAGCCGATCAGCACCACGTCCCAGTCATAGGTGGAGTCGAGTTTATCGACCAGCGTGGTGAATTCCAGCGGCCGGTAATTCACCTTGATGCCGAGGCGCGAAAGGTCCTGCTGCAGGATGACGCACATCTCGTCGCGCACGTTCACGCCGGTGTTGGTCGCAAGGTTGAACTCCAGCCGATGGCCCTCCGGATCGTAGCGCACGCCATTGCGCAGGTGGTATCCCGCCTGCTCGAGCAGGTCGCCCGCTCGCTTGAGGCTGTAATCGTAGTCCTTGAGGTTGGGATTGTGGAAAACCTTGTTGGCGGGTGAGACGTCGGAGACGGCCGGCACGGCGAGGCCGTGAAAACAGAGATTGATCATCCCCTGCTTGTCGACCGCATGCGCGATCGCGCGCATGAAGCGGAGGTCGGTGAACCATCGATACTTCGGATCGGTCACGCCGTTATGGAGGTAATGCTTGGGGTTGCGGTTGAAGGCGAAGAACAGCGAGCCGGTGTCGATACCGATTTCCTTGAGCGTGATGCCGAGTTGTTTCTGCTTCTCGCGCAGATCGACGACTTCCTCGGGGCGCGGCGTATAAACGTCGATTTGCCCGGCGAGAAAGCGCAGGTACTGCGCGTTGCCGTCGGGCACGATTTGCAGCGTCTCGCCGTGCAGCCGCGGCAAGCGCTCGCCCTTATCGTCGTGCATCCAGTAGTCCGGATTGCGAATGAAATGAACGAACTGCGCTTGCACGTAACGCGCCATCTCGAACTGGCCCAGGCCGACAATCTTTGCCGGCGGCGTATTGATGCCCCAGGTATGGTTGAACTTGCCGGCTTCCAGCCCAGTCTCGAGCAGATGCGCGGGCACGATCGGAACACCTATCGCGTAGAGCAGCGGCGCGAACACCCGCGGCATCGTCATCCGCACCGTGTAATCGTCCAGCGCCTCGACCTTCAGCGGCTTGCCGTCAACGGTGAGGCTGGGCTCTTCGATATTGGGCACGCGCGGGTCATAGATCACGCGCATCGTAAAAGCGACGTCGCGCGCCGTGAACGGCTCTCCGTCGAACCATTTCACCCCGTGGCGCAGATGGAAAACGATCGACTTGCCGCCGTCGCTCAGCTCCCAGCCCTCGGCGAGACCCGGCTCGGGCAGGGTCGTGATCGGATTGATCCTGACCAGCCCTTCAAAAAGATCGCCAACCACCTCACCCGAGGCCGAATCGGTGACCAGGATTGGATTGAACGTGCGCGGGTCGCTAATCGTCGATTGGTAGAGAATCTGTTCGCGTTCGTGCTGGTTCGGCGGCTGCTGCACGCGGCATCCGACCGCCGCAGCGGCGGCGAGCATGGAGCAGAGCAGTATCGAGAGCGCGCGGCCGAGGCTCATCGGGCGTGCGTTCAGCCCGACGTTCCTGGCGCGGGACTGGCGCCAGTGTCGATCGAGATCTCTTTGGTGCCCGGCGCCGGTGTCAGCACGAAGAGCGCGGGCACCAGGGTGGGATTGAGTGCGGGCGCCTCGTAGCGCAGCGTGATCCGGCTGGTGGGAAAGTCGGCTTCGAGCTTGTGCGGAAAGCTGGTGCCGCCCGCGTCGCGCCAGTCGCTGTAGCGAACCGCATAGCGCTGGCCGCCGGCCTTATCGCGCTCACGCACCAGTGCCAACTGCCCCCCGACAAAGCCCAGTTCGCGCGTGCCGCCATCGCCGATGTGCCACAGCGCAACCGTCATCCCCTCGCTATCGCTGACCGAGTCGGGCGGCTGCGACAGTTGAGCCGGATCGGGTGCGAGGCCCATAAGTAGATCGACCGCTGCCGGCGGCTCGAGCGGAATACGCACGAAGCGCTCGAGGGTCGCGGCATTCGCGCTGCCGCTCATCAGAACATTTTTCGACGGATCGAAAATCATCAGGCGCCCGGCGGCATTCGCCGCCAGCACCATGGTGGCGCCGAACGGCGCGACCGCCTCGACCCGCATGCTGGCCGGACGCGCAAGCGCGATCTCTTCGTGCGTGCGAAAGTGATGACCGTCGGCGGCAGTGTACTCCATTATTGCCCCGGTCTGGATCGAGCGCAGCGAATGCCCGCGATCGGCGAGCGCGGCGATCATCTCGGTGGTGGCCGGTGTGACCGCGGGAGGCTTCGATGGGCCGCCCGAGATAAGCGCGCAGGCCGAAAGCTGGCAGGCCGCTATTGCCAGGGCGGCTATGCACGCAAGGCCGCGCCGGCCGGACACCCGCAGTGGATCCGGACGCAACGGATTGCGACGCAACGGATCAATGACTGGCGCTGCCGACATTGCGCAGGGCTTGCAATTTTCCCTTCAGCCGCGCCATCTGCTCCTGGTCGGTGGACCGCCGGAGCGCGTCTTCGTACTGCTGCCCGGCCTGCTCGGCGCGGCCCAGCTTGGCGTAGGCGTCGCCGAGATGCTCGGTGATAGTCGGGTCATCGCCGGTCAGGTTGACCGCCTTTTCGAGCTGCTCGGCCGCTTTGCCATACTCGCCCTTGCGATAATAGACCCAGCCGAGACTGTCGATATAGAAGCCATCCTCGGGCTCGATCGCAAGCGCGCGCTTGACCAGCCTCTCGGCTTCGTCGAGGTGGTTGCCGTCTTCGGCGTAAGTGTAGCCGAGGTAGTTGAGCGCCTGCGCGTTTTTCGGATTGAGCTCGATGGTCTTGCGCATCTCCTCGATACTGGCGGAACGCTGCTTGTTCTCGTCATAAAGGGCGCCGAGCGTGAAATGGTACTTGTCATTCTTGGGCGCCAGCGCGACCATCCGCTGCGCCAGTTTGATCGCGGTCGGATAGTCCTTCTTTTCCTGGTAAACGCCGACCGTGAAGCCGAGAATCTCGGTGTCGTCGGGCTTCTTCGCCAGCGCCTGGTTGAGCGCGGTAAGCGCCCGGTCGTACTCCTTTTGCTTGTCGTAGATGTAGGCGAGCTGCAGGCGCGATTCGACGTAATTCTCGCTACCCTCAGGAATCCGCTCAAACTCCTTCGCCGCTTTGTCGTAGTCGGTGAGCTCGCTGTAGGCGGTGCCGAGGTAATAGTGGACGCGATAGTTGTCGGGCTCGGCACCGAGCACCAGGTTGAACTCGGTCGCCGCGCGGTCGAAATCGCTGCGCTCGAAGTACAGCAATCCAATCTTGGTGCGGGTGTCGCTGGGGCTGATGTCGATCTTTTCGGGTGGCGGGGCCGGCTTTACCGGACCCTCGGCCGAGGCGTGCGCGGCAAAGTAGAGTTCGGCCAGGCGCTTGTGCGCGCGATCGTCGTTAGGGTTGATTTGCAGAATCTTCTTGTAGATTGCGACCGCGTCGTCGCGCCGACCCTGGTCCTCACGCAGCGCCGCGAGGTCGAGCAGTGCAAGCTCGGACTGCGGATTAAGATCCAACGCCTTGTTGTAGTAGCGCTCGGCCGCGGAGTAGTTGCCCGCCGCCAGCATCGTGCGCCCGGCGTAGTAGTAGCCGAGGAATGATTGGGGATCGAGCGCGATCAGCTGCTCGAAGACCTTGCGCCCCTGCTCGTAGTCGCCGCGCTTGGCGTACAGCGTGCCCAGGAACAGGTATGCCTCCTGGTTCTTCGGTGCGATCCGGATGACTTCCTTGTAATCCCGTTCGGCACTGGTCTCATCGCCCAGCGCGGAGTCGATACCAGCCGCGAGCAACAGCGCGCGCGATGAGCCGGGAGCAAGTTTCACGGCCTGGTCGGCCTGCGTTCGCGCCTCCGCTAGGCGGCCGTCACGCACGTAGAGCGTGGCCAGGGTGACGCGCAGCGTGGCGTTGTCCGGGTCGTATCGCACTGCTTCCTCGAGCGCTTTCAAGGCCTCCGTGCGGTCGCCCTCTTCGGTCGCAACCTCGGCCTGCAAAAACGCACCCATCGCTTTGGCCTGGGGCGGAATGTCGACCGCCGGCTTGCCACCAAATGGCGACTGTTGCGCCTCGGTCTCTTCCTGAGATCCCGCCGACGCGGCGCCGGGAGGCTGAAACCTGGGGCCTCGCGCCTGCTGACCGCAGGCGGCGCCGAACAGCATCGCGGCCGCGGCGAGCGCCGCGGTCAGAGTATTTAGCGATAATTTAGGCAAGCGGGAGCGCTCGCACGGGCCGGGTTGGTTTGCAATTAACACAAGGGCAATGGTCTCGCGAGCAAGCGGCTCGAAGTGAATTCGACGTAAAAAAGAACAAGACAAACTCTCAGTTTGACCGTCAGCGCCGGCCTTATCGTTCAGGCGAGGCTCTGTTACTATACGTCGAATCGACTTCATTTATAAGCGTTGCTCGTACAAGTGTTGCTCGCGCGCCCGCCTTCGCGCAATCCCCACTGCCTTGTGCCGACGCGCATGCTCGGCTAGAGCCTAGCCCTGATGAAACCGCCGAGCCCGGATTCCGCCGACGCGGCGCTCCGCATGGCGCCCGCGGCCACCGCCGCGCCGCTCAGCGCGCGCGCCTCGATCGCGATGCAAGGCGGCAAGCTCGGCCTGCTCTCACTCACCTGCGTCATCTACCTGGTCGTCAGCGGTGGCGCTTACGGAACCGAGGACGCGGTGCACATCGCCGGCCCGCGCCTGACGCTGCTGCTATGCCTGCTCGTGCCGCTGACGCTCAGCGTGCCGACGGCCTTGATGGCAGCCGAACTCAACGCGCTGATGCCGGTGGAGGGCGGCTTCTATTTCTGGGTCAAGGAGGCGCTCGGGCCATTTTGGGGCTTCACCGAGGCGTACCTGACACTGCTCTATACCGCAGTGGACATGGCGATCTACCCGGTGCTTTTCAGCGCATACCTCGCCTTCCTTTACCCACTCGGCACTGGCGGCCAGCTCGTAGTCGGCACCGCGCTGGTATGGCTCGCCGGGCTGCTCAACTTTCTCGGCGTGCGGCCGGCAGGCGACAGCGCGATCCTGCTGACCACGCTCTTGCTGGCGCCATTCGCGGCACTGGTCGTGTTTGGCTTCGGCCACCTTCTGCACTGGCATCCGCCGGGCGGTCGGATTTTCGGGCCGGACTTCGCGCTCGCGCTCGGCGGCGGACTTACGATCATCATCTGGAATTTCAGCGGGTGGGAAAACGCGAGCGTAGTCGCGGGCGAGACGCGCGATCCAGGCCGTACTTACCCGCGCGCGCTCGCGATCGCGCTGCCGATGGTGGTGCTCGGCTACCTGCTGCCGCTCGGCGTGGCGCTCTCGGGCGTGAGTAGCGGCGCGCCGTGGGAGACCGGATGGTACTCGGAAATCGGGCGCCAGGTCGGTGGTTCAGCGCTCGGCGCGGCCCTCGCGCTCGGCGGGATGGTCTCGGCGTTTTCGATCTTCGCGGCCGCGATGCTGTGGGTGTCGCGAATGCCGTTTGTGCTGGCGCGCGAGAGCTATCTGCCGCAATGGCTGGCCGAGGTCTGGCGCACCACCGAGACGCCGGGCAAATCCATCCTCGCCTGCTGCGTGATCTTCACGCTGCTGGTGCCGATGGGCTTCGTCACTCTGGTGATTCTCGACGTATTTTTTTACATGGGCGCACTGGTCCTTGAATTGAGCGCGCTGGTGGTGATGCGCCGGCGCCGCCCGGTGCGCGACGGCCTGTTCATGATCAGCGGCGGGAGGGCCGGGCTCTATCTGGTCGCGGGACTTCCGATGCTGACGTGGTGCGCCACCTTTGGCCTCGCCCTTGCACAAGGGGGCATCGGGGAGGACTTCATCGTCGCGATCGTGCTGGCGGCGACATCCTATCCCGCTTACGTAATATGCCGCAGACTGTGGGGCGGTCCAGCGCTCGGAGAGAGCGTCTTCGACACGCTCACAGGCCCTATCGAAGCACCCTGAGCGAGCGCCAGAGCAGCGCGGGTGGCGGCTTGAGGGCAGAGATTTTATGGCCAGGCATTCGCTGAAGGCGGCGGTGGTAAAGGCCTACTTCAATCATGGCGGGCTGGCGCGGCCGCACGAACGCGTGGCCCGTCGCGTGAGCGCCGCCGATCGCGAGTTCGCGGGCCTACTCTACAGCGAGGATGGCGTGCGCAGGCTCGACGCCGGATTGGAGCAGGCGCGTATGGCCGCGTGCGCGCTAATCGGCGCGGGCGAAAGCGGCGGCGTCTCGCTGCTGGCCAACTCCTCGACCGCGCTCAACCTCGCGATCAGCATTCTCGGCGCGACGCTCCATACCGGCGAAGTCGCGCTGACCACCGACCAAGAGCATCCATGCGTCACCTGGCCGCTCGCGCGGCTCGCCGCGCGCGGAATCGAAGTCGCAACCATCGCAGCCGACTCGCCCGCCGAGTTTCTCGAAAACTTGCGCGTACTGGCGCGCCGCCGGCGTCCCGGCTTCGCCGTATTCTCACAAGTCTCGTGCAAAGACGGCCGCGTGCTGCCGGTCGAGGAGGCGGGCGCCATCCTCGCGCAGCAGGAAATCCCCTATATCATCGACGGCGCACAGGCGCTTGGACAAGTCGGCGTCGACGTGGCGCAGATCGAAGCCTGGGCCTACACGTTCGTCGGCCACAAATGGCTGTTCGGTCCGATGGGCACCGGTGGCCTATGGGCGAGCGAGCGATTTTTGCGCGCCAACACACTCGCCTGGACCGGGCCGGTGGGGATCATTCGCAAGGGCGGCGGCGAACTCGAAAGCGGGACGCTCAACTACGCGGCCTGCGCCGGGATGACCGAGGCGCTGCGCACCTGCGCCGGGGAATTCTCCGCGCGGGTCGAAACCCTGACCCGCCTGCACGCGCGAATCGGGGGGCTGCTCGATCGGCTGTACGAAAATACCGCTTCGAAGTGGGCCGGGCCGCACGCTCCCGGCATCCTCGCGTACGCGCTGCCGCCGTCGGTGCGGTCAGAGGAGTTGGCCGACGCGGCACTGGCTCGCTTCGGCGTCGCGGTCAAACCGCTGCGTCCGCCGTATGAGCCCAATGGCTTCCGCGTGACCTTCTCGCCCTGGACCACCGACGAAGAGGTCGAGTTGCTGGGCGAAGCGATGCGCTCGCTCGCCGGCGCACCAAATGCTAGAGCCTGATCGATGCGCTCGCGGGCGCAGGCGGAGGGTCAAAAATGGAAAATTCCGGCGATCATCGAAGCGCCAACCGAATCACCACAATCGAACAGTTGCGAACGCTTATCGGCGAACCGCATCCGGCCACCCCGCGCAAGCTCCTCGGCGCGCTCGACCAGACCGCGCTAGACTTCATCGCCCGCTCGCCCTTCCTGGTGCTCGGGACGGCCGACGCCGCGGGCAATCAGGACGTCTCACCCAAGGGCGGCGCACCGGGCTTCGTCGTGGCCGAGAATCCGAGCACTCTCCTGATTCCCGACAGCAAGGGCAACAAGCTGCTCTTCGGCCTGCAGAACATCCTGGCGAATCCGCATGTCGGTTTGATCGTGATGGTGCCCGGCACCGACGAAACGCTGCGGGTCAACGGCACGGCTGAGCTGAGCGTGGACCCGGCCACGCTGACGCGCTTCTCGGCCAACGGCTCGCCGGCCCAGCTGGCGATTCGAATTACCGTGCGCGAGTGTTTCTTCCACTGCGCCAAGGCCCTGATGCGCTCGCAACTGTGGAAGCCCGAAAGCTGGAGTGCGCGGATTGCTTTTTCCTGGGGAAAATACCTGGCCGTGAAAAGCGACGGCCCCGACGCGGCGGCCAAGATCGACCACTTCGTCGAACTCGACTACAAGAACAATCTCTAATCCGCGAGTTGCGCGCGCTCCAAGGCTCGCTCACGCCTTGGTTTTCTTCTCCGGCTCCCACATCCGCTGCCAGGCGCGAAGCCCGTCCTGCAGCGTCTTCTGTACCGACTCGGCCTGCTTGCGCGCCTCCTCGGTCCACTTGTCCGACGCGCCGAACGCCGCCGTCGCCTTGCGCCAGTTTTCGGCCCACGCCTCCATCGGATTGGACTTCTTCTCCGCGCCGGCGCCCGAGGCCTCCGACGCCGTCCGGCGCACCTGCTCGCGCACCTGGCGTTCCCACCACTGGAAGCCCTGCTCCAGCGCGGTTATCATGCCGTCCTTGCTCATGCGCGCGGCGCGGAGCCAGTTCTCAACCATCTGGTCGCGGTCGACTCCCGCGCCCACCTGCGAGGCGAGATCCTTGACCGCCTTATTCACCGCCGAGAGCGTTTCGGCCAACGCCTCGCTGGCCTTGCGAATCACATCGTTGATACCCGAAAAGTCTTCTGTCGCCATCGATTACGCCCTCCGTGCCGCTTTGAAGCGTTCGACCCCATCGTCCTACAGATCGCGTTCTAATTCGAGACGCGCGCGCAGGCTAATATCCGACGCCTCCTTTACCGCGGGTTGTATCGGGACGGCGCCCGTTTGCGGCCGAGCTTCGCGACTCGTCGCCCAATGCGTCGCGCACAGCGCCGCGAAATAGGCGCACCCGAGCGAAATGAACGCCGCCTCCGCCGGCAATACGTACGATACGTGCAGGTGCCCGGAAATCGAGCGCGCCACGGCGCGGCCCAAGAACCCCAGCGGGCCGCCCATGAATAACGCCGCAACGTAACTCGCGCCGGCGAGGTTGAGCACCCGCCGCGGCAGCCATCTATTTTCGCTGGCCGCACGACGCGCCGCCGCCGCGATTCCCACGTAGAGCGGCACCAGGCACACCAGGAACTGCGGCCACGCCACCGGCGAGAGCATCGTGATCACCGCCAACCACAATGCGAAACCGAATCCATAGCGGTCATCTTCGAGCGCGGCGGTGGCGGCGAGTGCGATTCCCGCCGCGAGTAATTCGATTGCCAGCGCCGCAGCGGAAGCCCCCACGCGCTCGCCGAGCACCAGTTGCACGAACGCGCCGAGGTTGAGATTTGCCGGATGCCGCAACAGTCCCGCCGGCACTCCGCGCGCATGCGTCGCCGAGGTGGTCGCGGCCAGGCCCACGAAGCTCGCCACTGGTGCGAACCCGGCAAACCCGACCGCCAAGGCGCATCCGATTACGCATGTGGCCAGGAAATATCCGCTGGCGCGCCAATCGCGCCGCGCGACCAGGTACCCCAGCATCCCCAGCGGATAGGCCCGCAACAATGCCGCCGCCGCGAGTATCACACCGGCCCGTCCGTGATTGCCCCGCCTGAGCGCCGCCAGCGCCAGCACGAAGATCGCCAACAGCACAATTTCGCTCTGGGCAAGCCAGAAATTGATCGCGATCGGCGGATAGAGCAGCATCAGCGCCGCCACCGTCCAGCCCTCGGCGCCCGGCGGCCCGAGTTCGCCGATAATCCCGAACAGCGCCGCACCCAGCGCAAGCAGGTTGAAAGCGGTCCACGTCCAGTACGCAGCGCGCGGCTGAAGAAGCGTAAACGGCTCGAAGAAAATCAGCCAGGCCGGCGTATCAAGCTGAATCTCAGCGCGCTCCCACGCCGAGGCGCTGCCCACCGGAGTGCCGATCTGCGCGAAGATCGTCTCGAAATCCGCGCCGTATGGATTGATCCCGCGCCGCAGCGCCAGCGATCCGCCGTAGTAGTATCTGAAATCCTGATAATCGGTGACCTTGGCGGGCAAAGCCTGGAAGACCGTCAGGGCCGCGACGCCGACCATGATCCATAGCGCAAGCGCGATTTGCGTTCGCACGCTCATCCTCGGCCGGCACACCCCCGCGCCGGTCCGATCGGCGCTTTGTCGCTTTAATAGTAAATGATGCTACGCGCGCACAGCGGTGGTGAGTCAAGAACTTGCAGGGATTTCGTGGCGTACGCCCGACACTGACTATCGTGTCCGATAGTAAGCGCCGAATGCCAATAGACGATTGAGGCAGCGAGTCCGAATCTCGCCGGTTACGCGATTCTCAGTCCATCCGGAATCCAGCAGCTCACCGGACGCCCCGCCCTCATGCGAGGTAACGGTACGCGAGCGCGCCGATTGCCCGCGTGACGGGCAGCGGCAGCCGACGCCAGGTGCGCGCCAGCGCGCTGGTGGAATGCTCCGGATCCTCGGCGCTGGCGCGGCGCGGCGCTTGCGGAAAGTAGCTGTAGGGGAGCGGCTCGGACGACGCTCCCATCTCGGCCTTGAAGCGCGCCAGTCCGACGTTGCGCGCATCCGTGCGTCCAAGGTCGAGTTCCGCCGCCTTGCCCGCGTGATGCTCCAGCAGGTTGGAAAACAGAAGGTGCGAGGCGCCGGCGGCGCTCTCCGCCGCGCGCGCCGACCACTTCACGTATAGTCGGGAGCCTTCGCGCAGCAGAACAACGGCAGCCTGGTCGCGTCCCTCGCTCGACGCCAGCCAGACCTCGATCGCGTGGTCCCGTACGAAGACCTCGCGCACGATCGCGAAAAAGCGCAGCGGTTGCGGCGGCACAGCGAGCCGCCGGCGGGTTTCAAGCTGGATTGCGTAAAAGCGGCGCAGCATCGCCTCGCTGTCGCCGGTTTCAACCTTTACCGTTTCGGCGGCGCGCCGCGCCTGACGGCGGAAGTTTCGGTCCATTTTGCGCTGGATCTCCGCGAACGGGCGCTCGAGATTGAGCGACCATCGCTCGAAACAATCGACCGTCCGCCATGGCGCCGGCGCTCGAATTCCCCGGATCTCCAGGCTCGCGCCGAGGTGGGGTTCAGCCGCAAGCCCGCGCATCAGCGCTGCCGTCGCGGCCTCGTCGACGCCCTGCGGCGGGCATGAATCGGAAAATGGCAGAGCCACGAGGTGGCGGGCGAACGGATTCTTGGTCCGCGACAGCAGGCATCCGGCAGCGATTTTGCCTTGGCGCTCTATCGTCGCCGCCAAAATTCGAAACCCATAGGCGCGGCGCAGCGCCTCCGCCCACTGCGGCGTGCAAAACACATTGGCCTGGCCGCTCGCCCGGCCAAGCTGCCGCCATTGCTCGAGCGCCTGGGCGAGCGGGCGGATGGTCACGGCCGGCGGCGCTTCAGCGGCCTCGCTGACGCCGTCAGCGGCGGCCGCCGCGGCGGCGTCGAATCCATCCTCGTCGCCGACCTCCGGCCCCAAGGCGTGCGCGCCGAAATTATTTCTGGTGACCGCCATACTTCAATCGTTCTCCGTCGCTCTGCGGAACAGGTTAGTCATTCCGCACCATGGTGCGCGGCTGTGCGGGCGTCTTCTTTTGCGATTGCTTCGCTCTTTACGACTGCCTCGCGCATGGGCGAAGTCGCCCCGTATGGCTTGCGCATGACGTAGCGTTCGGCCAGTTTGAGTCTCCACGGCGTAACCCGAGTACCTTCGGCCACAAGCGTGAAGCGGGCTTTTTCCGCGACCCGGATCGACGGCTGATTGAGTTTCCCGACCACGTACCAAAGGTGACGGTTTGGCCGCTCGAGGCTTGCTTCCAGCGTCTGGAGTGCGAAAAGCGCCAGCCCTCTGCCGCGATACGCTGGATCGGTCCAGGTATCGCCAATCTGCAGATCATCGTCGGCAAGGAACGGAAAGCGCCAGTATCTCGGAGTATAGTTTGAATAATGGGCCAACCGCTCGCCCTCGTAAACCAGCAAAGCACCGCAATCCGAGCCGCCGAACAGATGTGCCCGATATAATGCCCAGCGAAAGAGGAACCTCAGCTTTACTTTAAGGCCTGATAATCCGCGCGGCAGCGCAGGCCATATTCGCGGCCGCCATGTCGTCCACGAATATGAACCGGGTAATACACCAGCGGCTAGATGTTGGCTCGGCTGTTCGCGGGCGTTGCCGTTATTGGTCGCTTGATCCGCGCTTTGGTGCCCGACGCGCTGGCCGTCCCCATTCTCGCCACAGGTATAACGATAGAAAAGATAGCGTGGATCGAGGTCGATCGTCACCGCCGAAGCTGCGGATTCGTCGGACCGGTTAGGGATTGCAGGGTTAGAGAATATCGCGCTGGGCAGACCCATCAAAACACCTTGGTCAGCTTTGGAATGCCAGAACATTAATGAATCAGTCTCTAGTTGGCAAAAGATATGCCATGCGAGCATGAACAAATTCGAGCTCACGAAAGCTGCCCAAGTGTCCTCCTTGCGCTGCTTTATGGCTAGGGCGGCGCCGGGGCATCGCATATCGTCGAAAAGCATTGGAATTTTTTACAGTAGAAGTTACCGGTTTCATCACTTATGCCGAAAGCGCGGCGGATTATACACGTGGAAGAACGAAAACGCCGCGATCACCAAAGCATGCGTGATCTTCCCGGTCGCAATCAGCTGTTTTATATCCTTTAGCGGCACCTTCACGACTTCGGTCTCCTCCGCGCCACCCAGGCGTGGACGCGTGACCTGGCGCACGTTGCGCGCCACGAAGGAGTAGCAGTAGTTGGGCTGAATCGCGGGATTGGGATGCACCCTGCCCAGCTCGGCAACATCCTCGGAATCGAAGCCGCATTCCTCACGCATCTCGCGCCGTGCCGCCGCGAGCGGACTGGGATCTTCCGGATCGACCATTCCGCCCGGAATCTCGAGGGTGAAGTCGCCCGTCCCGTGGCGGAACTGCCGCACCATCACCACCTCGCCTGAGGGCGTAATCGGGATGATGTTGATCCAGGCCGGGGCCTCGATCACGAAGAAGTCATGTTCGCCGCGATGCGGATGCGATCGCTGGTGACGATGCAGGTCGAAGATCGGGGTTGCGTAAACCCGCTCGCTCTTGAGCGTCTCCCAACGGCGGGCTTTGGTGCGCGCCATCGGTTAGCGGACCCGGCGGAGCGCGCGCCGAGTGGCGGGGAAGTTGACGATCCTTGGAAATAAATCCATCGCTTCGTGAAGATCCTCGCTGACACTTAAGGATGACAGAACGGGGCTGCTTTTGCTTT
>DATJID010000063.1:0-21489 GCA_035493515.1 Binataceae bacterium (SeqCode) | reverse complement strand
GCGCGCGGTGGTCAGAAAAGGTAGCGGCGAGTATTGATGCTGATCATTACGCCCATCGCCGCCATGAGTGCGATCAGCGATGAGCCTCCGTAACTCACCAGCGGCAGCGGGATTCCCACCACCGGGAGCACTCCGCTCGCCATACCGATGTTGATTGCGACCTGCCAAAAAATGATAGCGGTCAGTCCGACTGCGAGCAGTTGACCAAAGCGGTCGCGGGCGTGGCGCGCGATCCAGAGCCCGCGCGCGATCACTCCCGCGTACAGTGCCATGAGCAGGATCGATCCGGCGAAGCCGAATTCCTCGGCGAAGACCGAAAAGATGAAATCCGTGGTCTGCTCGGGAAGAAAATTCAGCCGTGCCTGCGTGCCTTTCAGAAAGCCTTTGCCCCACGCGCCGCCTGCGCCAATTGCGATCTCGGATTGGATGATATGGTAGCCGGCGCCAAGGGGGTCGGATTCCGGATTAACAAAGCTCACCAGACGCTGCTTCTGGTAGGGCTTTAGATAGTGCCATCCGGCCGGCGCCGCGAGCGCCGCCGCCACCAGCGCGACCAGCAATACCCGTCCGTTCAATCCGCTGGCGAAGACCAGCGTCGCCGTCGCCATCGCCAGGACGATCCCCGTGCCGAGGTCAGGCTGCTTGAGCACCAGCGCAAGCGGCACCCCCAGCAGCATCGCCGGGATGATCATCTGACGAAAGCTCCATCCGCCGCGCGGCGGCTCTTCGCGCAGATAGCGCACCATCACCAGCACCACCGCGAGCTTAGCCAGCTCCGACGGCTCCAGCCGGAGCACGCCGAGATTGAGCCAGCGGCGCGACCCGCCGGTCACGTGGCCGGCCACCATCACGATCGCCAGCAATCCGACCGTCAGCGCATACAGTGGGTAGGCGTAGGTGGCGAGCGCGCGGTAGTCGAAGAACGCGGCCGCCGTCATCAGTGCCGAGCCCACGCCGATCCATACCAGCTGGCGCACCACCAGCGGGTCGAGTGCGTGCCTGGGACCGCCCCATGACGCGCTCAGCACGCTCAACAGGCCGACGCCCGCCAACCCTAGTATCATCATGAACAGGGTCCAGTCGAAGTGGTAAACCAGCCGCCGGTCCAAAGCCATCGCGACCTCGCTCAGTCCCCGCGCTGGGCGATCGTGCCCGGGGGCGCCCTTTCCGGAGCCGGGTTCGGTGCGACTTGCGGCGCGCCGTTTGCTGGCGCGGCTGGCTTGCTGCCTGGCGGCGGATAAAGCTCGAAGAACTTCTGCAACACGTCGTGCACGACCGGTCCAGCGGAGCTGCCGCCGTGTCCGCCGTGCTCCATCACGGCGGCGATGGCGATTTGCGGGTGATTGCTCGGCGCATAAGCCACGAACCATCCGTGGTCGCGATATTTCAACGGCTCCTTGTCTTCGGGGATGCGCGCGTTGCCGGCTTCCTTGACCACCTGAGAGGTGCCGGTCTTGCCGCATACGGTGATGTTGTCGAGATGGGCCGCGTGGCCGGTACCGCCCACGCCATTGACCACATCGCACATCCCGCTGCGGACGATGTCGAGGATGACCGGGTCCAATGGAATACGGCGTTCGACGATGGGCGGAAAGTTTTTGACCACCGCGCCGTCCAGCGCTTCTTCCTGCTTGACGAATTGCGGCTTGTAGCGGGTGCCGCCGTTGGCGATCTCGGCCGCCACCATCGCCATCTGCAGCGGGGTCGCCGCGACGTAGCCCTGCCCGATCGCGACCGACAACGTCTCCGCCGGATACCATCGCTGACGAAAGCGCTTCTCCTTCCACAGCGACGAAGGCATCAAGCCCGCCCGTTCGTTTTCGAGGTCGATTCCGGTCTTTTCGCCCAACCCGAGCAGGCGTGCCCAATGCGCGAGGCGATCGATTCCGAGATGGATCCCGACCTGATAGAAAAACACGTCGCATGAGCCGACGATGGCGCGATGCACCGAGAGCGTGCCGTGCCCTTGCTTGCGCCAGCAATGGTACTCGCGGTTGCCGTAGTACAGCCCGCCGGGGCAATAGTAGCTGGTTTCAGGCGTGAGCGTGTGTTCTTCCATTGCGGCGATGGCGTCGATCAGCTTGAAGGTCGATCCCGGCGGATAGGTTCCCGCGATCGCTCGGTTGGCCAGCGGGTGCGCCGGGTCGGTGGTCAGCCCGCGCCATTGCACAGCGTTGATCCCGTTGGCGAAGATGTTGGGATCAAACGTCGGATGCGAAACCATCGCCAGGATGTAGCCGGTGTTGGGATCGACCGCGACCAGCGCGCCCGACCAGTTGCCCATCGCCTTCTCGGCGGCCTGCTGGAGGTCGAGATCGAGGCTGAGCACTACGCTCTCACCGGGAATCTCGGGAATCTCGCGCAGCAGCTTGAGCCGCCGGCCGACCGAATCGACCTCGATCTCCTGACCCCCGGCCTGCCCGCGCAACTGGCTTTCGAACACGCGCTCGAGCCCGAATTTTCCGATTTCGTCGCCCATCCGGTAGTCGCCGGCGGAGCGGCGCAGATCGGCCTCGGCGACCTCGCCGACGTAACCGAGCAGATGCGCCGCCAGCCCGCCATAGATGTAGTGCCGCTCCGGCATCACTTCGAGACTGACCCCCGGTAGCTGCAGCTGATGGGTCTCCAGCGATACCACTTGCTGCCAGCCCAGATGCTCCTCGACCGTCACCGGGTCAAAGGGCGGGCGCCCGTCGTCTTCGGCCTGACTCAATTTGGCTGCGATGTTGTCCTGGCCAAGCAGACCCTCCAAACGGGCCACCGTCTGCTTAGCGTTACGCACGTCCTCGGGCACCATCACCGCGTCGAATGACGGCCGCGTGTCAACCAGTGGGCGATGATGAACGTCGAAGACCAGGCCGCGCAGCGCCGGCTGGCGATGAATGCGGATACGGTTGCGGTCGGCCAGAACGACGAATTCCTTGTGCCGAATGATCTGCAGGTAGTAGAGACGCACCGTGACCACCGACATCACCAGGGCGATGAGGGCTGAGAGCACGGCGATGCGTGGCTCGATACGCGGGATCGCGCGCGACTGCTTGCTGCTGTTGTAATAACGCCAGCGCGCCACGTTCAGACTCCTCGCGAAACCCAGCCGCCCCGCGTGCGGCGTTCCTGACTGAGCCCCAACATCCGCCTGAGGGCTGCGATCAAGCCAAAGATCGGAGGTGCGATCACCGCCGTCACGGTCGCTTGGAGTAACGCGGCCGGCACCAGGGCTCCCAGCTGACCGCCCGCGCGGAACTGCGTGCTGATAAGGAAGCCGCCCAGACTCTGGATCAGCACTGCGACGAAAACCAGTACGGCGCCAGCCTCCGGCCCGCTCGCGGAGCTATGAACTCCGACTTCGTATGCAACCAGGTAAGTTAGCGTCACCGCGAAGGTGTTAACGCCCAGTTGCGAGCCCGAAAAGGCGTCCATCGCGTAGCCCATCGCAAACGCAATTATAGGCGCAAGCGCGCGCCGATGCCGCAGCCCCAGATCGACCGCGAGCACCAACACCAGATCGGGCACCAGCGCGCTCAACGGCAGCCAGCGCGAGGCCGTGGTCTGAATCGCGAGGGCAACCAGGGTTAAAGCGGCGAACAATCCAACCAAGCGCACGAACCTCTTAGCCCTTCGGCTCTGCCGGCGGCGGCTGGGGGATCCGCTGGGTCACCACCAGCACTTGCTCGAGCCGGCGGAAATCGGCCGCCGGCGCGACATTGACGGTCAGGAACAATCCCGGCCCCTCGCGCACCACAGACGTGACCTCTCCCACCAGCAGCCCGCGCGGGAAAATCCCGTCCAGGCCCGAGGTCACTATTGTATCCCCGCTCTTCACGTCCTCCGAGCGGTCCACGTACTTCATCGTCAGACCGTCATCGACCACCCCGGCTATAATTCCGCGCACGCGCGAGCGCTGATCGAAGGCGTCGAGCGCCGAGTTATGATCGTTGATCAGCAGCACGCGGGCGGAACTCGGACCTACCGCGATGACCCTGCCGACCACGCCCTCGGTCGAGAGCACCGCCATTCCGGCCTCGAAGCCCTGGGCGGAGCCTCCCTCCACCACCAACGTGCGCGCGAGACCTGATGCGTCAGCGCCGATCACGTTGGCCGCTGACGACCTGAGCGCCAGCGCCTGCTTGAGCTCCAGCATATCGCTCAGATGGAGATTTTCGACCTCCAACTCGGCCAACCGGGCGCGTTGGGTTTCCTCGCGGGCGAGTTCGGCGCGCAGGCGCGTGTTCTCGCGCTGCACGCCAACCAGGTCGAAGTAGTCATGGATGATTCCGGAGCCACCCTCAGTCAGACGCGCACCGGCGGTCTGAAACGGAGCCAGCGCTTCCATCACCACCCCGCGCGGCCTGGCGACCCGCTGGTCGGGGAGCACTCCACTCCACAGGAAATGGGCGGAAATGAGCAGCAGAATCGCGCCAGTGATCGGCACGCGATTACGCCACAGGAAGTAGTTTTTCACCGCTTTGTGCTATGCCCCTTCAGGGCGTCATCGGCAGGTGATTTTGGTCGACGGCTTAGTCGACGGTTACGTCGCGCAGCAATGATATCTCGTCCAGCGCCTTGCCTGCGCCCATCACCACGGCGGTCAAGGGGTCGTCGGCCAGAGTCACCGGGAGCCCGGTCTCCTCGCGCAGCAGGACGTCGAGGTTGCGCAACAGCGCGCCGCCGCCTGCCAGCACGATTCCCTTGTCCACGATGTCGGAAGCGAGTTCGGGCGGTGTGCGCTCGAGCGCGATGCGGACCGATTCGACCACCTGATGGACCGGTTCCATCAGCGCCTCGCGAATCTCCTCGTCAGTTATCTCGATGATCTTGGGCACGCCGGCCACCAAGTCGCGGCCCTTGATCTCCATGGTCTGAATTTCGTTGCCCGGATAGGCGGAGCCGATGGTTATCTTGATCAGTTCGGCCGTGCGCTCGCCGATCAGCAGATTATACTTGCGCTTGATGTGCTGGATGATGGCCTCGTCCATCTTGTCGCCGGCGACGCGCACGGAACGCGAAAAGACCACGCCGGCGAGCGAGATCACCGCGACCTCGGTCGTGCCGCCGCCAATATCGACGATCATATTGCCCGAGGGTTCAGTGATGGGCAGCCCCGCTCCAATCGCCGCCGCCATCGGCTCTTCGATCAGATAGACCTCGTGCGCGCCAGCCGCCTCTGCCGACTCGCGCACCGCGCGCTTCTCGACCGCGGTGATTCCGAAGGGTACGCAGATGACGATCCGCGGACGGGCCAGGAAGCGCCGGTTGTGGGTTTTCTGGATGAAGTGGCGCAGCATGCTCTCGGTTATCTCGAAGTCGGCGATCACGCCGTCCTTCAACGGCCGGATAGCCACTATTGAGCCCGGCGTCCGCCCCAGCATCTTCTTCGCTTCGGCGCCGATTGCCAGCACGCGCCGCGCCCCGCGCGAATCCTTCTGTACCGCCACCACCGAAGGCTCATTGCACACGATCCCCTCGCCCTTCACATAGATGAGGGTATTCGCCGTGCCGAGATCGATCGCCAGGTCGCTGGAAAACCAACCGAATATGGAATTGAGTACCACCGGATCACCCCCCTCTGCCCGGTCCGAGTTTTTCACTCGGACTCCCGCACCGCTCCCCAAAAAACAGGCTACGCAAGGTCCGGGGTTTTACGCGGTATTAGCAATTTTCAGACGTGCCCAAGACCCACGACGAAGTTAACAGACGCGTATTGGCCGAGGCAAGGCACAAGGACGATTTGCGCGATCAAAAGCCGCAAAATATGATGAGCTCACGATGCTCGACCTGATGCGCAAGCACGCGTACTCCTGGCTGACCCGCGCGGTCGTCATCGCGCTCATCGGCGTCTTCGCCTTTTGGGGTGTCAGCACCGGCATGTTCACGCGCATAAAGCCGGTAGCGACCGTCAATGGCCATCAAATCCTAACCAAAGACGTCGACCAGCAGGCCCAGCAACTACGCCGGCGGCTTGAGCAGATCTATGGACCCGACGCAGCCGCGGCGATGGCCCGCTACAACGTCCGCGAGCAAGCGCTCGATCAGCTTATCGATCAGCAACTTGTGCTCGACGAAGCCAACCGTTTGGGACTCAGGATAAGCGATGCCGCTTTAGAGCACATGATAGAGGCGCAAACCGCCTTCCAGGTCGATGGTCGTTTCGATCTCGCCATCTATCAGACGGCTCTGCGCAGCGAGAATATGCGGCCCGCGGACTTCGAATCCGACCTGCGGCTCGAGATGCTCCAGCAGCTGATGCAGCGGATGGTTACGCAGACGGTCGAAGTCAGCGACGCCGAGATGCATCAGATCTACGACCAGCGCAATCTTAAGTACGCGATGTCCTACGTCGAAATACCCTACAAAGATCTTGAGTCGACGGTTAATCCTACGGACAAGCAAATCGCCGACTACTTCGAAGCCCATCGCGAGGAATTCCGCGAACCTGAACGCATCTCGTTCGACTTCGTCCGCTACGACCCCGACAAACTCGCGGGAAAGGTCAATCCCTCCGAGAAGGAGATCCAGAATTACTACAATCGACAGCGTGACGCCGCACTGACGCATCCGGAACAAGTCCGCGCCCGGCATATTCTGATCGCGGTGCCGGCGGACGCCACGCCGGCGCAAAAGGCCGCCGCCAAGGCCAAGGCCGAAGATCTCATGAAGCAGATCAAGGCCGGTGGCGATTTCGCCAAGCTCGCCAAGCAGTTCTCCGACGACCCCGGAACGCGTAACGGCGGTGGGGATCTTGGATATTTCGAGCAGAGCCAGATGGTGAAGCCGTTTGCCGACGCGGCCTTCAGGATGAAGCCGGGCGAAGTGGCGGTGGTGCAGACTCAGTTCGGTTACCACGTCATCCAGGTCGAAGATCACAAGCTTGCCCATGTCGACACGCTGGCCGAGGCGCGCCCGAAGATCATCGAGGCACTGCGCCATCGGGCCGGTATCGAGCAGGCCCATCAGGCGATTGACCAGGATCTCGGCGAGGCGCTCAACGGCAAGCAGCTCCAGATGCTGGCCGACCGGCGTGGGCTGGACTTGGTGAAGACCCCGATGCTGGCGACCGGTGAGAGCACGGCCGAAATCACCGACCCGACCCTGGTGCAGGAAGCTTTCAAGCTTAATCCCAACGACGTACGGGTCATCAATGGCCGCGACGCGCAGTACCTGGTGAAACTCGTCGCTCGCAAGCCGAGCTATCTGCCCAAGCTGGCCGACATTCAGCCCAAGGTTCGCGCTGCACTGGTGCGCCAGATGGCCGAAGCCAAAGCGCTCGAGCAGGCCACCGCTTTCCTGAAGCAGGTGAAGAATCCGGCCGGGTTCGCAGCCGCCGCGGCCGCCGCCAAGCTCGCGACGCATAGCACCGGCGATTTCTCGGGCGCGGACAGTTCGATTCCCACCATCGGCGAATTCCATGAGGCCGTGCAAGCGGCCTCTCTGCTACCCGCGACGCCGGGGATCATCAACCGCCCGCTGACGCTTGACGGCAACGCCTACGTCTTCGAGGTCATCAGCCGCACGCCGCCCACCGAGGATCAATGGAAAGCGGCGAAGTCCGCGTTCAAAGACCAGTTGGTCAAGCAGCGGCAGGCGCAGGCCTGGGAAAGCTTTGTCGAGGATTTGCGCGCGCGCGCGACAATCTCTGTGCGTCCCGAGCTCGTCAGCCAACAGGGACCTTCGACTTAGCTCAGCGCGGTTGAAGAAAAAGAAGGGGCAGCAAAAACGCGACATAATGCGAATAGCACGCAGTAACGGGAGTGATGAATGACTTCGTCAGACGACGACCCCCACCCATCTGCTAACTCAGCCGTAGATACCAACGAGTTTTTCTTTCCCGGCGCCGGGCTGAGCGCACTGCTCATCCACGGCCTTAGCGGCACCCCGTTCGAGATGCTCTATCTCGGCGAACGTCTGGCGAAGACCGGCGTGCGCGTCTGCGGGGTTCGCCTGGCCGGTCACGCCGGCGCTGCCGAGGAACTGGGCGCCGCAACCCGCGATCAATGGTACGAAAGCGTGGTCGAGGGTTTCGAGCGGCTCCATCGATTCGGCGATCCAGTGGCTGTGGTCGGGCTCTCGATGGGTGCGCTGCTGGCGGCGCGCCTGGCCGCCGATCAGGGCGAGGCCGTCGGCGGGGTAGTGATGCTGTCGCCAGCGTTTTTCTTGCCGCTGTGGGTGCGCGGACCGCTCAAGGCGCTGAGCGCGCTTGGTTCACTGGCCGACCGCATCTACCTGCGCGGCAAAGGCTCGGACATCCATGACGCCGCCGCCCGCAGCGTACATCCTTCCGCGCGCCTGATGCCGCTAAGCGCCGTGCTCGAGCTGCTGAAGCTGTCGATGGCCGTGCGCCCGCGGCTTAACCGCGTCACCCAGCCCACGCTCATCATTCATA
Organism: Binataceae bacterium (SeqCode); assembly: GCA_035493515.1. GTDB lineage: Bacteria > Desulfobacterota > Binatia > Binatales > Binataceae > JAKAVN01. The sequence continues at coordinate 13,109 of DATJID010000063.1, read as the reverse complement.
GCCGGCGCGACCATACCTGTCCGATGCGTCGCAACGTCGACTTCGTGATGAGCCATCTTGGGAGCGCGCAAAGGCGCGCCATAATCCTGGAAGAGAGCTTCCACGTAATCACGGTCGATAGCGAAAAGGATCGCGTGGCTACCGAGGTGATCGATTTCGTCGCCGGGCTCCGCGCCAGTGCCGAACCCGCGACCGCGCTGGGCTGATCTCGCGCGGCGCCAGGTCATTATGCCCGCGGCGCGCCGATGTTCGGATCGGTCAATCCCATCGCGACGCCGCTGCGGCGTGCTCGATGACCGCGCGGGCTTTCGCTTCCACGTTTCTTTCAAGTCCCGTTGCGCGGCAGCGGTCTACATCGCGAGCCCGCCATCGACCTGGATCACTGCACCGGTGATGTACGAAGCCACGTCCGAGAGCAAAAATGCCACCATCGGCGCCACGTCCTCGACCTTGCCGAACCGCCCCAGCGGAATCATCTCAAGTGCCTTGGCGCGATGCTCCTGCGACAGCACGGCCGTCATGTCGGTTTCAATAAACCCGAGCGCGACCGCGTTGACCCGCACGCCCAGCGGCCCCAATTCCTTGGCCATCGCCTTGGTCATGCCGACCAGGCCGGCCTTGGAGGCCGAGTAGTTCACCTGCCCCGCCATCCCGACCAGCCCGGAGATCGACGTGATGTTGATGATCGCCCCGCGCTTGGCCTTCATCATGATGAACGCGCTGGCGCGCGCCACGTTGAACGCGCCGGTGAGGTTGGTCTGGATAACCGCGGACCAATCCTCCTCGCTCATCATCACCAGCAGCTTGTCGCGGGTGAGCCCGGCGTTGTTAACCACCGCGTCGAGCCGGCCAAATTCGGCCTTGGCCGCGTTGACCATCGCGCGCACCTCCTTGAGGTCGGCGACGTCGGTCTTGAACGCCATCGCCTTCACCCCGCAGGCGGCGATCTCGCCTTTCAGCTCCTCGGCCTGTTGCTCGCTCTTGAGATAATTGAAAGCGACGTTGGCGCCGCGGTGGGCGGCCTCGAGCGCGATCGCGCGGCCGATCCCGCGCGTCGCGCCGGTGACGATAATTCCCTTGCCCTCGAGGTCTTTCATTTTTTGACTCTTTACACAAAAAAAGACCGCCCGCACAGACGTACGGGCGGTCGAAATCGATCTAGATGGAATCGCGCCGCGTCAGGCGCTGAATGACGACCCGCAACCGCAGGTGCGGCTGGCGCGCGGATTGTCGAAACGGAACCCGCCGGCATGCAGGCCCTCGACATAGTCCAGCGTGGTGCCGGCGATGTAGGGCAGCGAGATTTCGTCGACAAAAATTTTGGTGCCGTCGATTTCCTGCTCCGTGTCGCCTTCCTTGTGCGCGTCGAAGCTCAGCGAATACTGGAATCCCGAACATCCGCCGCCGACCACCGAAATTCTGAGGCCCTGCTCGGCGCCGAGGCCTTCCTTCATATGCATCTGCTTGACCATCTCGAGCGCCTTGGGGGTCAGGTTAATACCCTGAGCACTCGCTGCCGCATTGTCACGAGCGCCCTCGTGGCCATGCTCGTGGCCTTGCTCATCATGTTGGACTTCTTGAGACATCCTGCAATCCTCCAAACTTTGCCGATCTAGAAACGCACTGCGCTTCTGCGATGAAACGCGCACCGCCGATGCGCTAACCAGTTGGTCAATTCTAACCCAGCGGCCCCATAGGGGCAAATCCCCTCTCCGTGGTGAAGCGGCTGCGGAACTCGCGCAACTGGGCGATAATGCGTGGCGGGACGGCGACAATGTCGTCAGTCCGAATTGAAGCGACATCGGCTACGTTTCGATGGCTCGACTGGAAGAGATTCTCACCACGGCAGCGCACGAGCATGGCTTCGTGCTGGTCGGCTTCGCGCCGCTTCGCCGCCTTGGTAATCGCGAAGAGTTTTTCAACCGCTGGCTCGCCGCGGGGCGGGCGGGCGAGATGGGATGGCTCGGTCGCGATCCCGAGCGGCGATTTGACCCGCGGCTAATCGATCCCCGCCTGCGCTCGGTCGTGAGTCTCGGGTATCCCTATGCCGCACCGGCGACTCCCGATATTGATTGGCGCGCCGCGATGCGCGGGCGGATCGCCGCCTATGCGCTGGGACCGGACTACCATGACACGGTGCTGGCACGGGCTCGCGCGGTGGCGGCGCGGCTCAAAAGCGAGCGCCCCGACGCCGTCACTCGCGCCTACGTCGACACGGGCGCGGTGTTCGAGCGCGAATGGGCGGCCGAGGGCCGCCTGGGATGGTTCGGCAGGAACACCAACCTGCTCAACCGCCATCACGGCTCGTATTTCTTTCTTGCCGAAATTTTCACCGACGCCGAATTCGAGCCGAGCGGCGAACCTTACCGCGAGCACTGCGGCACCTGCCGGCAATGTCTTGACCTCTGTCCGACCGGCGCGCTGGCCCAGGGCTACGTCCTCGAGCCACGCGTGTGCATCTCGTACCTGACCATCGAGCATCGCGGACCGATCCCTGTCGATCTCAGATCAAAACTGGGCAACTGGATTTTCGGCTGCGACGTCTGTCAGGAGGTGTGCCCGTGGAACATCAGCGCGAGCGAGGCGCCCGACGAAGCGCTGACGCCATTTTTGCCCGAACTGATGGCGCTCGACGATGACGGCTTCCGCCGACGCTTCGCCACCAGCGCCGTCGCACGCGCAAAGCGGCGCGGGTTGCTGCGCAACGCCGCGGTGGTGCTCGGCAACAGCGGCAACCGCGACGCGGTGGCGGTGCTGGCGCGCTCGCTCGAGGATGAAACCGAGCCGCTGGTGCGCTCGCACGCGGCCTGGGCGCTCGGACAGCTTGGCGGCGTTCGCGCGCGCGCGACGCTCGAGCGCCGCCGCAAGCCCGAGCCCGACCGTGCGGTTAGTGCCGAGATCGAAGCGGCGCTGGCCGCGGCTCCTGGCGCATGACGAAGATGCTCGGAAAAAGCCGGCCGCCATGGGCACGGTGGCCACGATGGCTTTGCGCGATGGTCGCCGCTGCGCTGATCGGACTCGGCGCGGCGGCGGAATTCGCGATGGGCCGCAAGCTGTGGGGTATCAGCGGCGAGCCCGGCATCTGGTCGGGCAATATCGAAAGCTCGCACAACTCGCAGTTCATGTTCGACCCTTACACCTTCAGCCACCTCACCCACGGCGTGCTGTGGTATGGGCTGTTATCCTTGATCGCGAAGCGACTGCCGGTTGGCGCGCGCTTCGTTGCAGCCCTCGCGCTGGAATGCGCGTGGGAAGTTTTTGAGAACACCGACCTCGTGATCCAACGCTATCGCGCGGCGACGATCTCGCTTAACTACTATGGCGACAGTGTGATGAACTCGATGTGCGACATTGCGGCTTCCCTGGCGGGATTCATGCTGGCCGCGATACTCCCCACGCGCGTGACGCTCGTCGCGGTGATCGCGCTTGAAATCGGACTCGCGCTTTGGATTCGCGATAGCCTGATGCTCAACGTGCTGATGCTGGTGCGGCCCGTGCAGGCGATCCGGAGCTGGCAGCTCGGGAAATAAGGCGCGCCGCGCGCACTGGCTGAAAAGGCGGCGAGGCGTTATATATCGAAGATGAATCCTGCGCGGACCGAATTTGCCCGCATCGCCGCACGCGAACCGATTCCGCTCGCCCACGGCGCCTTGCTGATCGCCAAGGAGGAGTATCCCGACCTCGACATTGCGCATTATCTGGAGCACCTTGCGGCGCTGGGACGCGCGGCGGAAAGCGCACTGCGCGAGGCCGAAAATACGGTCGAGCGGGTGCAGACTCTGTCAGACTTCCTGTTCGTGCGGACCGGCTTTGCGGGCAATCGCGACAACTACGCCGACCCGCGCAATTCCTTTCTCAACGACGTGCTGGAACGCCGCCTCGGCATCCCGATCACGCTCTCGCTGATTTACCTGGAGGTCGGCCGGCGCGCCGGGCTCAACCTCTTCGGCGTCTCGTTTCCTTCGCACTTCCTGGTCAAGGCCGTCGACCAGCGGGGCGAGCTGATAATCGACCCGTTCAACGGCGGCGCAATCCTCGACCTTGACGATATCCGTACCCGCCTCAAACAGATCTACGGCCAGCCGGTCGAGTTGCAGCCGGCGATGCTCAAGGCGGTAGGCGGACGGCACATTCTGGCGCGCATGCTGCGCAATTTGAAAAACATCTACGCGAGCGGCGCCGACTGGCCGCGCTCGCTCGCCGCGCTCGATCGAATCCTGATCCTGGAGCCTCGCGCGACCGATGATATCCTGGAGCGCGCCGCGCTCTATGAGCGGCTGGAATGCTTCGGCGCCGCGCTCGGCGACTATCAGAGCTTTCTTAGCCAATACGCCAACCATCCCGCGGCCGACGCGGCGCGCGAGGCCATCGTGCGCCTCACTCGCCAGGTCGCGCGGATCAACTGAAGGCGGCTGCCGCCGATGTCGAACGGACCTGCCGGACAGGATTTTTTTGCCGCGAGCGAGGCCGCGGTCGCCGATACCCAATTGCGCCGCAAACTCGAGAACGCGACCGGACGCCACCTCGATCATGTCGCCGCAACACGCGCCGAGTTCCCGGCCTACGAAGACGAGCGCGACGCTTCGCGGCGGATAAAAGAGGACTCCATTGCACGACTCGACGACCTGTTGGCCCAGCTCAAGGAGCGCCTGGAGGCCAACGGATGTAGCGTGTTCGTTGCCGCCGACGCGGCCGAGGCGCGCAAGTATATCGTCGACCTCGCACGCGAGCGCGGCGCACGCCGCGTGATCAAGGGCAAGTCGATGGCGACCGAGGAAATCGCGCTCAACTCGGCGCTCGCGGAGGCCGGATGCCAGGTGGTCGAGACCGACCTCGGCGAGTACATCGTGCAACTGCGCGGCGAGCGTCCCTCGCACATCATCACGCCCGCGATCCATCTGTCCAAGGAAGACATCGGCCTGCTGTTCAACGAGAAGCTGCACGTCCCTTACACCTCGGAGCCCACGGCGCTCACCGCGCTCGCCCGCGAGCGCCTGCGCGAGGTCTTTCTCGCCGCCGAGATGGGCGTAACCGGCGTCAACTTCGCGATCGCTGAAACCGGCACGCTGGTGCTGGTCGAGAACGAAGGCAACGGGCGGATGTCGAGCACGCTGCCGGAAGTTTTGGTGGCCGTGATGGGAATCGAAAAAGTTATTCCATCGATGGCCGATTTGAGCCACTTTCTGGAAGTGCTCGCGCGCACGGCGACCGGACAAAAGCTCACGACTTACACGAATTTCATTAGCGGCCCGCGGCGCGCGGGCGAGGCCGACGGTCCGCGCGAAGTGCACGTGGTGATGCTCGACAACGGGCGCAGCGCGATGCTCGCGGACCCAGTGCTGCGCGAGGCGCTCTACTGCCTGCGCTGCGGAGCGTGCCTCAACGTCTGCCCGATCTACCGGCGCGTCGGCGGCCACGCTTACGGCTCGACTTATCCGGGACCGATCGGCTCGATCGTGAGTCCGAGCCTGTTTGGTGGCGCCACGGCCGCTTTGCCTTTCGCCTCGACGCTGTGCGGCGCCTGCCGCGAAATCTGCCCGGTGAAGATCGACATCCCGCGCATCCTGCTGCATCTGCGCTGGAAGGAAACCGCCGCCAAGGAAACCACCGACAAGGACGCGGGCACGCTGCCAACTCCGGTCTGGCCGCGCGCGGCTCGCCGCGCACGTTCGGGAGTCAGAATGTTCTCCCGGATGGCGAATCATCCCATGACCGCTCGCGTCATGGGCCGAATGGCCGCTCTGGTGATGTGGCCGTTTGCGCACCGTGGCTACGTGCGCTGGATGCCGCCGCCGTTCAGCAGCTGGACGCGCGTGCGTGACTTCCCGGTGCCGCGTTTTCGCCGCCGACGCAAAGCCCGGGCGCAGCTCAAACCCGCGAAGGACGGGACCCAGACATAAAGTGGCCGAGTTTCACAAGCTCATCGCCAACGTGCGCGACGCGCTGGAACGCCGCGCCGTCCCGACCCACAACGGCGCCGCCGAGTCGGCCAAGGCCGTGCCAACGTACAAAGCAGCGCGCCGGGTGGAACTCGCCTCGCAGTTCGCGCGCGAGCTGGAAGCGGTCGGCGGCCACTACCTCGGCACGGTCACTCCCAAGGAGATGGTCGCGCGAGTTCGCGGGGTCGCGGCGGCGCTCAACGCGCAGAGCGTGGCCGTCGGCACCGGCCTCGTAATCGACCCCGCACCGATGATGGAAGCGCTTAAGCTCGCTGGTATCACGGTCTTCCGGACCGCGGCGGTGGACGACGACGCAGGGCGCGCGGAATTGCGCGGAAAGCTCGCGCGATGCGATTTCGCGGTGGTCGAAGCCGACTGCGCGATCGCCGCGACCGGAACGCTCGCGATGGTCGCAACGCCTGAGCGGCCGGGCTCGCTCACGCTGGTGCCGCCGGTCAACGTGATCCTGGTAAGCGCCGACCTAATCCTGCCGGACCTCGCCGCCGCGATTTCCACGATCGGCTCCGCGACCATCGCCAGCCATCGTCTGGCTCTAATCACCGGGCCCAGCCGCACCGCCGACATCGAAAAGCGCATCGTGCTCGGAGTTCACGGCCCGCGCGATATCTACGTCGCGGTAGTATGGCGCGGCGATGACTGAAGTAAGGCTGTTTGGCAGCTGTCTCGCGGAAGAATTTTATCCTTCCGCAGTCGACGCGGCGGCCCGCGTGCTGCGCGACCTCAAGCTCAAGGTGCGCCCGATACGCCGGGCGTTCTGCTGTGGGCAGGCCGCGTTCAACGAGGGCATGCGTGAGCAGGCGGTCGAACTCGCGGGGCGCTTCCTTAGCGCCTGCGCGCCTGGAACTCCGGTCGTAGTGCCGTCGGGGTCATGCGCCGCGATGGTCAAGATATTCTATGCGGACCTGTTGGCCGGCGATCCGAAACTTGCCGCCAAGGCCGCGGCGCTCAAGCCGTGGGTGTATGAATTTTCACAATTCCTGGTCGGCGTAATGAAGGTGCGCTACCTGGGAGCGCGCTTCGAGCACGCTGTCGCCTACCATCCGGGATGCCATCTGCTGCGCGAGATGGGCGTGCGCGAGGAGCCGCGTCTGCTGCTAAGCGCGGTCAGCGGTATCCGCATGTGCGAGCTGCGCAACGTGCAGGAGTGCTGCGGCTTTGGCGGGATGTTTTCGGTCAAGTTCCCGCACATCTCGGGCGGGATGCTCGCCGACAAGGTCGCCAGTGTGCGCGAGAGCGGCGCAGATACCGTGGTCGCCAATGACTGCGGATGCCTGATGCAGATCGGCGGCGGGATGAGCCGCGCGGGGCTCGATATCGAGACCCGCCATCTGGCCGAAGTGCTCGCATCAAGATAGAAATCCGAGGTCAAGACAAGGACCGCGCGGTCGTGGCCACGCCGCTCGATGCCTGGGCCCGGACGGGGCCGGGCGCGAGCAGCGCGGCCGCGCCTGCGAGGAAATTGGTCCTTAAACGCGATTCCAGTTTTGCTGCGCCAGCACGTAAGCGAGCTTCTGCAAGCGTTCGTCCAGCTGGCGCACCTGTTCGGCGATTACCGCGCCGTCGTGAGAGGTTCCGTTGCTCGAGCGCGTCTCTAGGCGCTCCTCCAGCTTGGCGATTTTGCCGCTCAGATGCGCAAGCTGCTCGGTCATCCGGGTGAGCTGCGCCAGCTCTTGGGCGAAAGCTTCCACGCGCTGCTCGATCGCCTCGACTCTGCCTTCGACGGATTTGACCGAGGCCCGCTTGGCCCGCGTCTTCCTGGGCGCCGCGCTTGCCGCCTCTGCGCCAGCTTCCGGAGCATCATAGCTCCCGGCGGTACGGCCTTCGTCGCCATTCCCGTTTTGGCCCTCGTCTTCTCTAATGATCATGGATTCGTGCAATTCCTGCGTTTCTGCCATCGTGCTCCACCCCTTATTCGGTCCGCTCGATCTGTTTCATCAATAATCGGCCCAAAGACGAAGTACCGTCGGCTTGTTCCATCACATATTTTCCGGGCGCGGGCTCAAGCGGAGGAAACCGCAGGCTGCCAAGACTGGCGGGCGCCTCGCGCTTGTCGCCAGAGCGCTTATCAAGCCATCCGAGCCAATGGTCCCACCATGAACCCTTCTGCTCGGTGGCGCCCTTCACCCAAGTCTCGGGATCGGCGCCTAAAACGGAATTGACATAGTACTTGGCCTTGAAGTTGGTCGGCGGGCACACCAGGGTCTGGACATGGCCGCTTGAATTGAGCACGAACTCGGTCCGCCCGCCGAACAGACGCGCACCATTGTAAACCGCGCGCCAGGCGCAGATATGATCCGTCATGCCGCCGACCACGAACATGTCGTGGCCGGCCTGGCGCAAATCGATTGGCGTGCCGAGAATTTGGACCGTCCCGGCCCGCGTCAAGCCGTTATGCAGCAGCAGTTCCATGAAACCTGCGTGCAGGCGGGCCGGCAGGTTGGTCGAATCGGCGTTCCAGTAAAGGATGTCGAACGGCGCCGGATCCTTGCCCATCAGGTAGTTGTTCACCCAGTAGTTCCAGACCAGGTCGTTGGGCCGCAGCCAGGCGAACAAGCGCTCCATCTCGGCGCCATTGAGCACGCCCTGACGCCGCGAGCGATCGATCGCCGCCGCCACGCCCTCCCTGGTCGTGAACATCCCGGTCATCGACGGCATGCTCGAATCCAGCATCGTGACGATCAGCGACGCGGCGTTGACGCGGTGGTCCCCTGCGGCCGCCAGATGGCCGAGCATCAGGGTTGAGGTGATTCCGCCGGAGCATACGCCGAGTAGATTGACGGTCGAGCTGCCACTAATTTCGCACACCGCATCCACAGCGTCCGTGAGCGCGGTCACGTATTCGTCGAGCCCCCAGTTGCGATGCTCGGGCCGCGGATTGCGCCAGCTCACGGTGAAAAACGGCACTCCGCGGGCGACCGCGTACTCGGTCAGGCTGCGCTTGGGGGCGAGGTCCATGACGTAGAACTTGTTGATCTGCGGCGGCACCAGCATGATCGGCCGCTCATACACCTGCCGGGTCGCGGGCGCATACTGCAGAAGCTCCAGAATCTCCGAGCGAAAAACTACCGCGCCGGGCGTGACGGCGAGATTGCGGCCGACGGCGAACGGGCGTTTGTCGACCGTCTGCGGCATCCCGTTGTTGTTCCAGAGATCGTCGAAAAAGCTCCGCAGTCCGTGCACCAGGCTGGTTCCGCCGGTCTCGAACGCGCGTTTGAGCGCCGCCGGATTGCCGATCAGCACATTGGTCGGCGCGAGCGCTTCAGTCAGGAGACGAACGGCGAAGCGCTGCTGCTCGGTCTCTTTCCACTCGCCGTCGCCGCTGCCATTGTCGGGCACCATCGACATCATGGTCGAACGCCAGACCAGGTAGGCCTGCATTACGCGGCGATAGAAGGGATTGTCGGACCAGGTTGGGTCGGTGAAACGTTTGTCGCTCTCTTCCGGAGCAACGTCCGAAACGCCTGCGACGACCTTGAACAACTCGACCGCCATCTTGATGAGCTGGCCGCCGAGAACCTCCGGATTTTTGAGCGTCTCGTTGACGAAAAGCGACAACTGCTCGATGACTTGATCTGAATCCAGGCCGACGAAGGGGTTGGCACCCAAAATGGCATCGGCCGCCTTGACCGCCTGCTCGGGCGCTTCGGCAAACTCTATGGATTGCTTGGCAATGGCTTTCATCTCGTCGCCCTCCCTCGACGCGATGCGGCAGCCCAACCTACAGCCGTAGCAAAGGAGCGCTAGCCTAGCAACTCCAAGCCACGCTCAAACAGACGTGGACCCGACAAAGCTATATCTTCCCACGTCGGGTCAGGGCGCTTGCCGCGTCGATGCAACATCAAATTAAACGCTGTTATGACACCGAACCGATAGCCCGCGAATGCTCGGAACCAACGCACCTGCGGTCCGTCAACGGCTGAGCTCGCCTTTGAGGCATAAATTTCAGCGATCTCGTCCGGTGAGAGCACGTGCTGAGGTATCAGGTCTTGCGTTTCCCAGCTCTCGCGGTCGGAAAACAGGGAAAGCCATCCCAGGTCAATCAGGGTCGCCCCTATCTGCGACAGCTCCCAATCGATGACTGCCTTGAGGCGACCGTCGTTGAACAAAAGGTTCGACCATTGGAAATCGCCATGCACGCATCCAACGTGAACGCGCTCCGGCGGGGGCAGGCTCTGGCGCAAGCGTTCGCGCAGCAGCGGTCCGTGTCCGACGACCTTGGGGTCGAGCGTGGGCCGGTCCAGCAGGTTGTCCAGCCGCTTCATTTCATCGGCTAGCGAAAGCGGCTCGCCCCAAGCCTCGCGCCTCGGCTCCCATGGCACCGCGTGCAGCGCGGCGAGCGCCTCGACCGCCTGCGTGACCATCGGGTGCGTCTCGGCGGCGGTGTAGGTGTGCTCGCCCAGTGCGAGCTTGTCCCCGGTAAGAAAGCCGACCACGAAGAAAGGCCGCCCAAACCATCGCGGGTCATTGTCGTAGCATTTGACCGACGGCACGGGCACGGCGGTACCGGCGAGCGAAGCCATGATTCGCGCCTGGCGAACCACATCAGTGGGTCCGGCGACCGGAACGCCCTCGGGTGCGAGTCTGATAACCAGCCGCTCAGTCTGCGGCGTCGCCGGCGCGCCGGCACGGGCGGTCACCTCGAAACTATAGCTCAGTCCGGCATGGCCGGGGAGCGCCTTGGGCTCATCCACGGTGGCATCGGGGTCACCGGTCTGCTCGCGCGCGAGGACGGTCAGTTGGCGCGCAATCTGCGCGGTTTGGGCGCCTTGATCGATCTGCGGGTCCGTCATTGTTTAATGAGATGGCAGGTAGGTGATTGGCTAGCGGAGCATTTTTTGACCCGGCTCGCGGCCCGGTCGGCGGCTCCGCGTGGAGTCGCCGATCGGCCGCGAACAGAGGTTTTTTTCAGCCGCGCACCTTGTTATTAGCCGCGCATCTTGAGCTGTCCTGCGGCGGGATGCAGGCTCGCGCTCGCGCTTGGCCGGGCCGCGACGCGCTTGTACCACGCTTGCAGATTTTTGGCCGAGGCGGGGATGGTCTGGCCTACGCCCGAGGAGAAATCCACGCAGCAATAAAGAATGATATCGGCGATCGTGAAACGTTCGGGCACGATCCAGTCGCGCCCTGTCATCAGTCCGTCGAGCCATTCCATCCGCTTCTGAGCGAGCGTCTTGAGCGAAGGTGCCGCCTCGGGAAAGACCGGCATGCGGTTTTTGAACAGGTCGAAGCCCTCCGCGTACCGGAAACCATTATAGATGTTCTCAGTGATGTTCAGTTCGACGCGGCGCTGCCACTGATGGGTCTCGGCGCGCTCCTCGGCCGTCGTTCCGATGAGCGGAGGCTTGGGATGTTTCTCTTCGAGATAGTCGAAGATGGCGACGGTTTCGCCGATGGTCTTGCCGTTGTCGAGTTCGAGCGACGGCAGTTGTCCCCCTGGATTGCGCTCGGTATAGGGAGGTTTGCGATTTTCAGCGGCCATCAGATCCACGTCCTGCATCGGGACCGTGAGGCCCTTTTCGGCCAGGAACATCCTGAGCGCGCGCGGATTGGGGCCGAAAGAATTGTAGACTTTCATGCTGGCTGTCTCCTTAAATTAGTTGCGCCGGGCAAGCGATGCACCGCATGCACGCCGCCGGCCGGCCAGAACGCTTCCATGCGAAGCGCCCGTACCCGAGCGCCCCTACCCTAGACCATCGCAGGTTTTGAGTACACCGCAAGCTCACTCTCCTGCGCCGCACCAAAGTGCAACCACCGCCCGGGCGCCTGTCGCGCCGCAGCGGGGGAGGTTGCGCTGGCGGGCGCGGCTGTGATTTTTTCATGAGGACCGGCCGCTTCGCGGTAAGCGGCGCGCAGGGCGAAGACCCGGGCGCAAGCGCCGGGCAATAATAATCAGGTACGAAAACGTAAATGCGCTTTTGTCCGCAATGCGGAACGCCGGTGATGGCTGGCGCGAAATTCTGCGTCAGTTGCGGGACGCCGGTAACGGCGCCCGCCGCGCTCGCGGCAGACGCCGTCTCCGGCGCTCCAGCAGGCTCCGGCAGTAATCGGATGCGCGCGTCGCTCGAGTCCGCGTCCGGCGACCGCACTGCGCCGTCGCACTTCACGCCAGCCTTTGCCGCGGTTTTCGCCCTCATTTTCGTGATCGGCCTTGGCGCCGCCGCCCTCATTATGCGCCAGCATCCGTCGCGCACGGCCTCCGCCGCACCGGCGCAGAACGGCGCAGCCGGGAACCTGCCTCCCGGTCATCCGGAAGTGATCAAAATCCCTGACGAGGCGCGCAAGTTCATCGACGAGCTGCGGGCCAAGGCCAACGCCGCGCCCAAGGACGTCGCCGCATGGGACCGTTACGGCGACGCCGCCGAGCGCGCCGCGATGTTCGACCCGTCGTATTACCCTAAGGCCGCCGACGCTTACGCTCATGTGCTGAAACTCGACCCAGAAAATCTCGCGGCGCTGCGCGGCGTCGGCAATATCGACTACGACCGCCGCCACTACGACGAGGCGATCGCCGCCTACGAGCATTACCTTAGCCGCAAGCCCGACGACTCCCGCGTGCGCACCGATTTGGGCACCATGTACCTGTCCAGCGGCAACACCGACGTGGCGATCGTCCAGTACAAGAAGGTGTTGACCGCGCATCCGGATTTCTTCGAAGCCTATTTCAACCTCGGCGTCGCTTACGCCGAGCAGGGGAACAAGCCCGTCGCCCACAGTTACTTCCAGAAAGCGCGGACGCTCGCGCCGGACGACAAGAGCAGGGGCGAGGTCGACCAGATGCTCGCGACACTTGGTGCCGGATCGGAGGGCGGTGCCGCCCCAGTCATCGACGGCGAGACCGCGACTTTCCAGAGCGCATTCGAGCAGATGGCTCGCGGTTTGCCGATCGCGGGACCAAAGGTGCATGGCGTGCAATGGACCGGCGACAACCATCCACGCCTGCTGATGGACAATTTTCCGATGGACCAGATGCCACCGTTCGCAGCGACCCGCTTTCTGGACGATTTGAAGTCGGGCACCGCCGACGCGATGAAGTCACATCGGGTGCGCGGACCGGTGACGGTAGAGATCGTAGATGCTGCGAGCAATCGCGCGATGCAATCGGTGACGGTCCCCGCTGTCGACGCGGCGGCCGCCGGGGCGGCGTCGGCC
>DATJID010000062.1:0-11508 GCA_035493515.1 Binataceae bacterium (SeqCode) | reverse complement strand
GTTTCAATCCGAAACATCAACGAACCATAGTTAAACATGTTTCAGCATCTATTGCAACTACTAAACGTAAAAAACGTGTCCATATCTGAGTCTGAGTGCGTTGAACGCTCAATAATTGAGCAAAATGAGTAAATACGATGTTATTGGCGCAATGGCGCGCTCTAGATGCTATATAGACATCGATTTCGACGTCGTTTGGAGCTTGTCTGAAGGAAAAAGCGCGCGTGGGTAGGGACAGGATGGTGGATGGTCAGCCGGCGCGCTAGACAGTCGGAGAATCGTCAATCTCGCGCCGCTCCAGCAACTCAGTCAGCAAATCAAGATCGACTGGTTTTACCAGGTGCGCATCGAACCCCGCCTGCTCCGCTTTGCGCTGATCGTCCGGGAGGCCATAGCCGCTCACTGCGATCAAAACAATTCCATTGGTGTGCGCTGCCGCGCGGATCCTGCGGGCGACTTCGTATCCGTCGAACACCGGCAACCCGAGGTCGATTAGAGCTACCTCGGGATGGTTTGCCAGGGCCGATGAGACTCCGTCCGGTCCCGAGCCGGCCTCGAAAACCTCATGGCCGTCCTGCTCCAGGATGGCGCGCAAGGCCTCCCGTGCGTCGGCGTTGTCTTCGACGATCAAAATGCGCCGCCGTACCTCAGAAGGGGCGGCGGCCACGGCCCGATTCGGCGATTGCTCCACCGTCGCTTCGATCGCCGGCGCTTCGATTCGCGGCATCCTAATCGTAAAAGTGCTGCCATGACCGAGTCCGCCGCTATGCACCTCGGCCGTCCCTCCATGCAGTCCGACTAGCCATCGGACAAGCGTCAGCCCGATGCCGAGACCGCCACGAGGGCGGTCAGGTCCTTGATCGCCCTGGACGAAAAGATCGAAGACGCGCGCCAGCAGGTCGCCGGCGATACCATCGCCGTCGTCTTCGGCACGGATGACCGCGCGGTCGCCTTCGGCTCGTACGCCGAGGACAATTTTGCCGTCCGGGCGTGTGTGGTTGAGCGCGTTGGAGAGCAGATTGGTCAGAATTTGTTCGATCCGATCGCGATCGGCGTCGACCCAGACTGTCTGGATGTCCAGAGTAATGTTGCGCGTGGCCCAGGCTTGGTCGAGGCGCAGCGTATCGACGCAGCGGCGGGCGCATTGCGCAAGGTCCAACGGCTTTCGGTTCAATGTAATCCTGCCGGCCGTGAGGCGGCCGACGTCGAGAAGATCGTCAACCAGGCGTGCCAGGTGACTCATCTGCCGTCCGATTATTTCCCGAACTCGGACGGCTTGTTCGGGTTGAATCCCGCCGCTCTCCGCCACGCGGATGGCGTTGGACAGCGCGCCGAGTGGATTTCGCAGCTCATGCCCCAGCATCGCGAGAAACCGGTCCTTGGCGCGATTCTCGCGCTCGGCCTGCCGGCGCGCCTCCTTCGCCTCCGCCTCCGCGCGTTTGCGCTCCCACACGGCGGCCGCCATGGCCAGCGTCATTACCGCCATTGTGATGATGAACGCCTGCGGGATAATGAACGAGTTTATTGGATCGCGGAACCGCGCCCACGGCCCCATGCCCCGCATCATCCCCCAGGCTGCCGCGGCCGCAAGCACGAAGTTGCAGGTGGCGGCCTCGCGCTGACCGAGTCGAAAGGCTGACCACACCAATATGGGGATGCAGACAAAGCCAATCGGATAATTCCCGATTCCGGGAAACGCGCCGCCAAACTCGAGCACCCCCACCGCAACGATGGCCGCGAGCGTCAGCGACTTCTCCAGCAGCCGGCGACTGTCACGAACGATTGTGGGATTTTCGATCCACAGGATCACGGCCGGCGCCACCAACAGGAAGCCGCCCATGTCGCCCACCCACCAGGTGAGCCAGCTGCGCGCGAGGTCATTGGATGAGACGAATCCGCCAAGTTGGAGACTCGCAAGTCCGATGATTGGGCTGACGGCCGCCGCAACCGTGCTGAAGGCGACGAATCTGAAGAAGTCGTGGGTGCGCTCAAAGACGCGGCGGCCATTCGCGTAATGGACCGTGAGGTATACGCAGACGACCGCTTCGAGCGTATTGCCGGCTGCTATCCCGATCGAGGTATAAACCGTTCCGGAAGTGGTGACGTTGACCAGGAAGGCGGCCAGAAAAATCGCCGGCCAGAGTCGAAAGCCGCCCAGCAGCAACGCTGCCGCCGCAATCCCCGTGGGTGGCCATATCGGCGAGGAGCTTGGACTGAAGGCCGCAAAGTACAGGCCGAACTTTCCGGCAATGAAATAGATTAGCGCGACGGCGCTGAGGAGGGCGAAGTTTCCTAAGGTCTCCCGGTCAATGAAAGCCTGGCGGAAAGCCTGGCGGAAAGCCTCGCGAGGGAACGAGGGCGCCGTCCCAGTGTCATCAGATGATGCCGCTTTCAGGAATGCCGCTTCGCCGTGAAATTCCCGGGCCGCCAAAACTAGGACCTCTCCCGCAACGTCCCACCGCCCTCGCGACGAAGTCTGGTTCAAGGAGCACGAAAGATCAAGATGCCGCAAGTCAGCAAGAGCGAGCGAGCTGAACTCCCGCAGCCTGAAGTAAATCCTTCGCGCGTTTGAAATCGGTCTCCAGGATTACCAATTCAAATTCGCCTTCGCGAAGTTCTCGAAGCCGAGCCACTGGTATGGAGTTTTTTCCAAGTAGATCAAGTGCGTCGTCAATTTCGTGAGTGAGAAATGTTGCGATGCGCATCGTCCATGCCTCCGTCATGCGAAGGTCGTAACAAGACGCCTCAGGTGCTCCATTGGATATCACGAGTCAGCGCTTGGAACAAACGAGAGAGCGACAGAAATATCGTTGGACAAAAAAAGCATTAGTCAGTTGTTTCCAAGGTGACTGAACGAAAGTAATTTCGACGACGACGATGTAGCCCCCACAATCGGCGGAACGGCCACGCATTTTTTTACCCTTGGTAGTTCACTTTTCGCCCTGCGCCGTCGCAAAAATTCATGTCCGTCTCAATATTGAGACGGACCGCGAGCTGGGCCGGGTGCGTCGCTCGCCAATAACTCGTTGTAGCGTTTATTTACTCTCGACTTATCCACGTCAGCGAACACTCGTCCTGCCTGCGCGTAAATTCCATACGGAGAGAACGAAAAAGCTCTCGCGATGAGCTGGCGCGCCTGTTGCTCCCTAATTGTTCGAGTCCGCCCGCGAGTCCGCATCAGTTTGCCGAATGTCGGTGAGCAATACGCAGAAAAGACGAACGAAGCGCGCGATAGACTATTCAACTGAAGCAATTAATTGACATCTCAAACCATGCATAACAAGTTCTTAAGTCGAGAGACGGTGCTTTGACCAAATCGACACATGCCGCATCCTTCGCTTTCATCGCCCTCGCACTGCTCTTTGTCGGAGGGTCGCGGGCCACCACCGCCTACGCGGCCCTGGGCGAAACCGCGGATTCGATCACCGCCGACGCGGCTTCCTTCAACGCGGTCACGGCCCGGCAAGTCGCGCGCCCCGCACTGAATGCGCCGGCGGTCAAAGCCTACACCGTCGAGCAGATGACGATCGCGTCCGGAATCGCGGTCAAAGAATACGTCAGTCCCAACGGACGAGTTTTCGCGGTGACCTGGCGCGGGCGCCGGCCCCCTGATATGGCGGTCCTGCTCGGCTCCTATTTCACCCAATACCAGAACGCCGCCCGCGCGGGCGGACTCACGGCGCATGGCCTCCATCATGCGTCCGTGCGCGGAAGTGACCTGACGGTGGAAACAGCGGGCCACATGCGCGACATGTGGGGACGCGCCTTGCTGCCCGCGATGCTCCCGCCGGGCGTCGAGCCATCGGAGATACAATGATGCGCAGCCGAGGGTTCAAGCTCGCGGCCGCGCTGATGCTGACGGCGGCGATATTCGCCGCGCGCGGCGCGACCCGATGCATCGCCGGCGCGATGGGCGCGCCGTCGCCCGCCCTGCTTCTCCCGCTCAACGTGCTGAACGCCAACGTGTGGGCGCCCTACGGCAGTTACGTCAACGGTCCATTCACCTCGGTGACGCTTTGTGAAAGCGGCACCGCCAACTGCGAGACCATCCATGGCGTACTGATCGACACGGGCTCCTCGGGGCTGAGAATCTTCGGCGGGCTCAATCATCTGAAGCTGCCTGCGGTGACTACTCCCAACGGCACCCCGATCGCTGAGTGCATGCCGTTCGGAACGCTCTCGACCTGGGGCCGGGTAGCGTACGCCGACGTGAAGCTGGGCGGCGAGCCGGTCATTTCGAAGATGCCGATTCAGCTCATTAACCCAAACTACTCGGCGATGCCGCCCGTATGCGGGAGCGGGCCGCCGGTAGCGGGGAATCCGGTCCAGCTCGGCTACAACGGAATACTCGGGGTGGGCCTGTGGGGCGCCGATTGCGGCGAGGTCTGCACCAGCCTGGGGTCGCAAAATCCCTCGATGTACTTTCGCTGCCCGCGCGGCGGCGGCGAATGCCACGTCACGGCGGTGGCCGAGGCCCAACAGGTGCAGAACCCGGTCGCCCTGCTGCCGGTCGATAACAACGGCGTGGTGATCAAGATGCCGGCAATCCCGTTCACGGGCGCGCCCACGGTCACGGGCAAACTGGTGCTCGGAATCAATACGCGCGCCAACAACAGCCTGGGGGCGGCCTCTGTCTTCAAAACCGACGGCGCCGGGAATATCGCCACCACCTATAACAACGTCGCGATGGACGGTTTCTTCGACAGCGGCTCCAACGCGCTGTTCTTCGACGACGGGTCGATCCCGCAATGCGATCCGTCGCTGGCGCCGGGGTTCTATTGTCCATCGAGCCTGCTGAGCCTGGGCGCGATCAACACCGGCCGGTTGGGCAGTGCGAGCGGCCTCGTCACCTTCAGCGTGGCCAACGCGCTGGGCCTGGCGGCGACGGGCAATAAGGCCTTCTACAATGTGGGCGGGACTTTTGGCGGCAGCTTTTTCGACTTCGGACTGCCATTTTTCTTCGGCCGCAACGTCTACACGGGAATCGACGGACGGACCACGCCCGGCGCGGGCACGGGACCATTTTTCGCCTATTGAGCGCCGCGCCGCGGGCCTGGCCTCACCTTCGGAACTCGCCTCCACTTGGGAACTTGCACAGTGACGCGACCGCCCGCTTGACCCTCGGCCGCCCATTGCGATTACTCTGACATCGGCGGCCTAATCTCCGCGCGAGGGAACCGATGCCTGTCAGGCTGATCGGAATGATCGGCGTGGCGCCGCCCCATGGCGCCACGGTCCACGTGATCAAGGGCGGAATCTCGCCCGCCTATCTATCCGATTTCGCGCTCGCCCATGAGCGAGCCGGCTTCGACATGGTGCTGGTGGGCTATACCTCGTCGTCGGCCGAGGGCTTCAACGTCGCGATGTACGCGGCGATGCGCACCGAGCGGCTGGCCTACCTGATCGCGCATCGCCCCGGCCTGGTCGCGCCGACGCTGGCCGCGCGCAAGGTGGCGACCTTCGACGTGCTGACGGGCGGGCGGATGGCGCTGCACATCATCGCCGGGCTGAGCGACGAGGAGCAGCAGAGCGAGGGTGATTTTCTGCTCAAGCAGGATCGCTATCGGCGCGGCTCGGAGTATCTGGAAATCATGCGCCGGGCGTGGACCAGCGAGTCGCCGTTCGACTTCAGCGGAGTTTTCTACCAGGTCCGCGGCGCGATCTCCGACGTCAGGCCGTATCAGAAGCCTTATCCGCCGATTTTCTTCGGCGGCTCCTCCGAGGGCGCGCTCGCGATGGGCGCGGAGCACTGCGATGTCTTCGCGCTGTTCGGCGAACCGCTGGCCGAGACCCGCGAGCGCATCGCGGATTTCCGCCGCCGCGCCGCGACGTTCGGCCGCTCGCCCCGCTTCAACATCTCGTTCCGCCCGATCGTCGCGGAGCGCGAGGACGCGGCGTGGGACAAGGCGCGCGGCATCCTGCGCGAGATCCAGCGCGGGGGCGCGCCGGCGCATCCGATCGATCAGTCGGGGCAGCGCCTGATGGCGCTGGCGGCGCGGGCCGACGTGCACGACGAGCGGCTGTGGATGCCGATCGCGAGCGCCACCGGCGCGCTCGGCAACACCTCGTGCCTGGTCGGCACGCCGGAGCAGGTCGCGGGCGCGATCCTCAAGTACTATCGGTTGGGCGTGGGCTCGTTTCTGATTCGCGGCTTCGACCCGTACAACGATACGATCGATTTCGGCCGCGAGTTGATTCCGCGGCTCCGGGCCGGAGTGGCGGCAATCGATCGCGAAGCGACCGCCGCCGCATAGCCTCCCCGCGCTTGCCGCAAGGCCGCCCGCGGATCCCTTACAGCCGCATCCGCAGACGATCCGTCATCCGCTTGAACCATCCGCCCGGACCGACCGACGCCATCGTCAGCATCGGGATCGTCGATTGCGGCTTGCCATCGACCATCAGCACCAGCGCGCCCACCTGCTGGCCCTTCCTAACCGGTGCGACCAGGTATTTTGCGCTGAACGATCCCGCCAGCGTGACCTTGCCCTCCTGCCCATGCTCGACCGTGACGAACGGAACCTCGGCGGGCGCCACCGCGACCGCGTCCGCGGCGCCGCCGTACACGCGCATCCTGTCGGGCAGCGTCTTATGCCATTCGGGCTGCACGCTGGCGAAGGTGCGGAAGGCCCAATCGACCAGCTTCTCCGTCTCGACCCGCCGCGCGGAGGCCGACGGCGTTCCGAGCACGGCCGAGATCAAGTCCATCCCGTTGGCGTGGGCGCTGGCGACCAGATGGTAGCCCGCCTCCTCGACGTGACCGGTCTTAAGCCCATTGACCCGCGCGTCGTAGAACAGGAGCGCGTTGAAGTTGGGCTGATGGATTTTATCGAAGGTGAAATCCTTGGCCGAGGTGTAAGTGAAAGCGTCGGGGAAGCGCTGAGTAATCGCGCGGCCGAGTTTCACCATGTCGAAAGCGGTAGTGTACATGTCGGGCACCGGCAAGCCGTCGGGATTGGAAAAGTGGGTCTCGCCAAGGCCGAGTTCCTTCGCCTGTTGATTCATCTGCTCGGAGAACGCGTCGGTCGAGCCGGCCAGGTACTCGGCCAGCGCAACCGCGGCGTCGTTACCCGATGAAACCATCAAGCCGAACAACAGGTCGTTGACCGATACGCGCTGGCCGACCTGCAGGAACATCCGCGACACGGTGCTGTTCATCGAAAGCCGCCACGCCTTCTCGCTTACCGTCACCATCGTGTCGGGCGTGATGCGTCTCTGATGCAACGCCTTGAGCACGAGATAAAAGGTCATCAGCTTGGCCAGACTGGCGGGCTGAATTTTTTCGTGCTCGTTGTAAGCGTAGAGCGTCGCGCCCGATCGCGCGTCAACCATCATCGCGGCCTTGGCGTTGAGCCCAAAGGGCGCCGGACGGCCGCCGAGCACGTGAATCTGGTCGAGCGCAACGGCGGAGGTCTCCTTGGCCGCCGCGTGCCGGGCGTGTCGCGCCGCCGCCGCAGGCGCCGCGCTCAGGGCGATCGCCGCCGCCGCCGCCGCAACCATCGCCGCTAGCGGGAGGGTCGCCGGCCTGAATCGGGTCCGCCGGAATCGGAAATTGCCACGCACGTCCATCGCCTGCCGCCACCTCCGCGTAGACAAAGGTACGGCGTGAGGCGATTGATAATCAAGGTGAACGTCGTTATTAAATTGACAACGCTGTTCCATTCACCGCCGATTCCGACTATTTCATTGTAGCCATGGCTATCGATCTCTCGGTGATCCTGCCGGTGGTGAACGAGCGCGACAATCTGCTCGCGCTGATTCCGCGGCTGGGCGAAATCGCCGAACTGTTCCATCTCAAGTACGAAATCATCGTGGTCGACGGCGGTTCGACCGACGGCACCTGCGAAGCCGCCGCCCAACTCGGCGCGCGCGTGATGCCGGAGCGCCAGCGCGGCTACGCCGGCGCGTTGCGGACCGGTTTCGCCGAGGCGCGCGGGAACTACCTGTTGACGCTCGACGCCGACATGTCGCACGACCCGGCCTTCGTGGCCAAGATGTGGCGGGCGCGCGAACGCGCCGACATCGTGATCGCCTCGCGCTACGTGCGCGGCGGGGTCGCCTACACCGATCTGAGCCGGCGCTTTTCGAGCTACCTGCTCAATGGGTTTCTGCGCCGGCTGCTGAGCGTGCCGGTGCTCGACATGTCCAGCGGCTTTCGGCTTTACCGGCGCGCGGCGGTCGAAGGGATCGAACTGACCAGCAAGAATTTCGAAGTCCAGGAAGAAGTGCTGGTCAAGGCGTGGGCCCAGGGCTTCAGCGTGACCGAAGTGCCTTTCACTTACTTCCCGCGCGGGGCCGGGCGCTCGCACGCGCGGATGCTGCGCTTCGGGATGGACATCCTGCGCTCGGCCTTGAGCCTGTGGCGGCTGCGCAACTCGATCGCCTCGGCCGACTACGACGAGCGCGCGTTCTACAGCATCATCCCGCTGCAGCGCTACTGGCAGCGCCGCCGCCACGCGATCACGGTCTCGTGGACGCGCCACGCCGGCCGCATCCTGGACGCCGGCTGCGGCTCGAGCATCATCATCCAGAGCCTCAACAACGCGGTCGGGATGGACTTCAGCCACACCAAGCTGCGTTTTTTGCGCCGCTACGGAATGCCGCTGGTGCGCGGGTCGGCCTTTGCGCTGCCCTTTGGCGACCAGACCTTCGATTGCGTAATCAGCTCGGAAGTGATCGAGCACATACCGTTCGACGAAGTGCTGTTCACCGAGATGAAGCGCGTGCTGCGGCCGGGCGGGATGCTGGTGATCGGGACCCCCGACTACGACACGATAGGCTGGCGCACGATCGAACCGCTCTACGGCCTGCTGCAGCCCGGCGGCTACAAGGACGAGCACATCACGCATTACACTCGCACGCGGCTGATCGAGATTCTCGAGCGTCACGGCTTCATCTACGAAGAAACCGCCTACATCCTGAGAAGCGAGCTGATCATGCGCTTTCGCAAACCCGAGGCCGCTAGCGCCCCGGTCAAGGCGCCCGCGCCGATGCGCGCGGCGTCGGCCTGAGCGGGCGCAGGCGCGAGCGTACAAGCGCGAGCGTACCAGCGGGAGAATAAACGATGCCCACTGTCCGTGCCGGCGACCTCAATCTCTATTACGAAAGCCACGGTAGCGGCGAGCCGCTGCTGATGATCATGGGGCTCGGAGGCAGCGCGCTGGCATGGGATCCGGCGCTGGTGGCCGACCTCGCGCGATCCTTTCGCACCATCGTGTTCGATAATCGCGGGACCGGGCGCAGCGACCAGCCGGACGAGGAATATTCGATCGAGGGGATGGCCGCCGACACTGCGGCGCTGCTCGACGCGCTGGGCATCCGCCGCGCGCATATCTTCGGGGTCTCGATGGGCGGGATGATCGCGCAGGAATTTGCGCTGCACTATCCGGCGCGCGTGCAGACGCTGACCCTCGGATGCACCACGGCGGGCGGAAAAAACGCGGTGCCCGCGCCGCCCGAGGCGATGGCCATCCTGATGGCGCCGCGCAACGGCCTCTCCGATGCCGACCTGATCCGGCGCGCCTGGCCGATCAACTACACGGCGGCCTATCTGCAAAGCCATCGCGCCGAACTCGAGGCCGCAATCACCCGCGTGCTCGCGCATCCCACCCCCGCGTTCGCGTACAAACGCCAGCTCGCGTCGACTTTCAAGTTCAACACCTACGACCGCCTGGCGGAAATCGCGGCGCCCACGCTGGTCATCGCCGGCGCCGACGACGGGCTGTTGCCGGCGCGCAACTCCGAGATAATCGCCGGGCGCATCCCCGGCGCGCAGCTCAAGCTTATCCCCAATGCGAGCCACATTTTCTTCAACCAGGAGCGCGCGACGCTGGTGGCCGCGCTGGTGCCCTTCCTGCAAGCCCATCCGATGAAGCCGCAGGGGTAGCATGCGGCTGCCGGGGCGCGAAGAACTTGGCGCCGCGGCGCAAATTGTTCATGCGGCGCTCGCGCCCACGGCGCAAATTCGCTGGCCGCTGCTCAGTGCCCGAACCGGCGCCGAAGTCTGGGTCAAACACGAAAACCACGGCCCCGTCGGCGCGTTCAAGCTGCGCGGCGGAATCGTCTACATCGAAGGCCTGGCTCGGGCGGCGGCGCATCCGGCGGCCGGCCTGATCGCGGCGACGCGCGGCAATCACGGCCAGAGTATCGCGTATGCGGCGGCGCGCGCCGGGATGCGCGCGACCATCGTCGTACCGCATCGCAACAGCCGCGAGAAAAACGCCGCGATGCGCGCGCTCGGCGCGGAGTTGATCGAGCACGGCCGCGACTTCCAGGAAGCGCTCGAATTCGCGCAGCGGATGGCCACCGAGCGCGGCTTGCACATGGTGCCGTCGTTCGATCCGGCGCTGGTGCGCGGCGTCGCCAGCTACGCGCTCGAGTTTTTTGGCGCGGTCGCCGATCTCGACACGGTTTACGTGCCGATCGGCCTCGGGTCGGGAATCTGCGCAACGATCGCCGCGCGCGAAGCGCTGGGGCTGCGCACCAAGATCGTGGGCGTGGTGGCCGAGAACGCGCCCGCCTATGCGCTTTCGTTCGCGGCCGGCCGCGTGGTCACGACCGAATCGGCCGACACCATGGCCGACGGCGTCGCCTGCCGCGTCCCACTGGAGGACGCAGTCGAAGTAATCAACCGCTGGGCCGAGCGGGTCGTGACGGTGAGCGAGGCCGAGATAGCGGACGCGATGCGGGTTTACTTCAGCGACACCCACAACCTGGCCGAGGGCGCGGGCGCGGCGCCGCTCGCCGCGCTGCTCAAGGAGCGGCCGGCGATGGAGCGCCGGCGGGTGGGACTGGTGCTGAGCGGCGGCAACGTCGATCGCGAAGTGTATGCACGCGTGCTCGGCGCGGGATGATTGCCCGTCGAGGTGAAAAAGGTGTTGCGCTGGGCGCCGATGGGCGAGTCTAATCTGCAATCGTGGGTTCCTTCTTCGAGTTCGCCGAGGTCTGCCAGTCGCTCAGCCAGACCAATAGCCGCCTCCAGATAGCCGCCCTCGCGGCGGATTTTCTCGCGCGTCTGACGCCGGCGGAGGCCGCGATCGCCGCCCGCTTCATGGTCGGCCGCGCGCTCGAACAGGGCGGCGAGACGCGCCTGCACATAAGCGGCCGCGCGGTGTGGAAAATAGCCGCCGCGCTTGGCGGCGGCGAAGATCAGAGCGAGGACATCTTCACCGCCGCCGCCGACTTCGGCGAGGCGATCGAGATGCTGATGCGTTTGCGGCCCGCCGAGCCTACACCCACACTCACGCTCACCGAGGTCAGTCGCGGCTTCGAAGGGATAGCCGACGTCGAAGGGCGCGGCGCGCGCAAACGCAAGCTCGAAGGGCTGGGCGCGCTTTTCGCGCGGATGACGCCGCTTGAGGCGAAATACGCGGCCAAGGTGCTGATCGGCGAGATGCGCCACGGGATGAGCGAAGGCCTGATGCTCGAGGCGCTGGCGAAGATGGGCGGGCGTTCGGTGGATGAAGTGCGCCGGATGCACATGCTGGAGGGCGACGTTGGGCGGCTGGCGCA
>DATJID010000061.1:0-2431 GCA_035493515.1 Binataceae bacterium (SeqCode) | reverse complement strand
GCCTATCCGGAGCGCTTCCTCACCGGCGAGCGGCCGGAGCCGGCCTTCCTGATCGCCAAGCCGTTCCAGCCGACCACGGTGTCGGCGGTCTTGAGCCAAGCGCTGTTCTTCGAGCGCAACGCGCGCAGGCGCGAAAAGCGGGCGAGCTAGATTATTGGAATCGTACCGGCGGCTGCCAGCGCCTACCGCGTGCGGTCGCTGCGGCGTGCGAGCGCGTAGCCCAACATCACCGCTTCGACCAGCATGAGCAGGTGGGCATTCGGCGTGCCGATCGAGATCGATGGCGACTTTACACTGTTACCGCGTCGGCCCATCGCCCACCAGATCGCCACGCCGATCAGCGCAGCGAGCACGAAGGCGCCGCCGACGATCAGATGCGCGTTGATCGCGCCGTAGCGCGCTTCCAATTCCAGGATGCCGGATGCTTCAAAGTGATAGAGCGCGGTGAGCGCGAATACCGCCACCGCCAAAGCAACCAACAAACGCCGCAGCAGATGGCCGATCAACTGGTTGACCGTCAGTCCCACGATTTGATCGAGGCGCATGGATTCTAACGTCGATTCGCCAGCCCGGCGAGGAAGCCGATGGCGACGGCGATGCCGAGCATGACCAAAGGGCGGTGCTCGATTTCTTCGACCACGCGCTTGAGCGCATCCGAGCCGGCGCGCGTGGTCTCATCGGCAACCGTTTGGCCCATATTGGAAGCACTTTCGCGCACCCGCGCCATGATGGTGTCCAGGGTTTCGCTGACGAAGTCGCCGACGTCGCCGGAAGCGCCTGCCGCCTCCTTGCGCGCGCTGCCCGAGAGCCGGCGCAGACGCTTCTCCAGGTCGCTCACCAAATCCTCAATGGCCGCGATCTCTTCGGCGGCCGCCGAGCGTGCTGTACGCGAAGTCATGCCAAACCTCACTCCGGTTGGCGGGGTGCTGTGGAACCTGAGATAACGTGAGCGCGGTGCGAAAGTTCCAGCATCCGCGAGGCCACTGCCGAGCACGTGTAGCGCGTGCAACGGATGCTGGACGGTGGCGTTAATTCCATTGCGGGCTCAATGGAATTAGTGAGCAGGCAAATGAAGTTTGACGTGGGTCTATTGATTGACAGAGCGGCGAATGAACGTGTTCAGTGCCAAGCCCGATTCAGGTCGGACCGAAGCGGAAATCCCCGAGCGGAAGGGCCCGGCGAACAGCGGTAAGCGTGAGGCCGCCACGGCGCGTAGCATGTCAGAGGCGGAAAAATTAGATAGCGATGATCTGCAAGCCGAATGCCGCCGGCTGCAGGCGCAGGTCGACGCCCAGTCGATGGAATTGAACCTCCTGCGGGCGCGCTTTGCGCGTCATGAGGCGGCGCTACGCGGCTCGCAGGTCATCGTCTATACCCAGGACCGCAACCTCCGTTACACCTCGCTCAGCCACGCCATGCTCGGCCGCTCGATCGAGGATATTCTCGGCCGCACGGACGAGGAAATCCTGCCGCGCGACGCCGGCCAGACCGTCGTCGCGCTCAAGCGCGAGGCACTGACCAGCGGAAAGCCTCAGCGGACAGAAATCGCGCTGGAAGACACGCAGGGCATGCGCTGGCACAATCTGCATATCGAGCCGCTGCGCAATGAAGCCGGCGACATTGTCGGACTCACCTGCGCCGCCGTCGACGTCACCGAGCGCAAGGAAGGCGAGGCACATTTGCGCCTGCTGCTGCGCGAACTGACGCACCGCTCAAAGAACCTTTTGGCCGTGATTCAGGCGATGGCGCGCCAGACCGCGCGCCATGCCGGGTCGATCGAGGTGTTCCTCGACCAGTTCGCCGCCCGGCTGCAGGCGCTCGCGGCCTCGCACGATCTATTGGTGCGCGAGAGCTGGTATGGCGCCTCGATCGGCGAACTCATCCACTCGCAGCTTGCGGTCTATATCGACCGCATCGACAG
Organism: Binataceae bacterium (SeqCode); assembly: GCA_035493515.1. Lineage (GTDB taxonomy): Bacteria > Desulfobacterota > Binatia > Binatales > Binataceae > JAKAVN01. Next base: position 510 of record DATJID010000061.1, on the reverse strand, counting down.
CCAGGTCGCGCTTGATGGGCCGGCGGTGGCACTCAAGCCGGAAGCTGCGCAGAACCTCGGTCTTGCGCTGCACGAACTGGCCAATAACGCGGTTAAGTTCGGCGCGCTGTCGGTGCCGGACGGGCGCATTTCGATCAGTTGGAATCGCCGCGAAGGCGAGGCCGGCGGCGTGCTCCAGTTCGATTGGCACGAGCGGCACGGGCCCGCTGTCAAACCTCGCCGCAAGCAGGGCTTTGGCAGCATGGTTATCGAGCGCAATCTGGCGCGGGCGCTCGACGCCAAAATCGACCTGGATTTCAATCCGGATGGCTTGCATTGCCATATCACGATACCGGCGAGCCAGTTGCTCGCCGCCCGCTAATCGCCCCGCGCCGCCGCAGGCGCGATGGAACGAATTTTTGCCGCGTCAGTTTCCTCTCCGACTTGATGTTCCGCACCCTGTGCGCGACGAGGATGGAGAGCGCGTCATGCGCGGTTTTGCAGCTTATCTGGCGGCTGGCGCCGTGATGG
>DATJID010000060.1:0-5834 GCA_035493515.1 Binataceae bacterium (SeqCode) | reverse complement strand
GTGGCGACGGTAGGAGTCGAACCTACGACACTGCGGATATGAGCCGCATGCTCTAACCAACTGAGCTACGTCGCCACCGAACCGTCAACATTAGCCGGAGCGGCGCGGGCTTAAAAGGCCTGCGCTCAAACCTAAAAGCTTCTAGCTGAGCGCGATAGCTTTGGTTTTTGCCTGGCGGCTCCCGCGGCTGACCTGGTAAAGCACGCCCTCGGTGAGTTCGATACAGGTTAGCTTGCCGCCGTAGACCAGGCCGGTATCGATGCCCAGTTTGTACGGCAGGTCGACCATCACGGCGCGCATCGGGGTATGCCCGAAGACCACGGTCGAGCCGAGCCGATGAGGGCTGAAAATAAATTCCTGGCGAATCCAGAGCATATCCTCGACGCGCTGCTCCTCGAGCTCGAGCGCCGGCACCACGCCGGCGTGGACGAACAGGTACGGCGGGCGAAGGTAGCTGGTGGCCAGGCGTTTTACGAAATCGAGATGTCCCCCGGGGATCCGGCCGCAGGCCTCGGGCAGGTTGCGCTCGGTAACGCCGTAGCTCTCGAGCGTGGCGGCGCCGCCATTGAACAGGAACGACTCGCCGTAATTTCCGGGCAAGCCGAGGTACGCGCACATCATGTCCTCGTGGTTGCCCTTGAGAAAAACGAATTCCGCGCCACCCACTCGCTCGCGCTCGAGCAGCAGTTCAATCACGTCATGCGCCGACGGCCCGCGATCGACATAGTCACCGACGAAAACCACCGTATCGCCATGCACGGGCTTGATTGCGTTGAGCATCGCGCCCAGCTCATCGGGGCATCCATGGATGTCGCCGATGGCGAAGAGGCGGCCGTTTGCCGCAGTCTGCGGTAGGTTGTTGTGCGTCGCCATCGTCAATGCCGTCGGCTATTCGCGCCGTGCTGCGACCGCCGTGCCGTCAGCCAGCAATTCGCCGAGCGCCTTGCGATCCTCGATCACACGGCGCGCGGCGGTGTACGGATTGAGGCTCCCCGCGCGGACTTCGCTGACTACACCATTCACGCCGCCGCCCAGAACCGCTCGCTCGGCCCGCTCTTCCATCTCGGCCGTCAGCACCTCGACGAACTCGCGGGTGCGCCGCTCGCGCTCGCGCTCGGGACTGCGATGGGCCGCGACGTATTCGGCGTGGCGCGCGATCGCGGCGACCAGCGCGTCGACGCCCTGGTCGGCCGCCGCCTGCGTCAAGAGCACCGGCGGCAGCCATCCGGCGTCCTGGCGGCTCAGATGCACGCTCAACTCGAGTTCCGCCTTGACCCGGTCGGCGCCCTCGCGGTCGGCCTTGTTGACCACGAACAGGTCGGCGATTTCATTCAGCCCGGCCTTCATCACCTGCACACCATCGCCGCCCTCGGGCACCGTGACCACCACGGTCGTATCGGCGAGGTCCATCACGGCAAGCTCGGTCTGGCCAACACCGACGGTCTCTATAATGATGACGTCGAAACCGAAAGCGTCGAGCAGCTTTACGACCTCGCGCGCGGCGCGGCTCAATCCGCCGTGGCTGCCGCGGCTCGAGAGGCTGCGGATGTAAACCCCGGCGTCGCGGTAATGGTCGGTCATGCGCACGCGATCGCCGAGTACCGCGCCACCGGAAAAGGGGCTCGATGGATCGATCGCCAGCACGCCGACTTCCTTGCGCTGCGCGCGATACTTCGCGATGAGGCGGTTGACCAGCGTCGACTTGCCCGCCCCGGGAGCCCCGGTCACCCCGATGATGTAGGCCTTTCCGACGCGCGAATAGATACGTTCCATCACGGCGCTGACCACCGGAGCGCGATTCTCGACCAGCGTGATCAGCCGGGCCAGGGCCAGGCGGTCGCGAGCCGCGAAGCGCTCGAGCAGGGAATTAAGACGTGCGTTATCCACCGGGTTGGTCAGGCCGTCCTCTCTCGTCTATTGATCATAACTGCTGGAGCATCGCGGGCGCAATTCGTAGGCGATTAAGGGGCGCCGCGCGCAGGCCTTGTGGAGCGTTCTGTTTCGCGTAGTTGTCTTGCTTGTGACGCCGGCATATTGTTCCGCTAAACACTGATGAAACTGCCGGACGTTTACACCGACTGGCGAGTCGTGACCGGACTTGCGTTGATCGTGCTCGGCGCCGTTAACTGGGAAATCGGCCGCGCCCGTACCCAGGAATACAGCCGCGTCGTCATCGGACATGCGACCGTCGCCGCCGACGAGGCTTACCGAAGCTTCGACGAACTCGACCCGCGTACCGATAGCGCCGTGCTGGCGCCGTTCACCGACGCGCAGCGACAGGTTTCCTACGCGACGGCGCGGATGGATTTCTACCACGCGACGTTTCTAACCGGGCAGGCACTGGTGCTGATCGGCGTGGCGCTGACGCTGCTCGGCTTCATCGTGATAATCCAGCGCGACAACCGCCACGTCCATCGAAGGGTCCGCACGACCCTGGGCGGCAACGCTCCGCCGCACGCGCGCTAGCACCGTGCGGAAACCCCCGCGCGGTTAGCGCGTGGTCTCGCCTTCGCGACGGTTCCAGGAACGCACGAATGGTCAAGCTGCTAGCCGAGCCGGCGCCGGCCAAGATAAATCTTTTTCTGCGTGTCGTCGGCCGGCGCGCCGACGGCTATCACGAACTCGATTCGGTCTTCGTTCCGGTCTCGCTGTGCGACCGGGTGCGGGTGGAAATTCGTGTTGAGCCTCAAAGCGCCGCCGATACAGTTATCGCTCTCAGATGCGATCGCGACGATCTCCCGGCTGGGGAAAAAAACCTGGCCTGGCGCGCTGCCGACGGGTTTCTTCGTGAGTTTGGCGTCGAGATTCATCGCCCACGCCATGTCGCGGTCGATCTGCGCAAGGAAATTCCGGCGGGCGCGGGTCTGGGCGGCGGCTCCAGCGACGCCGGCGCCGTGCTGCGCATGATGGCTGCGCTCTGCCGCGTCGATGACGTGTCGAGGCTGGCCAGGGTGGCGCTCTCCCTCGGCGCCGACGTCCCGTTTTTCCTGAGGCTGCGGCTTGCCCACGTCGGCGGAGTGGGCGAGCGTATCGCGCCGCTTGTAAACGAAACGATGCCCGCGGGTTCGGGAATCCCCCAGACTCCCCTGCAGATGGTAATCGCGGTGCCCCCTATCGAGGTCTCCACCGCCGAGATCTTCCGCGCACTGATGCCCGGACAATGGAGCGGCGCTGCGCCCGCGGAGCACCTGCGCGCGATCGCCGCGGGCAGGATTGCGCCGGCGATGCTGCAGAACGATCTGGCGGCGGTGGCGACGGCGCGATACCCGGTTATCGAGCGGCTCCGATCCGCGCTGATTGAGGTTGGTGCGGAGGGCGCGTCAATGTCGGGCAGCGGAGGCGCGGTCTTTGGAATCTTCGCCAACGCCGCAGGCGCTGCGAAAGCCGCCGGCGAACTGCGCCGAAACCTTCCACAGGCGCGATATTACGTCGTAAAATCGCTTTTTTAGACTTTTCTAGATCAGACCGCTGGGCGCGGCGCCCTTTCTGCGGTCGATAAGGTTGGGCTGGATGCGGCCGCCTGTGGAACTTCGTCGAAGCTGCGATTGACACTCAAAAACACCATCCGTTAACATCCCCGTCACACAGCCGCAGCGCGCCGCGCGCTGCGGCAAATGATTTGGGCCGATCCGTTGGCAACAGTTTCGCGTCTAAGCCTCATCAAATGACAGGACGGCGGCGGTCCGGCGATGTGGCGTGCCGAGCCTCAGCAGTCGCGAGCGGCCTTGGGCATGGGCCTGTGCTATGCTCGGTGGCCCTTCAGCACGAGCGGACGGAAGGGACGCGGCCCGTGTTGGGCGGTCGCCAAGCTGGTAAGGCACCAGGCTTTGGACCTGGCATTCGAAGGTTCGAATCCTTCCCGCCCAGCCATCAAACTTGAGTCCGGGAAGGCCGGGCAAGAACGCGGAGGCATCATGCGCGGACAGTCACGATTTTGGCTTGGCCGGAGGGGCCGGGATGCCTGAGCGGGCGAAAGACGAACTGGAGATATTCACCGGCAATTCCAACCCGGCGCTGGCGCGCGAGGTGTGCGAGCATCTCGGCGTGCGGCTGGGCGAGGCGGAAGTCGGCCGCTTTCCCGACGGCGAGGTGATGGTCGAAGTACGGGAGAACGTGCGCGGTGGCGACTGTTTCGTGCTCCAGTCGATCTGCACACCGCCCAACGAAAACCTGATGGAACTGCTGCTGCTGATGGACGCACTGCGGCGCGCCTCGGCCAAGCGCATCACGGCCGTGATTCCGTACTTCGGCTACGCGCGCCAGGATCGCAAGGTCGCCCCGCGCGTGCCGATCAGCGCCAAATTGGTGGCCGACGTCATCACGGCCGCGGGCGCGCTCCGCGTGCTTACGGTGGACCTGCATGCTGGTCAGATCCAGGGCTTCTTCAATATCCCGGTCGACAACCTCTACGCGATGCCGGTCCTGATCCAGTATCTGCGCAAACGCCTGGAGGGCCGCCGCGTCTCGGTGGTCTCCCCCGACGCCGGCGGCGTGGAACGGGCGCGCGCGTTTGCGCGCCGGCTCAACGCCAACCTCGCGATCATCGACAAACGGCGCCCGCGAGCGAGCGAGGTGGCCGAGATGCAACTGGTCGGCGAAGTGCGCGACTCCTCGGCGCTGCTGGTGGACGACATGATTGATACCGCCGGCACGATTACCGAGGCGGCCAAGGTGGTGATGAAAGCCGGCGCGACCGAGGTGCTGGCCTGCGCGACTCATCCGATTCTCTCGGACCCGGCCTGCGAGCGCCTGAACAAGTCGAATCTGACGGAATTGATCACCACCAACACCATCCCGCTGCGCGCCAAAGCGCAGGCCGAACTCGGCTCGCTCAAGGTGCTGTCGGTCGCGAGCCTTATAGCGGAAGCCATCCGGCGCATACATAATGAAGAGTCGGTCAGCTCGCTTTTCACTTGACCGACGGGTTCGATCGATTCGATTGCTTTAACGCCGAATAATTATGCTCGAGCGATATAGCCGATTTTTCAAGTGAGGACGTGATGGAGACTGTCGAACTGGGCGCCGAAATCAGGGAGATGCGGCCCAAGAGCCGCCGCAATGGCCTGCGCCGCGAAGGGCATATTCCGGCCGTGCTCTATGGACCCAAGACCAAGGCGACCGCAATCGCCATCAGCGGCGCCGAGTTGCGCACGCGCGTTTCCGCCAGCGCTCGCCAACGCCTGATGCGGCTCAAATCGAGCTCGCCCGAGCTCAACGACCGCCACGTCATCGTGAAGGAAATTCAGCGCGCGCCGGTCAGCGGCAACTTTCTTCACGCCGATTTTTACGAAGTCGATCTTACGCAGGCGCTCCGCGTCTCGGTCCCACTGCGCTTCACCGGCAAAGCCCACGGCGTGGCCGAGGGCGGCATCCTGGGACCGCTGGTGCGTGAGGTCGAGGTCGAATGCCTGCCACTCGAGATTCCCGACGTGGTCGAAGTCGACGTCACCGCGCTCGACATCCATGACGTGATCCACATTTCCGCCATGACCTTTCCCGGGAACATCAAGCCGATTTTCGATACCGACTATCCCGTGGTAACCGTGCTGCCCCCGACCGTCGCCGAAGCGCCGGTCGCCGCCGCGGCCGAGGCAGCGCCGGCCGAAGGCGCCGAGGCTGCCGAAGGCGCGGCCGCCGCACCGGCGGCCGCCGAGGCGGGCGCGAAGGAAGGCGCCAAGGGCGCCGGCAAGGAAGCCGCCGCCGAAAAGAGCGGCGGCAAGAAGGGCTGACGGAGGCCGACGCGCCGCCCGGCGGCGCGGTCGCGCCTCCGGCGCTTGTGCCCGTGCCCGCTCAAGCGGCGCCGCGCCGGAAACGCGGCGCTGCGGTCGCGGGGG
>DATJID010000059.1:0-10456 GCA_035493515.1 Binataceae bacterium (SeqCode) | reverse complement strand
AGGTACGCCGGGGATAACAGGCTTATCTCCCCCAATAGTTCACATAGACGGGGAGGTTTGGCACCTCGATGTCGGCTCGTCACATCCTGGGGGTGGAGTAGCTCCCAAGGGTTCGGCTGTTCGCCGATTAAAGTGGCACGCGAGCTGGGTTCAGAACGTCGTGAGACAGTTCGGTCCCTATCCGCCGTGGGCGCAGGATACTTGAGGGGTGTTGTCCTTAGTACGAGAGGACCGGGACGAACGGACCGCTGGTGTATCGGTTGTGGCGCCAGCCGCATTGCCGGGTAGCCATGTCCGGACGGGATAACCGCTGAAAGCATATAAGCGGGAAGCCCACCCCAAGATTAGGTATCCCGACCGTAAGGTCCTAAAGGCCCCTTCTAGACAAGGAGGTTGATAGGCCGGAGGTGGAAGCGTCGTAAGACGTGGAGCTGACCGGTACTAATCGGCCGTGCGGCTTGACCGCCAATCTCAAACCCATCCAGGTGGGCTTGAGAGGCGACGATGGTTATCGCGATCGTCGCCGGGCCGTAGCCCGCATCGAAGACTGCCAGTCCATTTCTTTTTTCTCCGTAACTGTTGCTCGCACTTGAGGTGCTGCTCGTAGATCCCCTACTTATTCAGTTAGTCGGAAGTTTTAGCCCGTCTGTAGATACATTATCGGGACGGCAGAGTTTCCGGTCGCCACAGCGAGGGTGTAACACCCGTTCCCATCCCGAACACGGCAGTTAAGCCCCTCAGCGCCGATGGTACTGTGCCCGACGGCGGCATGGGAGAGTAGGACGCGGCCGGGAAACCACACACCGAGCGGAGCATCGCATTCATGATGCTCCGCTCGGCTTTTTTACTGCGTCTTTCTTTACAGCGCCGCTCTCGCCTCGAAAAATTTCGCTTGTCGTTTGCGCACGGCGGCGATACAGATGACTTTCGATTCGCGACGCGCCGGCGCATTCAATCGCTCCGCGCCCGGCTTTTCAAATCATCGGAGGAACATAACCTATGGCTTCGTCGTCATCTCCAATCTCTCCCCGCGAACAGGTTCGCTCCACGGTTCCCAAGCTCGTCGATTTGACGGACAAGGTGGTCTTCGGCGACGTCTGGGAGCGGACCGAGCTCTCCAAGCGCGACCGCAGTCTGATCACGGTCGCGGCGCTGGTCGCGCTCTATCGTCCGGAACAGCTGCGAGTGCATATCGAACGCGCACTCGGCAACGGCGTGACCAAAACCGAGATTTCGGAAATCATCACCCACATGGCCTTTTACTCCGGATGGCCAACCGCGATGACGGCCGCGTTCGTCGCGAAAGAGGTCTTCGAAAAGCACGAGTAACGCCGCAAATCGGCGGCGTCTTCTCGAATCAAGCCAGAGGAAAAATAAAAGCTGACGGAGGAATCACCTTGGCTTTGGACGCTACTCAGAAAGAAAAGCTCTCGGCGCTCCTCGCGCAGGAACATGTCGCCGTGCTCGTCACCCGGGGCGACAAGTGGCTGACCGCCAATCTCCAGGCGTTTGCCGAAACGCCGGAATTCGACCTGCTGTTCATCATGGGCGCAAACGTCGACAAGTATCAGAACTTGCTCAAGAATCCCGAAGTGACCGTGTCGGTGGATAATCGCGACGTTGGCAAGGTGCCGAGCTTCGAAATCACGCGGGTCTGGATGCAGGGCGTCGCGAGCGAAGTGGCGCGTGGCGGCGCCGAGTGGGAGGCGCTCAAGGCGCTATTCCTCAAGAAAAATCCATTCGAGGAGCCGTTCTTTAAAAATGACGGCCTGCGGATGATTCGCATCAGGCCCGCGCGGGTTTCCTATGCAAACGGCCTGCGCGACACCTTCAAAGCGGAATTTTAAAGCGCGCAGAATTTCAATCCGGCCGGCGTAGACACGCGGCCGAAACCCCATTACAGGTATCGGCAATGAAAAAAAACACTCGCCCATCAGGCAAGATCGTCAAGCCGCGGCTCAAAAAAATTCGCCGTATCGTTACCGGCCATGACGCGAGGGGGCGCTCGATTTTTCTGTCCGACGCGCCGTCGCATCATGTGATGACGCTGCAGAGTATTCCGACTTTCGGAGTGACCGAAATCTGGAGCACCGAATCGACGCCGGCCGATAATCGCAATGCTAAGGACCCCTGCAAGACTCCCGTCCAGCTCGCGCCGCCCAAACGCGGCACCGTGGTGCGAGTCGTCGAGTTTCCGCCCGATCACCGCTGGATCAAATCCGCCGACCGGGACAAGGCCTTTGCCTCGATGGGCAGTTCGGGGGCGCAGGCACTGGCGCACGACGCGAGCGCGAGCCGACATCCGATGATGCACCGGACAAAAACCATCGACTACGCGATCGTGCTTGCGGGCGAGATCTGGGCGCTGATGGATATCGGCGACAAAAAGATGCGGGCCGGCGATATCCTGGTCCAACGAGGCACTAACCATGCCTGGTCGAATCGTTCGAACAAGCCGTGCCTGATAGCGTTCGTGCTGATTGACGCGAAGCCGCTGAAATAGATCTTGCTATACCAGGTGGTAGCCGCCGTCGACCAGGAGTGCAATTCCGGTGACATATTCGTTCTTCATCAGGAAAAGCACGCCGTCCGCCGCTTCTTCCACCCGTCCGATACGCTTGGCCGGAAGCCTCGCGGCCGCCGCGGCCAAAACGGCGTCCTTGCGCTCGCCCAGAATGTCGGCGAGGAAGGGCGTTTCGATATAGCCAGGAGTGATCGCGTTGACTCTGAGCGGTGCGAGGTCCACAGCCAGGGCCCGGGCGAAGGCCTCCACCGCGGCGCACGACGCAGTGACGACAGGCTCGCCCGGAAGCGGGATGGTGCTGGTCGAGCCCGACATGAAGACTAGCGAGCCGTTCTTGCGCATTTTCGGCGCACCATACTTGACCGCATAGAGCGCTCCCATGAATCTGGTGTCCATCGCGCGCCGCAGCGTGCTCGTGTCGATTTCAAGACGCGGGGCATGCGCGGGGTTGCCGGCGGTTATGAAGATGTGATCGATAGCGCTGCGCGCCGCGAAAAAATCGCGCACCGCGGTTTCTTCGTTGACGTCCAGGGCCGCCGTCTCGACTTTATTCGCGAGCGCTGCGCTGGCCGCCTTCAACTTCTCCGGCGATCGGCCCGCAATGGTGACCCGGGCGCCTTCCGCGATCGCGGCCTTGGCCGTGGCAAATCCGATCCCCGTACTGCCGCCCAGGATCACTACTTTCGCGTCGGTGAGTTGCATCGCTCTCCTCTGGTTGAAGCGCTGGCGCTCAAGGCTGCGGTAAATCATCGCGGCCGGCTAATTGTCAAGCGCGTCACTGCCAAGCACGTCATTGTCGACACGTTCTGCGCAAACTGAAAGTCCGTGGCGCCAAACCCCGGCCTGTTGGTAGAGTCACGGCTGCCCAATCGGCCGATAAATTCTGGGAGATCCATTATGGAAAAGAGTTTAGAAGAGAAAGTCGAAGAGCTCTGGAATCGCGAGCAAATCAAGTCGCTCACCTATGCATACGGCGAGTGCGTCCTGCGGCGTGACGCGGAGGGCATGGCCAGGCTTTTCACCGAAGACGGCTCCGTGGACTTCAGCTCCCTGGGCTGGGGAGTTCATCAAGGGCACGAGGCTATAAAGAAACTGTACGCCGGCACGTGGGCATATCGAGTCAAGCCGTTCTTCACCAATCACTACATCGAGTTCATCGACCAGACCCACGCCCGCGGATGGTGTTGGCTGGACAATCGCGCCGCGCGCGACGGCGAGAGCCTCATCGGTTGTGGCAAGATCTACGACGAGTACCAATTGGCCGACGGCCACTGGCGATTCAGCTCGCGCCGGATAGTGCAGTTCTTCCTGGTCCCGCTAGGCAAAGGCTGGGGTAAGGAACTCGAGGAATTCACGGACGTGGAACCGCACTGGCATCAGACGTCCGAACCGCACCGGCATTAGACGTCCGCCGGACGTCTTGGGGTCGGCGCTCAGCGCATACGGGCGGAACGGATAACCGCTACGGCGCAGTATTGGCCGAGTAGCCGCTCATTTGCTCCTGCAGTTCGAAGACCTGGTCCCGCAGTTTCTTGATATATCCCTGCTGTTCCTGGATCTGCTTCTCCAGCTCGAATTGCGGCTGCTCCGTTTCATAGGACGGGTCGCCCGCGGGCTTGGAGGAATCGCTGGCGGCCGCGATAGAGTCGTTGACCTTGCAGTTCGCCAGCGGGATTTCATTGTCCACGCACTTCTGTAGGCTCGAGCGCTTGACCAGCAGATGCGCGATTTCGCTCCGCTGCGTAATGAGCTCGCGCTTGAGCTGCTCGCGCTCACGCACCGTTTCCCGATGTTGTTTGACCGCCAGGGTGGTACCCACCGTGGCTATACCGGCCGCGGCTCCGCCCATCATTCCGACCGTCCCGGCGCCGGGAATCAACGCTCCCGCCGCAGCGCCCAGCATTCCACCCGCCGCCACCGCGAGGGTGCGATCGAGGACCCCAGGCGCCTTGCGCATCGCGCATTCCACCGTATGTCCCTGTTGCAGTTCGACCACTTCGCCAGTCACCGTGACGATCGTGCCGACGGAGTTCTGCTCGGTTTGTACATTGATTACCGCGTCGGCCTGGTCGGGGTACTTCGCTATCGCCAACGTCCGCAGCTTCGCCGCCATCTGCACGCCATCCCCATCCATCGCGGCGTCGGTGTATGGCTCGCTGAAAGTCACGCCGCCGAGGTCGTGGTAGCACTCGCTTGGCACCTCGCCTGCGGAGACATAGATGAAGCGGTCGGGTGCGCGCGCCAGCGCCGCCGGCGCCTGGGGCGCGTGTTGAGCGGAGCAGGCTGAGGCTATCAAGGCCGTCGCCAGCAACAACCAGCGCAACGGGCGAACTACGGATACTCGCAAGCTAACGCAACTCCTGTTGGCGGATTTGACCTGCACATTATTATCGCCCCGGGGCAAGCGAGCCAACCCGCGTCGTCCGGACAGGCCGCTCATGGACGCGCAACGCTCGCTCAGGAAGACAAGGGGAACAAATTTCACCGTGCCGACGTGACTAACCCCACACGCGGCGCGCGACCTCGGCGACTAGCGTGAGCTTGCGCTCCTGCATCGCGGGTTCGACCGGATTGCCTTTGATTCCTGAGGCAAAGCCGCACTGGGTCGAGAGCGCGAGCTGATCGCGCGGGAAAAACCGCGCGGCCTCTTCGATTCGTCCAATCAGCTCGTCGGCGGTTTCGAGCACGTTGCGTTTGGTGGTCACCAGGCCCAGCACCACGCGCTTGTCGCGCGGCACGTCGGCCAGCGGCTCGAAGGAACCCGAGCGCGCGTCGTCGTACTCCAGCAGGAATTCGTCGTAGGCTCGGGCGCGCTGGAATACCTCGCGCGCAATCGAATCATAGCCGCCGCGGGCCAGCCAGCGGCCGTCATTATTGCCCCGGCACAGATGCAGTCCGAAGGTCACGCCGGGATGGGCGGCGAGTGAGTTGAGAATTTCCACGCCCTCGCCAAGCAGGCGCTTGGGATCGATCCCGCGCTCTTCGAAGACCACGCGCCGCACCTCGGGGTCGATCAGGTTGGTCAGCTCGGGTGCGTCGATTTGGATATACTCGCAGCCCAGGCGCGCCAGCTCCGCGATCTCTTCGCGAATCACGACCGCGCCGTCGGCGAACATCTCGAACGGATCGCGGTAGGCCGCGGTCGACTCCTGCGGCGACCAAAACATCTTCAACATCATCGGGCTTGGGAGCGTCATCTTGACCGGCCGCCGCGCGCGGGCGCGCGCGTACACGAATTCCTCGGTCCCGAGCGAGCGGCGCCGGCGCACCTTGCCGGTGACCGCCAGCCCCAGCGTCAGGTTGACCACGTGCGTGTCATCCTCATGCCAGGGCTGCGTGACCGATGAACTGCGCGAGAGACCCTCGGAGCACTCCAGCAGCGAGCCGAGAAAGCTCATGCGCCGCTGCTCGCCGTCGTTGATGATGTCGAGGCCGGTCGCCTCCTGCAGGGCGAGCGCCTCGTCCACGGCGCGGTCCTCGACCCGTTTGTAGTGCGCTGCGGAAATCTCGCCCGCGCGCAGGGCGCGCCGCGCCTCCCGCAGGTACGCGGGCCGCAGCAGCGAGCCGATGGGCTGGGAGCGATAAAACCGTCCGCTCATTTCGAAAACCTCCGTCGCAAAGCTTGGCGCGGGAGCCCCGCGTCGTAAGTGCGCTTTATAGACCCTATTCGGGATGAGCACCAACTGTCGCGGAGACGAAAGACCTGACCGCCGGCCCTTCTCCTGTACACTGACGAGAGATTAGATGACGACATGCCGGAACTCGCCCAATGGGACAGCTTTTACGTAATCGTCGGCTCGGCCGCTGGCGCTCTGATCGGATTGCAGTTCGTTGTTATGACACTCATTGCCGAGCGGCCGGCACTACGTGCGGCGGAGGGCGGCGCCGCGTTTGCCACGCCGACGATCGTTCATTTGGGCACCGCGCTGCTTTGTCAGCACTTCTGCGCGCCCCATGGCAGGCGATCGGCCTCGTCGCAGCTCTTTGGGGACTTACCGGCCTCGGTGGAGTGGCGTATTCGGCAATCGTGGCCCGGCGCATGCGAACCCAAACGGTATACCAACCAGAGTTCGAAGACTGGTTGTTTCATTTTGTACTGCCGTTGGCCGCGTATGCGATGCTCGCGCTCTCGGCAGTCGCGGCTCCCGCTCACACGCGCGAGGCCCTGTTTGGCGTTGGAGCGGCGACGCTGCTGTTGCTTTTTGTCGGAATTCACAACGCCTGGGACAGCGTCACCTACCACGTATTCAGGTGATGTCCGGGTCTCTGTCGAACCTCGCAGCTTGTCAAGCTGCCGTCGAAGCATGAACGGACACTTCTCCCGCTCGCGTCCAACGTCACCCATGACGACCCTGGCAAGGGGGGCGGAGGTTATATGCCCGCGGAAAAAAAAGGGCGGCCCCATGGGACCGCCCTTGCGATGCTTGGTTCGGCGGCGGACCCGTCAGTGCTTGGTTTCGATCCGCTTGCCGTAGGTCACTTCGCCCTTGTCGACTCGCAGGCTGAAGCCGCACTCGGGGTTCGTGCAAACCCACGCCTTGAAAATGACCGAAGCGCCTTCCTGGCCATAGTCCGAAAGTGGAATAAGAGTGCCATTGTTACACTTCTGGCACTTCGGCAGCTCCATCACACCACACCTCCTGTGCGGCCGGCCAGTTCCCGGCCCACACAAAAGCTATCCGACCCAACAACCTAATTCAACTTGGCCTTTTGTAAGACAGGGCGCTCGATTTCGCGTCCTTATGGGCGTTTCGATAAGCTCCGATCAATTGCTCGAACGGCCCCGAATTGACCCTCAGGCTGGCCCGCCGGGGGAGCCCCTGGGAGGAAATCCCGCCGCCACGCCGGCGTGATAATATGCGCCTGCCATGGATGCCGCCGAGCCGGCCTTTCTGGTCCGCGAGGCCCGCGCCTCAGACCATAGACGCCTGCTGCGCCTCGCGCGCGAGCTCGATTCCATCAATCTGCCCACGGACTCGGCTGAGATGGCCGAGACGCTCGCGCGTTCGGTGAAATCGTTCCGCGGAAAGGTCGGCAACCGCGCACGCGCCGTCTATATCTTCTGCGCCGAGGAGATCGCGACCAAAACAATCGCCGGCGCCTCGATGATCATCGGGCAGCACGGCACGCCGCAGAGCCCGCACTACTACCTCGAAATCGACAGCGACGAACGCTACTCCGCGCGCCTGCGCAAGATGTTCCGGCACACCTACCTGCGGCTGCGCCATTCGATGGACGGGCCGACCGAGACCGGCGGGCTTATCGTGGCGCCGGCGAAGCGCCGGCGCCCGGAGCGCATCGGCAAGCAGCTTTCGTGGGTGCGCTTCGCTTACATCGGCCGCCATCTCAAGCGCTTCCAAGACCGGGTGATCGCCGAGATGCTGCCGCCGACGACGGACGGCCAGGGCAACATCTTCTGGGACCACTGGGGCAGGCGCGTGACGGGATTGTCCTTTCGCGAGGCCGACCGGCTCTCGGGCCACGACAAGGAGTTCATCCACGCGCTGTTTCCCGACGCGCCGCTCTACACGTTTCTTTTGCCCGACGAGGTGCGCGCGTCGATCGGAGCCGTGCGCGACGAAAGCCGCGGCGCCGTCCGGCTCCTCGAGCAGGCGGGAATGAAATTCCTGAACCAGATCGATCCATTTGACGGCGGTCCATACTACGGCGCGGCGACCCGTGAACTGGTCCCGGTCAGGCAGCGGCAGACGCTTAAGCTGAGAGTTGGCGAGCCACCCCCCGAGCATGCGCGCTTATATATGATAGCGCACGAAGACTCGCGCCGCGGCGGCTTTCGCGCGGTGCAGGCGAGCGCTCTGGAAGAGGAGGAAGGTCGGCTGGTGGCGCCGGCGAGCGCGCTCGCGGCATTGGGTCTCGCTGCGGGCGCGTCGGTCGACGCCGTCCCGCTGCCCTAGTTTTACCTTAATCTTACCTTGATCTTGCCCCGAGTCTTGCCCGCGTCCGCTAGAAGTTTTGTTCGAGTTTTGCCCTGGAGTCTTGCCCTGGCCCTGCCGTAGCCTTGCGCGGGCGCCGCGACTACAGCTCGAGCAGCACGCGATAGAATCGCACTGCCGCTTCGACATCGGACAGAAAGTTGTACTCGTTGGGCGCGTGGATCACTCCGGTCGAAGGTCCCGGCCCGATCACGACCGGCTCAAGCCCGGCCGTCGCGTAGATGCCCGCCTCGGTGCACCCCGCTTTCACGCCCGACCTCAGCTCGAGGCCCGCGCTCGCCAGCGCTCCCATCGCCATCTCGACGGTCTCGCTCGCTGCCGCGGCGCGGAAGCCCGGATTTGCGCGCCTCTCGCTAAGCGCGACCGATACGCCAACCGCGGTACGCGAAATTTCCTCGACCGCCCTCGCGACTCCCGCGCGAACCTCGTCCAGCGCGAGCCCGGGCGGCGGGCGCAACTCGAATTCCAGCGTCATCGAACCGGACCCGGATCGGATAACGCCGGGATTACAGGTCAGCGTGGGCGCCGCGTAGTCGGGTTCGTCGCTACCGCCGTGGTCGGCATACTTGCGCAGGGCGGCAATGAACCGGTTCATCGTAGTGACGACCTCGAGCGGAATAACCTCCACGACCGGTCCGTCGAAGTTCGCGGCTTCGACCGCGCCGCCGATCGGCAGGTCCATTCCGCCGTCGCTGGCAGCCACCACGTCGCATCGCGCCGGCACCACGTTGACCGCGGTGCCGCCCGAAATCGCCGCCAAATTCAGCTTCAGATTGATCGCCATCGCTTCGAGCGCGATTTCGATAGCGTTCACGCCCAGCGCCGGCGTGCTGGAGTGGGCGGCCCTGCCCGCAAAATCCAGCCGCCGCACCTGCATCGATTCGTCGATCCGCAGCGGCGTGAAACCGAGCGTCAGATCGAAAATGATCAGGCCCTTGTGCGCGGTGATGACCTCCAGGCGCGACGGCTCGCCCACGAACACCATCGCGCCCGCCGGCAGTATCGCAGCCTCCACGATTTCCTTTGCGCCGGTAAGGCCGTGTTCCTCGCCAAAGCTGCCGACCAGGTAAACGTCGCGCCGCGGCGTGCCGCCAGCGATGAGTGCGAAAACTTTCGCGGCAAAGTCGAGCTTGGTGTCGGCGGCGCCGAGTCCGTGGATTCGATCGCCCTCGATACGCGCGGTGAAGGGGTCGCCGTCGCAGGCCGTCCATAGCTCCGGCGCGCCCGACGGCACGGTGTCGAGATGGGTGTTGAACACGACCGGTCTGAGCGAGGAATCGCGCCCGCGGATGGTCGCGACCAGGTTCACCTGCTCGGTGCCCTCGCGGGTCGACGGGATGAGGCGTGCGTTGATTCCGGCCGGCGCAAGCATCCCGGAGGCGCACCACTCGGCTATCTGCCGTGTGCCCTCGGCGGTGACGCTGCGGCATGCGACGAGCCGCCGGCACCATTCAAGCAGCGCGGGGTCCATCGCTCTTAACGCGGGTCTCCCGCGCCTCGCGCTCGTCACGAAGGGAACGCTCGGAAGCTCCCGGCTTGACCGCATAGTGAATCGCGACCGTACCGAAACCGATGCGACGATAGCCGACCTCGCCGAGCCCCGCCGCGCGCATGATCGCGGCCATCGTGTCGGCGTCCGGATGCGGGCGCAGCGACTGTCCCAGCCATCGGTAGGCGAAATAGTGGCCGCTCACGGCGCCGCCCAGCAGCGGAACGATGCGTCCGATATAGAAACCAAAGAGTCCGTGGAGCGGGCCGCGCGGCGGCGTGAGGTCGAGGCAGGCGAGCCGCCCGCCCGGCTTGAGCACGCGTGCCAGTTCGCCGAAAGCGACCGGCAGGTCGGTCACGTTGCGCAACATGAAGCCGTTGACGACGCAATCGAAGGTGCCGTCATGAAACGGAAGGCGCGTGGTGTCGCCGGCGACGAACTCGATACTGCCACTGCGGCGACGGCCAAGGCCGCGCGAGCCGTCTTCGG